>JBGTSB010000015.1:0-55020 GCA_041940525.1 Hyphomicrobium sp.
TCCATGAGGTTCAGCTGATAGGTCTTGCCGTCCTTGTGCGTGTAGTTCAGCCGGACGGTCTGTGCTTTGATCGTGATGCCGCGCTCGCGCTCAATGTCCATTGAGTCAAGCAGTTGCGCTTTCATTTCGCGGTCGGTGACGTTGCCGCACAGCTGGATCAGCCGGTCTGACAAGGTCGATTTGCCATGGTCGATGTGGGCGACGATGGAGAAGTTGCGGATCAGAGAAATGTCGGTCATGCGGGCTGCTAATACACTGGTGATGCGCTTGGCGGAAGATCTGTTGCGCGAGAGCGCTGAGTTATACGATAAATGTATATAGCCGCTAGCGAAATCCGGCCTATGTGTGGCCTCTCCAAAATGCCGCAGAGATCCGTCATAATCGCGTCTGTTTGAAGCAGCTACCTGGAACGAAGTGCAAATCGCTGCGTTCGCCTATAAAACTCAAATTTTCCGCCCCCACCCTATAAGGAGTTTTTAGAATGTCTTCTTCCCCCATGATGGGCCAAGGTTTCGACGCCGAAACCCGTAAAGCGTTCAGCGCCGTCTTTGATGCGATGTCATCTTGGCGGGACGATCTTTCGACGCTGACCGAGAGAAATTCCGACGCGGTCTTTGACAAAATGTCCGTAGCCGCCAAGAAAATTGGCTGGCCCGACAACTTGGTTGATGCGACGCGGCAGCAGATGCAGCAGGCTTCGAAGATTCAGCTGCATATGCTCGACCAGATCATGGATACGTGGCAGCAGCAGATTAACAACCCGCAGGCGATGATGAATCCTGCTGAGTTCATGAAGAACATGCAGCAGTGGCCGGGCATGCAGATGACCGATAATCCATTCACCAGCAATGCCTTCCCATCCATGGGTTCTATGCCGACCGGCAACCCGATGGAGTTTTGGATGCAGGCTGCCGATATGTGGCAGAAGAGCTGGACTTCGGCGATGGAAATGTGGACCAAAGGCCCGCCGAACGGCTCGCGTTAAGTCGAGCGTTCTTGGACATTGTGGAAGGCCGGCTTAACAGCTGGCCTTTTTCATTTGGACTGGATCGGCTGAGCAGCGGGTTGAGCCATGTCAGTGTTGGCCGACCGGCGGTGGCTGGTGCCAGGCGCTGATTTTCTCTTTGGCTTGAAGAGCCGGTACATCAGGAGTCCGGATATGATGGCCGCATAAATCAGCGGTTCGGGCGGCCAGGCCTTGACGACCATGACGAAATGAACGGCCGCCAGAATAGCTGCGGGATATACGAGCCTGTGCAAGGACTGCCAGGCTGCCGCGCCTAGGCGCTTGATCATGGTGGCGTTCGAGGTCGCTGCTAGCGGGATCAAGATCACAAAGCTTGCCATTCCGATCGTAATGTAAGGCCGCTTGAGGATGTCCTTGATGATGGCGCTCCAGTCGAACGACAGGTCCAGCGCCAGCCAGGTCAGCAAGTGGAATGCGGCATAATAGAACGCCAAGAGGCCCAGGATTCGGCGATAGGGTAGTAGGCGCAGGCCTGCCAGGTCACGCAGTGGGGTAGTGCAGAGGCTGGCGATCAAGAACTTAAGTGCCCATAGACCGAGGCTATGTTCCAGGGCCGTAATCGGTTCAGGGCCGAGTTCGTCAATAACGCCGAGGTAGAACGTCCAAAGGCCGGGGACGAAGCCGAGCGCGTAGAGCCCTAGCCGCGCCCAGCCGTTGCGGGCCGGGATGGCAAGTAAATCATTGATGCGGGCGACGGCACCGTTTTGGGCCGGTGGCATGATCAGTAATCTACTTTCAGGTCCTGGCTAGCGTAGAGACTTGCAACTTCGTCGGCGTAGCCATTGAACATCAGTGTTTTACGCCGTTTCACAAACAGGCCGCCTTCGCCAATACGGCGTTCCGTGGCCTGGCTCCAGCGCGGATGGCTGACGTTAGGGTTCACGTTCGAATAGAAACCATACTCATTAGCTGCCTGCATGTTCCACGATGTTGCGGGACGCTTTTCAACCAGCTTAATGCGTACGATCGATTTAATGCTCTTGAAGCCGTACTTCCAGGGCACGACGAGGCGGATGGGCGCGCCGTTCTGATTGGGCAGAGTTTTGCCGTAGAGACCGACGGCCATGAGCGTCAGCGGGTGCATGGCTTCGTCCATGCGCAAGCCTTCCAGGTATGGCCAGTCCAGTGGCTGGAACAGACCGTTCTGGTAGGGCATCTCCTTCGGCCGCACGAGTGTTTCGAAGGCCACGTACTTGGCGCTGCCTTGTGGGTCGACGCGCTTCAGCAGGTCAGCCAGAGGGAAGCCAATCCAGGGGATGACCATCGACCAGGCCTCGACGCAGCGCAGGCGGTAGACGCGTTCCTCCAGCGTGACTTGCTTGAGGATGTCTTCCAGGTCGTAGGTGCCGGGCTTGTTGACGAGGCCGTCCACCTTGATCGACCAAGGCTTTGTGGTCAGCGTGTGAGCATTTTCTGACGGGTCGCTCTTCTTGGTGCCGAACTCGTAGAAGTTGTTATAGGTTGTCACGTCTTCGTAGGGCGTGAGCTTTTCGTCAGTGCTGTACTGCGTGTTTTTCTTCGCGTTTAATGGCTGTAGGGGCGTCGCGGCAAAGCCCTGCGAGGGAAGCGGGGGGATCAGGCCAGCCGCGACGGCGCCAGCCAAGAACTCCCGGCGGCGCAGGTAAATGTGCTCTGGTGTGATTTCCGAACTCTTGATGCTGTTCGGCTTGCCAATCAGCATGTGCTTTTCCTTATCAATAGCTGGTCGTTAGCTTGGTGAGCCATTCTGGCGAGAGTGCGATGAGCTGGGTTTCAAGCACTTTGTCCAAGCCACTTACGATCAGGAAGCCGGCTGCGATCAACAAGATCCCAAGGATGAGTTTGCCGCGGCTGCCTGCGTTCATCAGTTTTCCGCGCAACGCCATCATCGTTTCACGCGAAAGCATGCCGATCAATAGCAACGGCGTGGCGGCGCCCAGACCGAACATCGACATCACAATGAAGACTTCGCCCAAATTCTCGCCCTTTGCCGCGAGCACTGAGGCAGCGCCAAGCGTGGGGCCGACGCAGGGGCTCCAAACGGCGCCCAGCAAGAGGCCGAGCGCGAATTGGCCGTGGATGCCGGAGGTGTTGAAGCCGCCAAGGTTGTCGTGCATCCAGCCGCCAACGGGGGAAGCGGCGACGGCGACTTGGTCTTGAAGGCGGGGGACCGCTAAGACGATGCCGATGGCGATCAAGAGAATGGCGGCGATGACGCGGAAAACTTGCGTATCCAGGCCGATGCCGAAGCCGACGGTCGCAACGAACATGCCGATGGTAACAAAGGAGATCACGAGCCCAGCCGCCAATGCCGCCGGCGCTAGCCGGTGTTCGCTTACTGCCGTGGAGAAGATAACGGGCAGCAGCGGCAACACGCACGGAGACAAGGTGGAGAGGATGCCAGCAATGTAGGCAAAGGCTAAGCTGAGCGTCATGACCCGGGGGACCTCTAGTTCAAAGTCGACTGGCGCAGCAGTTTTTCGATGCGCTCAGTGCTCGTGGCGCCCACGGCGCGGTCCTGCTCCTTGGTGCCTTTGAAGGCGACCAAAGTGGCTTGGCTGCGAGCACCAAACTTTTTCACCGCGTCTTTCTGCTTGTCGAAGTCGACCTTCATGATGGTGACGTCGGCGTACTCGGGCTTATCCTTGAGCTTCTTGAACACCGACTGCTGGGCCGCGCAAGTTGGACACCAGGAGGCGTAGACATCGATCACGACGGATTTGTTGGCGCTCTGAGCGGCGGCGAATCCTTCGTCGCTGTAATTCTTGAACTCGAGGGCCGAAGCTGGTGCGGCGGCAAGCAGTGTAGCGAAGGCGGCAAATAGACCTGATCTGGCCGAAACACGAAGCATGGTGAGTGTCTCCCTAGTTATGGATGGTTCACACAGGGATACGCACCGGATCAGCGATTAGTTACGCCGGGCAGTGATTTCTTTTTTACTGCAACCGGACAAGGTGCTGTCCGATGGGTGGCCGTGCCCGCAGTGCCTTGTTGTACGGGCGGATTTCGTTGATTGGTCCATCTGCAACCGTTTTCGCTGGGGCGCACAGGAGCGAGATGGTTGACCCTGATCGTCCGCAACCGTACTCATTGCTGCGGGTTCCGATCAAAGAGATTAACTGATGAAACTTGTACGGTTTGGGCCGAAGGGCTCTGAAAAGCCTGGCGTCGTGGACGGGGATGGAAACATCCGTGATCTCAGCCAGCACACTTCCGATATCACGGGTGAAACCTTGGCGCCGGAGAGCTTGGCGAAACTAGCGGCGATTGATCCGTCGTCCTTGCCGCTGGCGCCGAAGGATGCGCGCATTGGGCCGCCTGTCGCGCGGTCGTGGAACTTCATCGCGATTGGCTTGAACTACGCCGATCACGCCAAGGAGACTGGGCAAGATATTCCGTCCGAGCCGATCTTGTTCAACAAGCTGGGCAACTGCATCTGCGGGCCCAACGACGACGTGATCTACCCGCGCAATTCAAAGCACATGGATTGGGAAGTCGAGATCGCCTTCATCATGGGCCGGCGCGCTCAGTACGTTGAGGAGAAGGACGCTCTCGACTACGTGGCCGGTTACGCCGTCTGCAACGACGTTTCGGAGCGCATGTTTCAATCCAAGCGCAACGGCCAGTGGGTGAAGGGAAAGAGCGCGGAGACCTTTGGGCCGCTGGGACCATGGCTCGTTACGAAGGATGAGGTGCCGGATCCGCATAACCTTGCCCTCGAATTGAAGGTCAATGGTGAGGTTATGCAGTCTGGCTCATCGTCGACGATGATTTTCTCGATTCCGTATCTCGTCGCTTACATCACGCAGTTCTGTACGCTGGAGCCGGGCGACGTCGTGACGACGGGTACGCCGCCGGGCGTCGGCTGCGCGATGAAGCCGCGGCGCTACCTGAATGCGGGTGATGTGATGGAGTTGAGCGTCGAGAAGCTCGGCTCACAGCGGCAGAAAGTGGTCGCGGCGATTTAGGCCTACTTTGAGGTGATAATAACAATGGGCCGGGTGTTTCCACCCGGCCCATTTTGCTTAGTAGGCCTGTTGGACCTTCGACTTGTGCTGGTTGTGGCGCAGGGCCTTGCGCGTTCTGTTCCAGCGGTCTTCATCCAGGTTGTCGGCCGCTTCCACGTTCTGCTCTTCCAGCTCAGTGAGTGCCTTTGCGCTGGCCGCCGAGACGGCGCCCAGTCCGTCGGAATAGACTTCGCGCGACTTCTTGATGTAGGCGGCGTTGTCCTTCAGCAGCTTGCGGGCACCGGTGATGTCGCCCTTGTCGCGCAGGGACACGGCTTCTTCGCTGCGCTCGGTTGCGATTTGCGTTGTCACCTGGGCCATAACAGGCTTGTTAATGCTGGCTTTGACGGCGTCTTCGTTCTCTGACAGGCGGGCTGCAACTTCGGCCTTCTTTTCAGCCCGTGAGCCGCTGGTCATGTCCAGGTAGTTTACTTTTACGCTGGCGACCTGCACGTCGCTGTCCGCAGCCTTGTCGGGTGTTTCCATCTCGACCACGACGTAGCGTTCGTTGTCGGCCTGCAGCTGGTTGAGGCGAAGTTTGATCGTGCTACCCGATATTTCGGCGTTGCGGCCAAGAACGCGCGTTGGTTTGAAGCCATCTTCGCATTCGATGATGATCTCGACGTCCTGCGCGGCGATCGACAGTGCGTCGCCGAACTCTTTGTCGAAAATTCCGGCGAGTTGACGTGGGCTCTCCACGAAGGCGTGGTTGCCGTCGGAGGAGGCTGCGAGGCGCTGCATCAAATCTTCATTGTAGTTTAAGCCAAGGCCGATCGTCGTCACCGAGATGCCTTTGCTGGCGAGCTGCTGGCCGAGTTTGGCAAGCTGGTAAGGTTTGGAGGGGCCGACGTTCGCCAGTCCGTCGGAGATGAGGACCACGCGGTTCACATTCGTATCTGACAGGAAGGTTTCAACCTGTTCGCCGCCTTCCTTGGTGCCGGCGTAAAGTGCTGTCGTTCCATCAACGCGCAGCCGGTCGATGGCGCGCTCGATCTCATCGCGGGCCGTGCCGAGCCGGGCCGCCGGGGCCAATACTTGGACGCGGTGATTGTAGCTAACGAGCGAGACGATGTCGTCGGAACCCAGACGATCGAGTGCAACGTGGGCGGCATCCTTTGCCGCTTCGATGCGGGCGCCTGACATGGAGCCTGATTTGTCGATGACGATGGCGACGTTAATGGGTGGGCGGTCGTCGCGTTCCTGCGCTGCCAGCGTCTTGAGGCTCAAGCGCATGTAGGCGTGGCTGCCTTTTTGCGTGCTGATAACTGAATGACCGAGATCGGCCTTCAGTTCTACGTTTGCGGCGGTGGCGGGTTGGGGAATTATGGACGCCAGTCCTGTCGAGACTAGGCCAGCGGCGGCAATAGCAAGGTGAGATAATTTCATGACAGCATGCTCCTGAGACCAAACATGTCACGAAGTTTACGGGGCAGACTTGTCTAAATCGGGCGGAATTGGCGGCAGATATGAGGACCATGCATGGCCGAAACATGATGGCCGTTCAGAAACCATTCATGTTGAAAAAAAACGTGCCGGGCGTTTTTCCACCCGGCACGTTTGTTCGATGAACTTTAGTTAAGTGTCGATCGCGGCTGCTTGGTTGATGTGTGGTGTGAGCCGCGTCCAAGCGCGCAAGCTGTCGCGTTTGCTGTTGGCGAAGGCTTCGCGCAGCTTGCGAACGACGGAAAGCAGATGCTGCTGGTCACTTGTCAGTTGTCCGGCGCCGGCTTGCGGTTCCAGCTCTTCCAACATCTCGTCCATGACTTGTTCGTATGGTCCGCCCGGCAGCATCATAAGAATGTGCCAGTGCTCGTGAATGTCGTTATGGGCCGCGCGCAAGTCCTCCGGAGCCGTGCCTTCGGCTTGGAACTCCGACAAAATGTTGTCGAGCGCGGACTGGGCTTCGTCGTCACGCTCGTTGAGGCGTTGGGCGAGATAGCGATTGCTCTCGCGTGCGCGGGTGAAGGCTTCGCTGGCGGCCGAGGCGGCTGCGAAACCATCGTCGTCCAAGCCGTAGAACACGCTGGCGTCGACGTTCAGTTGAGACAGCAGCAGGCTGGCGACGTTCGCATGCCGGATGGCTTCGTTGCGATCTTGCTGATCGTTGTCACCGTGGATCTCGCTGGTGCGCGAGGTGATGAGGCGTGTTGTTGGCACGTCGTCCGGCAAGCGCGCGATATCCTGCCGTAGTGGGCCGCCGATGAGATTGCCGGGCTGGTCCAATGGCAGCGTGCGCGCGCGGATGCGGGCGATTGTTTTGTAAAGGTCCTTGTGGATCCAGTAGTGCGGCGGATCGTTGGTCACGCGATACACCGCCTGGAGTGTCGCGCCGGCGTTCAGGACATTGCGGACGATCCGGCGGTCCAGCTCCTCGACCTCGTTGAGGAGAATTTCGGCGGTGTAGCCCTTCTCTTCATTGATGGGGTGCATGTAGTGGAGAATCGTGTCCGCGTTCTCGGCGATTTGCGGAAGCAAGGCGACGCTGACGGTTTTTTCCAGCTCCACTTCGTCCGCATGGGTTGCGGACTGGTGGAAGGCCTTCTTCGCGGTTGTCGAAAGATACTCGAAGAGTTCGGAGCGCACGAGGAAACGCTGGGCTGCTTCATCTCGAGCGACCGCGCTGATGGAAGCGCCTGCGTTCAAGACGTTCAGAACGCGATCGGCGGTGTGAGGCGACAACGTTTCAGGCCGCACCTCGGCCATGTAGCCATCGACGTTTGTAATCGGCCGCATGGCTTGCAGGGTGAGGCGCGCGTTCTCATAGACCTCGGGCAGAAGTGCGTTCTCAATGATGCCTTCCAGCTGCTCGGCGGAGCGCGCTTTGCTGTTTGGAACGTCCGATAGAGGCGAACGGATCGCGTTGGCGCCGAAGAGGCCGGACATAAAGATCAAACTGTCGAGACCGATTGCAATGGCGAGTGCCAAATAGGCTAGACGGTTTCCATCGTTGAACGCGTTCCAAGTCACGACGAAGCGGTGGGCCTTGTCGTCGCGTGTGAGTTCGGTGAAGTTGATCTTCTTGCGTAGATCTTCCGTTGCGCCGCTTGGCAGGTTGGAGTCGGCCAGGCACTTCTTCGCGAAGGTGAACAGACTGTCAGTCGATTTATGGCGGGCCAGTTTGTCGCCGCCGGCGCAGTTGGCGTTGAAGATGCGATTGCCGTCGTTGAGTGCAAAGACAACGGCGGCGGCATCGCTGGCTTGCTTGGGGTCACAGTCGACATTGGCGACACGGGGCTTTGTGGCCGGCGTGTTGGCCATGGCGCCATAAAGCTGATTGCACTGGGACTGGACCGTCCGGAGATTTGCAACGGTTGGTTTTTGCCGGAACTCGGTGCGGGATTTTTCGAACTCGGGCAGGATGCGCGCCGGGTCGACACGCTCGGTGTTTTCATCCGGCGTGTTTGAATTGTTCAATGCGATCCGCTGTTCGGCGGAGAGAACGTCGCCCTTGTATTTGGCCAGTTCGCCATCGACCGCCGACAGCTCTCGTTCAATCGTTGCAATTCGGCTGTTGGTGTTATCCAAACGCTTCTTGGCGTCCGACATGCGGCGTTCTGCGATCTTCTGGATATCTTGCAGCTTGTTCAGCTCGGCCATCCGGGCGCGGTATTCAGGGCCGCGGCCAACCTTGCCAGTGCCTTCGACGCCGCGCTGTTCCGCCAAGGCTTCAACGCGTTTCGAGTCGATGTCGCGGGCGCGCGCATCCACCTCTGCCTTCTTTGACATGTACTCGGCCGACAAAGCGGGCTGCTCCGACCTGAGGCGGGCTAGTTCATCTGCAAGGGATTGCTTTTTGGTACCAAGGCCTGCTTGGCCGGCCTTGGCGGTCGCAATGCGTTCCTGTTGCTCTTTGTTGGCGCGATTGCGTTCATCAATCTGCTTGTTGAAGTAGGATTCGATTTCCGATTGGGCGCCTTGCGCTGCGGTTGCCAAATTGTCGAGGTTTTCGTCGTATGCCTTCCAGCCTACCGACTGAAAGAGCTGCTCGGACTGCTCGACTTGCTGGCGCAGGATGGCTTTGTCGATATCGGCGAGGAGCCCGGTGACTTGGCTGGTCGCGCGCAGTTCGGCGACGCGTTCGCGTTCGGACTGAGGGAAGACCGCGGTGAAACGGCTGTCGAAAGAGAAGAAGACAGACATGCCCATGCAGGCCAGTAGCATGACCCAGAGCATGGCGTTCTTGGAGATAACGCGGACGGCCTGCGTGTAAGGCCGGAGGATATCGCCGCCGGTCAGACGTAGCAGCATCGCACCGATCAGTATTGTGGCGCCAACGGCCGCGAGACCGAAGATCCAAGTATCTGGTTCGATCGTCTTGGTCACGCCGTAAACCGCGACGGCTAGAATAAGCATCACCGCTGAGAAGAATACAGCCAGAGCCGTTGCGAGACCCGCGGCGCGATTTGGCTTACCGCTGGTGGTGTTCATACCGGTGGCGAAGCTCTCGCCTATGAGCCAGGCAACGATAAGCATGATGCCCTGGATGCCGAAGGTGATCATCGCGGAGATCACGGGCTCGCGGGTGAAATTCGTCATGCCTTCCCAGGTGACCCAAAACGAGGCAGCTGAGAGGACGAGGCCGGTAGTGCCGAGCAGAGCGAGCCGCCAGTTGTAGAAGAATAGGCGCTCGGCGGACTGCCAAAGCCGTGTCAGAAGGGGGTTGATGAGCCACCAGGCAAAGAAGACGAGTACGGCCGCCAGCGCGATTTTGATCCCAGTTTCGGATATCGCGATGCCTTCGGGTAAAGATTGCGCGATCTTTCCGACTGCTTCGTTCACGTCCAACGCCATTTCATGCTCCAAGTCCGCGGGTGGTCCGACAAGACCGAATCAAAAGTTACTCGTTGCCTCCGGCGGCTTCGTGGCGGAACTCAGGCTGGCTGAAGGATGTCCGCATAACTGTCTTCCGGATCATCTGCCCATGGCCTGCGAAAGCTCGGATAGGCGCAAGTTCAACTTTGGTTAACCAATCCTAGAACGTTATTCATGCCAGTCGAACGCCCGGAAAACATGTTAATTTTAGTTCACGACACTTGGGCGACTACTGGAGCATGCGGCAGGCAACTTCCCAGAATCTGCCAATGTTCCATCGAATGAAGCGTTTGCAGCAAATGTGCCAGCTTAGCAAAAGACGTGTTCAGCCTAGTCTTCGGCTTCGAACCTGTGTAGGTTTGAGTTTCTGAGAAAACTCTCATGTTGAGCTCTATGAAGTCACAGTTTCCGGCCCCCGGGCAACAGAATGGCAAACGCCTGACGCAGGCCGTGGAACGCGCCAGCCGTTTGTTTGAGCAGAGAAATTTGCGGTTCACGAAGCTGCGGCAGCAAGTTTTCGAGGAAATTGCGAGTATTCACACGTCGATCGGGGCGTATGAGATTTTGGATCGCTTGGCCACCAAGGGCGTGCGGTTGGCGCCGATTTCGGTTTACCGGGCGATTGATGCTCTGATGGACGCCGGTGTCATCCACCGCTTGGAGAGCAAAAACGCGTTTTTCGCCTGCCGCCGGCCTGACCATGGCTTTGAGAAGGGTAAGCGTCCGCTGGTTCTGGCCTGCGAGTCTTGCGGGGCCGTGGCCGAGGTTGACAGCGGGCGTATATTCGAGACGATCAGCGAAATGGCGGAAGCCGCCAAGTTCGTGCCTCGCGTGAAGTTTGTCGAGGTTTCAGGTCTCTGTCCGCGCTGCGCGGGTTCCAAGCAAAAGTCCTAAGGACGCAGGTCATGACTGTTGGCAGTAATCGCGAGATGACAGTGTCTCGTGAGGCGGAGGCCGCACCGGCGCACGGGGAGCATGCCTGTTGTTGCGGTCACGACCATTCCGTTGCCGGGCGGCAGCCGTTCGATGATAGCGCGTTGATCAGCGCGCGCGGGCTGGCGCTGCACCTGGGCGGCAAGCCGGTTTTAAGTGATATCGACTTTGATATTCACGAGGGCGAGATCGTTACACTCATCGGCCCGAACGGGGCTGGTAAGTCGACTTTGGTGCGTGTGCTCTTGGGGCTCATCAAACCGGATCAAGGCAGTGTGCGCCGGCGGCGCGATGCGCGCGTCGGTTATGTGCCTCAGAAGATCGATATTGATCCAACACTTCCGATGACGGTTGAGCGATTTCTTAAATTGGGTGAACGGGTCTCGCGTGAGGATATCTTGGCGCGGCTGAAAGAGGCCGGCGCAGCGCATACGGCTGACCAACAAATCAGCCGCCTTTCCGGTGGTGAGTTGCAGCGTGTGATACTGGCGCGCGCCTTGTTGCGTTCTCCCAATTTGCTGGTCCTTGATGAGCCTGTTCGAGGCGTGGACTATGCTGGGGAGGCGGAACTCTACAATTTGTTTGCCCGGCTGCGGGCGACGCGCGGTATTGGGGTGCTTCTCGTTTCTCACGACCTGCATGTCGTGATGGCCTCGAGCGACCGTGTTATTTGTCTCAATCAACATGTGTGTTGTTCAGGAGTGCCAGAGACGGTGGCACAGCATCCTGAGTACTCCAAATTGTTTGGAGCGGATGCGGCCAGGTCGTTCGCCGTCTATCACCATCATCATGATCATAAGCATGGGCCAGCCGGCGAACCTCTTGGAGAAGGGCAGGGGACAGGTGCTGGCAATGCCTGACGCGTTTCTTCTGCGCGCGACAATGGCCGCGATCGGGCTTGCGCTCGTGGCTGCCCCTTTGGGCTGTATCGTTGTTTGGAACCGGCTGGCCTACTTTGGTGAAACAGTCGCACAAGCGAGTTTGGTGGGTGTGGTGCTAGCGCTTGCTTTGCACTTCAACATTACGCTGGGCGTTCTCATTGCTACGGCGGCCGTGGCGGGGCTGCTCATTTTGCTGCAGCGTCAGCGTGTCGTGCCGATGGATTCTGTGTTGGGGCTGACGCATCACGGTGCTCTGGCGCTGGGTGTCATTGCCGTGTCGCAGGTTGGCGGGCAGGTTGATCTGATCGGCTACTTATTCGGTGATATCTTCGCCGTAACCGATGGTGACGTGATCGCGATATTTATTGGCGGTGCCGTGGTTCTGGGACTGGTGTTCTGGTTGTGGCAGCCGCTGTTGCGTATGGCGGTTCATGACGAGCTGGCGCGAGCCGAAGGCATTCCCGCGCCGGTGGTTCGCGCTGCTTTCACGTTACTCTTAGCGGTTGCGATTGCTTTCGCCATCAAGATTGTCGGTATTCTCCTCGCCATCGCCTTTTTGGTCGTGCCAGTCGTGGCAGCAAGGCCGCTATCGTCGACGCCGGAACGCATGGCGCTGTTGGCCGCAGTTGTCAGCGTCGCTAGCATTGTGGCGGGTATGGCACTATCGGTTTGGCTGGATGCCCCGGGTGGGCCGGCGATCGTTCTTGTGATGGCGATTGCCGCGGCGGTGTCGTTAAGCATCAGTGGCTTGCGCGGGACGGCGTGACGCGCTGGTGTTTCTCCGCGCGGTGCATTAGATGACTGGCAACGCAGGCGGACAGTGAAATCGGCATGACTGGCAAGAGCACATTGGCAGGACCAGCGCCCCGGCGCGAAAGCATCGCGGTGACCGTTGGGGGCGTTGATGTTGGCGGCAGAAATCCTGTGGTCGTCCAATCCATGACCAATACCGATACGGCCGATATCGACAAGACGGTTGTTCAGGTCGCGGCTCTGGCTCGGGCAGGTAGTGAGCTGGTGCGTATCACAGTTGATCGCGACGAGGCCGCGAAGGCCGTGCCCCATATCAAAGAGCAGTTGCTGAAGCGCGGTGTGACGGTTCCTCTCGTTGGCGACTTTCACTACATCGGCCACAAGCTGCTGATCGAGAATCCTGCGACGGCTGAGGCGCTGGACAAATATCGCATCAATCCCGGGAACGTGGGTTTCAAGGATAAAAAGGACAAGCAGTTCGGCGCCATTATTGAGCAAGCGCTGCGCTGGGATAAGCCGGTTCGCATCGGCGTGAATTGGGGATCTCTTGATCAAGACCTGCTGACGCATTTGATGGATGAGAACGCGCGGTCTCCGGAGCCTAGAGACGCGCGGGATGTGATGCACGAAGCGATTGTTCAATCGGCTTTGTTGTCGGCTAAGCGTGCTGAAGAGTTGGGGCTCGGCGCCGACAAAATCATTCTGTCTGCGAAGGTGTCCGCGGTCCAGGATCTCATCTGCGTTTACGGTTTGCTGGCTGAGCGGTGCCGCTATGCGCTGCATCTGGGTTTGACGGAAGCGGGGATGGGCTCGAAGGGCATTGTTTCATCCAGTGCGGCGCTCGGTGTTTTGCTGCAGCAAGGGATTGGCGACACGATCCGCATTTCGCTCACGCCTGAACCGAATGGCGACCGGACGCTGGAAGTTCAGGTTGCTCAGGAATTGCTGCAGACGATGGGCTTCCGTTCCTTCGTGCCGGTCGTGGCGGCATGCCCGGGATGCGGGCGTACGACATCAACAGTATTTCAAGAATTGGCGCGAGACGTTCAGGATATGATCCGTGATCGCATGCCTGATTGGAAAACGCGCTACCCTGGCGTTGAAACGCTCAATCTTGCCGTAATGGGGTGCATTGTGAATGGGCCTGGGGAGTCCAAGCATGCCGACATCGGCATCTCGCTACCCGGCACAGGTGAGGCGCCTGCCGCGCCGGTCTTTATAGACGGGCGGAAAGCCATGACCCTAAGAGGTCCGGATATTGCCGCTGAATTCAGGGCAATCGTCGAGGACTACATCGAAAAGCGCTACGGCAAAGGCCCTGTGCGGGACGTCGCCGAGTGATGTTACGGCCAGCCTGCGGATGACAGAGCTGACTTTGTAGACCCTAAAAGAACACGTTCGACCAAATGTTTGTGCGCCGGTGTGGAACCGTGCTCGCACATGGGCGTTTGACGCTCAGAAACACGAATTGACGGGGAGTATCATGAGCAAGTTTCGTGCGATAATCGCCGCTCTTGCGATCGTTCCGATCGCGACGCCGGCGATAGCGGCAGACTTATGGCAGCCGCAAGCATCTTTCAAAGACGAGCCAGTCTATGAGCCTCAGCGCACGCGTTGGGATGGCTTCTACCTTGGCATCAACGGCGGCTACGGCTGGAGCGACAACGAGAGCTTCGACACCTTCGCGTTCGACATCGACCCCGAGGGTGGTTTTGGCGGTGGCCAGATCGGCTTCAATGTCGTAACGGGCCGCTTGTTGCTCGGCGCAGAAGCCGACATCCAGGGCGCGGATATCTCTGATCGGTCGGTCGTTGGCGGCACAAGCCTGACGACGAACATCGATTACTTCGGAACGGTACGAGGACGCCTTGGTTTCGTTTCCGACCGCACACTCATTTACGGTACTGCAGGTTACGCCTGGGCCGACGTTGACGTGACGGCGAGTGCCGGCGGGTTGTCGATTTCCGCGGGCGATACGCTCAGTGGCTACGTCGTTGGCGGCGGCATCGAATATGCTCTCACCGATCAGTGGAGCACGAAGCTTGAGTATCAGTATATCGATCTGGAAGACGAGCGTCTCAACGCGACGGATAAACTCGATAACGACTTCCACACGGTTCGCGTGGGTTTGAATTACCGGTTCTAAAACCGAAGAGAGTCGGGACCGGTCATGAGCGGGACGCCTGCGTAGAAATGCGCGGGCGTCTCTCGTTTGTGGCTAGCGGTCGCGCGTTGCCACAAAATCAGATGCCGCGATGAGCGTTTGCGCGGCTGGCCCGAAATCCGATAGGGCAGCCCGGCATTCGTCCAGCATTTCGTCGAGCATTTCCCGGCAACGTTCGGCGCCATACATCTGGACCAGCGTGACCTTGCCGAGCGCCTTGTCCTTGGCGACAGCCTTTCCTGTGATTTCCGCATCACCTTCTGCATCAAGCAAATCATCAGCGATTTGAAAGGCGGCTCCCAGCACTTCGCCGTATTTGTGTAGGTTTTGCCGGGACGGCGCGGGCGCTTTTGCCAGTACAGCACCCATTTCACAGGCGCAGGTAATAAGCGCTCCCGTTTTCATCGCTTGAAGTTTCGTAATGTCGTCCGCCGTTGCCGTGCGATCGCTGTCGATTTTTTCCCACTGCAAGTCGAGAGCCTGGCCGCCGACCATGCCGCTCGCACCGGCCGCGCGGGACAACAGCAAGGTCAGGTCTGCGCGTACGGCAGGATCTGGGTGGCAGCTGGGGTGGGCGAGGAGTTCAAAGGCCATCGTTAACAGGGCATCGCCAGCCAGGATCGCGGTCCAATCGTCGAAAGCCTTCCAAACAGTCGGATGGCCCCGGCGCGTCTCGTCGTTATCCATAGAAGGCAAATCATCGTGAACAAGAGAATAGCAGTGCACGCATTCGATCGCGCATGCGGTTGGCATGGCTTGTTCCAGCGGGATGTTAAAAAGTGCCGCGCTTTCAAGGACAAGGAACGGGCGCAAGCGTTTGCCGCCCGCTAGCAGGGCGTGTTGCATGGCATTTCGCAACCTGTCCGGTACGGATACGGCTGGGCCAGCGGCAAAAAGCTTTGCCAACTCTACTTCAATCTGACCCGCTCGCTTGCTAAGGGTTTTCGCAAAGCTCATGACAGCAAACCTAGTATATTGAATATTGCGCCCGCTCGTTTTGCTGGCGGACGTGGCTTAGTGGCATGCGGATATAGCACTCGTGACGCAGAAGGACAGTCAAGACGGAGAGAGAGACTATCCGCCAGAGCGTCTGGGTATGTTTGGTTACCCGGCCGATGGGGAGCCTGCTCCGATTGTGCGCTTTTGGCGGTATCTACGCAGCCGGCGTGCAAAAGACCTGGGCTGGCGTGTGCTTCGCTATGCCGGATACGCGGCTGGGGCCTATTTCGCGCTCGTGTTTTTGCTGATTGTCTTGTACCGGTTCGTCAATCCGCCTGCGTCCGCGCTGATGCTAACACAGTCGCTGACCGGGACGGATGTTCAGCAGGAATGGGTTGATGTCGACCGGATCTCTCCTGCGCTGATCCGGGCCGTTATTATTTCCGAGGATTGGGGCTTTTGCGATCACTATGGCATCGATTTCGGCGCCATCGCTGAGGCGATTGAGCGTTCGAACGGGGGCGTGCCGCGGGGCGCCAGTACGGTGTCGATGCAATTGACCAAGAACCTGTTCTTGTGGAATGCCAAAAGCTATGTCCGCAAGGCCATCGAACTTCCGCTAACGCTGATGATTGAGTTGTTCTGGCCAAAGCGGCGAATAATGGAAGTCTACTTGAATGTCGCAGAATGGGGCCCGGGCGTATTTGGCGCCGAAGCGGCGGCCCGGTATCATTTTGGCAAGTCCGCCCGGCGTTTGGGCCGCAGGGAATCCGCTCAGCTGGCCGCCGCTTTGCCCAATCCCATGGTTCGCGATGCCGGTGACCCGGGACCAAAAACAACGCGCAAGGCGCGTGTCATTCAGTCTCGCGTTCGCAAGGCTGGTGACGTGGCGTCCTGCGTTCTTAATCGCGGGGCCAAATGAGTGTGCCGGAGCGTGTTGTGATCTTGGATGAGGGTGTTCGAAAAGCTGCCCGCAATCCCCATCTCATTTCTATATTCAAACGAAAACGCTGCGCGAAGCAGCGAGGAGTGTGACCGATGACAGTGTCGAAGGCGCAAGTGGAAGACAAGCTGCGCCGGATCAAGGGACCAGATCTCACAGGGAATATTGTTGATCTCGGCCTTCTGTCGGAAATTTTGATCAAGGACGACAAGGTCTATTTTTCGATTACGGTTCCGGCGGCCCGCGCGGAAGAGTTAGAGCCGTTGCGTCAGGCGGCGGAACGCGTGGTTCGCGATCTAGATGGCGTAAAAGGTGTCACGGCCGTGCTGACGGCGCAGGCGGCGCAAGGCGGTGGTGGATCTAGCAAGCCGTCTGCTCAAGGGAATGGTGCTCCCCCTGAATCGGCGCGTGTACAAGCGGCACGGGCGCGTGCTTCTGGTGGTCCGGCAAATGGCGCTGGGCGGCCACATGGTGGTGCTGGTCCGGGTACGGCGCAGCCGGTTCAGGGTGTCAAGCATCTCATTGCTGTCGCCTCTGGTAAGGGCGGCGTCGGCAAATCCACGACGGCGGTCAATCTCGCACTTGGTTTTTCGGCGATGGGTCTGAAGGCCGGCATTCTTGATGCCGACATTTACGGGCCGTCGCAGCCGCGTCTGCTAGGGCTGAAAGGCAAGCCAAAGGTGGCGAACAAACGGTTGCTGCCGATGGAAGCGCATGGGCTGAAGGCGATGTCGATGGGCTTCATGGTCGATGAGTCGACGCCTGTGGTGTGGCGCGGGCCGATGGTCGTGCAGGCGCTTAATCAGATGCTGCGGGAAGTGGCTTGGGACGATCTCGACGTTCTCGTCATCGACATGCCACCGGGCACAGGTGACGTTCAGCTGACGATGGCGCAGCAGGTGCCGTTGTCTGGCGCGGTGATTGTTTCCACTCCTCAGGATCTAGCTCTGATTGATGCGCGCAAAAGCTTGGCGATGTTCCAGAAGGTCGACATTCCGGTGCTCGGCATTATCGAAAACATGAGCCAGTTCATCTGCCCGAAGTGTGGGGAACGCAGCGACATCTTCGGCCATGGCGGTGCCCAGAAGGAGGCGGAAACGCTGGGCGTTCCGTTCCTTGGCGGTGTTCCGCTGCACATGGACATTCGCGCAAAGTCCGACAGCGGTGAGCCTGTGACGGCCTCTGAACCGGATGGCCCGCATGCGGCGACGTTCCGCGAGCTGGCGGCGAAGACGTGGGAGCGCGTGCAGTCGGCTGGCGATGGGGCTTCGGGCAAGCCGATCGATTTGGAGATCGCCAACGGCGGCAGTTCGCTGACGGTCGTTCCGGACAAGGGTGACCCGTATGAGTTGACCGCTGAACTGCTGCGCGTCACCAGTCCATCGGCTGAAGTGCAAGGCCATTCGCCTGAGCAGCGTGTGGTTTTGGGCGGGAAGCGGAATGTAAAGATCACCGACTTGCGTCCGGTCGGAAATTACGCGGTGCGTATCGTGTTCGATGACGGCCACGATACGGGACTGTTCACATGGCCTTATCTCGCGTCGCTCAACCGCGACAAGGATCGCCGCTGGGCGGAGTATCTGGCCGAACTCAAAGCCAAGGGGCTCGAGCGCTAGGGTAACTTGCTGGTTCCATGAAAAAAGCCGCGGAGCTGGCAACGGCTCCGCGGCTTTTGTTTGGAGGCTTGTGTTACTGGCGAACGCCTTCGACGTCCAGGATCAGCTCCACGTCCTTGGCGGACGGACCGAGGTCGCGTTTGATCGCGAAATCCGCAAGGGTGAGTTTGGTGGTTCCGGTGAAGCCGGCGCGGTAACCGCCCCAGGGGTCTTCGCCAGCGCCGACGAAGGTTGCGTCGATCTTCACTTCTTTCGTGACGCCATGGAGAGTGAGATCACCTGTGATGGTTGCCTTGCCATCGCCAGCCGGTTCGACGGAGGTGCTGACAAAGGTCGCATTCGGGAATTTTGCCACGTCGAGGAAATCATCGCTGCGCAGATGCTTGTCGCGCTCGGCGTGGTTTGAATTTACGCTCGCGGTATCAATTTCAACCTTGACCGATGACTTTGACGGGTCTTTCTCGTCGTAGGAAAATGTGCCGGAGAACGTGTCGAAGCGGCCGGTCAGCCAGCTGAATCCAAGGTGCTTGATGCGGAAGGTGATCGCCGCGTGTTGGCCCTTCTGGTCGATAGCATAGTCTGCTGCTTGCGCGGGCACCGCCGCGAGTAACGCGCCGGCGATCAGCGACAGCGCCGCGGCTTTATAGAAGCTCATGATTGGTTTCTCCTTAGTGTCAATTGCGGGTGAAGGGACCAGACCACATGCGTGAGAGGATGTGGCTCTTGTCCCAGAAGTGATGTTTCAATGCTGCGAGAGCGTGGACTGCCGTGACGGCCATGACGGTCCAAGCGAGTGCCCAGTGAATGTTTCCGGCGGTGGTCTCTTGTCCGGATCCGGTGAGGGTGGCGGGCACGTTGAACCAGCCGAAGACGCTGATTGGTTTGCCGTCGGCTGTGGAGATCAGGTAGCCGCTGATGAGGAGCGCGGCCAGCAGGGGATAGAAACCCCAATGTACGATGTTGGACGATAGGCGCTCTAGTGGAGTGAGCTCCTCGCTCGAGGGCTTTGGATTTAAGACGCGCCAGATGAAGCGGGCAGCCAGCGCGAACAGCAAGAGCATGCCAACGCTGCGATGGATATCTGGGGCGAGTGTGTAGTAGGGGGAGTAATAGTCGAGTTCGACCATCCACAGGCCGAGGGCAAAGACGCCGATGATGGCCAGGCCCATGATCCAATGCAGGGCCCAAGTGACAAGGCCATACGATGTTCGGCTATCCGTGACGCGCATGATCCCTCGCGGTGGTGCAACCTTGGGATCATCTAGTGTCGCTTAGGGGCGGATCAATGGCTGTAGAGACGATTTTTTGGCGCTGGCGCGCGGGTGAACGCGCGCCAGCAGTTCTTGATTACTTGTCTGAGCGCAAGTCAGCCAGGAGATAGGCTACAAAGTCCCGCAGGGACTTGATGCTCAGCTCGGCGCTGCGAATGTGGCTATCAATGTTCTCCAGTTCGCGGTGTTGCGCCATTTCTTCTCGCCGCTGCAGTTCCTTCTTGAGTTCTTGCAGCGCCTCTTCGGTGTCTTTGATGAGCCCGTGAAGACTTTCGGTTGTTACCGTTGTCAGGTTGGTCGACATGCACCCTCTCCTCACTTCAAAACTATACCGCGCTGGACACGCCCAGGCACAAACCCGGGACGACGAAGAACACGCCTACAATGTAGAGCAGGGCTATGAGTTTGTTCTCCGAGGCGGTTCTACCGAGCCACTCGGCCGCGTGTACCGGCAGGTAGCGGAAGAATGGTAAGCCATAGATCACGATCACGCCGATGACATTATAGGCCAGATGGATGAAAGCGATTTGAAGGGCAGCTTCGGCGTTGCCAGATACGGCCGTCGCGGCCAGCAAGGCGGTGACGCAGGTCCCAATGTTTGCGCCCAAAGTGAAGGGGTAGATCTGCTTTAAACCAAAGGCGCCGGAGCCGGCGAGCGGCACCATCAGCGACGTTGTCGTCGAAGAAGACTGCACCAGAACGGTTACCAGTGTGCCTGAGCCGATTCCTGCGATGGGGCCGCGGCCGATTGCGGTGTGCATGATCTCGCGTGCCTTGCCGACCATGACCTTTTTCAGCAGCTTGCCGACCAGTGTGATTGACACGAAGATAAGGATGATGCCGAGGATGATCAGCATCGTGCCGCCGATTTGGTCGCCGAACTGCAGCAAGCCTTTCTTGGCGGTGTCGACCACGGGCGATGTCGCCATCTTCATGAAGTTGGCATCCTTCATGGACACATTGGCCCCGCCATAGAAGAAGCTGGCGAGGAACTTGCCGGTCTTCTCCAGTAGTCCAAA
Organism: Hyphomicrobium sp.; assembly: GCA_041940525.1. Taxonomy (GTDB): domain Bacteria; phylum Pseudomonadota; class Alphaproteobacteria; order Rhizobiales; family Hyphomicrobiaceae; genus JAKAXS01. The sequence continues at coordinate 20,345 of JBGTSB010000015.1, forward strand.
CGCGATTTCCAGCGGCAGAAAGACGACGACTGAGAACAAGTTGAAGAAGTCGTGAACCGTGGCGGCCGAGAAGGCCCGGGCGAATTCTTTCTTCTCGCGGACGTGGCCGAGCGAGACCAGCGTGTTGGTGATCGAAGTGCCGATGTTGGCGCCCATCACCATCGGGACCGCGACGGAAACCGGCAGGCCGCCGGCGACGAGGCCGACGATGATCGACGTGACCGTTGAGGATGATTGGATAAGTGCCGTGGCGACCGTACCCACGACCAGGCCGGCGAAGGGGTTGGAGGCGAAGGCGAACAGCTCCTTGGCCTGGTCGCCGGTGGCTGCCTTGAAGCCGCTGCCGATCATCCCGACGGCGCAGATGAGCAGGTAGACGAGGGCGGCGACCGCTAGCCAGTCAAGCCAGGTACCTCGCGACTCCTGGTGAACCATCTCAGGATCGGCGCGATAGACATTCGTTTCAGACATTTGAGCCCCCGGCAATACGCGACACATCGGCCGTTCCGTACGCTGCTCATGTGACAGCTGTGTAACAAGGGGCGGAGAAACGAACGGCGGCGGACCTGATCAGGCCCGCTGCCGTTCGAAATCAATGGCTTGACGCCGCTGGTGTCTAAGCGGCCTTCATGAGGCTGGCGGCTTCCCAGCTGGTCTGGGACATGGCTTCACCGCGTTTGTGGTTCTTCACAGCCACGTCGCTGGCGCCGAAAGCGTCGCGAAGAATGCTGACGCACTTCTCCGGCTCGGAATCGCCGCACATGAAGATGTCCAGGGCGGCGTATTCGGCTTCCGGCCAGCTGTGGATCGAGATGTGGCTTTCGGCCAGAACCGCGACACCGGTCACGCCGTTGTTGGGCATGTGGTGAAGATGGATGTTCAACAGCGTGGCGCCGGCAGCATCCACGCAGGTCTTCAGGGTCGCCTCAACGTGTTTGAGGTCGTCCAGCCGTTTTGCGCCGAACAAGTCGACGATCAGGTGGTTTCCGGCAAAGCGAGCGCCTTCGCGCTCAACAAAGAAGTCTTTCCTCGTGTCTGACTTGGAACGGTCAGATGCGATGTCTTCCTTTTGGGCGGTGCTTGAACGAGTCAAGTCCATCCCCAATTGGAAGAGGGTGTCATTAAAGGCCATATGACCCTCCCCAACCAGCAGATAGAATTAACCCGCCCGCTCCTTACCTTTTGCTTTGGGGATCGTGTCCTTGGGCCTTGGGCAGGTGGACGAACGGAGTGGAGGGGGTATGAGGCCATCGCCTCCTGGGTGCAAGGAAAAAATGGCCTGTGAAAAATTTAAATTTTTTCACGGTTTCACATGAGCTTAACGCTTGGCTGCCGTGCTCCCGACTCAGGGACCAAAAGAGTCCGTTTTGCAGTGCGTTGGGTATTCATATGAGACCGCCGCGTCAAAACGCGCGGTGCCGGGCGCTGTGGCGCTAACGGAACAATTTGTCCAACAGCTTTTGGGCTTTCGACTCACCGTTCTCATCTTTGCCGATCAGGTCGTCGATGATTTCGCCGGCATTCTTGCCCTTATACCGGCGGCCGAGCTGCTCTACCGCGCCGCCGACATCGACGGAGTATTTCGGGTCGTGCCATGAGCCTTCCATACGAACAGGCACCTCCAGCCCTTGGCCGTCTTCGCCGCTGCCGAGGCTGGGCCGCATGGTGTAGTCGAGCTCTTGTTCCGTCAGGAAGACCGAGCCGGTGCCGGTGGCTGAGACGTGGGTGCTGGCGAGGCGCAGGTCATCGTTGCGTGCGACGCCGTTTTCGATCTGCCAGCTGGCGGTGAGCTGGTTGAACGGTGTTTTGTCATTCGGCTGGGTTGAAAGCCCGTTGAAGTCTCCATCGCCTAGGCTTTCAGCCATGCGGTCGATGTTGATGCCGCGCACGGCGCCCTTGCGGACATCAATGCTGGCCTGGCCGCTCAAGGATTGTATCAGGGCCTTCTCGTGCGGGCCGGTGCCGGAGACGTTGATCTTGGCGCTACCGCGGCCTTCGATCCAGTCCAGCTTTGCGGCATCCTGCAGGAGGGGGTGCATTGCGATGTCGGTGAGGGTCAGATCCACGTCGACGCGCGGATTGTCCGGGTTACGCCCGTCAACGATGACGGTGCCTTGGCCGCTGCCTCCATAGAGTTCGAGTTCCTTGAAGGCCGTTTGCATGACGGCGTCCTTGAGCTTGAAGGCGATGTGAGCCTTGCCGGTGCGGACCTCCTTGCGAATGACCTCGCCAACCGACAGGTCCAAGTCCGCGTCCATGGCCTGCATGGCCGTGATACGAAGCGGCTCTTCACTCCAAGCCCGTTTGGCGGTGTAGCCTTGCACGCGCGTTGGGGGTTGCACGCCGTCGACCTGACTGGGTTGCGGTGATGGACGCATGAAGCGATTGAGGTCGAGCGAAGCGATGGACAGTTCGCCGTGCAGGTATGGCCTGTCCGGCGCGGCATCCAAGATGAGGACGCCGTTGGCTGTCGCGCCGTTGGCGGCTAGCTTGGCATTTGAGAACGTATAGTTCTTGCCAGAGGCGCGCAGCTGGCCCGTGACTTCCAGCGGGCCGAGTTCCACGTTTCTTGGGATCTTTGCCCCAAGCCAGTTCGCCGTCTTCGCCAACGCTGGTGTTTGGGCCCGCAGTTTGCCTTCCAGTTCTCCGTTATCGAGTAGAAGCGTGCCTTCGTATCGTGCGGAGAAGAGGTCTGATTTGATATTGGCCGCGACATGGGCCGGTCTTTGCGAGATCAGCTTTTCGACCGTGCTGACTTCCGCGTCATAGCTGATGGTTTCGCCTTGGTAGACGAGAGTGCCTTCGGACTTGGCAGCTCGCGTCAAAGATCGCATTGCGATTTTGGCGGAGATCTCCGTTGCTTCGTGTGTGCGTCTCTTGCGGGCATCAGTGAAGCGAACGGTGCCGTTTTCAATGCTCATATCGCTCAAGCTGATGTCGGACAGTGCTTGGCGGTTTATGGATCGGCTGGCTTCTCTTGGCGGATCACTTGCGTCGTTGGCCGTTGTCGAGGATTGCGCTAGGCGCAATGGTTTGTTTGTGTCGAAGGCTGCGCCGGCCGTGCGATGGGTGACGTCCCAGTTCCTGCGGCCGTTGACATCGACGGCAAGATTGAACACCGGGTCGCGCAAGAGAACGCTGTCGACGTTGACCTCGCGCCATAAGAGCGGAAGCAGGGACACGCCGACTTCGAGCGTGCCAATTTCAGCCAGGTTGGGACTCTCCATTCCAGGTGGTCCGGAGAGCGCGACGTTTTCCATTGTGACGTGCGCCGAGGGAACGAATGAGAAGCTGACTGGGCCGCTCATGGTGAGTGTGCGTCCGGTATCGGCCTTGACCTTAGCGGCGATGCGGTCGCGAACGATGTCGCCAGGAAAGAGCAGTGTCAGTGTGACAAGCGCGGCGACGGCAGCAAGCACCAGGAATAGGCCGACGTAGGCAACGTTGCGCAACACACTTGACTGAGGCTGGGCGCGGCGCCGGTTGGGCGGTCCGCCGCGTTGCGGTGGCCGGGCCCCGCCTGGCGGGCGGCGGCGCGGTTGGTTTGGCGGATATCCCGCTGGCTGGTGATGCGGCGGCTGGTTCGGCATGCCTCTTTTATTGGTCGGAAACCGCGCCTTGGCAAGGCAATGAGAAACAGTCCGCCAAGACTCCCATATACCACCTGAGATTGCTGCGATTGTTGTTTGTGGACTGGCTGGTGTCAGGCCCGTTCAATGCGGCGAATCAATATATTCTGTCGTTTGATCTGGCATCTTTTGACCATTGTTGTGCCGCGACAGGGACATTCGAATCATGCAGATTCAACTTATGGGTGAATCTGTTGCTTATGGAGTTGTGCGCCGTCCGGTGGCGTTTGCGCTGGCTGGTGCACTTGTGATCGCAGGGCTGGTAATTGGGGCCGTCCAGGTTTCTCGGGCTGCCACGCCAATCAGCGGCCGCGCCGAAGTGGTCGATGGCGATACCCTGGACGTTGGCGGGCACCGCGTCAGGCTGGAAGGCATCGACGCGCCGGAACTGGGGCAGAGCTGCCCACGTCCCTCATCTGGGTCTTGGTCTTGTGGACGCAAAGCCCGTGAAGCTCTGAGTAAGCTCGTTAAAGGTCACCGGGTGACCTGCCAAAGCAAGGGCAAGGACGGCTATGGCAGAGACCTTGCGATCTGTTTCGTTGCAGGTGAAGACGTGAACGCGGCTCTGGTACGTCAGGGGCTTGCCTGGGCTTTCGTCAAATATTCCAACACGTACGTTCGTGAGGAAGGTGAGGCTCGATCGCATGGTGTTGGAGTATGGCAAGCGGATGCCACGCCACCTTGGACGTTCCGTGCGAGCAAGTGGCAGGCCGCTGAAACCGAGGCTCCCGAAGGCTGCGCCATCAAAGGAAACATCAGCCGGAATGGCCGCATCTATCATGTGCCGTGGGGCAATTGGTACGGACGCGTCCGGATCGACACCGATGGCGGGGAACGCTGGTTTTGTAGCGAAGCCGAGGCCTTGGCCGCTGGTTGGCGGCCCGTCGCAAGCAGCCACTAGGGATAGGCTATACAAAAAAGCGCCGGAGAGCTTCTAAAGCCCTCCGGCGCTTTGCTATTCGGAAGTGGTCTTACAAGCCGGCTTGACGTGCGAACTCGTCGACTTGGCGCTCAGCTTCATCGCGAGCAAGACCATAACGTTCCTGGACTTTACCAACGAACTGATCGCGGCGGCCGGCGATGACGTCGAGTTCATCATCCGTCAGCTTGCCCCAATTCTCCTTGGCCTTACCCTTAAGCTGCTTCCAGTTACCTTCAATACGATCCCAATTCATGACGATCTCCAAACATTGTTGTTTTTCAGAACTTTCAAGCTGGATGACCCAGCTGAGTTCTTCACGTTAACAACGCCGATTGGGGTGTCGGAGTTCCGGAGGCCGGGTACGCTCTGGCAAATTTGAACAGTGGCGGAACAAAGGCGCCGCGGCGGTGTTGGACCCTCAGAGATCAATTTAGTTGGAGGGCCCTTAATCATGTTGAATTGGGCAATAACTTTTCTGGTGATTGCATTGATCGCCGCTGTGCTTGGGTTTGGTGGCATCGCTGGTGTCGCCGTTGAGCTGGCGAAGATCGTTTTCTTTATTGCTGTCGTTCTGTTCTTGATTTCGTTGGTGTACGGCTTGACGCGTGGACGTAGGCCGCCAGTGTAGAGCGGTTTCGAAGTAGGGGTTGTTTTCAGGGGCGCTTCGGCGCTCCTGGTTTGGTGAGGCAAACGGTATGACGACGCAGAAGTCCGGCGGTGGGGCCGGAACTCCAGGAGCAAAAAAAATAAGCGAGCATCAGTCTCTACCCAACGTTGACCCGGACTTGCAGGATACTCTCGGTCAACGCCTACGAGAAGTTTATCAGGAAGTCGTCAACGAGGACGTTCCGGACAAGTTTCTGTCTTTGCTCGAAGAGCTGAAGAAGAAGGAAACTGGTGGAGACAGCAACACGTGAACACACCCAAGGATGAGTTCGAGGAGATGCTTGTCGCGACCATCCCGCATTTACGCGCGTTCGCACGCTCGTTTGCGAACGATAGCGCTCGCGCGGACGACCTCGTGCAGGAAACGCTCGTCAAGGCATGGAACAGCATGCACAGCTTCGAGCGTGGTACGAATTTCAAAGCATGGCTGTTCACGATTTTGCGCAATGCCTACTTTTCGCAGCATCGCAAGTTGCGTCGCGAGGTTGACGACCCAAATGACGTCTATACCGGTTCGCTCGCCGTCCGGCCTGAACAGTACGGTCATGTCGATTTGCTCGACTTTCGCGCCGCACTCGGAGAGTTGCCGTCTGATCAAAGGGAAGCCTTGCTTCTCGTCGGTGCCGAAGGCTTTTCGTACGAGGAAGCTGCCGATATTTGCGGTTGCGCCGTTGGTACAATTAAAAGCCGTGTGAATAGGGCCCGGACACGGCTAGCAGAGCTGTTAGAGGTTAGAGGCGCGAGTGATTACGGAACCGAGCCTCTGCCGAGCGGAGGTGCAGCGAGATCGACGAGGAATGTTTCGTAAGGCGGAATGCTCGCACCATTGATAAATTTTTTGATGGAAATGGAACCGAACCCGAAAGAACGCCGTTATGGCGAAATGGGTTGTGCACATACAGTCGTGAAGGGGAAGTCATGGCGATAGCGGAAAAAGTCGCACCGCATTTACCGTATCTGCGACGCTTTGCTCGCGCTCTCTGTGGAAGTCAGGAGAGCGGCGATGCTTACGTCGTTGCAGTGCTGGAATCTCTCATCGAAGACCCGTCTTCATTCGCTCAAGATGAAGAGCCTCGTGTCGCTCTGTACGGGCGATTTTTGAAGGTTTGGAATTCGGTCAAAGTCAACCAGTCGACTGCGGGGCCGATCTCCGGCTCGCAAGAGACTCGCGTTGACCGCTCGCTTGAAGCGATCACTCCGGTTGCACGGCAGGTGTTTTTGCTAACCTCTGTCGAGGGGTTAAGCTCCGCTCAGGTTGCGCAAATTTTGGATATGTCGATTGAGCGCGTGACGGAACTTGTGAGCCAGGCCGGCAAAGAAATTGCCGAGCAGGTGGCCACCGACGTCATGATCATCGAAGACGAACCGCTAATCGCGATGGACTTGGAGGCTGTCGTGCAAGGCCTTGGCCATCGTGTAACTGGCGTAGCGCGCACGCATGCCGAGGCGATCGCGCTGGTGAAGAAGGAGCGTCCCGGCCTTGTGCTGGCCGATATCCAACTGGCTGATGGAAGCTCCGGTTTGGATGCCGTCAACGAGATTTTGTTGTCGTTCGATATGCCGGTGATTTTTATCACGGCGTTCCCGGAACGGCTGCTGACTGGTGAACGGCCCGAGCCGACGTTCTTAATCACCAAACCGTTCGAGACGAACACCGTTCGCGCGATTGTTAGTCAGGCGCTGTTCTTTGGAACCAGTGCGCGCGTACCCGGCTCGCAAGGTGATGGTGCAAACCAAAACAACGCCGTGGCGTGAGCGTAATTGTTACTTTCTCGCCGGGGAAAATTAAGCTCAGGCTCATGTAACCAACACTCGCTAATAGGCGCTGTCGTTGAGATCGCCGTGAGCAACACGGCTGAGAGGCTTCGATGTCGCCGGTGATGTGGACATTCGCACATGGACTTTTAGCGGCGTCATGCTTTGGCATGACCGCCGCATTGTTCTTTTTGGTGCGGCGAAAGCCTCTTAGTTCTTTTCCCTATTCCCGCACAGTCTGGTTGATGGTGGCCGCGTTCGCTGCGATCGGCATGTTTCACCTGGCGGCGATCGTCTTGGGAGCTGGACCGGGAACGCTGTCTGTCATCGTGACCATCACGATTGTGTTCGTGGCGGTGGCCTGTAGCGTTGCGCTGGCTGCAAACATAATTACTGGAGGCGAGCGGTCTTTGTTCAGCGCCTTGGAGCGCACGATCGCCCTGAGGAGCGCAGAGCTTGAAGCCTTGCAGAGCGAGCACAAGCGGTTGACGGGCGAAGCTGCCGCCAGTGCGCTTGAGCTATCGGAAACGACGCAGCGTTTTGAGACCACGCTGCGCAAGGCACCGATCTTTGTTTCCAATCAAGACAAAGACCTGAATTACACCTGGGTGCGTAATCCGCCCGAGGGATTTACTGCGGCGGATATGCTTGGTCATGACGACAGCATCTTCCCTGACCGTGTGGCCAATATCTTGACAGAGGTGAAGCAGCGCACGCTTCAGACCGGGCAGCACGATTTGATAGAGTTGGAGATCGAGGGCGCCGACGAGCCAACGTACTACGAAGTTTGCGTGGATCCGATGATCAATCAAAAGGGTGAGGTTGCGGGTATCACTACGGCGGCGATCGACGTTACCCATCGCAAGCGCAACGAAGAGCAGCTGAAGAAGCTGCTTCGTGACGTGACGCACCGGGCGAAGAATGTTTTGGCTGTCGTGAATGCGATCGCCCGGCAGACGGCTGCGCGGACGACGCAGAAGGATGAGTTTGTCGATCGCTTTTCCGCCCGCGTTCAGTCTCTGGCGAGGGCGCACGATCTTCTGGTCAATGAAGACTGGCAGGGTGTCAAGATGAATGAACTCGTGTTCAGCCAGATATCTCGTTTTGAGAAGCTCATTGGGAGCCGCATCATCTGCGAAGGGCCGGAGTTGACGCTTGGGCCGGAGGCAACTCAGAACCTTGGGCTTGCGATTCATGAGCTAGCGCACAATGCAGGCCGGTATGGCGCGCTTTCCAATGACACGGGCAAGGTTGAGATCAAATGGTCCGTTGAGGGCCGTGGCGGTGAGCGCAGGTTCTTGTTTTCCTGGGTCGAGTCCGGTGGGCCGCCCGTTGAGGACGACACGCGGATTGGGTTTGGCCGAACGTTCATTGAGCGCGCGGTGGGCAGGACGCTTGACGGCGTGGCTTCGCTTGAGTTCTGTCCAACAGGGGTTTGTTGTCGATTGGAGATTCCGGGCTATCACCTTTTGCGATACAACGAATGAGGTTCTGGCTTAACCTTGCCATGTGCTAAAGCCTGCTGTGAAGCGTATTGGGAGATTACGTTCGCGGCAAAGTCTGCTAATCAATATTTTTTAGAATTTCTCGCGCCACGTTCCGTGAGGCCTTAGGTGTCGGCATCGTTTCTCATCGTTGATGATCATCCCCTGTTCCGGGACGCTTTGCGCGCCGCGATTGAAAGCGCTTATCCTGATGCAGTTGTGCAGGAGGCCGCCTCTATCCAGCTGGCCAAGACCGCGATGGGGGACAAGCCGTTCGATCTTGTTCTGTTGGACCTTTCTATGCCCGGTACCGAGGGATTTGACGGTCTTCTGGACATTAAGACTCAGAATCCCAAGCAGCCCATCGTTATTGTTTCAGGAATGGAAGATGCTGGCATCATCCACAAAGCGATGACGTTTGGCGCGGCCGGCTTTATTTCGAAGAGCGTGCGCAAGGCTGAGCTATCAGAAGCAATTCGCGATGTTATGAACGGGCTAGTGTACTTGCCGAAGGGATACGAACCGCCACAGCCCGAAGCGGAAGGTAAGGCGTCTGATCTGGCTGAACGGTTGGGGATGCTGACACCGCAACAGTTGCGGGTCCTCAAAATGCTGCGGCAGGGCATGCTCAATAAGCAGATCGCCTACGAACTGGACGTTGGGGAAACGACAGTCAAGGCGCATGTGTCAGAGATTTTGCGCAAACTCAATGTGTCATCGCGCACGCAGGCCGTTATTGAAGTCTCTAAGATCGACTTCGATCGCGTTCTGGCGGATTCGGGCAAGAGCTAATTCAGCAAGTGCATCATGAGAGTGCGCAGCTGCGCGGGCTTCAAGGGCTTGCAGAGCAGTTCGCAACCGGCGTTGCGCGCCAATTCCGCGATTTCGCTTGAATGGTTCGCGGTGATTATGATGGCCGGCAGGTCGTTGCCCCAGCGTTCGCGCAAGAGACGAACCGCGTCCAATCCGTAATCGCAATTGTCTAGATGGTAGTCTGCGAGAATGAGGTCCGGCTTGAACGGCGCTTCACCGTTGATCGCAATTCTTTTCATTGGCTCCAGGCGCAGTGCTACGCGGGTGTCGCAAGACCAGTTTGCAAGAAGTGCCTGCATAGCATCGAGCACCGTGGGCTCGTTATCGATGACAAGGATCTTGGCGTTGTTAAATCCGTAGGCCTGACGGGCGGCGGTGGATTGCTGCTGGGTCATCTCTGCCTTATCGCAAATCTCGGCCGTTCCAGCATACGGTGCTGAGATGGAGAAGCAGGTGCCGTGGCCAACCTTGGAGCATAACCCGACGGGATGATTGAGCGTTTCGGCCATGCGGCGCATGATAGATAAGCCTAGGCCGAAACCTTGGCCGTTGTTACCAGCTGCGCTTACGCCGCGTTGAAATTCTTCGAAGATGCGATCGCACTCGGATGGCGGGATGCCTGGGCCTGTGTCCCACACCTCAATGCGCATGTCCGTTCCGCGGCGGCGGGCGGCCAAAAGGATGTTGCCTTGCTCGGTGTAGTGTACCGCGTTTGCTGAGAGGTTCTGCAAAATGCGACGGAGCATCAGCGGGTCGGATGTGACTGTCGCGTTGGTAGGACGAAAGCGGAAATTCAATCCCTTTTGAGTCGCGATTGGCTCTAGGTCCAGTGCGAGAGACGTAAACAGTTGCGCGAGGGGGACCTGTTGAAGGTTCGGCTTGATAACGCCGGCTTCGAGCTTCGATAGGTCGAGGATGGTGCGCAGGAATTCCTCAATTGTTGAAAGCGCGTGGTCGACTTGTTCGCCCAGATGACGCCCGCGTTCCGTCTTTTCGCAATCTGCCAAGGCCGAGAGCGATAGGCGTGCAGCGTGTAGAGGCTGCAGCAGGTCGTGGCTAACGGACGTGAAGAAGCGCGTCTTTAGGCTATTTGCCTGTTCGGCGGTGTCGCGTGCAGCCCGGAGTTCCGCGTTAGCTTGTTCCAGCCGGTGCAACGTGCTCTTGAGTTCTTCCGTGCGGATGCGGACCTGGCTCTCCAATCCTATCGCTGTTTGAAATAGCGAGTAGGCGTTGGCCTGCTGATCCATGGAGCGCTCGACGCGTTGCATGAGTGCCGAATTGATGCGCGACAGCTTTATTATCCGCCGCTCAAGATCCTCATCTTCGTGTTGGGGCGGGAAGTAAGACTCGGTCATCCTTGCTGCTCCGGAATGCGGGTACCGAAGGCGATGCCGGTGAGTGTCTGGTTGAGATGCATGGCGTTGTACTGTTCGCCGTAAGTATGGAAGCCGACGATGCCAAAGCGGTGATAAAGCTTGTCGAGGTCGCGCCGGATCTGCCGGTTTTCAGCGTCCAAGCGCCGGAGAATGCAATCGAAGCCGATTGCGAAATCTATGCCGCCCAGGGCCTGTTCGATTTCGGTCATGGTTTCGGTTGTCGTGCTGACCATGTCTTGCGGTCTAGCGACAGTGAACACGAGCCCCTCATCAATAGCGCAGAAGAACGACAGGCTTCCGTCTGGGTTCATGTTGCGGATTGAACGGCAGAAATAGTCGCCGCCGACTTTCACAACGAGTGGATAGGACGCGAAGCTGAAGGGACCAAGGTCATCGGGCATCAGGCCGATGGCGGAGGCATACTCGAGCGCGGCTGGTTCAGCGTTCAGTTCATAGACGATCCTGTTTTCGGTGTCGGCGGCCGTGACCACCAGCTTCACGGGTGTTGGATCGAAGTTCTGAGTTTTGAAGACGCGGAAATCGAATTCGGACTCGACCAGCATGATAATTGCCGAGCGTTCAACCGGCTGACCATTGTAGATGAGCGATGTTTTCTGAAACGACAGCCCGTCACCGGCGGAGCCGCCGACGAGCTGAATGTCGTCCATGGCCCAATGTATGGCGGCAACGAGTGTTTCTTCGGCGTTCGACATGCCATCGACCATGAGCATGGCGAAGGTGCGCTCTGCCGGCTTGCCCGCGCAACGGGCCGCGGTTTTGTCTTTCAGGTCTCGCACCATTTGTGTGGCGCGTTCGACGCCAAACTCGTCGACGTTCTCGATGAGGCCGGTGTGGATGCGAAATCCGTCTTTCGGAAAGCCGATGAGAACGATGCTGCCTTCCATCATGCCAGCAGGGGTGATCTCTCCGGCCGTGGAGCAGCCAGTGATCTTTACTGATGGGAAAGCCTGGCCTAGAGCGCTCGAAAGGGCTTCCGCGTCGTGCGCTGGCGAATAGAAGGTGATGATATGCTGGAGTTCGCGATCACCGACAGCGGCGCGCAGTTCGGACACGGCAGTATCCAGGACCGGATTGTCACTCGCGGCCCAGCAGATTCCAGACGTGCCGACCGAAGACATTGCCGGTCCCAAGCCGTTCTCTCCCTGCGCCAGATGTCTGAATTGCATCAGATGCAGAGCTGGCGCCTTGTTCGTTTGGTTTTTGACAGTTTGACATAGGTGGGCAGCGCGGCAAAGCGGCAGAGAAAGACTAATTTCTTGAGGTTACTAGAGTGCCGGGTCGTTAAAGGATATGCGGCGGTTTACGTCCCTTTTTCCACAATGGGGCGGACTGACGCTGTGGCAGGATCGCGCTGCAACATGCGCATCACTGCGTTGCACAATATCAGGGATTTCGTGGAGCTGAATCAATGCATTATGCGCGCAGTCCGGCCGCAGTGGTGGCTGGTCAACTCGATAAGGGAGTGCATTGCACTATGAAACGGTCAAATCTTCTATTGCTTGGCGCGATGGTAGCGGGCCTTGCTACCGGACCTTCGGTTGCCAATGCAGGTGAGTTCACGATTAAGTCTCTGCGTCCGATGGATGGCGTCAGCCTCGATGTCGGTTCCAAGCGCGTTGTTGGGTATTTCGTTGCCTCCAGCGGTGCATGCGATCTTACGCTTCTCATGAGCGAAAAGATGAACGGCGACGACGTTCCGGTCGGGACGCCAGCACGTCTTCGGCAGACGCTTGCTTCAAACAGCTCTTCGCGTGTTGATACGCCGGACGGCCCCTCGCTGGAATTGGCATGTGAGCCGGGTGCCTCGGGCATGACGCTGCGCCTTCTCAAGCAGGTAGCCGAGTACAATAAGCCGGCGAACTAACCTTCGCAGACTATCTGGTGGTGAAAGGGGCCCGCGGCAAACGCTGCGGGCCCCTTCCGTTATGGTGGCCGGCGTTGTATTCCGGCGTGCTTCACGACAGTGACCGGTGCGAAAGCCATGACGATTTCTGTTTGCGCGTTCTATAAGTTTGTCGAGATCGAAGACTGCCCAGCTTTGCAGAAGACGCTTGAGGCTGCCTGCGAGGCCGGTCGCGTCAAGGGCACAATCTTGCTTGCCCGCGAAGGGATCAACGCGACGATTTCGGCGGAGCCGCCCGCGATGGCAGCGTTCCTGAACATGCTGCGGTCCGATAGGCGTTTTTCTGATCTCGAGGTCAAGACGGCAACGGCTGGCGGGCATCCGTTTCAGCGGATGAAGGTGAAGGTTAAGCCTGAAATCATTGCGTTTGACCGCGAGAAGGCCGGGCCTTTGGGCCAGACGGGTGTCAACGTCGATGCGAAAGATTGGAACGCCCTGATCGCCGACCCCGATGTCGTGCTCGTCGACACCCGTAATGCCTACGAAGTGGCGATCGGGACGTTTGAAGGGGCGATTGACCCCAAGACGGAGGCATTCAGCGATTTTCGCGACTACGTTCGGCAAAATCTTGATCCACAACGGGATAAGAAGGTTGCGATGTTTTGCACGGGAGGCATTCGCTGCGAGAAGGCATCCGCGCACCTCAAGTCGCTCGGGTTTGAAAATGTCTATCAGCTGGAAGGCGGGATCTTAAAGTATTTGGATGTCGTTTCTCCTGAGGACAGTGCCTGGCAAGGAGAGTGCTTCGTTTTCGACGAGCGTGTTTCCGTAAAACACGGTAACATCCCAGGGTCGCACATCCTGTGCGACCAATGCGGGTTTCCGCTTTCTACACAAGAGGCAGAGATGTGCCCGAACTGTGTGGCTGATCAAGAGCGGTAGTGCCGCCACATGCGCGTTATCGTTCGACCGATCCTGTCAGGCGGTTGGTCAAAGACATCGAGCTTCAGTCTGATGACGTTGTCGTGGGACATCTTCCAAGGCACGCGCATGATCAAGCGGTACCAGGGCAAGCTTCGCCAGTCGACCATGAGGGACTGAGGGAGCGGCTGACGAAGCTTAAGCTGCATCTCGTGCACCGTCAGCGTTCGAATGGCGATTGGCACTAGGTTTATCGTGTCGATCGCGCTCCAGCGGAAGCCACCCAGTCCATCAATAAAAATGCCGTACTGGTTGGCCAGAATCCGTGGCTGCTTTGTCTCAATGAGCGGATAGTTGTGATATGCGGCAGCGCCGGTCGCAAGGCACAACAACATTAGCGCCGTGCTGCCATAAGAATAAACACCGACTGCGGAAGCCAGTGAGACCGCGATCAGGACGTAAACCACAGTCCGGCTTTCTTCACCACCGTAGGCTATCTTGTAGCCGCCGTAATCATTCTCTTCCACGTTGCGGCACCGCGTTGTTCTGTACTCAACGATCAGCGATCAGTCGCAGTTTATACTGCCGCGCGGTTGGGCCGGATGGCAACCAGTGAGCCTTCATAGATGGGCAGTTTCGCCGCACAAATTTCAGGCATCTACCTAGGTTTGGGTGGGAGAAATTACTTCCGCTCCTGATTGCGCTGCCAGTAGATGAAGGAAATGGTGACAAACGCGGTCAACGCCATGGTTGCGAGAATGTCTGTGCGCTTGATGAAGGCCAGCCAGATGTCGAGACCGGACAGCGAACCGCCCTTTGTGACCAAGAACGCATTAGAGACCACGATGACAAGTGCGACGGCGGCGGTTAGCGCAACGGCTATCAATACTTGCAATGTACGCTTGAACGGACGTGGAACCGACAGTTTCTTGCCGGGTACGACGAGAACGGTCTTTTCGCCCATTTTCTAAGTCCTTCGTTGGATAATGCTTTTGTGTCGCCGCCAGACTAACAGATTCGAACAAAAGTCCGGCGTCCCTTGATTCTCACTGCCATCGAACCAAATGCATAATTGCGGGTTATCTGTGTCGATACGCGCGATCGGGAATTCCAAATTTACCCCTGCCGGGAGGGGAACCATGACAATCAAAATGACGGTCAATGGCCGTGACGAGGCTGTGCAGGCTGAGGCCGACACGCCCCTGCTTTGGGTGTTGCGTGATGAGCTGGGTCTGACGGGTACCAAGTTTGGTTGCGGTGTTGCGCAATGCGGCGCCTGCACCGTGTTCGTGAATGGCATGCCGAGACGCTCTTGCGTTACGCCGGTTGGGACGTTGGCAGATGCAGAGATTACGACGATCGAAGCCGTTTCCGACAAGGTCGCGAAAGCTGTGCAGGCGGCTTGGACGAAAATTGATGTACCACAGTGCGGGTACTGTCAGTCTGGTCAGATTATGTCGGCCATCGCGCTTTTGTCCGAGATCGAAAAACCGAGCGACAAGGACATCGACCTGGCGATGAACGGCAACGTTTGCCGCTGCTGCACATATCACCGCATTCGCGCCGCCATCCACGACGCAGCCAAGATGATGGAGGGCTGAGGTATGTCCGTATCATTCGCCCCCTCCCGCCGTGGCTTCTTGCAGGCGTCTGGCGCCGCCGCTTTGCTGATCGGTTTCCGCCTGCCGATGGAAAGCCGCCGCGCCGCTGCTGCTGAAGGTGTGCTCGAGCCGAACGCTTTCCTGCGGATCGGTGCTGACAACTCCATCACCGTGGTTTGCAAACACATTGAATTTGGCCAGGGGCCATACACCGGTGTCGCCACCATTCTGGCTGATGAGCTAGACGCGGATTGGGAGCAGATCCGCGTAATCTCCGCGCCTGCGGATGTGAAGAAGTATGCAAATACCGCGTTCGGCGTTCAAGGGACTGGCGGTTCGACCGCTATGGCAAACTCTTGGGATCAGCTGCGCAAGGCTGGCGCCCAGGCACGAGCCATGCTGGTGAAGGCAGCTGCCGCGGCTTGGAACGTGGATAGCACTGAAATCACAATCGAGAACGGCGTCTTAAAGCATCCAAGTGGCAAGTCCGCCATGTTTGGAGAGATGGCTGAGGCCGCGACCCGTGTGTCGCTAAGCGGCGATCCGGCGCCGAAGAGCAAAGAGGCGTGGCGATACATTGGCAAGCACGTTCCGAAGGTCGATACGGCCGCCAAGGTCAACGGCACTGCCCAGTACACGATCGATGTGAAACTACCGGATATGCTGACGTGTGTCGTGGCCCGGCCGCCGCGCTTCGGTGGCAAGGCAAAGTCATTCGACGGCAAGGCGGCCCTTGCGGTCAATGGCGTGAAGGAAGTGGTCGCGGTGCCGGAAGGTGTTGCCGTATTGGCGACCGGTTATTGGCCAGCGCGAAAGGGCGCTGAGGCCCTGGCTGTCGATTGGGATTTGGGTGAAACGGAATCTCGCGGCAGCACTGGGTTGATCGAGGAATATAAGGCGTTAGCAGATAAAACGGGCGCCGTTGCGCGCAACGAGGGCGATGCCGCGAAAGGCCTCGCCGGTGCAGCCAAAGTCATCGAGGCGACATTTACGTTTCCCTATCTCGCTCATGCGCCCATGGAACCGAATGATTGTGTGATCCGCCGTACGAGTGATGGTGGAGCGGAATTGTTGTTCGGCTGCCAGATGCCGACGATCGACCAAGCTTCGGCGGCAAAGGTGCTGGGTCTTAAGCCTGAGCAGGTGAAGATCACGACCTTGCTTGCAGGCGGCAGCTTCGGCCGGCGCGCGACCCCCGTGGGTGACATGGCGATCGAGGCGGCCAACGTGATGAAAGCGGCTAAGCATCAGGGGCCGATCAAAGTCGTCTGGAGCCGAGAGGATGACATCAAAGGTGGGCGGTATCGCCCCGTGTTCGTGCACAAGCTCAAAGGCGGCATTGATGAGAAGGGCAATATCGTTGCCTGGGATCAAGTCATCGTCGGCCAGTCCTTCATGAAGGGTTCGCCATTCGAGCAAGCGATGCTCAAGGATGGAGTGGATCAGACGATGGTCGAGGGCGCGTCGACGCTGCCTTATCAGATTCCCAATCTGCAGGTGTCCGCGCATATCGCTGAAGTTGGTGTCCCGACGTTGTGGTGGCGGTCTGTCGGTTCCACGCACACAGCTTACTCAACCGAGACGTTCCTGGATGAATTGGCCGCGCTAAAGGGCATTGATCCGTTGGTGATCCGGCAAAAGATGCTGACCAAGCATCCGCGCCACTTGGCTGTTCTGAACCTGGCCGCTGAGAAAGCCGGTTGGGGCAAGCCACTACCTGAGGGCAAGGCGCGAGGCCTGGCGGTTCATGAGAGCTTCAAGAGCTACGTGGCGCAGGTCGTCGAAGTGTCGGCCGGCGAGGACGGGTTGCCGAAGGTGGAGCGCGTCGTTTGCGCCGTCGATTGCGGTATCGCGATCAACCCGGACATCATCAAGGCGCAGATGGAAGGCGGGATTGGCTACGGCTTGTCAGGCTCACTCTATGGCGCCATCGACTTGGAAAACGGAGAGGTTACCCAGTCGAACTTCAACGACTATCGCGTTTTGCGCATCAACGAGATGCCCGATGTCGAAGTCTACATCGTCGAGTCTGATGAGAACCCGACGGGCGTGGGCGAACCTGGCGTGCCGCCGATTGCGCCGGCTGTGGCCAATGCCTGGGCTAAGTTGACAGGGCAGCGCGTTCGAGACTTGCCATTTTCCCGCTATGTACCGAACGCTTGAGGACAGCCAACCATGAATATGAAAACTCTTGTGCTGTTCGGGGCCCTCCCGTTTTTGGTGGCCGGAAGCGTGATCGCTGCGTCCGACAAGGAGGCGCCGGGTGGTGAGCTGAAGCCTGTCAGCGCGTTCGATAGCATCGACGACAAGGCCAAGAGGTCTGTCGCATTGTTCGCGGAAGCTGGAAAGGTGATTACGCACGCCCGGTGTGTGAATTGCCACCCAGCCACCGAGCGGCCGTTGCAGGGCGACACCATGAAACCGCACGAACCTCTGGTGGTGCGCGGGGCCGATGGGTTTGGCGCGGCGGGCATGCGGTGTACAACCTGCCACGGCGCGGAAAATGTTGATCATGCGCAGGTTCCAGGGCATCCCCTTTGGCATCTGGCTCCGGCGGAGATGGCCTGGGAAGGCAAAACGCTTGGTGAGATCTGCGTGCAGATCAAGGATGAAAAGCGCAACGGCGGAAAGTCTCTGGATGAACTCGTCGAGCACATGGCGGAAGACAGCCTGGTCGGCTGGGGCTGGCAGCCGGGCGCTGGGCGTGAGCCGGCACCAGGATCGCAGGAGTCGTTCGGCGCGCTTATCAAGGCATGGGCTGAAACTGGCGCGGTGTGTCCGGCGGCATGAGGTCTGTGCGGCTTCGCCTGGATTGATCCGGTATGTCTGACGGTACGCTTATTCCAGCGGTGGTGTTGGCTGCCGGCGCGTCATCACGGTTTGGTGCGGGCAATAAGCTGCTAGCGGATGCGGCGGGCACCCCTGTGATCGTGCGCTGCGTGCGCGTTTTGCTGGAGGCGGGGCTGAAGCCGGTTCATGTGGTTGTTGCTGGTGATGAGACCGGGGCGGCCGTTGCCGACGCGCTTGGCGGGGTGGACGTTGAGATTGTTCGCAACGCGGATGCGGATCGCGGCATCGGAGCGTCGGTTGCCTGCGGCGTGGCAAGCGTTCCTGAGACCAGATCCGGCTTACTGATCGTTCCTGGCGACATGCCTGCTCTAGATGCGGGGCTTGTTGCTGAGTTGATGCAAGCGGCTCGAGCAAGTGGCTTCTCGAGAATTGTCTATCCGGTCACGCTGGACGGTGCGCAACGCAATCCGGTGATCTGGCCTGCCTGGTTGCGTGCTGATTTGTTGGCGCTTGATGGAGACACTGGAGCCAAGGCACTGATCACCGCACATCGCGAACATGCGCTACCTGTGCCGCCTGGCAAGAACGGCGATACGCGCATGTTTCAGGATATCGATACGGCTGAGGACCTAGCACGCTTCAACGCGCAGGCTCGCGATAGCGGAGACGATTGACGCTCTCTAGCCGGCGCGGAACATCCCGTACGCCCAAGCGGCGGCGAAAGCGCCGAGACCACCAGCGAAATGAACGATCGTCGTGGTGTTCGAGATCAAGGATTCGATGAAAAAGCCCATGCCGAGCATAGCGACGGCGACAACGATAATGGCTTCCAAAGCAGCGAGCATGTCTTAGTTCTCCCCAATAAGTGCGCGTGCGGTTGCTCCGCATCCGTTTTTAGTTTCCAGCGGCATACTATGGCGTTTGGTGGCGCCGATCCATAGAAAAGCAGCGCCCTTGCGAGGCGCTGCGCTGGCATTCAGCCGTCAGTTGCGTTCGACGGTTACTTCGAAAGCGATGTCCGCCTTCTTCTTCTCGCCGCCGGCACGGCTGATGGTGCGGCCACAGCGATATGGCACCGCGAAACCTTCGATCCGGCAGTTGCGCGTATTGACGTTGAAGTCAAGATCGCGCTTGGCGTCGATGCGGTTGATGTCGACGGGATCATCCTGGGCGACGTCCTTGTCGATTAGCTCCAGCTTGACGTCATGGCGGCCTGGCCGGACGGTTTTGGAAATCGACCAGCCGGGTTTGATGTCTTCGCCTTTCACGATGGAGGTCTTTTGCGTTTCGCCAGCGATCGTGACGCGGGCGTAGAAATCGGCGCCGGACAGCTCGTCGACCTTGTCCAACGCTTCGACGCTGAGAATTTTGACCGTGATTGTGTGGTCGGCGTGTGCCGTGCCGGCCCCAAGCAAAGTGACGGCGGCGGCGGGCAGCAGAAGTGCGCGCAGACGCTGATGCGAGCGCTTATGGAACATGCGTGTCTCCCTAAAGACCTTTTGCTAAGACGCGCCTTTCTAGCAAGGATCACAGGGAAACAAATCCGGGGTCCGAAAGATTTTGCCCCAGCCGTTGCAGCTGGGGGACAGGGGGCGCCGGCCCGTTCCAGGCAGTCTAGCCGTTCAGCCATCCGCCACCGCGCGTGACGAAGGCGTCGCGGTTGGCGGCGGCGCTTGGTACGGGCAGGTCTAGTAAGGGCAGGAGGTGGCGCAGGTTCGAGGCGATGAGGTCGGCAAGCAGTTTCATGCCGTTTTTTGTCAGTGTGTCCAGGACCTCGCATAGTCCGCCAGCTAAAGATTGAAGATGGCGCTGCAGAATTCGCTTGCGGGCCGCTGCGGCCTTGACGTTCAACGCCGCCAAGAACTGGTCGAGGTCCTCGGCCGATATCTCGTTCAATGTCTTGGCCTGGCCGATCCGAAAGGCCAATTCGTCAGTCAGGTTGAGATCAAGGCGCGTTGGCAGAAGATCGTAACGGGGCGCGAGATGAATGCCGCCGCTTCTGTCATGCAAAATGGCAAAGTTCTTGGCGTGGTTGTCAACGTTGCCCGTCACGAGGTCAAAAAGGACTGCTGCTATGAAGCTGTCCTTTGAGGCCAAAGGATTTGAGGTTGCCTCCAGTATTTTGCAAACGCTTGCAGCGTCGAAACGGCGTCCGGCCGTTCCATTTCGCTCATATTTCAGTTCGGCAGGAAGCCCTAAAGCTTGAGCAAAATCCTCTTGGTGGATTCGCACGAAGTGCCCTTGCTCGTTGAGCGCGCGATCAAACCGGCTCACGATCAGCGCCTTTACATTGCCGATGCCGATCGCTGAAGCGTCACACGTTTCGCAGCCAACGATGCGAGACAGATCAAGGGCCGCCGCTTCGTGCACGGCGTCGCGCGAATGGTCTGGGCCAGGGACCTTTAGAATGTGTGTCGTTGGTGCGCCAGATCCTGGAATTGGTTCGGCGAACCTATTGTCCGGCAGTATCGTAAGCGCGATTTTGCTTTGAACGCCCGCAAGCGGTGAGGGATCTGTCGTTCCTTGAGGAAGACTTTGCCGGTCGCGCAGGGCGGTGACAATTTCGATCAGTTTTTCGTCTGGCAGAACTCTGTAGTCAGCCGCCGGGTTCCCGGGCACTTTGACCGGCGGCGAGCCGGCTGGCAGGACAGACAAAGCTCCAGCACAATCTTTTCCAAGATGGAGCAAAAGTCCCGCTATGTCATCCCGGCTCAAGCCTTCGCGCGCCATCACGTTTGAGAGAGCACCGTCACGTTCCTGGAGTAGGTTATTGAAGAAGGCCCGGGCAGAAACATCATCTTAGGGCTCTTCTCTCAACGGCAGCGACAATGACAATGGCAATGCATCGGGACGGTCCAGATGCGCATGGGAGTATGTGAACGACAGTGCACTGTTTTCATCGCGCACAAGAGCGCCGGCAGGCTCAGCGAAGCCATCCAGGCGGACATCAAGATTGAGCTCTGTCATCGCCGCCGTGCCAACACATCAATGCCGGCAGCCATCGCGACCTGCAGAACCTTGTCGAACTCCAGGCTCGGTTTGCCATTTTCGAGTTCCGAGATGAAGCGCCGCCCAACGCCTACAAGATCGGCGAACTCTTGCTGCGAGAGCTTGCGTGTTACGCGTTCACTGCGAATAAGCTGGCCAAGGTCGCGTGCGGATGTAAGACCTACCGGAGATGACGCGTCATGTCCGCGCTTGATTGCGTGAGGCAAACTGAAAGCGCGGGATGCGTTCAGTGCGGTGGAAATCGCCGTTACTCCCCGCGTTTGTTCGATCACCTTTTCAATATGCGGAAGCCGGTATGCCGCAGGTAAGCGCTCGGCCAACTCTTGAGTGGACGCGAGCACGGAGTTTGCACCAGGAGCATTGATAGCCTCCACGAGCGTTATCTGCCGCCGGGGCGGTTCCACCACTCCGGCACGACCTTCCTCGCTAGGTGGCGTGTGTACTTCCTGGCGCGTTTTGCTGGTCTTCCTTTTTGATCTTTTTCTCGCCATATCTCGCTCCCGTACGGGAACATAGTCCGGATCGCGCAAGATCAAGACGAAATGCTCCCGAACGGGATCATTGCAGCGTTAGGCTCCCGTACGGTATCAGATAGCTCATTTCCGTGCCGGCTGAGGCCTGCTTGAACCCGTACGGGAGCAAGAGCGCGGAGTGCGTGTCTTGAGGCTTAAGGCTTAGATGCCGCCGGGGGTGTTGTGGCCTCTTCAGTGCTAGCCCTAAGGCTACCGCTCCTAAACAACTTCAGATGGCGTTTTGGATTTGCGGCGGGAACGCGTTTTCGCTTGCGGGAAATTTGGCTGGCGGGCGGGGCGGCCTAGGTAAAAGCCTTGAACTTCGTCGCAGCCCTCAAGGCGTAGAGTCGATAGTTGACCGCCGGTTTCCACGCCCTCGGCCAGGATTTTTATGTTGAGGCTTTTTCCAAGCGCTAGAACCGCCCGGATGATCGCGACAGCTTGGATGTCGCTGTCCAAGTCGTGAGTGAAGGAACGGTCGAGCTTGATTTTGTCGAAGGGGAACGCTCTCAACGTTTCCAGCGACGAATAGCCTATCCCGAAATCGTCAATTGCAATGGTCACACCGAGATCACGCAGCTGATGCAGGATCTGCAAGGCTTGGGCCTTGTTTTGGACGATTGATGTTTCCGTGATCTCCAGCTCTAGACGATGGGCTGGCAGGCCGGTCTCGTTCAGGATGGACTCGACGGTGTTGGCCAGATCACCATTGCGCAGCTGAACCGCAGAGACGTTGACAGCGATTTTTGCGCTAGTCGGCCATCGGACTGCTTCTTGGCAAGCGGTTCGCAATACCCAATCGCCAATTTCAATGATCTTACCCGTCTCTTCGGCGATCGGGATGAACTTGGCCGGTGGCACGAAGCCGAAGGTGGGGTGACGCCAGCGCAAGAGCACTTCATGCCCGGCGATGACGCCGGAGGCTGTTTTGTTCTGCACCTGATAGTGTAACTCGAATTCGTTACGTTCGATCGCCTGTCCAAGCTCGGACGCGAGTGCGCTGCGTTCGCGTGATTGCTCGTCCATTTGTTTTTCGTAGAAGCACACCGACCGTTTGATGTCGGCCTTAGCGCGATACATGGCCAGATCGGCGTTGGCGGTCAGTTGCTCGCTATCGTTTCCGTCGTGCGGGTAGATGGCGACGCCGATAGAGCCACCGGTTGTTGTTTTCAGATCAACAATTTCAAGCGGGCGGAAAAGTTCTCGCTCAATGCGGGCGACGAAGTCATGCAGGTTGTCAATATTCTCGAAAGGTTTTGCGGCAGCGAACTCGTCTCCTCCCAGCCGCGCGACAAACTCGCGGTCAGATAGAATATTCTCGAGCCGCGAGCCGATGATCTTGAGTGCTTCGTCTCCTGCTGCGTGGCCGCGAAGGTCGTTGATTTCCTTGAACCGGTTCAAATCGATGTTGACGACAGCGATCTGTGTGCCGTTCACGCTCGCCCGACCAATTTCGTTTCGCAGGTGCTGCGCAAAATGGGCTCGATTTGGCAGTCCGGTTAGCGCGTCATGAAGCGCCATCTGGCGCAGCTGCTCGAGGTTAGTTTCGGTTGTGTCCTTGTCGATCGAGTAGCTTGCGACGCCAGTTCCGATTATCATCATGGCGACGCCTGCGATGGCTACGGCAAGCGCTTCGAAGGCTTGTGAATTGTTGACGCCTTCCTGACCGGAAAGCGGTATGACGGTTACCGCGCTCATGCCCGTGAAATGAAGCAGTACGACGGACGTTACAAAGATCGCGACGCCATGGTGATGGGCGTTCTTTTGATTGCGGTTGTTTACGACGTGGAATGCAAGGGCGGCAACGGTTATCGATAGTGCAACCGAGGCCGCAACATAGATCGGGTCCCATTCAACGAACCCAGTGATGTGGTAGGCTGTCATCCCGGTATAGTGCATCGCCGCGACGGTTAGCCCGACGATGGCGCCGGCTGCCCAAGCTGGGATCAGACGCGGATAGGATGTTCCGAGAACGAGTGCCAATCCGCAGCCAGCGATGACAACCACCAGAGATACCATCGTAAGGATTGGGTCGAACGTGACGGGCGCGCTAACTTCGTAGGCGAGCATTGCGATAAAGTGTGTGCACCAGATCGACGAGCCGATCGCAATCGCGGCCAGGAAGGACCAGCCGTAGAGTTGCAGGCCTTTGCGGCCCTTGGCTTTCGAGTAGAGGCTGAAGCCGATCCATGAGCCGGCTATGCAGACGACAGCGGCAAGCGCGACGAGCCAAAGGTTATGCTCGGTGAACAGACATGAGAGGACTCGCATTGGCT
Organism: Hyphomicrobium sp.; assembly: GCA_041940525.1. Classification (GTDB taxonomy): domain Bacteria; phylum Pseudomonadota; class Alphaproteobacteria; order Rhizobiales; family Hyphomicrobiaceae; genus JAKAXS01. Next base: position 43,963 of record JBGTSB010000015.1, read on the forward strand.
TCCTGCAGATGATCTAAGCTGGTTGGACTTTTTGACTAAAGTACTGCCCGCTAATTGGAAAACTGCGGTTAACACAGTCTAACTTTTGCCGAAGAAACACTATCTACAAAATTGCCGTCAAAGCCTTTCAGCTTTTGTTCGTAGTTGCTCAAATTTGGCCTTTAAGTTGTACAGCTGGCTCTCAGATAAGCCTTCGGGCAGGACGGCTTCCACCTTGTCGAAAGCTTCGGCGTAGGTTCGCACCGCTTCGCGTAGTTTATCGATGTCAGAATTCGTCACGTGCCTTCTCCAATTTTGATTATATTGTTGTTTCACAGCGACAATTGTTGAGACGCTAGGCGCACTTCTTCTGTTGCGTGCTTGGCCTCGCCGGCTGCTTGGAAAATTCTGTTCATATTGTCGGCGACGTATTGAACACCCGCAGATGCCGTTTGCATCGTCGAGGAGATTTCTCTGGTAACGACGCCTTGCTCTTCGACCGCCGTGGCGATTCCAGAAGCGATTTGGTCGATCTTCGCGATCATGGCGCCAATGTCATTGATTGCTTCAGTAGCGTTTGCTGTGCCTTCTTGAACAGCAGCGATCTGCAATGAGATGTCGGCCGTAGCCTGGGCTGTGCGGGAGGCCAACGTTTTCACCTCTGTCGCGACGACTGCGAAGCCTTTGCCAGCCTCTCCGGCACGGGCGGCCTCAATCGTTGCGTTCAGGGCTAGTAGATTTGTTTGCTCGGCGATGCCGCTGATCAGGTCTAAAATCTCGCCGATTTTCTCTGCCGAGATCGATAGATCACCTACGATTCCACTTGACCGGCTGCTTCGCTCCACGGCTTCCGCGGTTACTGACGCGGCGTCACTGGCGCTGCGGCTAATTTCCTGAACCGATGCTACCAGCTCTTCCGCGGCGGACGCGACCGTCTGTACGTTGGCGCTAGTCTCCGTGCTCGCCTTGACGGCGTCGTTTACTTCGCGCGTTGTGTTTTCCGTGGCTGCCGAGATCGAGGACAAGTGCGTGTCGATCAAAGATTGGAGGGCAGCGCGCCGGTTCCGATCTTCCGTTTGTTTGGTGATATCGACGCAAAACTTAACAACCTTATAGGGCTGTCCCGCGGGCGTCATGATCGGATTGTAAGTCGCTTGAAGGTAGATGCTTTTGCCTGACTTTGCGACACGCTTGAATTCGCCTGATTGAAATTCTCCGGCTTTAAGTTTTTGCCAAAAATCTCTGTATTCTTGAGATTGTGCGTAGTCTTGCTCGACAAACATTCTGTGGTGACGTCCGACAATGTCACTTAAATCGTAGCCGACTGCTGCGAGGAAGTTTTCGTTTGCTTCCAAGATATTGCCGTCAAGATCGAACGCCACGGTGGCCTGAGACCGGCTGATGGCTGCGACTTGGCTTTCGAAATCAGTAGACCTGATCTTCTCCTTGGTTATGTCGCTGCAAAATTTGATGATGCTGCAGGGTTTTCCCGAGCTATCCAAAATTGGGGTGTACGTTGCCTGAAGCCAGACTTCGTCTCCTGACTTGGATTGGCGCAAAAACTCGCCCGCTTGAGGATTGCCTTGTCTTAGGCTGCGCCAAAACTCATCGTAACTTTGGCCTTGAATGCGAGCCGGTACGAAAATCCGGTGGTGCTTGCCGATAACTTCGTTTCTGGAAAAACCTACAACCCTGAGAAAGTTGTCGTTTGCCGACGTGATCGTTCCGTCCATGTCGAACTCGATGACGGCAAGCGTCCTGTCAATTGCAGAGAGTTTGCCTTGGGTATTGTCGCGCCGAACGAACATATCCCACCCCTTGTTATTGCTTTAGAGTGCCAAGTATATAGGTTGGCTTAATATTTGGTTCAGTAATCGTCACGTCACGGAAAGTTTAAATGCATATGGTCCTGGGCGCCTGGCGGGATACACTCGGCCCTCAGACGAATTCCGAAGTATACGTCATTTCCGTGTGGTCTTGTTTCACTGATGACACCGCGGGACGACAGGCGTTCTCTCAGCGTGCATATCGCATCCGGCTCGTCCGGAAATGCTTCGTGGACCGCCAAGTAGATGAGTTCTGTTTGTTGCGAATAGACCGCGCAGTGGTGATATTCCAATGCCTTATCGATAAACTTGTCGATTCTGTCGCAAAGATTTTGATAGGCTTCGCCGTCGCTCATCGCAGCCATCCAGCCTCCCAGATATTATATAGTATAAATGTCGTATTACTTGGTCGCGTGATTCGGGGTCGACGGCTATGCGAAAGGCGAATCGATGTCTGAAACGCGTCACTCCGGTTCAGCGCCCGCGACGCGGCACCTGATCGATCGCGTTTACACTAGCCGTGATCAACACGCGGAGGGGTTGTCATGCGCCTATTCCGACGTGGTCATGAATAGTCCGGCAAGTGATGATCCTTTTCGTGTGAACTATTCATCACTTGGCTTTTCTGATTTGCGGTTGTCGAGAACATCGACAGTGGGTCGCGCTTCTTTTTCCGCCTCTCATAATCAAAGTTTTCATGTTGGATTCGTTTCAGTGGGTGGTGCCCAGGTCGAGGCCCGGAAAGAAGAAATTTTCACGTCTCCGATGCGGATTGCGAATCTGCTGAGGGGGCAAGACCGATTTTCCGTCGATCTTGCGCCATCAACGACCTCCCATGTCGTTGAGGTTTCGACAGACAACTTTCTAAGGAATGCCCGCGAGTATTTGGGGGTGGAGATTGATCCGGATGCTCTCTTGCGGGAGGTCAATTTGGTGTGCCCGGCAGGCGCCGCGCTGGCGCGGAATGTGGTGTCTGCATTCTTTGACTTGAAAACATTGCAGTCGGTCAGCCACAGCGAGCTCGCGGCGGTGAGCTATGCTGAACTGCTAACGGGATTGATGATCGCGAGCATCGTGCCCGGCGCCGAGAATACCGGGGCGAGTTCGGGAGGGCAGGCCGTGACCGATCTCGCTCGCGACTACATCGTAGCCCATTCAAGCGAGGCTCTTCGGATTTCCGAGGTCGCCTCTGCTGTTGGGTTAAGCGTCAGGATGCTTCAGAAGCATTTCCGCAACCGGTTTGGGTGTTCACCCCTGCAATTTCTCGTCGAGTGCCGCTTGGAGAATGCCCGATTGCGGTTGCAAGGCGCGCGGGACGGGGACACGGTGACGTCTATTGCTTGGGAGTGCGGTTTTATCCAACTCGGTTTGTTTGCTGCGCGATACCGCTCAAGATTTGGCGAACTTCCGTCCGAAACGCTGAGGCGCGCTCAGACCGAGTAGCGCTGCAGCAAATGCTGGGCCTTAAAAATGGATGGTACCGCCTCCGGGGTTCGAACCTGGGACCTCTAGATCCACAATCTTAAGGTCGTGACTTTTCCTGACTCGTCTCCGCCATCCCTCTCCCTCAATATTTAAATACAACTCAATGGAATATGCGTCTTTTCTCGCTCAGTTTCTACCTTATCTGTGCTGAGTTCGGTCACGATGGGTCATAAAAATATGCCACAGATATACCACGAAGCTTGACGCCGACTCTTTCTGTGGCATATTCACTAAAGGTCAATTGTGATTTGAGGGATTGCAGATGGGGCGGGTGGCCAACAACACGGTGCCGTTTTCCGATCAGGCGATAGCCAAGAAGGTGCGAGCTGCCAAAGGGGCTCCGCGCAAGGAGTGGCGCGTGCAGAATTGCCCTGGCCTGGTGCTCATCACACAGCCGACTGGCACGGGCACGTTCTACTTATTCTACCGGGCTCCAGCGACACGTCAGCTTCGAAAGCTTCGGATTGGTGAGTATGGCCAGGCGCATTTGGGTAAGTCGGCCGCCAGTGGCGAGGAAGCCAAGAGGTTTGGTCTATCGGAGGCGCGTGAGTTCGCTTTCGCCAGGCTGGCGGAGATCAACCAAGGCGCCGATCCAGTAGGGACAGGTATCGCACGCCGTACGGCTTTGACATTTCGGGAGCTGGCCGAGAAGTTCCTAAGCGAGAATAAGCAACTGGCTGACTCAACGCGCGAAGTGTATGCCTACAGCCTGTCTAAAGCTGTCTATGGCCAGATTGGCGACATGCCAGCCTCAGAGGTAACGCCAGATCACGTTGTCCAAATCTGCAAACGCATTGAGGCGACGGGGGCGAATGTCCAGTCTGAGAGAACCAAATCCATAATCGGCGGCGTGTACCGCTGGGGTATGAAGCAGCGCTTGGTGTCGTCTAATCCTTCCAAGGAAATTGGACGTCGCACTCAAAAAGTCGCTCGGACTAGAACGCCATCAAACGCAGAGCTGAAAAAGCTTTGGATGGGGCTTGAGCGGGAAGACACCAAGCTCTCTTCGGCTATGCGCCACATCATCCAGCTTGCAATGCTCACAGGCCAGCGTCGGACTGAGATCTGTGGTGCACGCGTTTCCGAACTCCATTTGGATGGCGACAAACCCACTTGGGTCATCCCCGGTAAGGTCAACAAGCGCGGAAAGATCATTCCCGGCAGGACCAAGAACGGTCGCGAGCAAATCGTCCAACTGAGCCGCCAAGCTGCAGAGATCTTTATGAAGGCGCTGGGTGAGTGCAGTGACGATGAGTTCGTGTTCCCATCTGAGCGGAAGCGGTTGGGTGAAGGCCGGAAGGCGCGTCTCGGACACATCCATGGAGATAGCGTCACTCAAGCCATGGAGCGGTTGCGGGAAGATTGTGGGGTGGAGGATGTCAGCATCCATGACATGCGCCGCGCGATCAGCAACTGGCTCAAGAACGAAGGTGTCTCACGAGAAGTCCGCGACCTCATCCTGAACCACAAAGACCAAAGCGTGGACGGTGAGCACTATTCGGCAAGCGCTCGCATGGAGGTTCAGGTTCGCAATGCCATGCAGTCATGGGCTGACCACTTAGACACCGTTGTTGGATCAGGCGCTGGGTCTCGTAAGGTCGTAGAGCTGCGGCGGGCGTGATTTCCTAGCCTGCGGATTTAGATTTAAGTGGCGTACTCCAAATTCTCGTTTACACTCAACAGTTGTAGGTGGGTGTAAGTGTGCGTTTGGGGGCGTGTTTATGGATGGGCTAAGCATTTCAACACTGACATTGATCGGTGTCATTCTCGGCATCTTCGCGTCGGTGGGATCAGTATTCGCGACTGGTTGGAAGATTGGTGATCGCTTCGGTAGGGGGCAGCAGAACGAGGAACTCACAAAAGCCAAACGTGATCTTCAAGCCGCCACCGACCAAGCGGCAATGCTAAAAGGTAAGATCAATCAGATCGAAGAACTGGTGAATGGTGACGTGAGCTACTGGGCCCGTCCGTGCGATCTGAACACCTACTTCAAGCAAATACAGGCGATCAAACCGGTATTGATGATCGCAAATTTCAAAGGCGGCGTTGGAAAGACGACCCTAGCAGCCAACCTTGCGGCCTACTTTGAGAACGTAGCAAACAAGCGAGTGTTATTGGTCGACTTCGATTATCAGGGGTCTTTGTCGGATACGGTGCTTCCGCACGGCATAGAGAAACTCGAATTCAGCGCGAATTTGTTGATCGATCCGCCATCAGACCCGTCCACAATCATACATCGTTGTCACTCTTTACGGCCAGCGCTGCCTAACTCTTCGGTGTTCCCGGCTTTCTATGACTTTAACAAGGTAGAAAACCGCGTGATGTTTCGATGGCTCATTCAGCCCGACTCGCCGGACGTGCGTTACAATACATTGTCAGTGCTAAGCCGCCCCGAGTTTCAGGAGAGGTATGACCTTGTCATTATAGACGCTCCACCGCGTCTGATGACGGCCACTGTTAACGCAGCCTGTGCCAGCACCTACTTTTTGATACCAACTATGCTGGATAGCCTTTGCGTTTCTGCGGCGCTAAATACGTTGGGAGTTTTCCGTGAGTTGCGGTCTACGGTGGCCCCTAACCTGCAGAGCGTCGGATTTGTGCCTACTATGGTGGCCACAGACACTGGATTAAGCCAGCACGAACGATTTGCTCTTAAGGAACTGGAGGATGGGAGAGCAGAGTTTTGGAGGCAGTCACCCCTTCCTGAAATACACACAGATGCCTGTATTCCTCGCCGCGCCGCTATTAATAGAACTGCTGGACAAGAAATCGCCTATCTCAAAGACGCTGATGTCGAGCGCATATTCAAACGTCTAGGTAAGAAACTGGAGGCCCGTCTGTTCCATGCTCGTGAAGGACTTGAGGGAAGGCCTGGTCAAGCTCAGCGACCTCCTATTGCAGTGGGAGGCTAAGACTGCCAAGCAGGATGATATTGAGCGGCTCTTAGATTTGTTGGCTCCGCACGATGAGCTGACGGTCAAGGCGTATTGCTCTCTGGTCGAGAAGGCTCTGTCAGATGATGGTGCGCCCAAGCCGAGCCGGGGTGGTGGCGGAAAAAAGAAAGCTGCAGGTCCTCGCGATGATGTGGTGCAAACTTATCTGCAGGCACTCCGAGAGGCGGGGCCTTCTTATGAAAAGTTGTCTACGGTCCTAGGCAAGCTGTCGAAGGACAAGAAGGCGCGTAATGTTGAGTTAGAACAAATCGCGAGTGAGTATTGCGGGACGCCTATCTCCGTAAGCAAAAAGGACGACGGGATCGATGCCATCAAGTATCGTCACCGAAGCATGAGTTCTATCGATCGACGGAATGAGGATATACCCGGCATCTTCTGAGGCTGGCGCATCTCCAACCCCCGGTCAGGTTGCTCCCGCGCGCGCGGGCGGGCACGGTCAGGTTCCTACCTTCTTAGGTCCATGAGCAAGCGACAATCAAGCGAACTCCGGAGGGCTGCAGGTGATTGCGCCAAAGAGTTCGGCTAAGCTGTTAAGGTAGGTATCTGACGGGTCGCAGACCCAAGCCAAAGTGGTTGTGGCAATCGCGCTAACGCTGGCTTCGAACCTTTCGCTATTGAAGGCGCTGATTACAGATTGAATGAACCGATTGTGACCGGAGCTGTCTGCGAAGTCCCTGAAGACATTGCCAGCTGCGACGGTAGCCACGATCTCAAAGGTGCCGACTGATTTCTGCGTCAAAGCGCTTGCGATCGCGAATGCAAATAGGCCCCCAGTAAGAGCGCTTGGGTCATCGTATGCAATCGGAAGCGCCCCGGCTTTCTGAATGATCCGCTCGTTCAGCTTCGTGGTGGCAGATATACAGAATTGATTGTCGTCTTCTGACGGGTCCACTTCGATGCCCAATTCAGCCAGCAAGTTTGCCAATAGGAGCTTTGGGTCTGATGTAGACATACCGGAAGTTTCAGGTCGCTGCTGGTCCTTCAAGGCCTGCTCCATAAGCTCCACACCTTTCGCGAAATACGGTTCAGCGAAGAGGAGAGCGGCGTTCCGAAACTCGTGAGCTTGTCTCAATAGTTTGGGCCTGGAAACTTCCACTATGCGAACAAAGATCAATCCGTTCAGCAGAGTCTGTGCCTGGTACATAGTTTGGGCTTGGCCATAGCCAGGTGGTTTGATGTGCCGGACAAGCAATCCGTCGATGTAAGGAAGAAGGGCAGACGGTATCGCTTCTATTGTCGCGCCCAAGGAAGTTTGAATTTGGAAGGTGCTTGGTCGACCAGCAGCAATTTTGGCAGCTTCTCCAGTTAAAGATAGAGAAGACATTAGCGCCATCGGGAAACTGACAGGCATAAGGGACTCGCCAGATGACGCGTCTGCCTTGGCTTGATTTAGGGTGCTCTTGTACATCGACAAGCGCCCACGTTCGGCAAGTCCAAACATCACGCATCTCCACTTCAAGTTGACAAACGTTCGGATCGTTTGTCGCGATGGTCAATGGCGTTGCGTGCACAGTCCACAGCGGACCGATCTATTGCGGTTAGAAAATTACCACGAGTTCGTGTCTCGTTCGCACGGACCATTCGTAGCTAACGAAGTGGTCTACCCTAGAACTTGCGCGAGAAATCGATTGTCGGAGGTTCACCGAGCCTGTGTCAGCCACTGCTTGTTCGCATCGTTTGAGCCACACATCTGTGCAACGTTCTCGCTGGCCCCGTTGACTTGAATGACTGAACAACCCAGTTCTGTGCATTATCTGGCGCTCAACGTGGAGGTGGCCATGCCTAAAGATTTCAAAGAATTTGCTGTGAAAGAGTTACTGCATGCAGAGGATGTATTAGCTAAACTTGACTCAGGCGAGTGGGAGGCGGGGCCTGAGCTGCGATCGCACTACAAGGGCCTGATTGAATGGCTGAAGAATGCATTAGGCCTCACGGAGAACTAGTAACGCCTTAGAATTCTCGCAGGTAGAGACACCCAAAAATCGGGAAATCTAAAAGACTCTAGGAGAGTCATACACAGCCATTCGGCATTTTTGGCTAGGGTGGGTGCGGCCAGGCTCAGAAATCGACTCAGTGACTCTGTATGGCGCGGGAAACGCTATTTTGAAGTAGAGCCGCCGGTGATTTTTCCGAGGATTTCCGTTTTAAGGAAATTTCCGCCCGAAATAGCGAGCGACACAAAGGTGTAATAGGCAAGTAGCAATCGTGCAGAAGCTGGAAGCTTCCGAGCGCGCAGCGCGAACAGAGTCAGTGGGTTAGGCTCGGTTCGCTACCATCAAGGATGAGCCACGAGGCGGCCAGCCGTCAGAAAGTGCTCCAATAAAGTTTTTCCGAGGTAGCTAGAGTGATCTATTAATGAACCTTTATTACTACTATACAATGCGATATATAACTGTACTTAGTATTCATGAATAAACCACCGAAGCTACCTCGTAAAAACTTTTGAGTGCTGTTTTCTGAAATTTGGCCCGCTGCGCGCCGAGCTGAACCTTTATGGCCCGTGTTGCCCGCAAGAATACAAAACTGTGGGCATTGGCTGACCCGTCCTGACCCGAACAAGCGTTGTGCTACATCCCGCGTTTGTAGCACAAAAATATCCAGTTGACGGATTACACCCAAATGTGGGCGTGCCGCAGTGATGGACGGCGCGGAGAGGGCATCGCAGCTGTTCGGGATGGCATTTTGATGGTCAGCAGCCCACTTGGTTCGATCCTCGATAGGTAATCCTTGTGGCACCTAGTAGTCTTATTTGTACTTCTAGTGCATCCTTCGTTTAAAAGTGCAATAAAATCAATTAGTTGTTCCGTTTTTCAATTGACTTACTTGAGCTCTGTGCTAGTATTCGCAAATTCAACTGTCAGCGAGGAATATCTGCATAGAGCAAAAACCAGCCCTCCAAGACCGCGTAGTCGATGACCGCATTGTGCAGGCAAGGAGGATGTGGGGCGACGCGATCGCCTGGTATGAGAACTGGCGCGGTTCCAGTTCAAGGTTTCTCAAGTTATTGAAGTCAGCAGCCGCCGAAGAGATACGTCAGCTTAGACACGTGCGAAGCGACGACGGGCGGCGAGATGTATCGTACAAGTCAGTAAAACAGCGTCGGCATATGGCTTGGCTGGGGTTCTCCGACGAAGAGGGCACCACAGCTGGGATCGGTGACGCTTGGCTGGCCTGGTACCCCACGTTGATCAACCACGTGGTTCAAGAGTGCCGGGAAAAAGCCCACGCGCCATTCGCCTGGGAGCCTGCCACTTCGGCTCGTGAAATTATCTCTCGATTGCCTGACGACCTAAAGCGTGAGGCTGAGCGCTGCCGTAAGCTGTCTAAACGGGTGGCGTTGAGCCGGGCTTCACATCCTAAAATTCGAAATCGCGGCCCCAGCAAACAAGCGTTGGCACTTTCGGAGTGGATCGCCTCCGATCGGTTCAATGCGCTCTGCTTAAAGGCCTTAGTAGCTCCTGATCTGGAGGTTGAAGCATTTGGTCATGACTTCCCGGTTTCTGATGGGATTTGTTCGGAAACACTAATTCGGCAGGCTTTGAGAAGCTTTCAATCAGCCGTTCCGAAGGCGAAAAACTCCTTAACTGTCCATACGCGTCGTAAGGTTAGGAGCCGTAGGTACGAAACATTGGCTCAAAACCTTATTCCAGCAAACAAACCTAAGGAGGTAAAATGCAAAAGCATTCCGAAATCAAAGTCCGCCGCTTAACCAGTATCGAATTGGCTGTGCGCTATGGCGTGAGTCAAAAACTGTTAGAGCAGTGGCGTAGGTACGAAGGCTTTCCGAAGGAGGCCAGTGTGCGTGAGGGTGCGTCTCTATTGTGGGACCACAGGCCCGTGGATCAGTGGCTAGCGGCTCGTCCGCCGTCAAAAACTGGTCCAAAACCGCGTTGGCGTGATTTCGTCGATCAAGCTGTAGAAAACCAATAGGAGCAAAAAATAACGGCTCACTGGATTTCTTGGAAAGGGACCAGCAAGCCGTTTGTCAACAAATGAAAATACAAAATCAAAAGACCAGACCCGAAAGCGCGGCTGGCAATGAGCACATTTATAGTGCTTCGGCTCGTAGAAAGCAACCATTTAATGGCGAGCCAATTATTCAAAGCCTTGAGCAGCGTTTATTGCCCGATTTAAAGCTATCCAAAAAGATGGCTCGTAAACATTTGTCTTTGCTTCATGAGAAGGGTGACGATCTGGCGGAGTTTACTTTTGTTTTCATCGACGACCGGAAAAAGCTCCCCACAAACAGCGAGAACCTTAAGCCCGAGCAGGTTTACCACAGGGGCGACGAGCTACGCGTCATTACCAAGAGCGCTACGCTTGATGACCTTTGGCCGGAGATCGTGGAGGCCAATAGGAAAGGTTACGGCATCTTTGTGTGCATCCAAGCCATGGATAACTCAGGCGTCCGTGGCGCAAAGAACTGCAAATTAATACGTACTCTCGTGAATGACTTGGACCACGGTGATAACAAGCGACCCTACCCTGTCCCGCCATCTTGGAACGTACAAAGTTCGAAGCATGGCCGACACGACTACTTTGCAATAGAGCCAGTCGAGAAAAACGATCGCAATCGAGCGCTATTCACGGGTATCCAAACGGCGTTTGCCGAGAGCTACGATGGTGACAAAAACGTCAAAGACCTAGCCCGCGTGATGAGACTTCCGGGTACCTTCCACCGGAAAACCGATGATCCGTTTCTGGTCACGATAACTGTGCCAGCCGGCGACCTCAGTGTTTGCGACCTCGAAGAACTGCATGACAAACTGAGCCCCCAAGGCAACGCGAAGCCTGGAAGCGAAGCGCCGTGGCGA
>JBGTSB010000016.1:0-54442 GCA_041940525.1 Hyphomicrobium sp.
GTATAGGGATTACGGTGCGCGGGTTTATCACACGGCTGAAGACGGCGCTGTGCGAGTCGCGATCTCACAAGACGATCTCTCGGTACAATCGTGGCGGGGCGGCGGGTGGTGAATTTCAACTCAGCCGGCCTGCTGTTGCTGATCTTGACCAGTCGCCTGTTCAGACTTTTTGCTGATCTCGTCGCGTTTGTCGCCTTCACCGCGCTTGTGCAGATAAAGCTTGATTGGCACTTCGGCGAATGAAAGTTCATCGCGAAGAACTCCGAGCAGATAGCGGCGATAGGTTTTATCAAATGCCTTCGGGCTGTTGCAGACCATCACAATCGTTGGCGGCTGTGACGCAATTTGAGCGGCGTAGTAAATCTTCGGCCGACGGTTTTTGTAGAGTGGAGGCGGATGATGATCGAGGGCCGCGCGGATGATGCGATTCAGTTCGGCAGTTTTCGCGCGCTGGCGCGATTGCTTGTAGAGCATCTGGGCGTGGTTAATCAGCGTCTTTACATTCTTTCCGGTCTCAGCCGTGATAAACGCAATTGGAGCGTAGCTCATTGTCTTGAATGTATCGCGCACATAGGTTACCCATTTTTCAGTGGGCATCTTCTTGTGCATCAAGTCCGTCACGTAGAAAACGTCGACCGCCTTCTCACCGTAGGTCGTCACATGCGCTGAGCTGATATCGAGCGAAAGGTCGGAAAGGCAGGTTGTTAGGTCGTACAACAGGCCGGTGCGGTCACGGCCGGCCACTTCGATAACCGTGAACTGGTCGGACAGCGTGTTGTTGATGACAACTTCCGGTTCGACTGGGAAGATATCTGTCCGGGGCAGGTGACGCCGGCGCGCGTTGCCGATCATGTCCGAAACGATGCTCTCGCCTTTCAGCAACTTGATCATCGTCTCGCAAATGCGTTGGCCACGGCGTTCCTCGTCGTCGTCATTTTCCGACGTCCGGGAGAAAAAGAACGAGTCCAGCGCATAGCCATCCCGCGTCGTGGTGATGTGCGCGCCGAGAATGTTGGCGCCGTTGGCAGCGCATGCCCCAGCAAACAGGGCCAGCAAACGCGGGTGGTTCGGCGCATAGACGGTGACTTCGGTGACGGCGGAGAACGAGTCCGTTTCCACTTCGGTCGCAACGTTCTGCCCACCGTGCTCCGCACGTTCCACGAGCCGTGCGTGCGCTAAATGTTTTGCGGCGTCCGTGCGCAGCCAGTAGTCGTTGAAGAAGCGTGAGGTGTAGGCATCCACCTTGGCGGTAGGCCAGCTAAACAAAGCCTGCCGAAGCTCGTCCTGAGCCTGCTCGACACGCGCCACGCGCTCAACTTTGGTATGCCCGCCTGCGACCAGCGGCTCGGTCTCGTAGTAAAGTGTGCGCAACAGCTGGCCTTTCCAGCCATTCCATACGCCGGGGCCGACAGCACGAATGTCGGCGACGGTGAGCAATAACAACAGTTTCAAACGTTCGGGGCTTTGCACGATATCAGCGAACTGCCGGACGGTCTTCGGGTCGGAGATATCGCGCCGCTCCGCGATCATGCTCATGGTGAGATGTTCTTCGATCAGCCAGGCAACTGTTTTTGTTTCTGCCGCCGTTAGTCCTAAACGCGGACACAGCTCTCGCGCGATCCGCGCGCCAAGGATTGAGTGATCTTCTTCCCGGCCCTTGCCAATGTCGTGCAGGAAAGCGGCAACGTACAGAAGCTTGCGGCCCTTGATCGACGGAAAAATTTCTGTCGACAATGGCAGCTCATCACCGTGCTCGCCGCTTTCAATGTAGCTAAGTTGTCCGACGGTGCGAATGAGGTGCTCATCGACCGTGAAGTGATGATACATGTTGAACTGCGTCATACCGACGACCTGGCCGAATTCTGGAATGAACCGGCCGATCACCCCCGCTTCGTTCATGCGCCGCAAACTGGCTTCGGGATTGCGCTTGCCTGTAAGCAAGCTGAGGAAGATTCGATTGGCCTCCGGGTTGTTACGCAGTTTGTCGTCGATCAACTGCCTCGACCGGCGCAACAGCCGGATAGCGTCCGGATGAAGAAAGAGGTTATGGCTCTCAGCCTGAGCAAATAACCTGATCAAGTTAACGGGATCACGCCGGAAGGCATCGCGGTCGGCCACGTTCAAGCGGCTATTGTCAACGCGGAAGTCCGTGCGTTCGCGCACCTCCCGCCGGGTGCGCCAGGTCAATGGCGCGAGCAAGTTTGAAATGCTGGGTGAAGACTTTAGCTGCTGGATCTCCAGCGCCGAGCACAGGATTGTTGTCAAGTCTCCCACTTCCTTGGCCACGAGGAAGTAGTGCTTCATAAATCGCTCAACCGGCAACTGACCGGCGTGCGCTCGATAACCCAAAATCTCCGCCATCCGCTGTTGAACGTCGAACGATAGCCGCTCTTCGGGCCGGCCAGTAATGAAGTGTAGAAGACAGCGGACGCTCCAAAGGAAATCCTCGCATTTCCTATAGGTTTGCACTTCTGCGGGTGTGAAGATTCCAGCTTCCACCGTAGGCGGGCCGACTTCGTCGCCATAGATGTATTTCGATAGCCAATGCAGCGTGTGAAGGTCTCGCAGTCCGCCTTTGCCATCCTTGACGTTGGGCTCGACGCGGTAACGGCTTTCGCCCATACGCTGGTGCCGTTCTTCGCGTTCCCCCATCTTGGCATCAATGAACTGCCGGGCAGTGCCGGTGAAAACTTCGTTGCGCAGCCGGTCGCACATCTCCGCGTACAGTTGCGTGTCACCCTGAATGAGCCAAACGTCTAGCAGCGCCGTGCGGATCGTCATGTCGGCCGTTGCCATCTTCACGCACTGATCGACGTTGCGTGTCGCATGGCCGACCTTGAAGCCTAGGTCCCACAACAGGTAAAGCAGATACTCCGCGACGCTCTCGCCCCAAGGCGTCTGCTTGTACGGCAGCAAGAACAACAGATCGATGTCCGAACCCGGCGCCAGCAGCCCGCGGCCATAACCGCCCGTGGCGACAATCGCCATGCGCTCCGCTTCGGAAGGAATGCTCGCCCGATAGACGTGAAAGACCGTGTAGTCGTACAACACGCGAATGAGCTCGTCTTGAAACTGCGCTAGCCCCTCAGCGCATTTGCGGCCAACTCCATCCAATTCCAGCGCTTGCCGCGCTTGGGTGCGCGCATCCTTGACGAGCTCCTTCAATCGCTCAAGCACCAGAGGCCGCGCACCGTCCGCGCCGTGTTCGTTAAACAGCGTGGTCAGCTCGACCCGCAACGCTTGCGGATCGAAATACGGGGAAGGTGTAAAGCGCGTGGTGTCCATAAAAGCTATTGTACTTGATCTGGAGGTCTATTTCTTCGCGGGCGCGGCACTCATCCTCAATTGCTTAAGAGAATAGAGGGCATCCAAAGCCTGACGCGGGGTTAGCGTATCTGGCTCCAACTTGTCGAGTTCCAGCTCCACCGGCGAAGGTCCAGCTTTCTGTCCAGGCGCCTTGCGTTCACTGAGCGATGCGAAAAGTGGCAGTTCTGTCAGCGCCTTGTCGCCACCCCGCCGCCGGTCGTTCTTTTCGAGCAATGCCAGAACTTCGCTGGATCTGACGACAACAGGTTGCGGCATGCCCGCCAGCTTCGCCACCTGAATACCATACGAGCGATCGGCAGCACCGCGTTTGACCTTGTGCAGAAATACGATCTCGTCCTGCCAATCGGTCACGTCCATGGTGACGTTGGCGATGTGATCCATGCGTTCCGCCAATGCCGTGAGTTCGTGATAGTGCGTCGCAAAGAGCGCACGGCATTGGTTGCGATCATGCAGGAACTCGACCGTTGCCCAGGCAATCGACAAGCCGTCGAACGTCGCTGTGCCCCTGCCGATCTCATCGAGAATAACCAGAGACTTGCCCGTAGCCTGATTGAGGATACCTGCTGTCTCCACCATCTCCACCATGAAGGTCGAGCGGCCGCGAGCCAAATCATCCGCAGCCCCGACGCGGCTGAACAGCCGGTCCACAACGCCGATATGCGCGAACTGCGCCGGGACATAAGAGCCCATCTGCGCGAGAACTGCGATCAACGCGTTCTGCCGCAGGAAGGTCGACTTACCGGCCATATTCGGACCGGTGACAAGCCAGATGCGCGCATCCTTGTCTTCATCGAAGCCAGGCGGAGCTGTTGAAGCAGGTCGCCCAAGGACGCAGTCATTCGCGATGAAGGCAGACTCCTTGGCTTGCTGCAAAGCTTGCTCGACGACGGGATGACGGCCGCCGCGAATGTCAAATGCCAAAGAGCCATCGACGGTCGGCCTGACCCAGTTCTGCTCTACCGAGAGTTCGGCCAACCCAGCGGTCAAATCAAGCTCTGCAAGGGCTGCGGAAAGCTCGGCCAGCGGCCGTTCGTTGTCCGTGATCCGCGCGCAGATCTCAGCGAAGACCTCAGACTCGAGCGCCAGCGCCCGTTCGCCGGCAGAGGCGATGCGGCCTTCGATACCGGTCAATTCGTCGGTGTTGAACCGCATCGCGTTCGCCATCGTTTGACGGTGCCGGAACGTGTCCGAATGCGGCGGCTCTTGAAGCGTCTTGGCGTGCTGCTGCGTAACCTCCACAAAATATCCGAGAATATTGTTGTGACGAATTTTCAGGGTCTTCGCGCCGGTCTCGGCCTGGTAACGAGCCTCCAGCTCAGCCAGTACCTTTTTGCTGTCGTCCTTCAAACGGCGAACGTCATCCAGCTCCGCGCTCCAGCCAGTTTTGACAAAGCCGCCGTCACGCTTGAGATGCGGCGGAGTCTCGACAAGAGCGCCGGCCAACACGGCGGCTAGCTCGTCATCCGTGCCGGTCAGCTTTTCGGCGATGCTGGATAACTCTTCGGCCAAGCCAAGACCGCCGCTCGCGATTTGGGCCAGGGCCGTCTGGCAGTCTCGCGCGGAGGCAAGACCATCACGCACGGCGGCCAGATCCCTTGGTCCTCCACGCCCGAACGCCAGGCGAGAGACAGCACGCGCGATGTCAGGAGCGCGGCGTAAGGCATCGCGCAGTGTCATGCGCAAACGCTCATCTCCCGCAAGCGTACTGATGCTGTCCAAACGCTTTTGAATTGAGTCAACGTCCTGCAGCGGAGATGCCAGGCGCGCCGCCAGTTCCCGCGCGCCCGGTCCGGTCAGCGTTCTGTCGATCGTCGCCAGAAGGCTGCCGCGCTTTTCCCCAGTGGTGGAGCGCGTCAGCTCCAGCGACGAACGGCTCGACGCGTCGATCATCATGATGCCGGCACTACCGCTCTTGCGCGGTGGCCGGATCACGGGCTTGGCCCCCAGCTGTGTGAGTTCGATATAACGCAGCACGGCGGCGCAGGCGGCCATTTCCGCGCGCGTAAAATGGCCGAACGCCGCCAGATCAGAGACTTTCAGCTGCGCCTTGAGATTGCGCTCACCAGACAAGGCATCGAACGATGCGGCCGGCATCGGCGTCAGCGGCGCACCGGCCCACGCCGTCCATTGCCGCAGGTCATCGCCGGCTGCCAAACGATCGCTCGCCAGAACCTCGCCCGGAGACAGACGGATCAGTTCGGAGGCGAGATCTGCTCCGGCCACTTCGCCGATTTCGAACTCGCCAGTTGAGATGTCAATTGAGGCTAACGCTACCTGAGTGTCGGGCGAAGACAGCGGGCTGTCGCCCGGTTCTCGGAACACCGCTGTCAGGTAGTTGCGCGCCTTTGCATCAAGCAGCGTTTCTTCAGTCAGCGTTCCAGGCGTCACCAGCCGCACGACATCGCGCCGGACGACAGCCTTGGAACCACGCTTGCGAGCCTCTGCCGGATCTTCGAGCTGCTCACATACCGCGACCCGGTAGCCTAGCTTGATCAGGCGGTGAAGGTATTCGTCCGCCCGGTGGATTGGCACGCCACACATGGGAATGTCTTCGCCCAGGTGTTTGCCCCGCTTCGTCAGCACGATTCCGAGCGCTTGCGAGGCGACGACGGCGTCTTCGAAGAAGAGCTCGTAGAAGTCGCCCATCCGATACCAAAGAATGCTGTCTGGGTTGGCGGCCTTGATTTCGAGGAACTGCGCCATGGACGGCGTAACGCCCTCCGGCAGCGCGGGTGCCGCGGACTTACCGGCGGTCTTAGTATGGTTGGATGGTTTGCGGCCTGTCATCTGCTCCCCGCGGAATCGAACGCCAACGCATAGCGCGCAGGCCCGCTTGGCGCAAAGATCCGGCCGGGAAAGAGAGGGGAAGGTCCACAAGTGGATCCGGCAAGCACACACACCAACGCTTGACCAAGCAGCGGCGAAACGGGGGGAAGCCACGGCTCTTTTGGTCTGTGTGCTCGCCGGAACTCAACATGTGCTCAATGCGGCCAGTCCAGGCACCCGAGCACAAATCCAAATCTGCAGCCAAATCCCGTCACATACAAATAAAACAGTAGACAAATAGTATTTACAAAGATCTAGTCAATTAGTCTGCAAGCAGGATTAGGCGTAACGGACGGAAAGCTGTGCTGATTCTTCGGTATTTACAACGCAAATTTTGATCTGAGGAGTAATGGCCTTTAACATTTAAGAACTACACGGACCATCGCTGATGAGCGTGGGATCTTACTGCCTACGGCTTGGTCTTCTTTAGGATCGACGTAGAACGAATTCTGTCGTAACCGCTGCGTTGCAAACTTCTTTCTCCTCACGCGCGCCGGTCCTGGCGGCGAGGCACACCTGGCTAGGTTAAATGGCAATAAAATTCCCCGTAGCGCGGGTCACCGCGCAAGAAGCGCTGCAATTCCACGCTCAAGGCAAGCCCGGAAAACTCGAGCTCACGCCCACTAAGCCTCTGGCCACTCAACGGGATCTGTCACTAGCCTATTCTCCGGGTGTCGCCGCGCCGGTGGAAGCCATCGCCGAGAACAAGTCGCTGGCCTACGAGTACACCAACAAAGGTAATCTCGTCGCCGTCGTCTCAAATGGCACAGCCATTCTAGGCCTGGGCAATCTTGGAGCCATCGCGTCCAAGCCGGTGATGGAAGGCAAGGGCGCCCTGTTCAAGCGCTTTGCAGATATCGACGCGATGGACCTGCTGGTCGACACCGAAGATGTCGACGCCTTCATCAATTCCGTGCGCTATTTGGGTCCGTCATTCGGGGGCATCAACCTGGAAGACATCCGCGCCCCGGATTGTTTCATCATCGAAGAAAAGCTCAAAGAGCTGCTCGACATCCCCGTCTTCCATGATGACCAGCACGGGACAGCGATCATTGCCGCCGCTGGCTTCATCAACGCACTGGAACTGACAGACCGGGACATCAAGAAGGTCAAGCTTGTCGTGAACGGTGCTGGTGCCGCCGGCATCGCCTGCCTGGAACTGCTCGTGGCGATGGGTCTGCCGCGGAAGAACATCATCCTGTGCGACACCAAGGGCGTCATCTATCAAGGCCGCAAGACCGGCATGAACCAGTGGAAGTCGGCCTACGCCTCGACAACGAAAGCCCGCACTTTGGCGGAAGCAGCGGAAGGCGCAGACGTCCTGTTCGGGCTCTCGGCCAAGGGTGCGTTTACGCCAGAGATGGTGCGTTCCATGGCGGACAAGCCGATCATCTTCGCCATGGCCAACCCAGACCCCGAGATCACGCCCGAAGAGGCCGTCGCCGCCTGTGAAGACGCGATCATCGCCACCGGCCGGTCAGACTATCCCAACCAAGTCAACAACGTCCTGTGCTTCCCCTTCATGTTCCGTGGCGCGCTTGATGTGCAGGCCTCGACCATCAATGTGGAAATGAAGATCGCGGCCGTCCGCGCACTGGCTGAACTTGCCCGCCAGGAAGTGCCCGATCAGGTGATGGCTGCCTTCCACGGCCAGCGGCCCGTCTTCGGGCCGGAATACATCATTCCAGCGCCCTTCGATCCGCGCCTAATCGGACATGTGCCACCAGCCGTCGCCAAGGCCGCGATGGACACCGGCGTGGCCCGCCGGCCTATCGTCAACATGGAAGGCTATTCCGCGCGCCTGAAAGGCCGTCTGGATCCGGTGGCCGGCTGGCTGCATTCCACGTTCGACAAGGTTCGCGCGGAACCGCGCACCGTCATCTTCTCCGAAGGCGAAGAGCTGGCCGTTATCCGCGCTGCGAACACCTATTATCAGGAAGGCTTTGGAACACCCATTCTCGTTGGCTCGGCTGACGTGGTGCGCCGGAACTTCAAGGAACTGGGCATCAAGCTGCGCTCGGACTTCGAGATCTGCGACACACGCGGAAATCCGGACAGCGAAGAGTTTGCTGAATTCCTCTATAACCGCCTGCAGCGGCGCGGCTACCTAAAGCGCGACTGCGTCCGCCTCGTCCGCAACGAGCGCAACATTTTCGCTGCCCTGAAAGTCGCACACGGCCACGCGGGCGCGATGGTGGCTGGTGTTACCCGCAACTTCACCAGCGTCTTCCAGGACGTGCGCCGTGTCATGGATGCGGAGCCTGGCCGCCACGTTATCGGCGTCTCGCTGGCGCTCTGCCGCGGCCGCGCTGTGCTCATCGCCGATACGAGCGTGCACGACATGCCCGATGCCCACCAGCTGGCAAACATTGCTGTTGAAGCAGCTCGGGCCGCCCGAAAGTTTGGGATTGAGCCGCGCGTCGCCATGTTGGCCTACTCAACGTTTGGCCATCCGCGCGGCGAGCGCTCAGATGAAGTCCGCAAGGCTGTCACGATCCTGGACGAACGCGGGGTTGACTTCGAGTATGACGGCGACATGGCCGCTGACGTGGCGCTCAATCCGGAACTGCGTAAGCTCTATCCGTTCTGCCGCCTCACCGATACGGCGAACGTTCTTGTCATGCCGGCGTTTCACGCAGCATCCATCTCGACCAAAATGCTGCGCGAACTCGGCGGGGCTACAGTCATGGGTCCATTGCTGGTTGGCTTGCAGCACTCGGTTCAGATCGCAACGCTTGGCGCCAAGGACACGGACATCGTCAACCTGGCGGCGCTGGCGGCCTACCAGCTCGGAAGTTAGATGAGCGTTCTGCACCACTGATCGTACATCGGCGCTTGACGCAACCAGAATTATTACGGTTCAATGACAGTCAAGCACGACGTGCCTGGATGGCCCTCAGAGCTGTCCTGCAGCTGAGATCGTGCGTCGTGGCCGTCCTGATGCTAACACCAGCCACGGCGCCCCGCGTTCCGAAAGGGCGCGCTGCGAGAGAAGGGTCTTGCAGGCTTGACCAGTTCGCCTCCAGGCACGGCGTGCGGCTTTGCTTCCGTCACTTGCGCGGCTTGGCGCGTGTCGTCGCCTCGGCAGTAGCCGGGTCGTCCGGCCAGACGTGCTTGGGATAACGGCCTTTCATTTCAGATTTGATCGATTGCCAAGAGCCAGCCCAGAACTGCGGCAGATCCCGCGTGATCTGGATGGGCCTGTGCGCGGGTGAAAGCAAATGCAGAGTTAGTGGCAGGCGGCCTTTCGCGATTGCCGGATGCTCCTTCAAGCCAAAGAGCTCTTGCACGCGAATATGAAGCGCTGGGGCGTCATCGCCGTCATACTTGATCGAGTGGCTCTGCCCGCTCGGCGCTGCAAAGCGCTTGGGCGCCTCGTCATCAAGCCGCCGCTTCTGATCCCACGGTAGTAAAGCATCGATTGCCGCCGCCAGATCATTCGCTGAAATCTGAGACAGCTTGGACTTTCCGGCGATGAATGGCGCGAGCCATTCTCGTGCCGAACCAGCCAATGCCTCAAACGAAAGATCCGGCCATTGATCCGGCGCGGCCTCCCGCAGAAAGCCTGCGCGGGCGAGCAATTGGTGCTGGTCATCGCTCCAAGGCAGTTTCTCTACTCCAAGCCTGCCAATCCCGTCCGCCAACAGTTCCGCGGCGGCCTCATCGTTGGGGACTGCAACTGGCTCGCTCGACAGCACGATCGCATCCAACATCCGCTGGCGACGCCCTTGCAGCGACGCCGACACCTCGTCAAACGTCAGATCATTGCGTTCAATGATCCGCTCTCCCGCGATGCGCTCCAATGCGGTCTCGTCGAGCGCAGCCGCGAGTAGAATACGTGTCGCGGCGGCCGCTCCTTGCAGTTCTGCGACGACGAGAAACTTCGATTTCGATAGCGGATCGGCCGCATCGAGCTTTGCGCCCCGCCCGCTCGCCAGGAGGTATGAACCCGGTGCACCACGCGCCATGGCAATACGCTCCGGAAACGCTATCGCAAGCATTTCCGCGATACCCGGCTTTTCACCGCTCGAAGCGTTTGACGGACCTGCAGCGTCCACCCATCGCGCCGCCGCCTTGCGCATGTCCTGCGCCCGGCGCGAGCGATCCTGCCGGAAGCCAACAACGCGGCGTGCGAGGTCGGTATCGTTACCGCCCAGTCCGCGTTCAACGATAACCGCCGCGATCGCAGCTGCTTCATTGCCGGCGTCCTGCTTCTTCGCCATCAGAACCATATGCGCAAGACGCGGCGGCAGTGGCAGCCGCCGAATGGCCCGCCCCGTCTCGGTAATTTGGCCATCGTCCTGTATGGCATCAATCGCAGTCAGCTCAGCGCGGGCGGCATTCAGCGCCGCAACCGGCGGCGTGTCCAGCCATCGCAACGAAGCGGGATCTGTAACGCCCCACTCGGCACAATCCAACACGAGGCCAGCGAGCCCTGCTGATAAGATTTCAGGCTCAGCATAAGCTGCCAGGCTCCGCGTTTGCGGCTCGTCCCACAACCGGTAGCAGACACCGGGCTCCGTTCGTCCGGCGCGGCCACGGCGCTGATCCGCCGCCGCTTGAGACACGCGAACGGTCTCTAAGCGTGTAATGCCCGCGTTCGGTTCAAACCTTGGCACACGCGCAAGGCCGGCATCGATCACGACCCGAACGCCTTCGATCGTCAGCGATGTCTCCGCGATCGCCGTCGCCAGAACAATTTTGCGTATCCCCGCTGCCGCTGGCCGCACGGCACGCAGCTGCGCATCCATATCCATAGCGCCATAGAGCGGCGCCACGACAATGCCGGGATCACTCAGACGCTCAATCAGGCGCCTCTCGATGCCGCGGATTTCCTTCTGGCCAGACAAAAACACGAGCAGCGAGCCGGTGTCGTTGCGCAACGCCGTCTCAATCACCGAGACGGTCTGGTCTTCAATACGGACACCCGTGTCTCGCCGGACGTATCGCGTCTCCACCGGAAACGCACGGCCCTCGCTTTCGATCACCGGCGCATCGTGCAAGAGCCGGGCAACGCGCGCACCATCAAGCGTCGCCGACATGACGAGCAGACGGAGGTCGTCCCGCAGGCTGCTTTGACAGTCCAGCGCCAACGCCAGCCCAAAGTCAGCGTCCAGTGAACGCTCGTGAAATTCATCGAAAATCACCGCGCCAATGCCATCGAGCGTTGGATCATCCAAAATCATGCGCGTAAAAACACCTTCGGTGATCACCTCGATGCGCGTGTTTGGGCCGGACTTGCTGGCAAGCCGCGCGCGCAATCCCACCGTATCGCCGGTACGCTCACCGAGCGTTTGCGCCATGCGTTCAGCAGCACCCCGGGCAGCGAGCCGCCGGGGCTCCAGCATCAGGATCTTTTGCCCCTTCAGCCACGCCTCCTCGTACAAGGCGATCGGCACGCGCGTGGTTTTGCCGGCACCCGGTGGCGCAACCAGAACTGCACGCGCGTTATCGCGCAACGTAACTTTCAGAGCGTCGAGAACGCCGTCGATCGGAAGGGGAAAATCGAACGGCACGAACAGCTACGCTGCTTTTCGGCCGCGCACCTTCTCCGCCGAGGCGCGGATCGCGGCAATGTTTTCCGCGTAGTGGCTTTGGCTGCCGCCCTTGAACACGGCCGAGCCAGCAACCAAAACATTGGCACCGGCCGCCGCGACGAGCGGCGCGGTCTCCGGCGTCACGCCGCCGTCGATCTCGATATCGATTGGCCGGTCGCCGATCATCGCTTTGACCTGGGCAACTTTATCGACGACGGAGGAGATGAACGCCTGTCCGCCGAAACCGGGATTGACGGTCATCAGCAAAATGAGATCCAGCCGGTCGAGGACAAACTCGATGACGTTCACGGGAGTCGATGGATTGAGCGAAACACCCGCCTTCTTGCCGAGCGCCTTGATGGCCTGCAACGACCGGTCCAGGTGAGGCCCGGCTTCCGCATGAACGGTGATGATATCGGCGCCGGCGTCGGCGAAAGCCGCCAAATACGGATCAGCTGGCGCAATCATCAAATGACAGTCAAAGACCTTTTTCGAAGCGCCGCGGATTGCCTTCACAACGGGCGGCCCGAAAGTGATGTTCGGCACAAAGTGTCCATCCATCACATCCAGATGGATCCAGTCGGCGCCGGCAGCATCCACGGCCTGAACCTCCTCGCCGAGCCGCGAGAAATCAGCGGAAAGGATCGATGGGGCAATGATCAAAGGTCTCGTCATGTTGCCGTCCTAGCAGAACCGGATGCACGCGTCATCAAGCTTGGGCGGCCTGTTCAAAAGAACGTGCGCCGCTTGCGCTCCATCAGCTGCAAGATCATTGGCGTCAAAATGAGCTGCATGGCCAGGTCCAGCTTGCCGCCTGGGATGACAATGGAATTGGCGCGCGACATGAAACTGTCGTGGATCATCGACAACAAGTACGAAAAGTCGATGCCGCGGGGCGAGCGGAAGCGGATGACGACCATGGACTCATCGTTGGTCGGGATCGAGCGCGCAATAAACGGGTTCGAGGTGTCGACCGTCGGGATGCGCTGGAAGTTGATGTCCGTCTGCGTAAACTGCGGAATGATGTAGTGAACGTAGTCCGGCATACGCCGCAATATCGTGTGCATCACTTCTTCGTCGGAATAGCCGCGATCCTGCTTATCGCGATGGATCTTCTGGATCCATTCCAAGTTCAGCACCGGCACGACACCGATTTTTAGGTCGGCGTGCCGCGAGATGTTGATCTTGTCCGTAACGACAGCACCGTGCAGCCCTTCATAGAACAGCAGGTCCGTGCCGTATGGAATCTCTTCCCAATCCGTGAAGGTGCCTTCCGCCGCGCCGTAGAGCGCTTGCTCTTCGGCATCATGCACGTAGTGACGCGTTTTCGCGGTCCCGATATCGCCGTAGGACCGGAAGACGCCCTCAAGCTCCGTAAGCAGGTTGGCGTCCTCACCGAAATGGCTGAACGACATGTTGCCGTGCTTAGTCTCTTCCTCGATCATCTTCGCCTTCATCTCTTCGCGGTCATAGCGATGGAAGGCGTCGCCCTCGACAAAGGCGGCATCGATTTTTTCACGGCGGAAGATCTGCTCGAACGTGCGCCGGATTGACGTCGTACCGGCTCCCGATGAACCCGTGACACAGATGATGGGATGCTTGGCAGACATTTATGGCGGCAATCTCAGGTCCGAAATAGGCCCCGCCGGCTGAACAACGGCGAACGCTCGCCGTCTGCGTGCGGGGTCTGATGCAGGCGCACAACGTAGTCGACCTCAAGCCGCGATCCAACCACCAGCGGCACGCGCTGATGCAAGCTTTCCGGAATAAGATTAAGAATCCGCTCCATGCCCGTGGATGCGCCGCCACCGGCCTGTTCGATCAGAAAGGCGATCGGGTTGGCCTCGTAGAGCAGCCGCATGCGCCCATGCTGCAGCCCAGGGCGGTCATCGCCAGGGTAAAGGTAAATTCCGCCGCGCGTTAAGATCCGGCAGATCTCTGCAACTGGAGAACCGATCCAGCGCATGTTGAAGTCCTCTCGGCGTGGACCGTTCACGCCCGTCAGGCAGTCGTCGACGTAGGTGCGGATAGGCTGATCCCAATGCCGGTGGTTCGAGGCGTTGATCGCGTATTCCGTGGTTCTAGGCGGAATTTGCACGGACGGATGCGACAACGCGAACCGGCTCCGCTCCCAATCGTACGTGAAGATCGCCGTGCCTTGCCCAACCGTCAGCGCGAATAGCGTCTGCGGCCCATAGATAAACATGCCGGCAGCCAGCTGGTTGACGCCGGGCTGCAAGAAGCGCGGACAATCCTTGCCATTGGCCTTCTCAGGCGCTGACGGCAGCACGGAGAAAATCGTCCCCACGGTGGCGTTCGTGTCGATATTGGCTGAGCCGTCGAGCGGGTCGACCGCGACAATCAGCCGGCCAGTCCGGTCGAAGGTCACAGACTCTTCCTGCTCTTCCGATGCGACGGCCGCGACGGGAGCATTTTTTAGCGCCTGTAAAACCAGCCCGTTGGAGACCAGGTCCACCTGGGTCTGGACGTGGATGCCATTTTTCTTGCCGGTGGGCTCTCCCAAAGACCCGTGCAAGGCGCCGGTACCGACAACACGAGCGATGCCGCTTCCGGCCTCCGCCATACGCGCAATCACCGAAGCGATGTCTTCCCGCTCAGCGTCATGACCGGCCCAGCGGTCAAGGTAGGTCTGCAGATCCCTGGCGTTCTGCATCGTTAACGGTCCGTCTCCCTCTCGGCATGGCGCGTTCTGGCACCTCTTACCCGGTTGTTGGCGAATGAAAATACCCAGAAAATCAATCGCAAACACCATCCATGCCTGTACAGGCAAGAAGCGCAATAGCGATATTATGGAGCAGCGCAGCAATTCTCGCGCCGATGGTGCGCCCAGAAGCCCGTTTGGCAAGGGTCAAAGTTGACGGGCAGTTAACGTAACGTCTTCAGATCGCCGCCGCTTTTCTAATCTTCGGCCTTCATCGGCCGGTGCATGAGGCCGGCAATCGCATCATCCACTGTTACGTCACCGTTCAAGATCGCATGCACGGATTCGGCGATCGGCATTTCGATGTCCCGCTCCTTGGCAATCCGCACGACTGCTTCGGCGGTGTAGACACCTTCGGTCACGGCAACACGGCTGCCCAGCACGTCTTTCAGCGATTTGCCCTGGCCCAACGCCCGGCCGAGCGACATGTTGCGAGACTGCGGGCTACCACAGGTGAGGATCAAGTCACCCAGCCCCGAAAGCCCCTGTAAGGTCTCCGGCTGTCCGCCAAGGGCTTCCGCAAAGCGCCGCATCTCCGCGAACCCGCGCGTAACAAGAGCAGCATGGGCGCTGGCGCCAAGCTGTTTGCCCTCAACGATACCCGCCGCAATAGCGAGCACGTTCTTCAACGCTCCGCCGAGTTCCACGCCAAGCACGTCATCGGTCCAGTAAAGCCGAAGCTGATGATAGCCCAGCTTCTCAGCCAGAAGCTGGCCGGCGCTCTCATCGTGGCAGGCAATCGTCAACGCGGTTGGCAAACCGCGCGCGACATCGGCTGCAAAGCTCGGACCGGATAGAACGCCCTGTGTGGCCTCAGGCAAAGCTTCGGTGAGCACATCACCCATCAGCTTTCCCGTCGCCTGTTCTATGCCTTTCGAGCACATGACAACGAACTGCTGCGGACGAAGGTGAGGCCGCAAATCGGCGCAGATCGCCCGGACGTGCTGGGCGGGAGAGACAAGCAAAATCACATCACACTGCGCAAGCTCTGACAGGTCGCTTGTGGCGCGAAGTCCAGGGTCAAGTTCGATGCCCGGCAAGAATACGCGATTGACGTGGCGGTCGTTGATATCTTCCACGGTCTCAGCTTCACGCGCCCAAAGGACGACGCTCATACCGCCAAGCCGCATGGTCTGAGCTAAAGCTGTGCCCCATGCACCGCCACCCAATACCCCGACACTATCAATCTTCATGCTCGTTCCGTCGCTTATTCGAATTTACTTCTCACGCTTGATAGCATGGACTGAAAGGCAGGCGCCTTACTCCAAAACTATCAAGTGATCCGGCAGTTCGTTCGGATCTGAGCTGCCTGGCGGAAAATGCTCCGACAGTAGCGTTCCAGCTGTCTCGATCGCCTTGACGAAGCCATCGGCCGGACGCCCGGCGCCGATGTCGCTCGTCAGCTGATCCACGATCGCTTGCCACGTGCCGGCGGGCACCTTGCTGTCGATCGCCGTGTCCGACAAGACCTCGGCATAGTGTTCGGCTGCTGATACGAAAATCAAAACGCCGGTGCGGCCAGCCGTTGTGTGCAATGAGTGAGACAGAAACTGCTCAACCGCCCGCCGGTGCGCATGACCATGCTTGACCGATCGTGGCACCAGCCAAGCGCGCATGGATCGCGGCCACAGCAGCACGACCAACAGCAGGAATACTGCAAGCTGCGCGAAATAGACCATGTGCATCGGCCACCAGGTCAGATAGATCAGCGGCCAGGGCACGAGCAGCGCGATCAGTGCGGCCCACATGAACGGCACATACAAATAATTCTCAGACGCCGCTGTCACGACCGCCACGATCTCACCGGACGTTTTGCGTTCCGCATCGCTGATCGCCTGGGAAATGCGCTGTTCGTCAGCTTCAGAGAAAAGCGCCATCGCTCCGGTCTCCATTCAATCGTATCAACTCTTGTTACCAGCCACCTGAGGAACCGCCGCCGCCGAAGCCGCCACCACCTCCGCCGAAGCCGCCGCCTCCACCACCGGACCAGCCGCCACCGCCCCAGCCGCCTGAACCGCCGGGAATGATGATTGGACCGCTCCCGCCGCGACGGCGCATGCGCCGCGCCGCGTCCGGGTTCGCCTTCAAATACTGGCGGTGCCGGTATATGATGTAGAGGAAGATCGCCAGCCACAGGCCGATGATGATCAGCGCCATGTAGTCGATCTGCTGATGTTCCCCAACGCGATCACGCGCGCGCAGTTTCACGGCGGCTTCATCACCCTCAATAACGGATTTGATGTCGCGAACACCATCACGGATGCCGCCGGAAAAGTCGCCGCGGCGAAACTTCGGCAAAATGGCATTCTCGATAATGATGCGGCTCATGGCATCTGTGAGATAGCCCTCAAGGCCACGGCCTACCTCGATGCGCACCTTGCGTTCGTTCGGCGCCACGATCAGCAACACGCCGTTGTCTTTGTCTTTCTGCCCGATGCCCCAATGGCGGCCCAGCTGGTAGCCGTAGTCGTCGATCGCGTAACTACCGAGGCTATTCAACGTTACGACGACAACCTGGTCGGTGGACTTGGCCTCAATCGCCGCAAGCTCCGCTTCTATGGCCGCTTTGTCGCCCGGCGAGATCAGCTGCGCGTTGTCGACCACGCGTCCGGTCAGCTCGGGGAACGTGGGCTGGGCAATCGCGTCGCTGAAAGCGGCGTAGAGAAACAACACAGCCAACGCCACGGCGCCCGAAAGCACCGCCAGGCGGCTATTGCGAAGAGCATTGTGCTGAACCACGTCAGACCGATCCGCTGCTTCGGATGCTAGAAGAAACCGCCCGCCCGCGATCGAAACCGCGAGCGGGCAGAGCGTTAGGACTTGTTGAAGTCGACTTTCGGCGTTTGCGTTTCCTCAGCGGGAACGTCAAATGTCGCCATCTCTTTCTTGTCCGGATACATGAACGCGCGCCACCAGCGGCCTGGAATCGTCGTCAGCTCCGTATTGTAAAGCCGCACGGCTTCGATGTAATCGCGCCGCGCCACGGAGATGCGGTTTTCCGTCCCCTCAAGTTGAGACTGAAGCGCAAGGAAGTTCTGGCCAGACTTGATGTCGGGATAACGCTCCAACGTAACAAGCAAGCGGCCAAGCGCGCCGCCCAGCTGATTTTGCGCATCCGTCAAATTCTTCATCGCTTCCGGGTTGGTGAGGATGTCGGGCGGCACCTTTGCCTGAACCTGG
The DNA here is from genome assembly GCA_041940525.1 of Hyphomicrobium sp. Taxonomy (GTDB): domain Bacteria; phylum Pseudomonadota; class Alphaproteobacteria; order Rhizobiales; family Hyphomicrobiaceae; genus JAKAXS01. The sequence goes on from JBGTSB010000016.1 coordinate 17,593, forward strand.
GTAGCCTTCGCACGCGCCTCGATCACTTCGGTCAAGACCTGCCGTTCCTGCTCGGCAAATCCCTTCACGGTCTCCACCAGGTTAGGGATGAGGTCATTGCGCCGCTTGTACTGGCTCAAAACCTCCGACCATTTGGCCTTGGCCTGATTTTCGTACGTTGGAATGTTGTTGACGCCGCAGCCAGCCAGCGGAAGTGCGGCAAGCACAACCAGCAACACGCTGAAACGGCGAAGAAGAGTTTGCAACCAGCCCATAATTCAATCACCTCAATTGGGATGAAGTCTGTCTGTTTCGTACGGGCTGCTGGCCGCGGATGCAAGACCTGCAGCTTCAGGCTGAGGCTGCAGCCTAGCGCGCGGGACGTTCAGCCACCATGAACCAGCTGGGCCCCATCAGCGGATCATTCCAAATCGTCTTCCAGCGAAAGCCCGCCTTTTCATAGGCCCGTACGGCCGCTTCGTTGCGGACCGACGGGAAGACGCATACGGCCATCGCCATAGTCGACGAGAACACCTCGTCTTTTAGCAATTGCAGAGCACGCGCGCCTACGCCGCACCCGCGATGCTCCTTGTTCGCGATGAACAGGTCGAGATCCCAAGTGCCGGGCTCCAAGTCCTGCGGAAGCTCGTCGCCCCACAAACTGGCATCCACGGCGTGCGCGTAGCCCACACTTTCACCGTCGGATTCAATCACCCGGCAAATGGCATGACCGGATTCCATCGCGATACGCACTTCCGCCTGTGTTGCCGTGGCGGGCCCCCACCACGCCTCGATGTCGGGCATGGCCAGCCAAGCCAAGATTGTTTCCATGTCGGCTGGCGACGTTGGCCGTAGCCGGACGTTCGGAGTGGATTGACCGCGCCCGCTCATCAATGCCGGAAGTGGCGCATGCCGGTGAAGACCATGGCCAACCCGCGTTTATCAGCTTCGGCGATCACCTCATCGTCGCGCATGGAACCGCCCGGTTGAATGACAGCCGTCGCACCGGCATCCGCCGCGGCCAAAAGACCGTCGGTAAACGGGAAGAAGGCATCTGACGCCACGGCACTTCCCTGCGTCAGCGGTGTGCCGATTCCGGCGGCCTTCGCGGCTTCCTCACCTTTCCAAGCTGCGATACGCGCGCTATCGACCCGGCTCATCTGACCAGCGCCGATGCCGACTGTTGCGCCGTCCTTGGCATAAACGATCGCATTCGACTTCACATGCTTGGCAACCTTGAACGCAAAACGCATGTCCGCGACCTCTTGTTCTGACGGTTGCCGTTTTGAAACGACGTTGAAAGTATCAACCACGGCATTATCGCGAGACTGTACAAGCAGTCCGCCAGCCAGGGACCGGACAATCGCACCAGCCTGCGCGGGGTCGGCCATCGCGCCGGAGGTGAGCAGGCGCAAGTTCTTCTTGGCTGCGAAAATCTCCCTTGCCTCGTTGCTCGCGGAAGGAGCAATCACGACCTCGGTGAAGATCTTGGTAATCTCTTCTGCTGCCTCGGCATCAATCTCGCAATTCAGCGCGATGATGCCACCGAAGGCGCTGACGGGATCGCAGCGCAGTGCACAGCGATAGGCTTCAGCGGGCGATGCTCCGACGGCGACACCGCAAGGGTTGGCATGCTTGATGATCGCAACCGCCGGCCCATCCGCATTCGGAAACTCGGACACTAGTTCAAAGGCTGCATCCGTGTCGTTCAAATTGTTGTAGGACAGCGCCTTGCCCTGCAGCTGCTCCGCCGTGGCAATGCCGGGCCGTGCTTCACCTGTCACATAAAATGAAGCGCTCTGATGCGGGTTCTCACCGTAACGCAACTCAGAATTCAACCGCCCGCCGAACGCACGCCAGGCTGGAGCATCATCTTTAAGCTGGCCGGCAAACCAGCCGCTGATCGCCGCGTCATAGCAAGCTGTGCGCGCGTAGGCCTTTGCAGCCAAACCCTTGCGGAAGTCCAGCGTCGTCGCGCCGCCATGATCACTCAACTGAGCCAGCAGTGGCGCATAGTCTTGCGTATCAACAACAACAGCGACGCCGGCATGGTTCTTCGCCGCGCCACGGATCATCGCAGGTCCGCCAATGTCGATGTTCTCGACACACGCATCCCAGTCCGCACCTTTGGCGACGGTATCTTCGAAGGGATAGAGATTGACGACAAGAAGATCGATCGGAGCAATCGCGTGGCTTTCCGCGTCACGCGTGTGATCGGCGTTGCCACGGATGGCTAGAAGGCCACCGTGAACCTTCGGGTGCAGCGTCTTGAGCCGTCCGTCCATCATCTCCGGAAAGCCGGTATGCTCCGCTACATCCTTCACAGGCAGTCCGGCGTCCTTCAATGCTTTCGCCGTTCCGCCGGTCGACAGTAATTCAACGCCATGCTGATCCAGCGCTTTCCCGAGCTCTATCAATCCGTCCTTGTCGGAAACGGAAATTAGTGCGCGCTGAATTTTCTGCAAACCAAGGCTGCTCACGTGTCGTCCTTTTCGTTCTTTGAATCGTTATCTGCCGGGCTGTCTTTAGAATCGGCCTCAGCAGGTTTCGCCGGTTCTTTTGAATCAGGTTTTTTCTCGTCGGACGAGTCCGCGGGATCATCTTTGGAGGGCTTCGAGTCCGGCTCAGACGCCGTCTTGCCGCTATCGTCACTTTTGTCTGATGTGGCACCGCTCTTGGTTTCTGGAGCGTCCTCGTCTACTCGCGACTTGCCTTCACTCTCAACGTCAGCCTTGTCGGAGCCCTCATCCTGCTTGGGCGTGTCTTCCGCCTTATTGGGAGTTGGGGCGTCGGCGGCCGGCTCGGCTTTCTCAGCATTGCCGTCCCGGTCTTTTGCTGCGGGCTCGTCAGCTTTGGCCGTCGAAGTATCCAGCCGGTCGTCGGCACCTTTCAACGCCGTCACCGGTTCTGCGGCTGAGGATGCCTCAACGTCGTCGCCATCATCGGCCATACGCTCGATCGACCACGTCACCTCGGTCTGACCAGATGTCGCGCCGCGCGCTACCAATTGCATCACCCGCGTCGGGCCCGAGCTGTCGGCAAAGAACGTTCCCGCCTCTAGCGAGAGCACCGCGCCCTTCAGCGTGAAAAGCCAACGTTCGCCACTCGGAAGCGTCAATTTTGCGGAGTCGAGATCAACAGACCGTTCGCAGAAGACGTCCGGGTGCAAGTGGAAATGGAGTGAGAACGGCAAGTCATGGGTAAGCTGATGGGAGTTGCCCACTTCGCGAATGCGATCCGTGCCGTCAATACGGCTACCATCCTCGGAAAGTGAAATGCGGCGCCCGTGTTTCAGGCCGAACCGTTTCACATAGCCGTCGTGCTGCGCGCCGACGACGATTGCACCCTGGCGCTGTTGCGCCTTGTAATCGACCTTCTCCGGGTCCTTGATCGGTGCGGCGCCAATCAAGGCTTCCAAGCCCTTGTGCCGGACAAGCTCCGAAGACGAAGACTCCGCCAAGCACAGCGTATTGTGGCTTGCGGTCGCCCGTGCCGCCGGACGCCACTTGGCGTCGACGGGTGCCGGCGCGCCGCCATTCACCATCAGAAGGTCAGGCCCGACACTCACCTCAAACGACAGGCAGCCGGCATAAGCCTCGCCTGCATATTCCAACGGCGGTGGCGGCCCAACGTCCATCACAATGACGGTATCGGCTTTTTGAAGCCGCACGTATCGAGAATGCGGCGCCTCGCTCAAAGCCTCGAAAGGGCGGTCGTCATAAGCCAGAACCGTGGCTAGCCCGGCCGAAGCGGCGACACCCGTCCCATTGAAGCGAACGAGACGGCCGTCGCCGAGCCGGAGGTAGCGCAGCATCGTCAACATGCGCTGCATGATCTCGATCAGTCCCGGCGGATACGGCCGGCCACGCGCCGCAAAGCATTGCCGCAGCGGCAGCAGGTCCAGCATCAGCTCAACGATGATGCGAGGGTTGCGGCTGATGTGCCCGCCGTCGGGAAGCACCTGCCGCTGCAATTCGGCGGCGAAAGCCCGCTCAGCCTCCGCCAGCCGCCGGTCGTGCCCTGCAATGGTCAGGTCAGCTAAGACAAGCGCATTGAGAACGAGAAGCCTGGGATACCCGCCAGGCGTGTCGCGCCACTCCGCCGAAAGGCGGACGAGCTGCTGGCCAAGACTGTTGACGATCGTGTCGTATGTCCGCTGGTTCGCACCATCCAACAGAATGTTGGAGTGGGAGATCCACGAAATAACGCGCCGCGCGGTAACGTTCGGCAGCCAGGTGAATTTCGCATCGGGACGCGAGGCCCGCATGATCCACTCAACGGCAAGCTTGCATGCAAGTGCCTTGGCCTCATCGTTGTCCGCCGCTGCCAAATGCCTGAGCCAGCCAAACCCATGCAATGCGTAGGCCCACGCCTGATGCGGCGGCTTGACGTCGAACGGTGATTTGCCTTCCAGAGCGGCCACAGTTCCCGCCAGACCGAAATGGTCCAGAACCACCTCGTGCCAAAAACTGGGATCGGCTGTGCGCAGGTCCTGCGGAACGATCAGAAGTTGGTCGGCGACCGGAGCACCATAGCGCCAACGCAGCATCGGCGAATAAAGCAGCCGCGACAGCGCCGCCCGGCGCGATTTATCGGCGGCCAGGGTGGCAAGACGCAGACGGTCTGAGACGGTCAAGCGAGACATGATCCGTGCCTACCCCCACGGCCAACCCGATACAAGATGACCGATCGTGCCAGCCTGTGCATGACTTCGCGCCAATCGCAACGCCCAAGGAAGATTATAAACTATCCCGCGCGGCGCAGGCGCGCAGCGAAGAAGCCATCCATGCCGGAAAGCTCAGGCTTTTCTAAAGCCAAGTGCATAGGGAGCGTCCGCAAGTCGCCGTCGGCGGTCAGCCAGTCCGGAGCAATCCCACACTCACCCGGCCTGATCGGTTCGCGAGAAAAACTCTGATGACGCGCCAAAAAGCTTTCTAGTTGTTCCACGCACTCTTCCGGCTCCAGAGAGCACGTACAGTAGACAAGCAAACCGCCAGGCTTCACGAGCTGCGCGGCATTGTCCAGGAGCGGGCGCTGGATCTTGGTCAGCGCGGCGATATCGTCGAGGCGCTTCAAATGCAAGATGTCCGGGTGGCGCCGGATTGTGCCGGTGGCAGTGCATGGCGCGTCCACCAGAACTGCGTCAAACGCCTCGGCCGGCTTCCAAGTCGATGCATCCGCGGACACAAGTTCAGCTTCCAGCTTGAGACGTGACAAGTTCGTGGTCACGCGCCGCAGCCGCGCTTTCGAGGCATCGACTGCTGTAACGCGCGCACCAGCCGCGGCCAGCTGAGCCGTTTTGCCTCCAGGCGCCGCGCAAAGGTCGGCAACGCTCAGCCCAGAAACATCGCCCAACAGCTTGGCGGGCAGCGCAGCCGCCGCGTCTTGGACCCACCAAGCCCCATCTTGATAGCCTGGCAAATCCTCGATGCGCCCTTGTCCAGAGAGCCGAACGGATCCCGTTGGCAAGACCAGTCCGTCCAAATCGCGAACGTCCGAGCCAGGCTTCACCGTCAGGTCGAGCGGCGCTTCGCGCAAACTGGCCTGTGCGATTTGCCGGGCACCGTCCTCGCCATAAGCGGCCCTCCACCGCCCCAGCATCCATGCGGGAACATTCGCCGTGACGGCATCGACCTCGGCAAGCTTCTGCTTGCCCTGCTCCGATACCCTGCGCAGAACCGCGTTGGTCAGCTTGTCGAAGCGGCGTGCGTCACGGTCGAGCCGGCACTGGTCGACAGCCAGGCTGATGGCAGCATGCGCTGGCGTATCGAAGATGATGAGCTGTGCGGCAGCCGCCAGCAAAATAGCGCTCAGCCGGCCCCGGCGATCCGGCAGCGGCTTTTGCAGGAACTGCTGGATGACCTGTTCAAGCTCTCCATGACGGCGCAACACGGTCGAAGCAATCAGCCGGGCAAAAGCGCGATCGCGCGTGTCCATTTCGGAGAACGAGCGGCTGGAGAGTGAAACTGATATTGCGTCGTCGAACGCGCGGCCCTGCTCCATCACAGCGGAAATCAAAATGACGGCTAGCTGGCGCGCCAGCAATCCACCGGCAAGGTCGCGCGGCCGGCCGGGCCTCTTATTTTTTTCTCGGGTTGAAGTCACACACGCCCCAATGGCAAAGAGCCGCCCTAACAAGGCAGCTCGCCGGTATAGCAGGCTCCGCTAGCTTCTCAACCCAGGCCCGAAGGCGAGCTCAACCCCAAGGCCCGCGAGAACGGCCTGCTGAAGGAGCAGAAGCCCAAGGGTTAGCCGTGCCTGATGGGAGGCCACCGGCGGGAACACCTGCGCTGCCAAGCTGGCGATTAAGGGAGATGCCGCTAGCTGCCCATTCGCGCTCTAGCGCCTCCAGCTCGGCAATGCGGTTTTCTGTGTTGGGGTGGGTGGAAAACAGATTGTCCATGCCCTGGCCGGTCAGAGGATTGATGATGAACAGGTGTGCCGCAGCAGGCACCGCCTCGGCATCCTCGTTCACGATCCGGCGCGCGCCATGCTGGATCTTCTCAAGCGCGCCCGACAACCAACGCGGGTTACCGCAGATCATCGCACCAAGCTTATCGGCTTGATATTCCCGCGAGCGGCTGATTGCCATCTGCACAAGCATGGCCGCCATCGGTGCAACGATCGCCGCGACAAGAGCACCAACGATGCCAAGCGCGCCGTTTTGCCGGTTGCCGCCGAACAGCATGCCAAACTGCATATACTGCGCCATCATCGAAACGGCACCGCCGATGGTGGCGGCAATCGCCATCGTCAACGTGTCGCGGTTTTTGATGTGCGCCAGTTCGTGCGCCATAACGCCTGCTAGCTCTTCCGGTGTCAGCATTTGCATCAAGCCGGTGGAGGCGGCCACGGCGGAATTCTCTGGATTGCGGCCAGTCGCGAAAGCATTCGGCTGCGCATTCTCCATGATGTAAACACGCGGCATCGGCAGGTCCGCGCGCTTGGCCATCTCCTGTACAATACCGTAGTATTGAGGAGCGGAGCGCGCATCCACTTCCTTGGCGCCAAACATCTTCAGCACCATCGTGTCGGACTTCCAAAGGCTGAACAGGTTCATCGCCAGCGCCACGATGAAGGCAATGACCATGCCGGTCTGTCCGCCGGCCACCGCGCCCATCGCGACGAGGATGCCGGTCAGCGCTGCCAGCAGCACGGCTGTCTTGGCATAGTTCATAGGCATGGTGCGGCTCCAGGCTCCTTCAAATCCAACAGGTCGACATGCTATATAAGGTGAGAAGGTCCGGAAACCAGCCTCCGTGGCGGGCGGACGTCCGAATATTTGCAGTCAAAGTTTATGGCCGACGAACCAAAAAAGACACTGTCTGAAGCCGCCAAGCGCGCCCTGGCCGAGGCCGAGGCGCGCCGCGCCAAACACGACGAGCAGCAAGCCGGCAAGCCGAAGGAAGTCGGCGGCCGAAACGGCCCTGACCCAGCCCGTTATGGCGATTGGGAAAAAGGCGGCATCCTGTCTGACTTTTGACCGCGCCGCCTGATGCAAGCACGATAAGCATTTGCCCCTGTGCCTCTCCTATAGGATAAAGAAAGCCATTGGTAAGGGGGGAGCATCCGAATGCGCAAGGGCGGCCGCATCGCACTCAGAACAATCTTGGTTTGCTTGTTATCACTGGTTGTCGTCGCGGCGTTCTGGTTCGGCTGGGTTCCACAGCGGCTTTCACCCTTCAAACCACTATCATTGGAAGAACCAGGCCAATGGTTTGTCGACGCGCGTCTGGCAAGCCTGCGGTATGATCCTCCGTTATGTCATGCGGTCCTCAGCGCTCCGCATGCGATTGCATCACCCATTTCTCCAAGGCCATACAAGAAGGGCTGCGGCTGGACCAACGGCGTCAGGATGTCATCCGCCGGCGGCGCTGATGTGGGGCTGAACCCAATCACCTGCGAAATGGCCGTTGCCGCTGCACTGTGGATAAAGAACGAAGTGCAGCCCCTGGCGATGGAGATGTTCGGCAAGAGTGTCGACCGCATTCGCGACATGGGCACCTACGACTGCCGCAATATCGTTGGTAACCGAAAATGGGCCAAGATGCGCAGCCAGCACGCAACAGCGAATGCTTGGGATATCGCTGGCTTCCGCTTGAAAGGCGGCGGCTTCATCTCAGTCAAGCATCACTGGCACAGCAAAGGAAGAAAGGCGGATTTCCTGCGCGAAGTTCACGCGCGCGCCTGCAAGTATTTCCGAGTGGCACTCAGCCCGGAATTCAACCGCGCGCACCACGACCATTTTCACTTTGATCGCGGTGCGCTCTGGCGCTGCAAATAAGAGCCGCGATTAGTTCGCGCGCAAAGAAAGCTCGGCAACGCCCACGGCGAGGTTGAGCCCCGTCTGACCCTTCACGGAAACGGGCTGCAGCACGATGGAATCGTTGGAGCCGCCGATTAGTGCATTTGCGCCAACACCAACGCCCACCGATGCATCAGCCGAAACGCCCGCGTAGTTTCCATCCAGCGCGCCGCTGGGAATGTCGTTGGTCGAGGCCAGGACCGTCCATACCATCGTGCTAGGCCCGGTCACGCCAATGTCAATGCCGACACGCGTAATGGAACCAGTGTAAGGGCGCACGCTGCCCGCTCCGTCGGGATCGAAACCGCAACGCAGCGTTTGCTTTGAGCCGAAAATCGCCCCAACCGAGCCGCTGCCCTTGCACGTCAAAGTCCCGACGACGGCCTTGGCGTTCTGCGCGTGGGCTGTACCAGCCGTCAGCAAAGCACCAGCCGCCACGGCTATGAGAACAAATTTACCGGACATCATCTCTCCTAGACCTTTGAGTTATTTACATGCCAAAGCGCACACAAACCTTTTCCAAAAAGAGCTTCGGAATGTGTCAAGGGAGCGGCGATGGGCGGGTCCACACCCATTCAGTCTGCGGCACTTTCCAATTCAAACCGCTGAACCACGCTTGGCTGAATGGTGCGCGACTCCAAGGTTAGCAAGATGAGATGCGCGTCTAAACTATCGTCACCGCCAATGGCGGTCACGATCCGGTTCTCGACCGAAGTAGTCAGCTCTGGCCCGTTCGCCTTTGCGAACGGCTCTGCGCCAGACAGGCAATAGGCAAGCAATTCACATGCTGCGCGATAGGCCTGCGCTGCCGGCTCGCCGCCAACGGCCTGATCTTTCAGCAGGTTCACCACCGTCAACTTCACCGCCTCGGGCACCGTCGCTGGATGGACATCCAAAGCCCGCAGCGCCTCATCCAGCTGCCGCAAGTCTTTCGATCGGCCAAACCGGCCGAAGAAACCAATTGAAGAGCGCCGCCGCGTCATCCGTTTAGAGCTCCGTTTTCGGTTATGTCGCGGACTTTTGCCGCGCCTGCCTCCCTCAACATCGCAACAAAGCAATGCTAGAGCAGGTCCAGATCTTGAACACGAACACAGGGTAAAGCGTAAGTCTCATGATTTCGATAGTCCCAACGAAAAGCTCTTGGCGAGCCGTGGCAGCGGCCGTTGCTGTCATCACGCTCGCCTTCGCCGTTCCGGCTCTGGCCGCGTCGTGCGGAAACTCTGGCGCAGGCTTCAACCGCTGGCTTGCCAACTACAAGGCGCAAGCCGAGGCGCGTGGCATCTCCCGTTCCACGATAAGTAAGACGCTTGGAGGCGTCACCTACCACCGCCGTATCGTGCGGCTGGACCGCTCGCAGAAGTCTTTCAAACTCAGCTTCAAGCAGTTCTATGCACGCCGCGTGGGAAGCGCGCTAATGCGCCGCGCGCGCAGCCGCATGTCGAAGTATGCGCGGCTCTTGCGTAGCATAGAAAAGCGCTACGGCGTGCCCGCGCCGATTCTCATTTCGATTTGGGGGTTGGAGACAAACTTTGGCCGCGACACGAGCGGCAAATACTCCATCGTCAGATCTGTCGCCACGCTTGCTTACGATTGCCGGCGATCTGAGTTCTTTAGCAAGCAATTGTTTGCCACCTTGCAGATCGTCGACCGCGGATACATTCCGGCTAGCTCTCTGCGCGGCGGCTGGGCTGGCGAGATCGGCCAGACGCAGTTCTTGCCCTTGTCCTACGTACGCTACGCCGTGGATCACGATGGCGATGGCCGGCGGGACTTGGTGCGCAGCGTGCCGGACCTATTGGCATCGACGGCAAATTTCCTCAAAGGGCACGGCTGGAAGCGCGGCCAAGGCTGGGGGCCTGGCAGCACGAACTACGGTGTGCTCAGGGACTGGAACCGAGCCAGTGTCTACCAGCGCACGATCTCGGTCATGGCTGACAAGCTCGCCAGGTAATGCGCGAACATCTGGCACTCAACAAAAAGGCCGCCTCAAAAAGTGAGGCGGCCTTTTTAAACTTCGAAACTGTTGGCGGATCAGCCCATGCGGAAGATGGCGCCCTTAACAGAACGTGCGCGCGTTCTAACGCGGCCACCGTCGTTGCCCGAACGAACGATCCAACGGCCATTCGCCGCGCGGCCAACGATTTCTCCAACGTGATGACGCCAAACGACAACGGCACCAATCTGCGGACCGGAAGGACGGCCATACTTGCGCCAGTTCCAGGCAACGTTGAACTCAGGACCGCCACCGCGGCGCGTGCGCATGTACCAGCCGCACCAGCGGCCTGGACGACGGCCGGCATTGTAGCGGCCAGCGGAATAGCGCGACGACGAGACCTGGTAGCCGCGGTTGCGCGAACGGTTGCGTGACGAGCGTTGACGCCGTGTGCGGCGGCGCTGCTGGTAGGAATGGCGCTCAGCGCGTGGCTGCTCAAGGTAACCGAAATAGGGCCGGCCAAAATCATGCGGCCGGGCTTGGACTGTCGTGGCCGTACACACAATGGCGGCGAATGCAGCGAGCGCTGCGGTAAGCTTCATGTTCATCTCAACTTCCCCGTTTTTTTGTAATTGGGTCTGACGGTTGCAGACCAGCAATGGGGCAGAAGCAAGGGGTCCGGAGCAATCTGTAGCGGGCGCCAGAACACCCACCGCGACCCTAAAATGCTGAAGCGTTTGCGCTTTCAACCACGCCCGCGTCATATGGCGGCAGCGCTCTGAAGCCCTCTGAAACGGGCCTAAATGTCATTTCCAACCATCAATCGAGGCCTCGCAGAGTAGGGCCGGCGCGAAATTTTTGCTTCCGCCCAAGTTGCACAGAGGCCCATTTTATGGGCCTTTCTGACAAGTCAGGTGCAAGAAACCCCCATAAAACGGGCAAAAACGTAACTTGAGGGCAACAATTTCGCCGCCACACAGTTTTTTTTCGCTGCCCACTACCAGAATCAGCAAAAAACAATAAAGACAGAGAAATCAGATAACTGCAGCCTGCAACGCAGATGCTTAAATGAGCGGGGATTACACTGATGAAAGCGACGACCAAGAAAGCACCAGCAAAGAAGAAGCCAGCAACGAAGACCGCAGCCAAGACCAAGGGCGCCAAGGCGGCCAAGGTTGAAACGGTCACGCTACGCCACATGGCCGTGGCTCTGGCTGAAGCCCACGAACTCAACAAGAAGCAGACCAACGAGATGATGACTGACTTGGTGGCCATGATCACCAAGCACCTCAAGAAGGGTGCCCGTCTCCGGTTGGCCGGCCTCGGAACGCTTCAGGTGCGCAAGCGTGCCGCACGTATGGGCCGCAACCCGGCAACGGGCGAAGCCATCAAGATCAAGGCGTCTAAGAAAGTGGCTTTCCGTCCTTCCAAGGAACTCAAGGAAGCCATCTAACGCTCCGGCGTTTTCGCTGAAAATTCAAAAGGCGCCGCTGTCCGCTGCGGCGCCTTTTCTTATGTGAGCACGTATCACGAACCTTCAGCCAGACTTGGTTGTTATGGCGTTAGGGATGCCGCCAGCGCTGAGGTCCTGCCAGTGGGCGCGACAACGCGACCCATTCTTTTGCCGCAATTCAGGGCGTTGAACAGTCTAGCAATAAGGCTTGGCTGAGAGCAGTTATGCTCCACATGCTGGCCATCATCTAAATTGAACTTCGCTGACCATGGCGCAATTCGGGAACTTTCCGCGCCATCGTTGAATTGTTAAGAGCTCGGATCGAATGTAATGGGGGCTCCGTGTTAGACGCATTGCTTCTCGGCGCTGGAAAGGACGGCGACGACCTTTGCCTCAAGTACCGGCGCGTCTTGGGCAACGCCCAATCGAATGTGATTTGTTACCTGCCTTGGAAAACGCCGTTTGAACTGGCGAACAAGCTCGGACTCGTACCCCGCGAGTTTCTTGCTTGCTACGAAATGCCAAACGCTGTCGTCAGTTCAGAGCCGCATCTGTGCAAGGTCGCGATGCAGCGCCTCGTTGGCGACGCGATGAAGCTCGCGTCCAAAACAGGTCATGAGAAAACCCTAACCGTCGTTGGCCTAAGCATGGGCAGCGCCCCCGCCACTGTTCTTGCAAACATGACTGGCGCCCGGCTTTTCTCGTTTGCCTCCGCTGACAATGGACCTTTGATGCTTTGGGAAAGCCCCGCCTCGGCGGTAATCCGCGAGCGCGCCTCGGCAAAGGGCTACTCGGTCGAGTCCTTCCTGGATGTCATGGCGGGGATGTCGCCTGTCGAGAACTTGGAGAACATCGATCCGCGCAGCGTGTTCATGTTCGGCCGCAACGATCTGTATGTCCCCGAAGCACGCCGCCGCGCGCTCTATCACGGCGTCGAGGAAAAAGCGCCTCGGTGCGAGCGCCGCGTACTAAACAAGGGGCACGTGTTGACGATGGTTGAAGGCATGCGAGCCATGGCACGAGCCGGCGTCAGCAGCTTGCAACCCAACAGCGCACACGCTCTTAAGGCAAGCTGAGCGCTCGCGAGCTCAATTCAAATGATGCTTTGTGCATAAAGGTCCGTACGCCGGTCCCGGAAAAAGCCCCAGTCCGCGCGGTAGCTGTCGATCATTGTCAGATCGAACGTGTGCACCAGCACGCCCTCGTCTGTTCCCAACTGCTGCACAAGCTCACCGCGGTGATCGGAAATGAACGAGTGGCCATAGAATTTCTGCTGAATGCCGCTGTTGTCTTCCAGGCCGATGCGGTTGGCGGCGACGATCGGCACGGCGTTTGAAACCGCATGACCCTGCATAGCACGCTGCCATTGCAGGTGCGTGTCCAGCGACGTGTCGTAAGGCTCCGATCCAATGGCTGTCGGATAGAACAAAACTTCGGCGCCCTGCAGAACCATGGCGCGGGCGCACTCGGGATACCATTGGTCCCAGCAGATGCCGACGCCGATGCGGCCATGCTTGGTGTTCCAAGCTTTGAAACCGGTATCACCAGGGCGAAAATAATACTTCTCTTGATAGCCCGGACCATCCGGAATGTGGCTCTTCCGGTAAACGCCAAGCACCGAACCGTCGGCGTCAACAATCGCGATGCTGTTGTAATAGCGCGGCCCATCACGCTCAAAGAACGAGACGGGGATGACGGCTTTCAGTTCAGCGGCGATCGGTTGCAGCGCCTTGACGCACGGATGCTCGCTCACCGAGTACGCGGTGTCGAACCACTTTGGGTCCTGATGCGTGCAAAAATAGATGCCTTGGAACAGTTCGGACGGCAGGATCACCTGCGCGCCCTGCTTGCCGGCCTCCCTCACAAGGGCAATCGTCTTTTCAATGTTCTCGTCGAGATCGTGCCCGTAAGACGTTTGAAGACCGGCAACGGTGATCGTCCGGTTGCTCATCACTGAGGCTCCTGTTGCGTGATGCAGTGGAACGAGCCGCCACCGGCGTCTCCGCAGCCAAGCAGACCACGCGATGGCACGCCAACAACGCGGCGCGCCTTGAAGACATCCTGGAGCGCGCTCAGCGCATTGTCCTGCGTAGGCGTACCATAGACCGGCACTGCGACGACGCCATTCGAAATCACGAAATTCATATGAGAAGCAGGCGATACCTCGCCGAGCGCATTCTTGTAAAGGCCAACGCCGGGAATGCGCACGACCTCCAGCTTGCGGCCCGCCGCATCGGTCTCGGCCTCCAAGGTCTTCGCGATCTGGTCCAGCGTTGCCGCGTTTGGGTCATCTGGACCAGCCGGTGCTTGGCATACGACACGGCCTGGTCCAACAAACCGGGCAATATTGTCGACATGGCCATCGGTATGGTCGTTTTGCAGGCCTTCATCGATCCAGATGACCTTCCGCGCGCCAAAGGCTTGGGCAAGCGCTGCTTCGGCCTGTGCCTTGTCCCATCCGTTGCGGTTCGGATTGAGCAACGTCTGCCGCGTTGTGAGGATCGTGCCCTCGCCATCGTGATCGACAGCCCCGCCTTCGAGAACGAAATCAAACTGGCGTATGGCCGTGCCAGCAAGCCGGGCGATGTCGTCCCCTACTGTGGCGTCGTCAGGCAGATCGTACTTGCCGCCCCAGCTGTTCGTTCGAAATCTGAGAGCGACCGGTCCGCCAGGAGTGATCCCGAAAATCGGCCCAGTGTCGCGCAACCAGATGTCGCCATAGCGGGCCGGAATAACCACAGCGGCTTCACCGACGGCGGCCTTCGCAGACGCTTCAGCCTCCTCGCCGTTCGCCAATAAGCGCACGGTATTGTCTTGCGCCAACGTTTCTACCAGCGCCGCTACGTCGGCACGAGGGCTATCAAGGTCGCCGTTCCATTCCTTGGCACTGGCTGGCCAAGCCGTCCAGATCGCCTTCTGCGGCGCCCATTCTGCCGGAACGGTCACATCCGCTATCTCTGTTGTCATCTTGGCCCTCTAGGTCCACCAGCAAGCAGGCTGGGCCGGCCAAATGCTCGGCCCGAACCACCAAGCCATGATGCCCACGCCCCAATCACCACAATGTGGCAGTTCAGCTCGCATCAACAGGCAGATCAATCAACATCATCGTCCAAGCCGCGACGAACCATATCACTGATGTCTTGGAAGGTGCGGCGGACCGGGGCGATGAACTTGTGCGCGGCCGACTTCTCAATCAGCATGTCGTGCAAGGCAAGATAATCAAATCCGGTCGACAAGAAACAGTCTAGTGCATCGTCTGGACTTTCCACGATCGGCTCGCCCTTCACATTGAAGGAGGTATTGATCAGAACCGGAACGCCGGTGATCTTCTCAAACTCCTTCAATAGCCGGTAGAGCTTCGGATTCTGCTCTTCCGTTACCGTCTGCACGCGCGCCGTTCCATCGACGTGAACGATGGCCGATACGCGATCCGACCACTCTGGCGTCACGCGCTTAGCAAGAAGCATAAATGGCGATTCTTCCTCGCCTTCGAAAATCTCGGCCGCACGCTCAGCTATGACGATCGGTGCGAACGGCCGGAACGCCTGGCGATGTTTAACGCGCTTATTCAAGATGTCTTTCATCTCTGGTTTGCGCGGATCGGCCAAGATGCTTCGGTTGCCCAAAGCGCGGGGACCAAATTCAGAGCGGCCCTGGAACCAGCCGAAAACATTGCCTTCCGAGAGCAACCGGGCTGTGTCAACGCAGATGTCGTCCGAATGCTTGACCTTGATTTCCAGCCGGTAGGGCATGTCGGCAGCAAGTTCGCGCGTGGCCAAGCTGGGATAGTCGCGGCCGAAGAAGGCATCGTTGATGACGTGACCACGCTCCTTGCCCAAGATCTTTAGCCAGCCGTAGTATGCGGCGCCAATGGCAATGCCGTTGTCGCCGGCGGCCGGCTGGATCCAGACGTTCTCGAAATCAGATTCACGCGCCAGCTTGCCGTTCGCCACGCAGTTAAGGCCAACGCCGCCGGCGATACATAGGTTGCGCGCGCCCGTAGTTTCTTTCAGCCAGCGGCAGCGCTCCAGCAATACCTTCTCCGTGTCATCCTGAACGCGCCAGGCCATGTCCTGCCAATGCTGTAGATCGGGCGCCTTCTCCCAGTCCTCGTCCATGTCCCACGGACGATTGAATGTCTCAGCATCCCATTCAGGAAACTCTAGTTCGCCGTCGACAATGTTGATCAACGGCTTGAATGCGTCGGGCCGGCCGTACGGCGCAAGGCCCATCACCTCGCCACACTTGTTCCAGTCGCCGAAGATATAGCTCGAGACGCGGCTGTACATGGCGCCAAGCCCGGGCATGAAATAAAACTCATCGCTCAAAAAGCCGCGGGTTGGCTCAAGCCAAACCTTCTTCAAGGTCTCCAGGTTCTTTCCGCTGAAGCGATAGTAACTTTCGGATTCGCGCGCGAGCGGGTTAACCCCTTCAGTCATCTGGTTAGGTTCGCGAACGTCCGTCGCATAACTGCCGACACCATCGACGATCATGACAACGCCATCGTCGAACGGACACGCAGCGAAGGCGCTATAGGCGTGCGCCACGTGGTGAGAGACGGTGATGACTTTGTCCGACTTGGACAAATGAAGCGGGTGGTTCTTTGCTGCCAGCCGTTCTTCCGGACTCATAAATTCAGGAACGTTTTCGTATTGCAGGCGAGTCTCGAGATCTTCGATCGGCAAGACGTAGCAATTCCGAACGACCAGATCGACGTCCTGCAGCCTGATGCCTTCAGACTTCAAAACATAGTCAACAACCTCTTGATAAAACCCTGTCGCGTGCTTTTCGCGAGTGACGCGTTCCTTCTCGACTGCATAGGCAATCTCTCCGTCACGCAATAAGCAGGCACTGACATCATGATCGTACGCATTAATGCCGAGTACATAGATAGGTTTTTTCGTCATCGCTTAACTTGGTTCCAAAATCCCGAAAATGCCGGACAGTTTCTAACTCAGTTCCGTTGACGCAATTAGCGTGCGCAGTTCTTGTTCCAAACAGCATCATTACGGCACAAGGCAGACCGTTCAGCACTCGCAATTTCTCAATATATTAGCAAGGTTTAGGTGCGCTGCAGCAGATGACGTTGATTGCCTAGCCTGATTTCACGTGCTAGCGTTTCAGAGTCAAGTCGGATGCACGGGTTAGCGGTATAAGAAGACCGGAGCTGTTCCGGCCGGAACATTCCTGTCACAAATGTATTGCTAAAAGTGTGGGCCAGCCATCTTGCTGGTCTTCGTCTTGACCCAAACTGCAAAACGCGGAGTGGAGTTTAAACATGACAAGCGGAGAAGGCATGCTAGCCAAAGCCGTAGGAGGCGTCACGTCTGTCGTGCGCAGCCTTGGCAAAGGTATAGCAAGCGGCATCGCTGTCGTGGCCATGGTCGTGATCTACGCTGTAAGTTCTATCAGTTCTTACGGTGTCGCGGCGCTCGGTTTGACCGGCGTCACGGGTCTCGCCCTAGCTACGTCTGCGCAGCCCGCCCAAGCGCGCCGCCGCCGAAGGCGCCGCCGTCGTCGTCGCCGTTGGCGTCGTGGATGGTGGGGCCCTGGCTTCGGTATCTACATCGGACCGCGCCGTAGGCGCCGCCGCCGTTGGAGGCGTCGTCGCCGGAGAAGGCGGTGGTAAGATCACTGCCGCAAGGTTCGCGGTAGTTGAGGACTCGCGAGGCGCCGGGGCTTCGCGAGTTGTTTTTTGAGTGGCATGCTCAAGAACCGTGAAATCGGCGCTCTGCCCTTCACGGTGTTGCGGATAGCTGGTAAAGTTAAAGCTGCAACTTGCAACACGAACTGGAGATCTAGAAATGACAAGCGGAGAAGGCATGCTCGCCAAAGCCGCAGGCAGCGTCACGAATTTCGTGCGCGGTCTGGGTCGCGGTGTAGCGAGCGCAATCGCTGTCGTAGCTATGGTCCTCGCCTACACTGTAAGCTCCCTAGGTTCTTACGGTGTTACCGCCCTCGGTTTGACGGGCGTTACGGGCTTGACCTTGGCTTCCACAGCGCAACCCGCTCAAGCGCGTCGTCGTCGCCGTCGTCGCCGTAGGCGTCGCCGGAGAAGGCGTCGTCGGAGAGGGTGGAACCTGGGCTGGTGCGATGACGATGGTTATTGCATCTATCTCGGCCCGGGCGGACGCCGTCGCAGGCGCCGCCGCCGCCGGTAAGCCAGAGCGCTTACTGAGATTACAAACCCGCGAAGCGCCGGGCTTCGCGGGTTTGTTCTATTTGGAGCGCCGTTTTCCAACACAAGCCCGCTGAACGTCCGCTAATTCGCAAGTCCATCCAAAAAGATGGCCCTCGCCGGCGATCAACAACAGCGCTGCGTCATGCAAGGTTGGGTCCTCCGCAGCGCAGCAGTCAGCCACGGTCAGGCACCAGTAGCCGAGGTCAACGGCCTGGCGCAGCGTGGAGTGAACGCAGCACTGTGTTGTTACCCCGCATAGGATTAAATGATCGATCTCTAACGCTTGCAGCTCCTCATGGAGATCGCATCCGTGGAACGCGCTGAAGCCAGGCTTGTCGATCACCAAATCGCCAGGCTGAGGCTGAAACTCATCCAGGAAATCATGCCCGGCCTCGCCGCGAACCAAGAATAGCCCGTTCGGCCCCTCGCGGCCTACATACTCCAGCGATCGGCGATAGTCGTGCACGTCGGAAAGATCCGGGGCATAGCTCTCGCGCGTGAACACAATCCGGCAGCCGGCATCCCGGCACAGCCCAACGAGCTCCTGAACCTGCGGAACGACGGCCCACATCGGATCATCTTCGTCTCCGAAGAAGTCCCGCTGCATGTCGATTACCAAAAGAACGGTTCGCTCCGGCGGGAAGATGAACATCCGTTCATCGTGGCATGCGATTGATCGTGGTTTGCGCTTCGCCATCTTGCCCGATTGTTTTGCCATGACCCAAGGTAACGTGTTGGCCGCTTCTTATAAATCGGCCTGATGGGCCTACATAAAGCCGGATCGAAAGTCTTAGACAGATTGGATTGCCAATGTCTCAAGTGTTGCGTGGTGGCATTTCCCGCCTGGAGGTGATGACCAAATTCACGCTGGCTACTCTCGCCCTCGCCAGCGGAATTTATACGTACCTCGGCGTCCGCAGCCTCTTGGAAGGCTCTCCGATCGCGGTCTTCTTCGCGGCAATCGTCTACTCGGCAGCCGTCGCCGTCGGCATTTACGCCTTCTGGACTTACCTGATGCACTTTCTGCCCCACGTCCGGCAGGCGACCTCCCGCCGACTCATGTACCTGGCGATGGCGCTGGGCAGCTGCATGATCCTGGCAATGTCGGCTTGGCTCAACGCCGCAGCCCTTGCCGGTGCCGCAGCCCTTGAGCAGCACATGGCCACCGCGACTGAGGAATATCAGCAAAAGCTTGATCAGGCCCATGCCAACGCGCTCGCAGCCCAGGGGCTGCTTCCCGACATCCAGCTCGCCGCCCAGCGGTTTTCGATCCTGTCCGATCAGGAGCGACAGACGGGCGCGCTGACGGGCACATCGGGATCGGGAACCGTCGTCCAGCTCACCTCGCAGATGTCGACGCAGCTGACAGGCCTGGCGCAGGAAATCCAAGCCTCGCGCGAGCGCATCAAGGGCCTATTCGAAAACGGCGGCAAGACCCTCTCAAAGATGCGCCAGCTTGTTTCAGCCACCGGCTCGATCGAACAGCGCACGAACGCCTTCGCCGCCGAGACCGTGGCCCTAACCGGCACAATCGCGGATCTCCAACAAACGTCGATTGCGCCCGCCGTCAAGCGGGCAGCCGACGACCTTCACAAGACATTTATCGCGCCAGCTGCCGACGGCCGGTCCGTCGATCTCGTTGATCGTCAAAACCAGGTGGTCGGCAAGGTTGAACAAGCCATCAAAGCGCAATCGTCGGCGCTGTCGAATGCGGCCGATGAAATACTGTCCCGGCCGGCTGTCGTGCCCGTGCGCTTCGTGCCGCTATCGACCGCTGAAGCTGTGCTGCAGTACGCGACGGACTTTCTGCCGAGCTGGGCTGGAGCCATATCACTCGACTTAATGCCGGCGGTTCTGATCTTCATTCACGTGATTGTCCACGCTGCAATCCGCCGCGAAGAAGGCGTGGAGCGTGACGAGGACAGCGTTACAGCCGGCGACGTCATGCGCGCAGTCCGGATTTATCACACCATGCGCGATCACGATCCGTCCCTGCCTCACCCTCCGAAGGGCGGCGGCGCGACGCTCGAATCTGATCAGCCGGGGGCACCGCCCAGGCTCCCGCCCAATGTCTCGTCAATAACCCCACCGTCAGGGCCTCAACGCTGAGCATGATGCTGACCCCGCGAAAAAGCGCACACGCGCCTGTGCTGCCATCCGGCCAGGTCCAGGACAAAACACCGTCCGAAGGCTCCATCCTGAGGTTCGTGTTCTTCGCCCTGGTCGCGGGCAGCATGACCATGCTCGGCTTCGATCTGACGAACATGATGCGAGCGTACAATGACGCGATAGATTTTGAGCGCACAGGCCCGGTGGAGATGGAGCCACCTAAGGACAAAGACCAAAATCGGCCGTACTTCCCACGCGCGATGCCGCAAGCTCCCGGCGGTCGCCCGCCGGCACTGCCGGGGCTGACAAACCGCCCCTCACCAGAGCAGCTGGCCGGACGCATGACCTTTACATCGGACGAAGACGGCAACGTCTCGGCGATCGGCCGCATCGAGCCAGGCACGGCGAGCGATTTCGAGCGTTACCTGGCGGAGCAGAAGAACACCAAGAAAGTCTACCTACACTCGCCCGGGGGCTCAGTGTCGGACGCAATTGCGATGGCCCGCCTCATCCGGAAACAGAACATCGCTACGGAAGTGCCCAACAACGCCTATTGTGCTTCGTCCTGCCCGCTCTTGTTTTCTGGTGGAACGGAACGATCAGCGGGCAAGAACGTTTGGATAGGCGTGCATCAGGTCTACACGCTGCCTGGCGAGACCGGAACGATCCACGAAGGCCTGGCCAACGCGCAGAGCATTTCGGCGCACTGTCAGGAACACCTGGTCGAAATGGGCGTGGATCCCCGCGCCTGGATCAAAGCGATGAAGACAGAAAAGCACCGGCTTTACGTCTTCACGCAGGACGAGTTGCGCAAATACAAACTCGTGACTTAGCCGGCCTCACGGCGATTCATCATCAAAACTCGCTTCCGAACGGTTTCGGTGCGGAACACGGCGCCGCCAGCCGCGTTGCTAACTCATCGAACAACGGAGGACGATGATCATGGCACAGCCCCATCAAAATTTCCCCGGCCAAACGCAAGAGCCGGAGGATCGCATTGAACAGTTGAGAACGCGCGCAACCGATGCCGCCGAAACCGCGGTGGAAGAAGGCCGCAAGGCTTATCAAGCAGCGGAACGCAAAGCTGGCGATGCTTACGATGCAACGCGCGACTTCGTAAATGAGCGTCCGCTAGCGGCTGTCGGCATCGCAGTCGGAACGGCTTTCGCGATCGGCGCGCTGTGGAAACTCTCGCAGAGTCGTCGCAACGAAGATCTGGCCGATCGGATCGCCAGTTATCTAGAGCCGCATTACCGCGCAATCCGCCGCCGGATGTAGGTCTCAATAGACTTCAAAAAAGGGCGCGCCCAATTGCGGCGCGCCTTTTTTGCGTTCTCCCTCGCGATCAAAAGTTGAGAACCAGTCGTATGCCCGGTACGTAGTATGCGCAGCGATACAGGATCGCGAACGCAAAGGAGGTGTTCCGTGCGTAAAGGCATCATCGGCGCTTTGGCGGCATCGTTGGCGGCCGCCGCCATACCGGCTACAGCTGCGGAGCAGTTAAAGGGCAAGACTGCCTGGGACTTTCAGTTCCAGTCCATCGACGGATCACCGCTGCCGCTTTCCAAGTTTGAAGGCAACGTGCTGCTTGTCGTCAACGTCGCCTCGTTCTGCGGGTTTACCCCACAATACGAGGGGCTGCAGGCGCTCCATGAAAAGTACAAGGAAAGAGGTCTGACCGTCGTCGGGGTGCCGTCGAACGACTTTGGCGACCAGGAGCCGGGCGACTCCAAGGAAATCAAAAAATTCTGTCAGGGCACCTACGGCATCACCTTCCCGCTCACAGGCAAGGAGACGCTTTCCGGGCCGAAAGCCCACCCCTTCTACGCCTGGGCCAGGCAAGATCTAGGTTGGCTGAACGCGCCGAAATGGAACTTTCACAAATACCTCGTTGGCCGGAACGGTAAGCTGGTGACGTCGTTCTTCTCAACGACCAAGCCCAGTAGCAGCAAATTGGTGAAAGCTGTCGAAGAACAGCTGGCCCAGGGCACCATGTCCAAACCAAAATAACAATTGCGCCACGGCAGCCTTGCCACCCGCGATAAGAATGGGCCAATCTGCCCCAGAAAAAGCCTTGGGGGACTAAGAAATCATGAGCGGCGGCCTTCTTGCATTGCTGGACGATATCGCGGCCTTAGCGAAGCTTGCCGCCGTGACGCTGGATGACGCCGCCAGCCAAGCCGTGAAGGCCTCCTCGAAAGCCGCAGGAGTCGTCATAGACGACGCAGCCGTCACGCCGCGCTATGTCACCGGCCTCGCCGCAAAGCGTGAGCTCCCCATTATCGGCCGAATAGCGGCCGGTTCATTCAAGAACAAGCTCGTGTTCCTGCTTCCGGCGGCACTCTTCATGTCGGAGTTCACTCCATGGGCGATCACGCCGCTGCTCATGCTGGGCGGCCTCTACCTCAGTTACGAGGGCTACGAAAAAGTCTTCCATATGTTCACACACTCCGCGGAAGACGACGCTGGCCGCTTGGCCGCGGAGGCCGTGAAGGACAAGAAGAAACTGGAAGACCGAAAAGTAAACGCCGCGATCCGGACGGACTTCATCCTATCCGCTGAGATCATGGCCATCGCGCTCGCGTCGATCACGGCACCTGACATCATCACGCGCGCGATCGTGCTGGCTGTGGTTGCCATCGTCATCACCGTCGCCGTCTATGGCGCAGTCGCGCTCATCGTCAAGGCGGATGACTTTGGCGTTTATCTCGCCGGACTCGGCGGCCCGATATCCACCCCAGTGGGCCGCGCGCTCGTAAAGGGCATGCCGCCATTCCTGCGTCTCTTAGGCGTCGTTGGTACGGTTGCGATGTTGTGGGTCGGTGGCGGCATCCTCATTCATGGCGCCAACGAGTATGGCCTGTCAGCGCCGGAACACATCATACACGACATAGGCGAAGCAGCCGCTGGCCTGCTGCCAGCAATTGGGCCACTACTCTCCTGGCTGGTCTCGGCCGCGTGCGCCGCTATCGTAGGCCTCATCGCGGGCGGCATTATCGCACTTATTTTGGCACCGTTCGTTGGTCACACCCACCAGCCAAAGCCCTCTGAAATCGCCGAATAATCTCAGTTTCATTGCGAATTCAAGACGGTCCTGTTCCCTTTTTGACAGCCAGCAGGCTCAAGGGTGGGGCAAGGCTGGTATGCACAATCGTGCAATATTTCCGAAGTATGGAGCGACTGCCATCGCTCTAGGAGGCTGCAATGCTGCCTACGACATTATCACCAAATGATTGTGTTGAAGTGCTTGTGACATCATCAACTCTGGCGGGCGACACGCCGCGCCGCCGCTGGGTTTCCGGAACAGTGATCGATTGCGAAATCGGATGCTGGCCGCTCGTACAGCTTTCAGACGGACAAGTTACCGAGCTGC
Source organism: Hyphomicrobium sp. (assembly GCA_041940525.1). Taxonomy (GTDB): domain Bacteria; phylum Pseudomonadota; class Alphaproteobacteria; order Rhizobiales; family Hyphomicrobiaceae; genus JAKAXS01. Next base: position 40,926 of record JBGTSB010000016.1, read on the forward strand.
GCCCGTATATGACGTGGCGTGCCACAAAGCAGCGCAGCACGTCCGCAGCCTAAGCTGTCACGCATGCGCCCGCTGGCGGTTGCGCACGGCAGACCACGCGAAGGCCAAGAGAAACAGGCCCATCTGAAACAGCACGATACATGGGCCCGTCGCGCCGTTGATATGAAAACTAATGATCGTGCCCGCTATGCCAGAAAGGATGGCACTGGCGGATGCGATCATCAGCATATGATCAAATCGGTTGGCCAACAGATATGCGGTGGCACCGGGCGCAATCAGCATCGCCACCACTAAAATAATTCCCACGGCCTTGAGCGAAGCGACAATCGTCAGTGACAACAAGATCAGCAGGCCATAGTGCAGCAGCCGAACCGGCAGCCCAATCGCCTGCGCATGCTGCGGATCAAAGCTATAGAGCAGGAAATCCTTGCGCTTAATCAGGATGGCCAACAGCGTGATGCCTGCCACGAGGCCGTTTTCGACGATGTCCCGCACTGAAACGCCAAGAAGGTCGCCAAACAGGATGTGGTTTAAATGCTGGTCTGTCTCGACCTTCGTGAACAGAACGAGGCCAAAGCCAAACATGCCTGAGAACACGATACCCATCACCGTGTCTTCCTTTATGCGGCTGTTCTCTTTCAGATAGCCCGTCGCTGCGGCACACCCTAAGCCTGCCGCAAATGCACCAACAGCGAGAGGCAGGCCAAGGACGAACGCGATGACAATGCCTGGCAACACGGCGTGCGAAACCGCGTCGCCCATCAGCGACCAACCCTTGAGCACCAGATAGCACGAGAGCACCGAGCAGACCGCTCCTGTAATGACGGCGATTAGCAAGGCGCGCTGCATGAATTCGAAGCTCAGCGGTTCAGCAAAGATATCCCAAAGTCCGCTCATGTCGGCTGGTCCTGCTTATTTGGACCAGCACGCGCTTGCAACGAAGCCAGCTTGCGTTGCGCGGCAAGAAGACCGTGTTTCGGCGCGAGATAGAATGCGGCTAGGAAGATGAGAGTCTGCAAGGTCACGATCACGCCACCCGGCGCACCATCTAAAAAATAGCTGATGTAGGCGCCAACGAAGCTGGTGATCGCGCCGAGCGCCACCGCGATGATGATCAGGTGACCAAACCGGTCGGTCAGCAGGTAAGCCGTCGCGCCAGGCGTTACCACCATCGCGATAACGAGACACGCGCCGACAGTCTGCAGTGCGGCCACGACGGCGGCCGAGAGCAGCGTGAAGAAAAGGATCTTCATCCAAAACGGGCTGAGACCGATGGACTGTGCGTGCGCTTCATCGAAGAACACGGCCATCATGTCTTTCCATTTGGCGGTCATCACAGCCAGCGTGACAACGCTGATGATCACGACCTGCACGACATCGCTATCGGAAATGCCAAGGATGTTTCCGAGCACGATCGACTGCACATTTACCGACGTCGGGTGGAGCGAAACCAGAAGCAAGCCAGCGGCAAAGAACGAGGTGAAGACAAGGCCGATGATCGCGTCCTCCTTCAGCCGAGTCTGCGCCCGCACAAAGGCCATGCCCATTGCGGCCAGCAAGCCGGCAAAGAAGGCGCCCATCGCGTAAGGCAGTTTAAGCATGTAGGCGCCCGCGACACCCGGAACGATGGAATGCGCCAAGGCATCGCCCATCAACGACCAGCCCTTCAACATGAGGTAGGCCGACAAGAATGCGCAGGTCGCCCCGACAAGGGCGGACACCCACATCGCCTTGACCATGTAATCGTAGGCAAAGGGTACGAGCAGTTCGCTCATGAACCGCTCTCCTGTTCGTCAGCAGCGCGCTGCCGTGGCTCGTCCGTCGCCATCCGGCTGCCGTAGAACACGACTGGGCGTTCGTCATCGGTCAAGACAGTCACAACGCGCTCGTCGTTATCCTGATGCAGCTCCTGGCCCTCTAGACGGAAGTGGCGCAGAACACCACCGAAGGCTTTTTCCAAATTCGTCTGCGTGAATGTCGTGCCCGTGGGACCGGCGGCCAGAACCGTCTTGCGGATTAGAACGACGTGATCGCAGAAGTCCGGCACGCTGCCGAGGTTGTGCGTGGAGACGAGGACGAGATGCCCCTGGGCTTTCAGCTGCTGCAGCAGCTCGATGATCGCACCTTCCGTTTTGACGTCGACGCCGGTGAAAGGCTCATCAAGAAGTAGGATCGACCCTTCCTGTGCCATGGCTCGCGCCAGGAACACGCGCTTGCGTTGCCCGCCAGAAAGCTCGCCGATCTGCCGGCGCCGGAAGTCGAGCATCCCGACGCGCTCCAATGCCTCGTCAGCCTTCTCCCGGTCCAGGCGTGAGGGCCGCCGCAAAAAGCCCATGTGCCCGTAGCGGCCCATCATCACCACGTCATCGACGAGCACGGGGAAGTTCCAGTCCACCTCTTCCGACTGCGGGACGTAAGCAACGAGGTTGCGCTTTTGCGCTTCGCGCGGCGGCATCCCAGAAATGAGGATCTCGCCGGCGGATGGCTTGAGAAAGCCCATGATGGCCTTGAACAGGGTCGACTTGCCGGAGCCATTGACACCGACAAGCCCGCAGATCGTACCTGAGTTTAGAGAAAACGAGGCATCTTGAAGCGCGACCGTGCCGTTGGGATAGGCGACCGTGACGTCCTTCACGGAAATGGACGAGCTGGCGGCGCGCAGCGCGGCGTCTGTCTTGTTGGCGATGCTCAAGTTCCGAAGCCTTTTGCAATAGTCCCGGCGGTCACTTCCAAGAGCTTGAGATAGGAAGGCACGGGACCGTTTTCAGCACTCAGGCTGTCAACGTAAAGAATGCCCCCATAGTTCGCACCTGTCTCCTTGGCAACCTGCCGCGCCGGCTTATCCGAAACGGTACTTTCGCTGAACACGACCGGGATCTGTTGCTCGCGCACGGTATCGATGACGGTCCTGATCTGCTGCGGTGTGCCTTGCGAGTCCGCGTTGATCGGCCACAAGAACAGCTCTTTCAGGCCATAGTCGCGCGCCAGATAGCTGAATGCACCCTCGCTGGAAACAAGCCAGCGCTTGCCTTCCGGAATGGCCGCGAGACGCTCGCGCACAGGTTTATCAATGGCCTTGATCTTTTCCGCGTACGCCGCCGCGTTCTTGGCATAGGTCTTGGCATTGTCCGGATCATACTTGCTCAACGCCTTGCGGATGTTCTCGACGTAGATCAGCGCGTTGCTCGGCGACATCCAGGCGTGAGGATTCGGCTTCCCATCGTAGGGACCGCCAGAGATGCCCATCGGCTCAATACCTTCGGTCACGGTGACACCCGGCACATCGGTCAAGTTCTGGAAGAACTTTTCAAACCATCGCTCCAGGTTCATGCCGTTCCAAAGGATCAGGCCGGCCGACTGGGCCTTCACGATATCGCCTGGCGTCGGCTGGTAATCGTGGATCTCAGCACCCGGTTTGGTGATCGACTCAACGACTGCCGCGTCCCCCGCTACGTTCTGAGCGATGTCTTGGATCACGGTAAAGGTAGTAACGACCTTGAACGGCTTGCCGTTTTCGGCCAGGGCAAGCCCTGGTGCTAGCACAGTAAAGATAAGAGCTGTGAAGCTAGCCACTGGGGCCAAGTATCTGCTCGACAGATGTCTCGCTCGCATAGTCGTCTCCAAAGGTGTGACAGGCTACTGACATAGCCGTTTTAGCATCCCCACGAATAGTTAGCCATGGCTAACATTGTTGTCAACGGCGAACTAAGCTATGATCTCCGGTGCGACACTTCGAGGAGCCCATGACTGCAACAAACGAGACTGAGAGCGAGATTGCCCGGCGGGCGGAGAGCTTCAAACGCGTCCGCGACGCGCATCAAACGGAGATGGCGGAAGACTATGTGGAGCTCATCGCTGACTTGATCGACATGAAAGGCGAGGCGCGCGTGGTGGATCTGGCCGGACTGCTCGGGGTGACCAAGCCCACGGTCAACAACGCCATCCAGCGGCTTCAGCGCGATGGGCTGGTCACGAGCGAGCCCTACCGTTCAATCTTCCTGACCGACAAAGGGCGCCAGCTCGCAAAAGCCTCCAAGGAGCGTCACGGTATTGTCCGGGAGGTACTCATAGCCCTAGGCGTGGATCCCATCACTGCCGACACGGACGCGGAGGGTATCGAGCATCACGTCAGCCCGGCAACCTTAAAAGCCTTCCGCAAGTTTCTGGCGTCGAGAAAGAAGTAGGATAGGCCGGTCTAGGACCAGACTGCCGCATCCGAGAAAGTGACAGCATTTGACTCAATTCCAGCCCGTATGCCTGGCCGACTATGAGAAGGCCGCCCTGGCCGCTCTCCCGGCTGATCGTGCGGCATATCTGTTCGCTGGAGCCGCGGACGAGATAACCTGCGGCGCCAACCGCGATGCCTGGGATCGCCTAGGCATCGTACCCCGCGTGCTGCGAAAGGTCGCCGGCGGCAACACGAAAGTCAGTGTGTTGGGCCGCGAACTGGCGCATCCAATCCTCGTCGCGCCGATGGCCTTTCAAAAGCTAGCGCATCCGGATGGCGAGGCCGCGACGGCGGCCGCGGCGGCAGCGCAAGAGGCGCTGATGGTCTTGAGCTGCCAATCCAGCACAACCATCGAAGAGGTGTCTCGCGCCGGAGGCTCGGCCCGCTGGCTGCAAATTTACTTCCAGCCCAGCCGCGATGACACGTTGAAGCTCATCCGCCGCGCCGAGGCCGCCGGTTTCGAGGCGGTCGTCGTGACCTGCGACGCGCCGGTGACAGGGATCCGAAATGCTGAGCAGAAAGCGGGCTTCCAGCTGCCTCCGGACATTCGGCCGGTGAACATGGAAGGTTTCAACCTGCCGCCGTTCCAGCCGTTGAACGAAGGAGAGAGCGTTGTTTTCGACCGGCTGACCACCTTCGCGGCCAGCTGGGACGATATTGCTTGGCTCAAGAAACAGACAACCTTGCCTATCGTTTTGAAAGGCCTGCTGTCACCCGCCGATGCAAAGCTGGCCATCGAGGCGGGCGCTTCCGGCGTCATTGTCTCCAACCACGGCGGCCGCACGCTCGACACCGCGATTGCTTCGATGGATGCGCTGCCGGATATCGCCGCCATAGCACGCCCCGCCGGGCTCAGCGTCCTTGTCGATGGTGGCATCATGCGCGGCACCGATGTTCTGAAGGCGCTCGCCCTGGGCGCGCACGCGGTCCTTTTAGGCCGCCCGATTCTGCATGGCCTGGCCGCAAAAGGCGCGCTGGGCGTCTCTCACGTCCTGCGCATTCTACGCGACGAATTCGAGGTGGCCATGGCTCTGGCTGGCTGCCGAACGACAGCCGAAATCACGGAGGACATTGTGCGCCGCTAGTCCAGCTCAGGTCTCTGCCCAAGCGCGGATTAAGTTATGGTAGATGCCGGTCAGGCTAACGCAGCTTGAGTTGTTGGCGCCGCGTTCCGTCGCCAGTTCTTGAATGGTCTGGTCCAAATCAAACAGCAAAGAGCGGTGACTATCCTCGCGCACCATGCTCTGTAACCAAAAGAAAGACGCGATGCGTTCGCCACGCGTGATCTCTGTCACCCGGTGCAAACTGGTTGACGGATAAAGAACCGCGTCACCCGCTTCCAGCTTTACTTCCTGCGTGCCGTACTGATCCTCGACGACCAGCTCGCCACCGTCATATTCGTCCGGTTCGCTCAAAAACACAGTACAAGACAAGTCAGTTCGAATGCGCGCGCCCGTCAATGGATCGACACGCAACGCATTGTCGACGTGCGTCCCGAAGAAGTGCCCCACGCCATAACGATTGAACATCGGAGGCAAAAACCGCAGAGGCAGCGCCGCCGACAGATAAAGCGGGTTTTGACTGATCGCGTTGAGAAGCTGCTGACCAAGAGAGACAGCCACCTCCGATGTTGGTGGAAGCTGCAGATTGTTCTTGGTCGAGACGGCTTGCGTTCCCGCTGTTGAAGCCCCGTCAACCCATTCCGCCGCGCTCATCGTCTGGCGAAAGTGATCAACGGTTTCTTTGCTCAAGAGTTCTGGGATGCAAATCAGCAAGGGAATGAGATCTCCAAAAAATGACGAACCAGCGAAGCCTAAAGCCTCGCTGGTTCTATGGGAAGACCAGGCGGCACGCCTGGCCCGTTTCTGATACGGCCTAGTACTTGAAGTTCAACGTCGCATAGCCGACGCGTCCAGGCGCGATGTAGACGAACGGTGATCCAGAACGGTAGCCACTATCGTAAACGACCTCATCGAAGATATTCTGCACGTTGAGCTGCAACTCGACATTCTCCGTGATGTCATATTCGGCCAGAAGGTCGAACCGCCAGGCTTCTGGCAACTTCTTGCCGTTGTCGGCCAGAGTTCCAAGCGCGATCGTGCCCTGGTAAGTGATCTGGCCGCCAATCGTTAGCCGCGGCGTGAGATCATACTTCGCGAGCAAGCTCGCTGACCTATGCGCGAAGTTCGCGAGCTCTTTGCCAATGTCGTCCTCGTTGACGCTCTTAAGCACCTCGCTGTCCATCAGCACGATGCCGCCAAACAAGCTTAACCGGTCGGAAACCTTGCCGCCGACAGACGCTTCAAAGCCTCGCACACGATATTTGCCTGTATCGGTAATAACCGCGTTGGCACCCCTGCCTTGGTCTTCACGAGCATTATCCTTTTCAGTCTGGAACAAGGACGCGGTTACGAGAAGTTTGCGTTGGAACAATTCCCACTTTGTACCGACTTCGTAGGCAATGTTCTCCTCCGGATCGAGCAGCACACCGCCGGTGTCCAAGCCGCCATAGGCAGCACTGCCTCCGCCCTCGATCTCCTGACCCATGGGGTTTGAAGACGTCGCGACCGCCGCAAAAATGCTGCCGTTGGGTGCTGGTTTGTAGACTGCGCCAGCGTTCCAGTTGACCATGGTGTCTTGCCGCTGAAGCGGATCGCCATTGGTCGACGCCCGGTCGACTTCGTAATCGTCGATTCGGACGCCACCGTTGATACTGAACGAGTCCGAGAGCTTGATCGTATCAAGCAGGTAAACGCTTTTTGTCATGATGTTCGTGCGCGTGCGGTTGGTGCCTGGCACAGGAGGCGAAACACCGTCCCAACAACCGGCACCAACACCAGGCGCCACTGGATTGAACAGGTTCAACTCACACGATGCCCGGCCGCCCATGAAGTCCTCGGAAATGAGTCCTTCATAGCCGCCCTTATTCACGCGCTCATCACTGAACTCGACACCGGCGACCATGGTATGGCGCAGGCCGCCGGTCCTGAAGTTGGTCGTCAGGTCTGTCTGGTTTGCTATGATGTTGTTGACCTGATCGTTGGACTTGTACGAGACGCCGGCCAGCCAGTTGTTTGGATCCGGGTCTGACGTATCGGTCCCGCCTGGCGCACTCACGACATACTGGCTCTCCGTTCGCCCTCGGCGGAACGTGTTCGTGATCCACGTGCCTTCCGTCAGCTTCAACTGCCCAGTCAGCGTGAAGATATCCTGCTCGCCCTTCTGGAAATCGCGATTGGGAATGCCATAGAAGTTGTTGCGGTCAAGTCCAGCTTCCGGCCAAGGCGCATTGATGTCGTTGTTATACGGCACGCCCCAGTCAGACAATTGGTCGAGATTGATGTGGTAGTAGTCCGCCGTCAGCGAGAAATTCCGCGTCGGCGTCCAGCGCGCGGCGAGTGCCCCACCCCAGCGGTCGTCGAAGACAAAATCACGGCCGGCAACATCCGCCTCCTGCCACATGCCGTTAGCACGGAACTGGAACGTCGGATCAATCACCTGGTTGATGTCGACCGTTGTGCGGATGGTCTCGTCGGTGCCAACCGTCACCGAACCATTCTGGAAGTTCTGGTTCTGCGGTTTCTTCGTCACGATATTCAGCGCGCCACCGGTCGTGCCGCGCCCGCCGATCGAAGACGATGGACCTTTGAGAATTTCCACCTGCTCGGTCATGAAGGTTTCGCGAGACGTCGTGCCGGAGTCGCGAATGCCGTTGATGTAGGCGTCATTGTTGGCCTTGAAGCCGCGGATGTAGAGGTTGTCGCCGAACACCGCGCCGCCTTCACCATAGCCAAGCGTGATGCCTGGCGTTGTTCGCGCCAAGTCACGAACAGAGGTCGTCTGTGTATCCTCGAGAACCTCTTTCGTCACCGTGGTGACGGTCTTGGGCGTATCGAGCAGAGGCTCGGTAAGCTTCGGATTGGCGGACTGGTTGACCTTGTATGGCGCGCCCGGCTCTGCGTACGGGTTGGCGCCGGCCACAGCCGGGTCGCTCACTATGATGCCGCCGCTAGGAAACGGTTCGGGCTGCGGTGCTGGCTGGTAGGCCGTCGCGGCCGGAGCGGTGTTCTTTTTTGCGGCTTTTTTCTTGGCTTTCTTCTTGGTCGTCTGAACCTCGATAGCCGGCAATTCCGTAGCGCCATCGCTCGTCTGCGCCAATGCGTGCGGTGACGCGCTCGCCGCTAGGCAAACAGCCGTCATCGCGCCGACGGAGCGCGTTTTCCAAGCATGATGTTCCAGATTCCGGGACGAAGAACTCTGCTGCCGTCCTCGCAACGAGGACGGGCGTTTTACAATCGACACTAATACTACCCCTACGAAATGTGCCGCCCTGCCGCAGCACCACCAAATTCAGAGCCTCGGGTCGCTGGGCCGTGATGACGTGGCTGCCTCGGATCTCGGATAGCAAAAAAATAAAATATACAAAGAAAGTCAAGAATAAGAATTGAATGTATAATCACCCGTGGCCAAATTGATACAAGCCAAACGCTAGTCTCGCATCTGGGCTTGCTGGAGAGAAGGTGAGGCTTGGCTTTGAGGCAATTAGACCCGACGACGTTGCTGGCTGAGGCGCCAGGCTTTCGCTTGCCAGCTCTCTAAGGTCTGCTCAAGCGCGCGCCGCACGAATATGTCGTGGTCTGGTGAGGCGCGAACAGAGCCGGGCTGCTGCAGCTGGCTCAACGCCCGCTCCAGTTCAGAAATGCGTTGCTCGCACTTTGCCAAGGATATTTTGTCTTGCAACGTCCGCATACTGGCAGATTACGAATTGCCGGACGCGGTGCTTTGACATGCGTCAACCCGGCCGCCGCTTTGGGCCGCTTGTTACAATTTTACACAATTCTACACAAAGCTAGCACAGCCGGCTTGCACGAGCCCCTTAAACCCAAATCCAACAGACACCACGCCGTTGGAGGACGCCATGCTCGGACCAGCCGTTAGCGAAACACTTTACCCATTTCCCGCCGCTCCCTTGCGCGGAGAGCCAATGGGCTACGCCAAGTTTCGCAGCTTGAAGACGAAGGAGCATGTCTTCTGCGAAGGAGATCCGCGAAGCCATGTCTTCCAGGTCGAGTCCGGTGCTGTCGCGCTCTACAAGACGCTCAACGATGGCCGCCGCCAGATCGTCGATTTTGCCTATCCCGGTGATCTCATCGGCCTGGGCGCGTTGGACGAGCATGTCTTGAGCGCGCAAACGACCTGCGAAACTAGGGTGCGAGTCTACTCGGCGTCTGCGCTCGAACGTCAGGCGGAAGAAGACGCGGGCCTCGCTCTGCGCCTCTATAAGTCGGTATCGCGCGAACTGACGGCATCTCGCGACCTGCTCGTGAGCGTTGGCCAGCGCACCGCTATCGAGCGAATTGCGCTGTTCCTATTGCTGTTGCATCGGCGGCAGGGCAAGGACAAGCAGGATCTGCGCCTTGACATGCTGCGCAGTGATATCGCTGACATGCTCGGCCTAACGATTGAAACCGTCAGCCGCAATCTCACTAAGATGCGCAATGCTGGCGTGATCGACATTCTGCGCTCTGGCAATGTCGTCCGCATCTGCGATATGCCCCGCCTGCGTGCCATGGCTGGTGAATGACGGCACTTTTCCGTAGACGCTCCCCGGGCCACTGACGTATGGGTGCCAAGGAATGGCGGACGACGCGGAAAAGGTAGGCATGTCTGATACGATTCTCATCGTCGACGACGAACCAGAGATACGGACGCTGCTCCGCACGGGGCTAGAGGGCGAAGGCTACAAGGTCCACGAAGCATCGACCGGAGCGGAAGCCGAAGCCTGCCTCGCCAACGAGCCTATCAGCCTGCTAACCCTTGATCTCAATCTCGGCGGCGAGGACGGCTTGAAAATCGCTCGCGATTTTCGCGCCAAGCGCAACACGCCCATCATCATGATATCCGGTAAGGGCGACCCGGTAGACCGTATCGTCGGCCTAGAATTGGGCGCGGATGATTACATCGCCAAGCCGTTTATTATGCGCGAGGTTCTGGCCCGCATCCGGGCGGTGCTGCGCCGTTATGTTCCGGCCGAAGCGCCGGTACAGTCGTCTGCTTCGGAAGAAAGGTATCAGTTCGAAGGGTGGATTCTCGATATCGCGCGGCGTGAGCTTGCCGATAGCAGCGGCCAACTCTGCGAGTTAACAACCGCGGAATTCAACCTCCTGGTCATCTTTGTGAAGCGGCCCGCGCGCGTGTTGTCGCGCAACGAGATCATGGACCTTTTGAAAGGGCATGATTGGACGCCTCTGGATCGTTCGATCGATGGGCTAGTGGCCCGCCTGCGCCGCAAGATCGAGCCGGGTAACGAACGCCCGCGGTTGCTGAAAACCGTGCGTGGCGTCGGTTACGCGTTTGGCGGAACGGTCAAGCGTATCTAACCATTCAAGGCCGATTGCAAGGCCAGGCCCAACTCAAGCCGGCTGTAAGGCTTGCGCAACACGGCGACATCTGTGAGCTCCATACCCGAAGGTTTCAGCTCTTGCGCAGCGAAGCCCGTAGAGAGCACGACGGCGATGTTCGGATGGTTCTCGCTAATCCAAGCAGCTAGGTCATAGCCCGAAACACCGCCGGGCATAACGATGTCGCTGAGCACGAGGGCAATGTCGTCTTGCGTGTCGATGATCGCCTTGGCTGCCACCGCGTTCTCGGCCTCGATGGCGACATAGCCTAAGCCCTCCACGCGCTGAAGCGTCAGCTCGCGAACGTCGTCGTTGTCTTCGACGACCAGAACCGTCTCGCCGTTTTCCGACATGGGCACTTCGCTGATGGCTTCGTTTGCTTGCTGCAATAGCTCCTCATCAACGCGGGGCAGGTAAATCCGAACGCTGGTGCCACGGCCGGGTTCGCTTTCTATCGCGGCAAGCCCGCCCGATTGCCGGGCAAAACCATAAACGGAACTCAGCCCGAGCCCGGTCCCCTTGCCAGGATCCTTCGTCGTGAAGAATGGCTCGATCGCACGGCTCAAAACTTCCGGTGCCATGCCTGTCCCGGTGTCGGAAACTTCAATGAGCACATGGTCGCTCGGCCCTAAGCCAACCACGCTATGACCGAAGGGAATGTTTTGCGTCTCGACCAGCACCGTGCCGCCGTGAGGCATCGCATCGCGCGCGTTAACGGCCAGGTTGATGATCGCGTTTTCGATCTCGCTTGGATCGGCCCGCGTGACCCAGAGGTCTGGCGCGAGCTTCGTCTTGAATGAGATGTTCTCGCCCAACGACCGTTTCATCAGTTCCGCAAGTCCCAAGACAAGCTCGTTGACATTCAAGACCTGTGGCGCGAGCCGCCGCTGGCGGGCGAACAGAAGCAGACGCTTGGTCAGCGACGTTCCCATCTCTGCGGCATCGAGAGCGCGCTTGATAAATGTCTCCGCGTTGTCGGAGGAAGGGTCTTCCCTGAATAGCTCCAGGTTTCCGGAGATGATCGTCAGAAGATTATTGAAATCGTGTGCGATACCACCAGTCAGCTGGCCGAAGGCTTCCATCCGCTGGGCCCGGATTAGCGCAGACTGAGCCTCCTGACGCTGGCGGATCTCTTCTTCCAGGTCACGTGTACGTTGGGCCACCCGCGCTTCCAGCATGGAATTAGCGTTGGCCAGCTCGCGTTGGAACATGTTGCGCTCGGTTGCGTCTCGCAGCACGACCATGTAGGACGTCCGGCCATCAATCTGCTGCTTTGCGATAGACGCTTCGGCCGCGAATTCGCTGCCATCTTTGCGGCGCGCATAAATCTCTTGCCGGTCGCCCATTTTGCGCGAGGCAATGTCAGACACCTTGAACGCTTCAACATGCTCGTGATGCCGGCTGTGAAAACGTTCTGGAATAAGCAGGTTCAGCGGTTTCCCGAGCACTTCGCGGCTCTCATAGCCGAATATCGCCGACGCACCGTCATTGAAGAGCGTGATGCGGAGCGAGTCGTCCAACGAAATGATGGCATCGGCCGCGATTGTGAGGATCGCGGCTAGCTGAGAGTCGGCCAAGCGCATGCTTGGTCAATACCCTGTCAAAGCGGGATCGCGCAATCCTGGTGCAGTCCGGACGGATCAGACCGGTGGTTCAACGCCGCGCCGGACGCCGGAAAAGAACGGATAGGATAATGCAAGACCGCCGCCGGCCGCGAGAATGGCCAGCAAGATGAAGGTCAGCGGGCCTTCACTAAGATCCAGAGCCTGGATCACAAAGATGCTCGCCGCAGTGCCCATAAGTCCGCCGATTGCACCTGTTAGCGCAGCTCTCCAAGACCATACGATCAGCCCTGCAAGCGCTCCCACGATAATTCCGGGGTAAATGCTGGGCCAAAAGTGGTTCCAAAATTCCATGGGGTACCTCCAGTGGCGGTCATCATCGCTGCTTCGGCCGGGACTTTTCATTGACCGGGATCAACGCACGCAGCGGCAATTTGCACACCCGTGATCTGATCTGAGTCAAAGTCTGGCATCTTCGTCTGTGCGCAAATGGCTTTCCGCTACATCGGGAGGATAGTCATGCGGGACACGACAGCCGAATGGCGAGGCTTATCTGACGGTTTGACATTGCTGGCCGCGGCCGGCTGCGCCGCCCTAGGGCTTGCGTATGCTTTGAATTCACCGAGCGCCGCAATGTCCTTTCACGGAATAGTGTTCGCCGTCGCCGCAATCATCTGCGGCGTACTTATTGTTGATCAAATTTCTGGCGGCAAAGCCAAGGATGACACAGGCGAAGGTTATTTCGATTCGCCGATCAAATTCGCCACGGTGGCAGCCGTGTTCTGGGGGATCGCGGGCTTCGTCGTTGGCGACATCATCGCCTGGCAGCTTTCATTTCCAGCCCTGAACTTAGACTTGCCTTGGACAAGCTTTGGACGCCTGCGCCCGCTGCACACTTCTGCGGTGATTTTCGCATTCGGCGGCAACGTCCTCATTGCAACATCGTTCTACGTCGTCCAGCGAACCTGCCATGCGCGCATGCCCGGCCGCTGGTCGCCCTGGTTTGTCGTCATCGGCTACAACGTCTTCATCTTGCTCGCCGGCACCGGTTACCTGCTGGGAGTGACCGAAGGCAAAGAATACGCCGAACCTGAGTGGTACGCCGACCTGCTGCTGACGATCGTGTGGGTTGTCTACCTTCTCGTCTTCCTGGGCACGATCATGCGGCGGAAAGAGCCGCACATCTACGTGGCCAACTGGTTCTACCTCGGCTTCATCGTCACGGTGGCGATGCTGCACATCGTCAACAACTTGGCGATCCCGGTTTCGATCTGGGAGCCGAAGAGCTACGTCATCTTTTCCGGCGTCCAAGACGCCATGACCCAA
>JBGTSB010000017.1:0-46754 GCA_041940525.1 Hyphomicrobium sp.
CGATGGCCTGAGCCAAGACAGTGGCCGTCGTGGTGCCGTCACCGGCAAGGTCGGCCGTCTTCGAGGCGACTTCACGCAGCATCTGCGCGCCCATGTTCTCGAACTTATCTTCCAGTTCGATTTCCTTGGCGACCGTTACACCGTCTTTGGTGATGCGCGGTGCGCCGAAGCTCTTCTCGATGACCACGTTGCGGCCTTTCGGGCCCAGCGTGACTTTGACGGCATTGGCGAGGATATCGACGCCGCGGATCATCTTCTCGCGTGCGTCTTGGGAAAACTTAACGTCTTTGGCTGCCATTTTCGGCTACTCCAATCAGAATGAAGCGAATTTCACTGCGGGATGGTTAGGCGGCGGCCTTCGAAACGGCCTGGCCTTCGAGAACGCCGAGGATGTCGCTCTCTTTCATGATGAGCAGGTCTTCCCCGTCGATCTTCACTTCCGTGCCAGACCACTTGCCGAACAGCACGCGATCACCAGCCTCAACTTCAAGCGGGACGACTTTCCCGGCGTCATCGCGGGCACCTGGACCAACTGCGACGACTTCACCCTGCATCGGCTTTTCCTTTGCCGTGTCCGGAATGATGATGCCGCCAGCCGTCTTGGTGTCTTCCTCGACCCGGCGGACTACGACGCGATCATGCAATGGACGGAACTTCATGAAGCTTTCCTCATGATAAGATTGAATTTTCACGAATTCTCTAGGAGATAGGCGAGCTATTGCCCGGCCCAGCCGCACGGGAGCGATCTTGCCTAGATCACACAGCACGGCGCCGCTTATATGATCTCGCCTACTAGCACTGTCAAGAGTCGAGTGCTAAAGACTGGCCACGATGGCACGGATCCCAATTTGGCGCGGAGAAGCAAGCCAAGCGGCCGAAAAAGGCAACGGCGAAGGCCAAAGAAAAAGCGCCCGGCAAATCGGGCGCTCTTTAAACTTTGCAATGGTGTGGTATTAACTTAAATCGCAAAGTCTTCCATTTTCGCGCCCTTCTTGAGCTTTGCCACCAGCCAATTCGGCTTACGGCCACGGCCAGTCCAAGTCTCGGAGCGATTATCCGGGTTCATGTATTTCGCGGCAACGACCTTGCCACGGCCACGGCCGCCAAACAGCTCGTTGACAGAAAAACCAGCGTTTTCTGCCAATGAAGCAATCTTCTGCTTTACTTCGACTTTCTCCCGGTCCTTGGCGACCGAAATAGCACGTTCCACCTTTACCTGCAGGTCGAGCAGATCTTTAAGCGACATCTTGTCTACGTTGACAGTGGCCATTCTTACTTTTCCATCCTTCTAAGCCAAATGCAGTGATTGCAAATTAGCGATCCGGATAGCATCGTTTATCAGGGGCGTAAATATATCGATAAAAGAAAAACCACTTAATTCAAATAAACCGGATACAACTTTAGCGCCGCAAGATAAACTTCAACAATTACTCGCTGCGAAGCGCGTCAATTGGATTCAGCTGAGCTGCCCGCCGCGCCGGAAAGTAACCAAAGAAAATACCCGTCGCAGCAGCTGCAAACAATGCCAGCCCAATAACGCTCACGTTGATCGCCACCGGCCATTCAGCTAACAATGCCACGAGCCCGGCACCAGCAATGCCGATGGCAATTCCAATTAAACCGCCAAACAGACACAACGCGACGGCCTCAACCAAAAACTGATACAATATATCGCTTCCGCGCGCGCCCACAGCAATGCGCAACCCTATTTCGCGGGTCCTTTCGGTCACGGAAACGAGCATGATATTCATGATTCCAATTCCACCAACGATGAGTGAAATGATCGAAGTCGCGGCAAGCAAATAACTTAAAGTCGAAAGAACTTCCGTCCGCGCCTTAATGAATTCCGCCAAATTGCGGACTGAAAAGCTATCGCCACCTCCGGGAAGCGGTGGCCGGCGCTGGCGCAATAGGTTTTCGATGTCCTCCTGGACCTCAGCTAGATTAAGTCCTTCCGCAATCTTTACGTGTATTCGGCCAATTTGATTTGTTTGAACTTGTGACCGTCCGATAATCCGCCCGCGCGCCGTTGAAATAGGCATCAAAACGACATCGTCCCGGTCGCGTCCGTGACCGGTCTGTCCTTTACTGGCCAAAACACCGGCCACACGAAACGGAACATTTTTGACCCGGATCAGGGCGCCGACAGGATCGTCTTCGCCGAACAATTCGCGCACGACCGTTCTACCCAGCAAAACGACCTTCGCATTCGCCCGAATATCCCGCGCTGTGAAAGCCCGGCCGCTCTCCAACGCCCAGTCCCGCACGGTCAAGAAGTCGGCGTGCACGCCCGAAAAGCTCGTGGTCCAATTCGCGTTGCCGAAAACCACCGGCCCTGTGCCGTTGAGCTGGCCGGATATGGCCACGACGCCGGCGACGTTGTCACGAATGGCCGTAAGGTCGCCTTCCGCCAAAGGAATGTCTGTGCCAGCACCTGACGAACGTCCCCCACGCCGACGGTCACCCGACGAAATAATCAGCGTATTCGTGCCAAGGGATTTGATGCGCCGGTCAATCTCTGACGACGCTCCGGTGCCGATCGCAACCAGGATAATGACCGAAGCAACGCCGATCACGATCCCCAAAGTTGTAAGGATGGACCGCAGCAGGTTTGCCCGCAAAGCGGTGAAGGCAACGCGCAGACAATCAGCAAGTGTCATTCCGCCGCCTCCCGCGCCAAGCGCCCTGGACTGCGGCTGTCTTCGGTCACCCGTCCGTCCTTGAACAAGATGCGCCTGTTGGCCCAGTCCGCGATCTCAGCCTCGTGCGTAACAAGCACGACAGTAATACCGTCAGCGTTCAGGTCGGCGAACAACCGCATGATGTCTTCAGACGTGCGGCTGTCGAGCGCCCCCGTCGGTTCATCCGCAAGCAGGATCTTCGGATTGTTCACAAGCGCCCGCGCGATTGCCACGCGCTGCTGCTGCCCGCCCGACAACTGCCGGGGATGATGATCGAGCCTGTCTCCCAAACCAACCTGCTCAAGACGGTGGCGAGCCAGCTCGTCAGGAGCTTCGGGCTTCGGGTGCTTGTAAAGCATCGGCAGCATCACCTGCTGCAACGCCGTCGTCCGAGGCAGAAGATTGAACTGCTGAAAGACGAACCCGATCGATCTGTTGCGCAATGCCGCTAACTCATCGCCATCCAGCGCACCGATATCACGGCCGTCAATCGACAACGTGCCCGAAGTCGGCACATCCAACGCGCCGATCAGGTTCATCATTGTCGACTTGCCCGACCCGGACGGCCCCATGATCGCAACAAACTCGCCCTCGGCGATCGTCAGGCTCACGCCGTCCAGCGCCTTAACGCGCTCAGACCCCATGACGTAGGTGCGCTCAATATCCGTGGCGGTGATCAGAGCTGGCGCGGCATCGCCCATCACTTCACCTCGCGCGCCCGCGTGATCAGCTGATCACCTTCGCCCAAGCGCCCGCCAAGAATTTCCGTATATTGGTCGTCCGCAATACCGACCCGAACCATCCGCCGTGTCGGCTGGCGATCCTCCCCGAGAACGTACACAGACGCCACACGTGCACGCCGACCCGTCTTCCACTTCTCAAACAACGGGCGTTGCTCAGCGGTCAACAACGGCTGCAATGTTTTCTCGGTCACAAGCTGCAGCTTCTGACGCATTTTGCGCCGGGCGCTGCGCCCCATGCCCCGTTGCGGCCCCTTCTGGCTCGCCATCGCCTCGCCGATGGCCTGCCGCAAAGCTTGCTCTTGCTCATCGCTCAACTTTAGCTGAACCTTCAGCCGGGCAATGCGCCGCTCCATACGAGCCGCACCGCCACGCCCCGAACGCCGTTCTGAACGATTCTCGCCACTTGGCTTGTAACGAAACACATCATTCGTCACCCGCAGAACGTCATCGCGCCGTTCTGCCTCGATGAGAACATTCGCCGTCATTCCGGGAAACAACTTCCGGTCTTCGTTCGCCGCTTCAATAATGACGGTGTAAGTCACGACATTTTCAAGCTCGGTCGCAGCCAACCGCACCTGCGTGACACGCCCGGAAAATTCCCGGTCGGGATAAGCGTCGACTTGGAAGGTGACAGGATTGCCCTTTGAGACGGCGCCGACATCGGCCTCGTTCACCTGAGCCTCGATACGAATGCGCGACAGGTCCTGAGCGATCTTAAACAACTCGGGCGCCTGCAGGCTGGCCGCCACAGTCTGTCCTGGATCAACCGTACGGGAAATGACCGTGCCCTCAATCGGAGCCTGGATCTTCGTGCGCTCCAAATCGGCCTCGGCCTGGTCCAGCGAGGCTTGCTTCTGCGCAATCGTCGCCTTCGCACTGGCGATCTGAGCCGTCATCACCTGGATATCGGCTTTGGCGACATCGCGATCTCGCACGGCCGTCTCATAGGTCAGCTGCGTGGAAAGCCGCTTCTTGGCCAGCAAGGCTTGGCGCTCAACATTGGTCTCCGCCGCCTTCAGCACGGCCTGAGACTTCGCCATCGCCGCTTCTTGGTTCGTCAACGCGGCCTTCGCCGCCGCCAAATCCGCTTTGGCCTGATCAACTTTGGCGGCAAACGTCCTGGCATCAAGCTGGGCCAAAAGCTGACCGGGTTTCACCTCGGTGTTGAAATCGGCCCTAACGGATTCAATTTGCCCGGAAAGCTGCGAACCCACGCTCACCGTGACCAGCGCCCTCACCGGGCCAGACGTACTCACCAG
The DNA here is from genome assembly GCA_041940525.1 of Hyphomicrobium sp. Classification (GTDB taxonomy): domain Bacteria; phylum Pseudomonadota; class Alphaproteobacteria; order Rhizobiales; family Hyphomicrobiaceae; genus JAKAXS01. Next base: position 4,684 of record JBGTSB010000017.1, read on the forward strand.
CTTGCGAATTTGCCCGCGGCTGACCTCCGACGTGCTGAAAACAGTCTTGGACGACGCGCCCAAACCCCAAGGCTTGAGCACCGCAACCGCTCCGCCGGCCAGCGCCAGCGGCACGGCCAACGTGAAGAGAACATTCCATTTGCGTTTTTTCATAACGGCATCTTCTACAAAGCGGATTGGCCCCAATGCCAAATCAACGGTCCATCACGGCAAAATCCGTCGAAAAGCACCAATAATTGCGTCCCAACTGTTTGATGAACGGAATCTGAATGCCGCATTCAGGTTGGGTTCAATCCTGGCCATCTACGTTGCAACCTACCCTGATATCCAACTTCCCCGGCGTGATCCAAGCGGGGCCGGGCGCGCAGGGTCGCCCGGCCCCGATTTTTTTGGGCCACCCCAAATATAAATCCATTTCTTCAAACACTTGAACTAACGCGCTTTCTTGGCGCCAACGCCGATTGGCGGCCGCCTGGCGCCCTCCCTGCCGCTTGCTTGGAACCTGTCGAGCCGATAGGCATTGCATTGCTTTGCAACATTATCTTGCGAATAACCGCATCCCACCCCCATGAACGGAGAATACCGTGACGTTCAAGTTGCCCGAACTGCCGTATGCGTATGACGCACTCGCCCCCTACATGTCGGCCGAGACCCTGCAGTTCCATCATGACAAGCATCACCAGGCCTACGTCGACAAAGGCAGCGAGCTTGCCGGTGCTGGTACGAAGTACGATGGCAAATCGATCGAAGACATCTGCAAGGAAGCCTTCGCCGCGAAAGATCAGCCCGTCATTAACAACATCGGCCAGCACTACAATCACATCCACTTCTGGCAGTGGATGAAAAAGGACGGCGGCGGAAATAAACTCCCCGGCTCTGTCCAGAAACTCGTTGATGAAATCGGCGGCTACGACAAGGTCCGCAATGACTTTATCGAAGCTGGCAAAGGCCAATTCGGCTCAGGTTGGGCCTGGCTCGCTGTGAAGAACGGCAAGCTTGAAGTGATGAAAACGCCGAATGGCGAAAATCCCCTGATGCACGGGGCACAGCCCATCTTGGGCTGCGATGTCTGGGAACACAGCTACTACATCGACTATCGCAACGCGCGGCCGAAATATCTCGAGGCTTGGTTTGACAATCTCGTCAACTGGGAACACGTCGAGGAATTGCTCGGCAATGCCTAAGAAAAAAAGGGGACCATATGGTCCCCTTTTTTATTGGCCCGCCGCCACGGCAACATTGTCAATCAGCCTGGTTTTTCCCATCCACGCGGCGGCCAAAACCCGCCCCGGTTGGTCGTACCGCCAATCTTTCAGGGACACGGCATCACGCAGGGCCACGTAATCCACCTTATCGAACCCGGCATCCAACAACGAGACCCGTGCCGTTTCCTCTAGGGCTGAAACGCTTACGCTACCGCCAGAAGCCAACGCTTTGACCGCCAAGTCGGATACGGTCTTAAAAAGCGCTGGAGCGTTCTGGCGTTCTTCAGTCGATAAATATTCATTCCGGGAAGACAGAGCCAAACCGTCCTCCTCCCGCGCGGTCGGAATGCCAGCGATCTCCAGCGGCAAATTGAGATCACGGACCATCTGCCGGATCACGCAGAGCTGCTGGTAGTCTTTCTCGCCGAACATCGCGACATCAGGCGTGACGGACGAAAACAGTTTGCAACAAACCGTCGTCACGCCGCCGAAAAAATGCGGCCGGAAATCAGTCTCCAGCCCTTCGGCGGCCCCTTCCGGGACAATGCGCGTGGCAAAGCCCTCCGGATACATGTCTTGGGAATTGGGCGTCCAAACCAGATCGGCTCCGGCCTGGCGGAGTTTCTCCATGTCTCCGTCGAGGTCCCGCGGGTAACGGCCGAAATCTTCGTGCGGCGCGAACTGCTTGGGGTTGACGAAAATAGAAACGACAGTCCGGTCCGCGCGCTCATTGCCACCCCGCACAAGATCCAGGTGACCGCGATGAAGCGCTCCCATTGTCGGCACGAGAGACACGCGCTCACCGCCAGCCCGCCAGGCAGCCACCTGCGCGCGCAATTCCGGGACTGATTCGACAATATTTATTGGCTTGGTTGCCACACCGGCCTCCCCATCATCTTGCGACATGCTCATACGATGCGGATATCTCCAGTCAAGATGCGCAATCAGACGCAACCGGCCCGCCGCATCTGCTAGACTGCCGTTTTCCCAGAGAATCACGTTCGAGGACCGAATGGTGGCGCTGAGCAATACTGGACGTTCGGAACCGTATGGGATTGACCGGTGGGGTGAACAGCCCCTGCCGCGCGACGAGATCGCCAATCACCATCTGATCGATGAAACACGCCTCGTGGGAGGCCTCATCGAAAGAGCGGTTTACACCCACGACGAACGCCGGCGGACCGGAGAGCTGGCGCGGCGTCTCGTGCAATCAGCGCGCGACAACGAGGCCAAGCATTCCGGTGTCGACGCCTTCATGCGCGAATATGGCCTTTCGACCGAGGAAGGCGTTATTCTGATGTGCATCGCGGAAGCCTTGCTGCGCATCCCCGACGCCGAAACGGCCGACGCCTTCATCGCCGAGAAGATCTCTCACGGCGAATGGGAAAAGCACCTCGGCCATTCCGACAGCCTGTTTGTCAACGCCTCAACCTGGGGGCTGATGCTGACAGGCCAGATCGTCCGCTTGAAGGACAACCAGGCCTCCAACCCTTTTGCAGCGTTGAAGCGTCTCGTCGCGAGATCTGGTGAGCCAGTCATCCGGCAAGCGGTGAAACGCGCCGTCAAATTGCTCGGCGATCAGTTCGTCCTGGGCCGCACAATTGAAGACGCCATCTCCCGGGCGCGCGGCTTTGAAGCCCGCGGCTACCGTTTCTCCTACGACATGCTCGGCGAAGCCGCACAAAGTGAAGAGGACGCCAAGCGCTACTTCGACCGTTACATGCATGCCATCCATGCCGTCGGTGACGCTTCCGGTCCATTGTCTGCAACCCATCACGACATGCTGCTGTCGCGCCCAAGCATATCGGTCAAGCTCTCCGCCCTGCATCCGCGCTACCTGCCAGGCAAAGAAGATCGGCTCTCGCGCGAACTTTCACCGCGCCTGCTGCAGCTCATGAACGCCGCCCGCGAACGCGGGCTTGCCATCACCGTCGATGCGGAAGAGCAAGAGCGGCTCGAACCGTCGCTGCACGTCTTTGAAGAAACCTTCTGCGATCGCTCCCTCGCGCACTGGCAAGGCATGGGCATCGCCGTACAGGCATACGGCAAGCGCGCCATTCCAGTCTTGCGCTGGCTCAGACGCCTTTCGGAACGGACAGGCCGCCGCATTCCAGTACGCCTGGTCAAAGGCGCCTACTGGGACAGCGAAATCAAATGGGCGCAGGAACAAGGCCTTCAGGACTACCCGGTTCTGACGCGCAAGCTTTACACCGATGTCTCGTATCTCGCCGCCATGCGTTACATCCTCAGCGAGCCCAAGGCCTTCTATCCGCAGTTCGCCACGCACAACGCTCATACAGTGGCCGCGGCCTACGTCGCCGCCGGCTCGGCGCCGTTTGAATTTCAGCGGCTGCATGGCATGGGCGAAGCGCTCTACGATGAAGTGCTCGGCGAAGGTAATTCGGCCCGCCCTTGCCGCATATACGCACCCGTTGGCGGCCATGAGGATCTGCTGGGATACCTCGTCCGGCGGCTTCTCGAAAACGGTGCCAACACATCCTTTGTCAATCGCATCGCCGACGAAGAAGCGCCGATCGCGCAGATCGTCCGCGACCCGGTCGAGCGCGCCGAAGCAGAACGCGAAGAAGCCTCCGCCATCAAGCTGCTGCCGCGCCCGCGCGACATTTATTGGCCGGAGCGCAAGAACAGCGCAGGGCTCGCGCTATCACAACAGGCCGTGCGCGATCCGCTTGTAACCCAAATGATCGACGCGCTGCAGCCTTCGTTCGCCGCCGGCCCGATTGTCAACGGGCTTGCCAGCATCGGAGGCCTTTCCGCCAGTCTGGTGATCTGCCCCCACGACACGCGCGAACGCATTGGCACCGTCAGACCCGCGACACCAACCCAGGTCGAAGAAGCCATCACCTCCGCCACAAGCGCCGCGATCGCTTGGGATAAAGTCGGCGGTCCAGGCCGCGCCAGGATCCTGGAACACGCCGCAGACATTATCGAACGCGACCGGGCACGCCTGATGGCCGTCCTGGTCCGCGAAGCGGGCAAGACCCTTCCAAACGCGCTCGGCGAAATTCGCGAAACCGTCGACTTCCTGCGTTACTACGCGTCGGAAGCTAAGCGGCTGTTTAGCGAACCGGTCAGTCTGCGTGGACCAACAGGCGAAACAAATCTGCTCTCGCTCACGGGCCGTGGACCGTTTGCCTGCATTTCCCCGTTTAATTTCCCGCTCGCCATTTTCGTAGGCCAAGTGGCTGCCGCATTGGCCGCGGGCAATCCAGTCATCGCAAAGCCTGCCGAACAAACGCCCATAACGGCCTTTTTGGCCGTGCAGCTGCTGCACGAAGCCGGTGTCCCGGCCGACGTCCTGCATTTGCTGCCGGGAGGCGCCACCGTCGGCGCAGCAATCGTCAAAGACACACGCGTCAAAGGCGTCGCGTTCACCGGCTCCAACGAAGCCGCCTGGGCGATCCACAAAACGCTGGCATACCGGCACAGCGACATTGTTCCCTTCATTGCTGAAACCGGCGGCCTCAACGTCATGATCGCCGACAGCAGTGCTCTTCCTGAACAAGTCGTACGTGACGTCGTCAAATCCGCGTTCGATAGCGCCGGACAACGGTGTTCAGCCGCGCGAGTGCTGTTCCTTCAAAAGGAAATCGCGCAGAAAACAATCGACATGCTGGCCGGCGCCGTGGCTGCGCTCGACGTTGGAGACCCATTCGACTACGCGACAGACGTCGGCCCCGTCATCAGCGAAGCCGCCCAGGATCACCTAGAGGCGCACAAACTGCGCATGCAGCGCGAAGCGCGCGAAATCGTGGACGCGCCGATGCCGGAAGAATGCCGTGCGGGAACTTTTGTTACGCCAGCGGTTTATAGGATTGACTCGTTGCAAATGCTGGAGAGGGAAGTGTTTGGGCCAATCCTCCATGTTCTGCCGTTTTCAAGCGGACACCTGGATCAAGTTGTCGCAGCTGTGAACGAAAGCGGCTACGGCCTGACGCTTGGCCTTCACAGCCGTATCGAGTCGGTCGCGGATTATGTTGCCGGGCACGCACGCTGCGGCAATATATACATCAACCGTAACCAAATCGGTGCCGTGCCCGGCGTTCAGCCATTTGGCGGAGAAGGACTGTCGGGAACGGGACCAAAAGCAGGCGGACCAAACTATCTAGCGCGGTTTGCTTCAGAGAGAGTTCGCACGACAGACGTCACCGCCACCGGCGGTAATCTTCAACTGCTTAGTCATGGCGCGACGCTGGGCGGATCAACATAGACGCCTCTGCCTCGCACGAGAAAGAGAAGCCGAGTTTGCGGCGTATCGTGCCGCCTGAAATGCATGAGCAAAAAGCCTAGTCCCCCAGCGACCCAAGCCAACGCCCCGCAAGTATCCGACGTTTCGGAGTTCATAGCTAAGGTCAAAGAACTTGCCGTAGGTCCCAGTGAAGCCCGGGGCCGCATCATCTTCGCCATGGACGCAACCATGAGCCGCCAGCCCACCTGGGACATGGCCATGAGCTTACAAAGCGAGATGTTCAAGGCGATCAAATCCGCCGGCGGCCTGGACGTCCAGCTTGTCTATTTCCGTGGTTTAGACGAATGCCGGTCGTCAAAGTGGGTATCCAACCCCGAAGATCTCGCCAAACTCATGACAACGGTCAACTGTCACGGCGGATACACGCAAATCCGCAAAGTACTGACTCACGCCATCAAGGCGGCTGGTAACCAGCGCATCAACGCCCTCGTTTATGTCGGCGACAGCATGGAAGAAGAAATCGACGAACTTTGCATGCGCTCCGGAGAACTGGCACTGCTCGGCGTTCCCGCCTTCATTTTCCAGGAAGGGCACGACGCCCGCGCAGCCCGCGCTTTCCGCGAAATCGCACGCATTACCAAAGGGGCCACCTTGAGATTCGACAACGGCTCGGCCGATCAACTGCGCCAGCTTCTATCAGCCGTCGCCGCCTATGCCACCGGCGGACAGAAGGCCCTCGAGCGCCTTGGCAAGACAAATCGTGGTGACGGCGCAAGACGCCTCCTCGCCCAAATTCAGCAGAGCGGTTAAGCTCTGCTCCATGAACGTTGCTATCCTCGCCCTCGTCGCGCTTGTCGCGGTCATCGCCCTCCTGCTGCGGAGCTACATGAAAGCCAACCCGGCCATGCTGGCTTGGGGTCTAAAAACCGCAGGGGGCATCGGGGCCTGGGCCGCGGCCATCGCCCTTATGACAAGAGGCGCAGTACTGCCCGCCATCCCGATTGGCCTCCTTGGTCTTTGGCTCCTGTGGGGCTCCAAGAAGCGCGGAAAAGCCAACCGCTCGTCCGGCACCACCTCATCATTAAAAACTGATCACCTCGACATCATGCTGGACCACGACACAGGCGCAGTGACCGGCCGCGTCTTAAAAGGCATGTTTGCCAACCGCCGCATCGAAAATTTGAAAGCAACCGAGCTAGCTCTTCTTTGGCAGGATTGCCGCTATACGGACCCGCCATCCGCGCAAATTATCGAGGCATACCTCGACCGGGTGCACCCAACCTGGCAGGCGGACGTAGCGCGCGGTGAAGCCGAAATGGCAAGCGGCCCGGATGGGCTGATGACAGAAAAGGAAGCGCTGGCAATTCTGGGCTTGGAGGAAAATGCCAGCGAGGAAGAGGTCCGGCAGGCACACCGCGAGTTGATGAAGCGCTTCCACCCTGACCGGGGTGGATCAACGTATCTCGCGTCCAAAATCAACGAAGCAAAGACGACGTTGTTGGGCGAGTAAGATTCGTTTCGCCCTTATTGGGTCTCGGTTTTCGCTGGCGGCAGATTGAGACCGTTGGCGGCCGGTGCATTAGCGCCCATGGCATCCAAGTTGGCCACCTCGCGCACCTTGAAACCACCGCCCTTGCCTTGCGCATTCTCCTCCATCAGCCCGCCAATGGGGCCAAGCATGCCAGCGGCTGCGGGCTCTCGCGGAGAAATCTCAACTTTGAGCGTTTGTCCCGCATTGATTTCGAGCGGGATCGCGTAGTGCCCGGGATAGTTCCAAGCCTCGACACTGAGCGACAACGGCCCCGGCGGCACATCAACCGCAACCGAACCGCCCGCCGCAACGTCAGCCACCTTGTGACCGTTGACCTTTGTCGTCGCCAGCGTCGTTGCGCGAAGGGTTTCATTCGTTCGCGTCAAGATGATCCGGCCCTTTCCAGGTGAAAGCGCAGACGTCGCCAAGCGCGAGTCGTTCATCGTGCTGCAGCCCGCAAGAAACACGGCCACTAGCACGCAAAAGGCTCGCGCCCAGGCCATCCCGGCCGCAGGCTGACACAAATACGAAAACATGAAGGACCCTACCGAATCATCAAATCTGGCTTTGATCGTAAGGACTAGTTGGGCACAGCCAATGACCCCGATCGGGCAATCCCCAGAAGAGCTGTCGCACTCAACAGGCCTTTGTCATGCCAGCGACAAAAAAGCCGTCCGTTCCGTGCTTGAAGGGTGTGAGCGACACCATGCCGTTGACCTCGACCAGCCCAGGAAAGCTGGCGAGCCCGCCTGTGGAAAACGATGACTCCCGCTGCAAGAACGCCGTGACTTGGTCTTCGTTCTCTTCCGGCAACACGGAGCACGTCACATAAACAAGGCGCCCGCCCGGCTTTACCAGCTGAGACGCCAAGCCGAGCACGGTCTGCTGTTCCGCGCAGCGCTGCTCTAGATTGCCTGGCTTAAGCCGCCATTTCGCATCAGGCTTGCGCCGCCATGTCCCAGAACCAGTGCATGGCGCGTCCACCAGCACCAGGTCAAACCGCGGACCAAGCGCCGTCAGGGCCGACACGTCTCCCGCCGTCATATCCTGCACGTTGCGTGCCCCTGCCCGCTTCAGGCGTTCATGGATCGGCCGCAACTGGCTCTTATCGCGGTCATAAGCCATGATCTGCCCGGTATTGCCCATCATCGCGGCCATGGCCAAAGTCTTGCCACCGGAGCCCGCGCACAGATCCAACACCTGCTCTTTCGGCTGCGCGTTCGCCAACATGGCCGCGATCTGGCTCCCCTCGTCCTGAACCTCGAACCAGCCCTTGCCATGAGCGGCTTCCGCTTCAACGTGAGGGGCCTTACCCTGCCCTTCAGGTGGTGGAATGCGCACACCAGCCGGCGCGATCGGCGTCGCGACAGCCCCAAAATGCGAAAGCGCCTTTAGCAGTTTTTCGCGGTCTGCCTTCAAGGTGTTGGCGCGCAAATCAATTGGCGCACGCTGAGCCAGCGCGGCACCCTCGGCGGCCGCACGATCACCGAACGCGCGCTCAAACGATGAGCTCAGCCACTCGGGAAAGTCGCCGGCAATATGCGCAGGAACATCCTCGGCCAGCGCGCGGGATAAACCTGCGGCTTCCTCATCCGTCATCGGCGGCAATGAATGACCTTGACCATCAGCCAGAGCGGAAACGTCGTCGGCGCTTATCCCAAAAGCACGCATGCTAGCCGCCAGCACAAGCGCCCGTGGATGATCGGACTGCATCTGTGCAGCCAAGGATTGCTTTCGCCGCAAGACATCGAAAACCAAGGTGCCAATGGCCGAACGGTCTTTGGAACCAGCAAAGCGATGCGTCTTGCCCCAGTCCGCCAAGGCAATCTGCGCGGGCCGGTGGTGGTCCGCCATATCCTGCAGAACTTCGACCGCCGCCGCCAGCCGCGCGCCAGGCGTCATTTACCCCGCCCTCAATCCGAACTGGACCGCGAAAACGGCCCACATAATCATCAAGATGGTACCGTTCACGAAGAAGACATAGGCGCGCCAGGGAACGTAGTTGCTGCCAGCATGGATATACGCATGCACCAGGCGTGTCGCCACGAACAGCCAAGCCAGTACGACAAGCGTCACCGTCACCGAGTTGGTGATCAATACGAATGCGACCAGAACATAGAACAAGACCGGTAGTTGAAGCTGATTGTGAAAGGCATTGCTGATTTGCGTCACCCGCGCAGGCCAAGCCTGTTGGCCTAGCGCCATGTCGCGAATGTGCAGTTCTTTCCGCTTAAGAGCGCCGGTCCGCGATACCGCCATCCAAACCATCAAAACGAAGGTCAGTAATATCTGCAGGAAGACGGGCAACAGAATATCGAAATCGGTCATTGGCTCCTCTCGCGAAACCGCCGCTAGAGCGTTCCAGGATAGTTCGGGCTCTCCCGCGTAATGGCCACACCATGGGCATGGCTCTCACGCATGGATGCTGGCGAGATCCGTACGAATTCGGCCTTGGCCTGCAGTTCCTTCAGCGTTTTCGAACCCAGGTACCCCATCGAAGACCGCAAGCCGCCAACGAGCTGATGTAGTACGGCATCCGCCGGGCCCTTGTAGGGAACCTGACCCTCGACGCCTTCCGGCACCAGCTTCAGCGTGTCTTTCACTTCCTGCTGGAAGTACCGATCAGCCGAACCGCGCGCCATGGCGCCGACAGAGCCCATGCCACGGTACGATTTGTAAGTCCGTCCCTGATACAAATAAGTCTCGCCAGGCGCCTCGTCCGTGCCAGCCAACAACGAGCCGACCATGACGACGTCCGCGCCGGCAGCAAGCGCCTTGGCGATATCGCCAGAAAAACGAATGCCACCATCAGCAATGATCGGCGTGTCCCGCTTATGCGCGGCTTCCGCGCAATTCATGATCGCAGTCAGCTGAGGAACGCCCACACCGGCCACGATGCGCGTCGTGCAGATGGAGCCTGGGCCGATACCAACCTTCACCGCATCAGCACCGGCCTCGATCAGAGCCGCCGTCGCATCAGCGGTCGCGACGTTACCGGCGATGACCTGTACCGAGTTGGATAACTTCTTGATCCGGGTCACGGCCTCAAGCACGCGCTTGGAATGACCGTGCGCAGTGTCGACAACGATCAAATCACAACCCGCCGCAATCAGACGTTCCGTACGTTCAAACCCATCAGCCCCAACGGTTGTCGCCGCCGCCACACGCAACCGGCCCTCAGAATCCTTGCACGCATTCGGGTGCTTCTGAGCCTTCTCAATGTCCTTCACGGTGATCAGGCCAATGCAGTGATAGTCATCATCGACCACGAGCAGCTTCTCAATCCGGTGCTGATGCAAAAGACGCTTGGCCTCTTCCATGTCCACGGAGCGCTTGGTGGTAATCAGCCGGTCCTTGGTCATCAGCTCTGACACGGGCTGATCCAAATCGCTGGCGAACCGCACATCGCGGTTGGTCAAAATACCGACAAGCTTCCCGTAGCGATCGTTGGTCGACGACGTATCGACAACAGGAATGCCTGAAATGTTGTTCTCGGCCATCAGCTGCAATGCTTCGCGCAACGTCTTGCCCGGCTCGATGGTGACAGGATTGAGAACGATCCCGCTCTCATACTTCTTGACCTGGGCCACCTGACGCGCCTGCTCGACCGGATCGAGGTTCCGGTGAATGACCCCGATGCCGCCAGATTGGGCCACGGCGATCGCGAGCCTGGCCTCGGTGACGGTGTCCATCGCTGCGGACACAATCGGGATATTGATACCAATGGAGCGCGTCAGCCGCGTCGAGACATCAACCTCGCCGGGCATCACCTCGGACGCCGCTGGAACGAGCAAAACGTCATCAAACGTCAGCGCTAGCCCGAAATCGTTAACGATTGGGCTGTCGGCCATGGAAAGTCTCCTGTCTTGGAATGACTGATCGCACCGCTTTGCCTTCAGCGGCGGGAGTAAGTCGCCGGGCATATAGCAGGCCGCGTGCCGCCTGGGAAGGGTTTGCCCCGGTTCAGTCCCGGCAAATGCGCCGAACCATCGCAAATGACTTGTGTCTCATTGGCAACGCAAACCCCGGCGCTTTTGCCTTAGTGTACGGCCAATAGCGGGCATCCGCCGCCTTCGGTGGATCATTCGAGCCTGTCACGCGTTCCGCACGAACACGACCGCGAGGAAACATACCAATGGCCGATACGAATTATGCCAACACCCAGACCATGTCTGGCTGGTCCAGGGCGGTAGACTATTTCCTCGGGCGCAACACACTGATCGGCATCGCATCATTGATGCTGTTGCTCATTTCCGGGTACGCCACCTGGCACGGCATGCGCGACTTCATCGTCGGCGTCTCGTCCACGCCAGCCGCGCCCAGCGAAGGCCTGTCCATTTCCAACGACGCGCTGGTCATCGCAGTCGTCACCGCGCTGACGTTCCTGCTCTGGCTCACATTGCGCGAAACCTTTGGCGCCCAGCGCCGCCTTCGCGAACGTCTCATTACCTTCCCGCTTTACCTATTCCTGGCGCTCTGGTCGATCGGCTTCGGCTACGGCTTCTGGTGGAGCCTGATCGCCGGCGAAGAAGCGACCCGCACGGGCCTTGCAGGTTTGCAAGAAGACGCCCGCGACGCAGGCACGGCCGTCGCTTCGCGCCTTGAAGCGGTAAAGGTCCAGCTCGACAACGTCGTCAGCTGGTCCGAGAGCCAAATGGAGCGGGAGGAAACATCCGGCGGCAGCTGCGGCGTGCCCTCTGGCGCCGGCCGCGGCCCGCTCTACAACGCCCGCCGCAGCGTGCGCGATGGTGTGGCCACACTGCGCGACGGATTCACTCGCTCCTGGCTCCAGCCCGTGCAAGCAAACATCGAGCTGCTGCAGCAGAGCGTGGCAAGCCTGGACGGCACGAGCGTCCAAGAACGGCAGCAAGCGTTTGAGCGCAAAGCCTCTCAGGTCCGCAGCAAGGCACGCGCCATTGCCTCACGCTCCAATGAACTCGGCCAGTCGACCGCGGCCGAAATGCGCTCGCTCGCGGCCGCCGTCTCATCACCACCTGGCAGGCCAGGATTTTCCTGCTACGATCCGACACTCGCACAGCGCCTGAACCAGGCCGCTGATCAGGCCGATCAACCCGCCCAGATCAAACTGCGCGAGGCCGTCTTCAACGAAGGCCCTGCCGGCGTAGCCAACGCCATCAAGAGCCTTTGGGAAAATGTCGGCGCTTACATGTCGAGCTTGGCCGGATACATCGTGTCCGGAGGGCAAGCGACAGGAGACCACACGGAAAGCGGCGAACCCATCACCGGCCGCGATATGATCGCGCTGCTAGCAACGATCGGGATAGACATCGGCTTGCTGGCGCTCGCCGCACTCACGCCATCCGCCTACGGGCCCATTCGCGAGGACGGCCTGGCCGCCACGCAATCTGAAATCCACCTGCCGAACGATACCGTTATCCAATATCTGACAACCGCGATGGAGACGGCGATCAACCGCGCACCCGGCGCGGACTTTGAATGGATACGAAGACACTTCATACACCACGACGGCTCATCCTATTTCGTCATACCCAACCTCTATTCGGTGCATGACAACAAGGATGAAGAACTCAAAGCTCTGGCCATGAACCAGCTGGCCGGCGTCTTTGACGATCTGAAGCTTGTGCGCGCGCTATCGGAAAGGGAGCTGAAGCACTTCGGTGAAGCCGAACAGCGCGGAAGCTTTTCCGATCTGAACGTTTACCGCCGCAGCCATGACCTGGGTATGCCACCAGCCGGAACACTCTGGGACAAGGTCTTCAAGCGAAGCAGGGAAGAGTACAAGCCAGACGAAGAGACCGCCAAGGCGGCGGCCGCCAACCGCCCCATGCGCAACCACGGCCTGATGTCGAAAGCGGAACGCACACTCGATATCGCTGGCTGGTCTGCCGAAGCCATGGGCGACGTTGAGATCTTCCGCCTCGTCGATACGGAAGGGCTCACTCCTCTTCTGACGGTCATCAACAAGGCATCGCTCGCCCAAAAAGAAGCAGCATCCCAGACCGGCGCCGTCACCAGTGCCGGTCACGGCGGCAGCCTCAACGAACAGCCGAAGGCCATCACCTCGCAAAAGCCGGACGAAGCCTGATCCATTGCCTGGGGATGACGGCGGCTAGCGCTGTGGCATCTGTCAAACAGCGGCGCTAAACTTGGCACACGTCATGTTTTCGCTGGCGGGAGACGGCGCGCCGCGCCGCTGCCCGCCGTATTCACAAACACGGATACAGGCCATTTCCGAAACACTGTCATCGGCGATTACCATTGCAGGCACCGGCACCGTCGGCGGCTACGTAGGCGGTTGCCTCGCCGCAGCCGGGCGCCGCGTAACGCTCTTCGGCCGCCAGGCACTGATGGAGACAATAGAAAACGCGGGACTAAGGGTCAGCGACCCTGACGGCTTCGACGCAAAGATCCCGCCAGGCCAAGTCACGACGACAACCGACCCATGGGCCGCTTTCCAAAACGCGGACATCATTCTCGTCACAGTGAAGAGCGCACAAACCAAAGAGATGGGACAGCTTATTGCGACCCACGCCGGAAGCGTGCCGATCGTCGTCAGCTATCAAAATGGCGTCGGCAACGCCGCCGTCCTGGACACGCAGATTGGCCAGCGAGGCCGGACCGTCGCTGGAATGGTCCCCTTCAACGTCATCCAAACACGCGATGAAAACGGCCTCCCTCATTTTCATCGCGCAACGAGCGGACGCATTACCATCGCAGCCGGCACACCCGGTCTGGCGGAGCAACTAACGACCCAAAGCGCACCCATCATCGAACACAACGACATTACCGCGGTTTCCTGGGGCAAGCTCATCATCAACCTCAACAACGCCCTCAACGCACTCTCCGGCCGAACCCTGCGCGAGGAATTGGCCGACCGGCGCTGGCGCCTGATCTTGGCCGCGCAAGCGTCCGAAGCGCTGACGGCTTTGAAGACATCAGGCATCACACCTGCACGTGTCGGCGGTGTTGTCCCCAAACTGATGCCCTTTGGGCTTCGCCTACCGAATTCGATCTACCCATATACCGCCGGTGCGACGCTCGCGATTGACCCGAAGGCACGCTCCTCAATGTGGGAGGATCTCGAAAAGCGCAGGCCGACCGAGGTCGCCAGCCTACAAGGCGCAGTCATGGATCTTGCCGCTAAGGCGGGAACGCCAGCACCCATGGTCACACGGGTCGAACAACTCATCCGGGTAGCGGAAGCTGCCGGCGCGGGATCACCGTGCCTGTCTCCGGAAGAGGTCGCGGGCGGCCTCATCAAACTCAGCTAACGAAGCGCGAGGTGCAATGGACGCGGATGTTATCGTCGTTGGAGCCGGACTTGCCGGCCTAACCGCTGCCGTGGAACTTACAGCGGCAGGCAAACGCGTCATCGTTGTCGACCAGGAGCCGCGTCAATCACTCGGTGGTCAGGCGCACTGGTCTCTGGGCGGCATCTTTCTGGTCAACACGCCGGAACAGCGCGCACCCTGGCTGCGCATCAAAGACAGCTTCGATCTCGCCTGGGCGGAATGGCAGGCAACCGCCGGCTTTGATCGCGAGGAAGATCACTGGCCGCGCGAATGGGCACAGGCCTACGTCCACTACGCTTCGACTGAAATGCGCGACTGGCTGCACAGCCTCGACATCCGCTTCCTGCGCCTCATCGGCTGGCCTGAACGTGGCGGCTATGGCGGCACTGGCCCGGGAAACACGGTCCCCCGGTTTCACATCACATGGGGCGCCGGCCCTGGCGTGTTGGAGCCGTTCGTCAAACGAGCCGCCGAAGCGGAAAAAGACGGCACGCTAACGTTCAAGTTCCGCCATCAGGTCGATCATCTCATCACGCGGCGCGGCATGGTCACTGGCATTGCGGGCACGGTTCTCGAGCCGAGTGACGTTCTACGCGGCCAGGCAAGCTCTCGAACACCCACCGGCAAGTTCGAGCTCAAGGCCCCCATCGTCTTGCTCACCACCGGAGGCATCGGCGCCAACCACGAACTCGTGCGCGCCTGCTGGCCGGAACGTATGGGCCTGCCACCCAACCGCATGCTTTCGGGCGTTCCAGCCCACGTCGACGGCCGAATGCTCGGCATCGCCCAATCCGCCGGCGCGCGCATCATCAACCACGACCGCATGTGGCACTACGTCGAGGGGCTGGAAAATTGGGACAGCATCTGGCCAGAGCACGGCATCCGTATCCTACCCGGCCCGTCGTCGCTCTGGCTCGACGCGACAGGCCAGCGCCTACCCGTGCCCTACTATCCCGGATACGACACACTCGGCACGCTGCGCCACCTGCGCCAAACGGGCTACGATTATTCCTGGTTCATCCTTTCGCGCAAAGTCATCGAAAAAGAATTCGCGCTCTCAGGGTCGGAACAAAATCCCGATCTCGTCGCCAAGAGCAGCAAGGTCATGACAAACCTGCTGCGCACCCGCATTCCCGATGCAGTGAAAGCCTTCATGGACCATGGCGCAGACTTCATCGTGGAAAATGATGTCAGCGCGCTGGCGCGCCGCATGAACGAACTGACCGGTGACAATCTCATCAACGCCACCAAACTGCATGCCGAGATCGCCGCGCGCGATGCGCAGCTTGATCATCCTTTCTGCAAGGACTTCCAAATCGCGGCCTTGAACAATGCCCGCAAGTATTTTGGCGACCGCGTCGCGCGCGCGGCGAAGCCACACAAGTTTCTTGATCCGGCCGCCGCTCCGCTTATCGCCGTGCGCCTCAACATCGTGACCCGCAAAACTCTCGGCGGCCTGATGACCGACCTGACCGGCGCCGTGCGAGACGACGCCAACAATCCGCTGCCAGGTCTCTTTGCCGCCGGCGAAGTCTCCGGATTCGGTGGTGGAGGCATGCACGGCTACCGCGCCCTTGAAGGCACCTTCCTTGGCGGATGCCTCTTCTCCGGCCGCGTCTGCGCCCAAGGCATCGCCGCCGCCCTGAAAGGCTAATCTTGGTGTTCAGTCGCGTACGCCAATCACTGGAGCGGCCAAGCGGGCGTCGTTCGCGAGAGCACCAACGTTGCTACCCGTTAGGCTCTTCAAGAAAGCCACCAATGCCGCGGCCTCCTCATCCTCAAGGCCCAGCGGCTTGATGCGCGGGTCTATATCCGGACCGCCACCACCGCCCGCATTGTAAAAGCGGATCACGTCTTCCAGTGCCGGGAGTGATCCGTCATGCATGTAAGGCGCGGTGATCGCTATGTTGCGCAGCGTCGGCGTGCGAAACTTGTAGAGATCCTCTGGCCGTTGGGTCACCTCATGGCGCCCGCGATCGCCAGCATTGGAGAAATCGATCGCATCGAACCGTTGCACCCCGGCACCCGCTGTCGCGACAGGCCCTCGGGAGGCATCGCCCGCACCAGTGCGGTGCATGCCATTGTCGGTGAACAGCGCCGACGTCTCCCCCACAAGATGGCAACCGGAGCAACCAGCCTTACCAGTAAAAAGCGCGAACCCCCTGAGAGCTTCACCCGAAAGCGCGCCGGCTTCGCCGCCATACTTCCATCGGTCGAACGCCGAGCCGCCAGAAATGAGAGACCGCTGATACGCCGCCAAAGCTTCTCCGATAAGTGCCATTGATGGCGCTTGCCCATAGACAGCTTGAAAGGCATCGCGATAGCGCAGAAGCGCAGCCAGCCGGGACTCCAGCTCACCAAATGAGACGTTCGCCATTTCATTGGCATGCAGCAGCGGCGTCAAAACCTGCACCTTCAAGGATGGCGCGGCACCATCATGCATCAGTGGACGCGCGAAGGCGGCGTTGAGGAGCGTCGGAGCGTTCCGGCGCAGCGGCCGTCCATCGGCACCCGCTGGCGTGGCACGTTCATTTTGTGTGAAGCCTTGCTCAGGCACATGACATGTCGCGCACGCCATCCGGCCGTTCGCCGACAGCCGGGCATCCATAAACAGTGTCCGCCCTAGGGAGGCCTCTCCTGCGCGCGGCGGCAGCTCGGTCTTGGGAAGCCCAAGCCGGGTACTCTCACCCGCTCGCGCGCCAACGATTGAATCAAGCTCGAGCACAGCCAAAATCACGGCAGCGGTTATACAAGAGATCGTTTTCATGTTTGCAAACAGTAGCTTGTATTGATCACCAGCGCATCGCTCTACCTTAGATACATTAAGACGACACCATCCATCTTAAATTCAGCGTAATGAATTACTGCTAGCGTTCAGCAATGTTCCTAGAGCGTTTGCGTTATGTCAGTTGAACAACCATCAGACTGCAACCAGAACAAAGCCGCAGATGCTTTGCTGCGTGAGCAATTTTGGATGCTCTCCAGGCAGAACCCGACAATCTACCTCGCCAACATCATATGTGCGACAGCGATCGCCATCATCTACGCCCAAACCGCCCCGGCCTATGTCATTCTCCCCCTCTACGGGCTGTTAGTCTCGCTCGGTATCAAGCGTGGCCTCTACTGGCGGAATTTTGCCAAGCGAAACTCCGTGCCTCTGGAAGAAATGCGCAAGGCCGTCGCACCAATGCCAGGCCTGACGGCGCTTCTTTTCCTGACCTTATCGGCCTGGATCATCATGCTGGTGCAGTACGGCACCGACCTGCAAAAGAGCACGGCCATCGCCTATCTGTGCATGACCACGTTCCTTATCCTAACAGCAAACGCCTATCTTCCTGTGAGGGCGAATGTCATTTTAGCAACGGGATGCTTGCCCGCCCTCTGCTGGCTCGTGCTGCAGGGCACAGCATCTCACTTCGCCTTCGCGCTCATTTATGCGGTGAACATCACCGGAACGGTCATCTCCGCGCGCGGCCAATATCAAATGCTCTTGGACACAATTACCCTAAGGCTCTCCGCCGAGAGCAGCCATAAACGTGCGGAGGCAGCGAAAGTCAAACTTGCCGTGGTCGCAAACACGGACCCGCTTACAGATCTCTATAACCGGCGCGCCTTTTTAGATGCGATCAACCAACGGATCAGGCGCCACGATACAGGCTTCGTCCTCGGCCTCATCGATCTCGACGGCTTCAAGCCCGTGAATGACATCTACGGCCATGCCGCCGGTGACCAAGTCTTGCTCGTCGTGGCCGAACGCCTGAAGGCGAAGATCGATGGCCACGGCATCGCCGCGCGTCTCGGCGGCGACGAATTTGCCTTCATCTTGGAAGGCGGCGCCAAGACCTCAGACGCGCTTCGAATCTCACAAGCACTTATGGACTCCATCGGGCGCCCAATCGCTTTAGCGGACGGGCCGATCGTTACCATTTCCTCTGGCTGCGGTCTGGCACTCCACGAAGACAAAACAGAAAAAGGCAATGAATTGCTGGAGCGCGCCGACAAAGCCCTCTATCAAGCCAAGCGGTCGGGACGCGGAACTGTCTCGGTCTACGATGGAAAAATGAAGGCCAAGCTCTCCCGCCGCATCTTGATCGAAAAGCGTCTCAGCAAAGCCATCGAACAAGAAACATTCTCGATCGCCTATCAGCCCATCCGGTCACTCAAGACAGGCAAGATATCAAGCTACGAAGCACTGGCCCGTTGGAACGACAACGAACTGGGCCAAGTCTCCCCCGCCGAGTTCATCCCAATCGCTGAACAATCGGGTCTGATCACACCGTTATCCCAAAAGCTGTTCAAAAGGGCTCTGCGGGACGCAGCAAACTGGCCGCGCGAGATAAAGCTCTCCTTCAACGTCTCACCCGTACAATTCCTGAGCCCCGGCTTCGCGCTGCACACGCTTCTGAACCTGTCCAACGACGGCTTTCCACCCGAACGCTTAATTCTCGAAATCACCGAGACGACGCTGGTCTCCAACACAGAGCGCGCACGCGCCGCCATCAATCACTTGAACGCGGCCGGCATCGGCATCGCCTTGGACGACTTCGGCACGGGCTACGCCAGCTTCGGCTACCTGGAAAAATTGAACTTCGACAAATTGAAAATCGACCGCAGCCTCGTCACCAGCGCCCAAAAGGACGCGAAGAAGCGCGCAATCTTGAAGGCCATCATCGAGATGTGCCGAAACTTGGAAATCATCTGCGTCGCCGAAGGAATCGAAACCGGAGATCAAGTCGAGATGCTGAAATCCCTGGGCTGCGAATTCGGTCAGGGTTACCTTGTTGGCAGGCCAGAGCCAGCCCAATCACGGCACACGCCTATTCACGCAACCTCACGATAAGTTGAGCTACGCAATATGCATCAGCCGCCCTAATCGGCACCTTCGCAAAATCCGATTGGACCGGGCAGCTACTTTCCACCATCTTGCCAGTTGTCCGGACAATCCGGAACGAAATCCTTATGGAGGAAAAAGTTATGAAGACTTGGATGAAGCCTCAGGTTCGTGAGCAGGAAGTTGGCCTCGAAGTTACGAGCTACCTGCCAGCAGAAATCGACGTCATCTAATTGACGCTGGTTCTTCTTGATGCGGCGGCCCGGAAGTCCCGGGCCGCCGTATTTCTATTGGCCGTCACCACGAAAACCTTTAGCCAAAACGTAGAGCTCAGAACTTTCCGAACGGCTGGCCGGCGGCTTGATATGCTTCACAGAAGCAAAATTGCGCTTCAGCAAATCAAGCAGATCACGTTCGGTTCCACCCTGGAACACCTTGCATAAGAACACGCCCCCCGGCGACAGCACATCACAGGCAAAATAGGCCGCGGCTTCGGCAAGTCCCATGATGCGGAGATGGTCCGTAGCCGAATGCCCGACCGTCGGCGCGGCCATGTCGGACAAAACAACGTCGGCTTTTCCCGTCCGCAGCAGGGCCTTGAGCCGCTCCTCCGCGCCTTCGCCCGTGAAATCTTCGGTCAGAATCTCAACGCCGGCGATGGGATCGAAGCCCAGATAGTCGATTGCGATCACTTGACCGCGACCATCGCGTGATTTCACGCGATCCGCCGCGATCTGACTCCAGCCACCAGGGGCCGCGCCAAGGTCAATCACAGCCTGACCCGGCTTCAACAAGCGTTCCTTGTCGTCAATCTCACGCAGCTTGTAGGCGGCCCTGGAACGCATTCCATCGCGTTTCGAAGCAGCCACGTACGGATCGTTAAGCTGCCGTTCGAGCCAGCGTTGTGAGGATGTCTTGCGCTGACGCGCGTTCTTCACTCGAACACGCAAATTGCGCTGGCCACCACTGGGCCCCGAGCCGAAGCCACCACCTGACGATGTCTTCTTGCCTGCCATTAGGCTACCTCGTGCCTATCGCCGACGCCGGGCAGAACGGTATACCCCATCTTCGCGCATGAGCGTCGACAGAATACCCTCACGCAAACCGCGGTCAGCCACACGCAAACGCTCACACGGCCACGTTTGCAGAATGGCCTCCAGGATCGCGCAACCGGCCAAGACCAAATCCGCGCGGTCAAACCCAATGCAAGGTTCCGCAACGCGCTCGTCATACGACCGCATCAGAAGGCTCCTCGTCACATCCTGCACATCGCGAACATCAAGCCAGCAGCCATCAACGCGCGAACGGTCATAGCGCTTCAAGCCAAGTTTAATACCCGCCACGGTCGTGACAGTTCCGCTCGTGCCCAGAAGATGAACTTCCTGGCCGCGCGTCCGCTCACCAAATTTGTGCTGATGCTCAAACGGCGCGATCAAGTCCGACACGTGCGCGACCATCGCATCAAAACTCGCTTCGGTAACGTCACGGCCATCAAACATTTCCGCCAAGGTCACGACGCCCAGCGGCAGTGACGTCCAAGCGGCAATGTGCGACGGCGCTTCAAACCGGTGAACATGCTTTCCGCGCTGGCCTTGAGCGCGCAGATCCAGCCAAATCAACTCCGATGACCCGCCGCCGATATCAAACACCAAAACGAAGTCGGCGTGAGGATCGATCAGCGACGCACACCCAGACACTGCAAGCCGCGCTTCGGCTTCCGGTGTGAGAATTTCAATGTCGAGCCCAACCTCGTTGTGAACGCGCTCCATGAACACGCCACTGTTGCTGGCGACACGGCAGGCCTCGGTGGCGACAAGTCTGGAGCGTTTAACATTGCTGCGCTGAAGCTTCGACGCACAAACTTTCAACGCGTCAATCGTTCGCGACATCGCCGCTTCTGAAAGCATCTTTGACTGTGAGACGCCTTCGCCAAGCCGGATGATGCGCGAAAACGCATCTATGACTCGAAAACCGCGCCGCGACGGACGCGCCAACAGAAGGCGGCAGTTATTGGTGCCAAGATCCAGCGCCCCATAGACGGCGCTTTGCGGCGCGGCGGTCCTGACGCAGGACTGCGCCTGGCTAGAGCCAGTGGACAAGTTTGAGAAACTGGAAGCATCTGGAGAAAGATTCCGGGAGGCACCTGCCAGCGCCTTCGCATCGTCGTCGTCGCGCAATCCACTCACGGCTTATCTCCAGCGCTTGGATCCGCACGAAAAATCAGATGGTTATCTGTTTAATTCGGCTCTCAAGCGGCCTAATGGCTTTAATTCTGCCAAAGAGTGTAGCAGGTCAGGCGAGCGGGTAAATAGAACAACTTCAAGCAACGCTAACGCAGCAAGAGCTAACCAATGAAATATCGTCAGTTTTTCAAGAGCATAATTGCGCCAACGCTGCTCGCCGGGCTGCTGGCGGCACCTGCCTGCGCCGGTGAAAAACTGGGCATGCACGCCAAACGCTTGATCGCCGCCTATCCCGATGCCTTGAAAGGTATAGAGAATGGAGAGCTGGTCTGGCGGGACGGCACGCGCATGCCGTTGAGCGATAGGCGCGAGCAGACAAAGAGCGCGCAGGACAAGCTCGACAACCCATCCATCGAGGACATGCTTGAGACGCCCTACCCCACCGGCCCAGCAAAACCACCGCCCGAGGGCTCGGATCCAGGCCGCGCGCGTCCCGCCGCCTTCTTCGACAAAATGTATGGCGACTGCACCAAGGACAACGTGCGCAAGCACCTCGTCACCATCCCTTGGCTGCCCGGAAAAACCAAACAACGCCTGCTCGTGACAACCATCAATGGCGTCGACAAAAAGCTAACCGCGGTCTCCAACGACCTCAGCAAGCTCCCGGCAAAGTTCGATCGCTTTTTAATCCCGTCGGCTGGGACCTATGTCTGCCGCACCATCGCCGGAACGAACCGCCGCTCCGCGCACGGCTATGGCATCGCCATCGACATCGCGACCAAACATGCGGACTATTGGCGTTGGCCGTCTGCCCCAGCTGGCAAACCGCGCGCGTGGCGCAACCAGATCCCTATGGAGGTCGTCGAGGTGTTCGAAAAGCACGGCTTCATCTGGGGCGGGCGCTGGCATCACTACGACACCATGCATTTTGAGTACCGCCCCGAGCTGTTGCCGCAAGCCTCCGGCAGCTCAACCGAAACTCAACGCAGCAAGTAGATACACAGTGCCACAGCCACGAGGACAACGGCACCTTGGACGCGATAATCGAGCAAACCCGTCCGGCTCGTCGCGGAATCCCCGCGCAGCCACAACGTCGACGACCCAGGCTCAACACCCGGCCGCGTGGCAACCACGCTGACAAGCACACCTACAGCGGCACACGCGACGGCGGTAACGCCGGCCACGATGGTGAAGTGCGGAAGCCCATCGGGAACATCCGCCGCCGCGCAATAGGCACGCCAAGCCATCAAGGCGGCGCCCGTCGCATGACCGAAGATCAGCGTCGCCAAAGCCGCGATCTCACTCATGCCGCGCCAGAAGATGCCAAGCAAGAAGACGGCTACGACTGGCGGCACCGCGTAGGAGAAGACCTGCTGAATATAATTGAACAGGCCAGGAAACTCGCGAATGACAAGCGGCCAGAACGCGGCAATGACCACAAACACGGCCATCACCACGCGCCCATACCAGAGCGTCTTCTTACGATCCCAATCCCGTTTGCGCGCGCCGGCAAAGTCGTGAACGACCAGAGAAGACGCCGCGTTGAGCGTTGAATCAATCGTAGACATGATCGCCGCCACGAAAGCCGCAAGCACGAGGCCGGTTAGCCCCACGGGAACAAACTCCCGGATCATCGCTGCAAAAACGCGATCTGAATTCTCAAGGGGCGGCAGCAGCGAAAAAGCCAAGGCGCCCGGCAGCGCAAGAAGAAACAGCGGCAGCACTTTCAGGCCAGCAGCCAAAACCGCACCCCAGCGCCCATCATCAAGTGAGCGGGCACCAAGCACGCGCTGCATGATGTACTGGTTCGTGCCCCAATAATAAAAGCCTAGAACCGGAAGCCCGACGAGGACGCCAAGCCACGGTAGATCTGGATCGTCGAGAGGCCGGACAAGCGAAAGCTTATCGGCATCAATAGAGCTAACGGCATTGGACCAGCTGAAGTCAAACTGCGCGAACACCTGCCATGAAATCACGAACGCGCCAATCAACAGCACGATCGCCTGTAGCACGTCAGTGTAGACAACGGCCCGCAAACCACCGGCAGCCGTGTAGAGACCTGCGAAGGCCGCCAAGGCGATGCAAGCTGGGACAAACGGAACCGATGGTGCAAACGTCTGCACGACAATCACGCCCGCGTATACGCTACCCGCCGTATCAACAAATACCGACAAGAAAATCGTGAGTGCGGAGACGTACTTGCAAACAGCCGGCCCAAACCGCTGCTCGAGATACTCAGGAATCGTCGTCAATCGGCAACGCAGAAACACCGGAATCGTGAACACGGCCATCACGATCAAGATGATCGCAGCCATCAGCTCATAATGCGCGACACTGATGCCGCTTCGGTAGGCGGCACCCGTCACACCGATCAACGTCGTCGACGAAATGTTGGAAGCAAACAGCGACAGGCCGATGGCAAAAAAGCCGAGACTACGCCCCGCTAAGAAAAGGTCGTCACCCGATGAGGTTTGCCGCGCGACCCAAACACCAATTGCCGCAACAGCCACGAGATACGCGCCTATGATAACCAGATCAACGACGTGCAGTCCCATGGCTCAGTCTCAAGCCGGCGTCTTCTGCGCCGTGCGAGCCTTCGGCTTCGGCTTGCTCTCCGTCACGCTCTTCGTTGGCAAAGCTTCAAACCGTTCACGCACATGATCCGCCCAGTGCTTGACGTCCCATGTCTTCACGCGATCACGCATCGACTGCAGCCGTTCAATCCGTTCTTCTTCCGGCATATCCAGAGCGGCATCAATGGCACGATCCATACTCCGGGCAGAATATGGATTGGTGCTAATCGCTTCCGGGAATTCCACGGCGGCACCTGCAAACTCGGAAAGAATCAACGTGCCTGTGCACTCTTCCTGAGCAGCGATGAATTCCTTAGCGACCAAGTTCAGACCATCGCGTAGCGGCGTAATCCAGCAAACATCGGCCGCCCGGTAGTAACAAACGAGTTCATCAAACGGAACGCCACGCGTGGACAGCATAATCGGAGTCCATCGCAAGTTACCGTAGCGGCCGTTGATCGACCCAACCAGGTGTTCGATCTCACGCTGGGCCGACCGGTAAGTCGTCATACCGGCAGCGGGCGCCACGCACACACAAAACAGCTTGATCTGCTCGTGCAATTCCGGACGCCGCCCCAAGAGCCGGTCAAACGACTCCAACATTTCCTTGGTACCCTTGACGTAGTCGACACGTCCCACCGACACGAGCAGCTTTCTATCACCGACCTCAGAGCGGATTTGAGAAACGCGCTTACCGGCGTTGTAGCCCGACAAGTACTGATCGATGATCCCCGGATTGGTACCGATGGGCCAGGCATCAATCTCGATTTTACGGCCTTCGTACTCCAGCTCGGTCGTAACCTGCGCCTCGGACAACGCGGCGCCAACCGGACTGAATGGTCCCTTCACATCAATCGACTTAGAGCGCTTGGCGCCGAGGATCGAACAGGCTGTCGCCGCGAAGTTCTCGGCATAGCGCGGGATATGGAAGCCGACGATATCGCATGCCAGCAAGCTCTTAAGGATTTCTGCCCGCCATGGCAGAACATTGAACACATCAGCGGCTGGGAAAGGCGTGTGGTGGCAGAACGCGATGCGCGCGTTCGGCTTCAATTCACGAATGAAGTACGGCACCAGCCACAGGTTATAGTCGTGCACCCAGATGAACGCATCGTCCGTCGCCTGTTCACACGCCGCCTCCGCAAACAGCCTGTTGACCTCGCGGAACGTGTCCCAATCAACAGGGTCGTAATTAAACTTACCGGGGAAGGAGTGAAGGATTGGCCAAAGCGCTTCCTTCGAAGTCACATGATAGAAACTCTTAACCTGATCCGGCGTGAGCGGTAACCGCACAACATCATAAGCACCGTATGAGTCTTCGATCCGCACCACGCGATCAAACTTGACCTTTCCGCTTGAGGGAGTCTGCTTCCAGGCAACCCAACACGCGTCCTTGGCTGTAGAAAAGAAGCCCTTCAGGGCCGGCACAATCCCGTTGGGACTGGCATTTTCTTTGTATTGAACCTTGCCGCCCGAGACGACTTCCTCATAGGGCTGGCGATGATAAACAATCACAAACGACGATTTATTCGATGGCTTTGCCACCATAGGAGTATCTCCTGATATCAAGATGACTTTGGCATCAAGCTGTAGTGTTCCAGCGCCTCAAAAATTCCGCCACAACCTTCAGCGCCAGCCAGGTAAACATTACTCAAGCCGTCGATTGCCTTCCGCAAACGCGGCTCGGCATTTCCAACGGCTACGCTGTTCAGTCCGGTTTGGAACAGCGAAAGATCATTCATGGTGTCACCCGCTGTCAGCACGCGATCGTGGGAAACACCAAGATGGTCCAAAACACGCAGCAGCGTCGCGCCCTTGCCAACACCGCGCGGCAAGACGTCAAAGAACAAATCAGCTGAACTCAGCGCGTCATAACCTGCCGCTTCAATGTCGCGCGCGGCGGCATCCACGTCATTCTGATTGGTGTAGAAGTACGACAAGCGGCGGCCGGCAAAGACGTCTTGTAACTTCAGCTTCGGATGCCGCGTCATGATTTCGGCAGCCGTATCCGGGCCCGGCCACTGATCTTCAATCCAAGCCTCGATCGTCGGCTCCGGCTTCCAGTGCGGCCCCACCGCGACGCTCGTTCCAACGTCACCAATAATGAGGTCGGGCACAGGCACGAAACCATCGTCGCCCAAACGCGAAGCAAAAGCGATGTCTCGGCCGGTCACGAACGCAAGCTTCATCTGCTGACGGCTGGCCTTGATCAAATCATAGAGTTTGGCGCGCTCCGCATCGGATCCGCCCAAAAATGTGCCATCCAAATCGACTGCCAAAAAAAGTTGCAGGTCTTGGCCTGAGGCGCCAGGCACGCCGCTCACGCTATCTGAAATGTCGTCCATATTGCGGTGCCGCATGTCCGTGTCCTGCTGCAATCTTGCCCCCGTGCATAAGCCTGACCAGGATCAGCTCCCGAAAGAACCACCCTAGCTTAAGCGTTGTTAGATGTATTTTGTTTCCAACTACTATAAGGGACAATCATTGCGGCGCAAACTGGCATAAAAGCGCAGCCCCAGAAATATCTTTCAAGATGAATGAAGTAAGTATTGAGCAATATTCCCGCGCGAAAGCCCAAAAATCTCCAGTATATCCAGCCGTAAAACTTAGAAACTCCAACACGATCAACCAGGACAATATGGTGTTTGCTGGGCATCCGTAGAAGGATCATTGTTTTGATTCAGAAATTCTAGACGGATGCTTGCGATGACCGTCCAGCAGCAGCCACGATGGCTCAGCCCCACCTGTTTGGATCGCACAGCGCGCGTGTCCACAGCCTTGAACATTAACGATCGTCCTGATATATCGCGCCTCTCCCGAAGGGCCTCTCAAAGGCCCCCGGTCCTTGAGCTTTGGGGGATCGTCTAATGGTAGGACTGCAGACTCTGACTCTGCCTGTCTAGGTTCGAATCCTAGTCCCCCAGCCAACCTTCATTGCCCAGCAACCTTGAGAACGAACACGTGCATGTCGTTGTGACCGGTGCCGGAGGCTTTGTGGGGCGTCCCTTGTGCGCCGCTCTTATGGATGACGGCCATACCGTCACGGCAGTCGTGCGCAACACATCCAAGCCAGCACCCAAATCGAGCCATCTCATCACCGCAGGAGATCTCGCGGCATTCTCTGGCTGGGCAGATACGCTAGCCGGCGCTGATTGCGTCATCCATTTGGCAGCGCGCACGCACAACGGCGACAATTCAGCGAACTCCGCAGAT
Organism: Hyphomicrobium sp.; assembly: GCA_041940525.1. Lineage (GTDB taxonomy): Bacteria > Pseudomonadota > Alphaproteobacteria > Rhizobiales > Hyphomicrobiaceae > JAKAXS01. The sequence goes on from JBGTSB010000017.1 coordinate 31,704, forward strand.
CTCTATGAAGCCGCCAATGTCAAGGTAACGGAGAGTCTCGCCCAGGCCGCGAACAAAGCTGGCGTGCGGCGCATCGTTTTCATCAGCTCAATCAAAGTCAACGGCGAGCGCACGAAAGCAGGCAAACCTTTCCGCCCAGATGACCCACCGCTGCCGGAAGATGACTACGGTAGAAGCAAGGCACGCGCCGAGGCCCGCCTAGTCGAACTCGCGAGCGGCTGCGAATACGTGATCCTGCGCCCGCCGCTAATGTACGGCCCCGGAGTGCGAGGCAACGTCGAAAAACTTTTCTCCTGGGCCCATAGAGGCATGCCCCTGCCCATCCGCTCTATTAGCAATCGCCGAGACGTTCTCGGCGTTCGCAATTTCGTCAGCCTCATACTCAAAGCTGCAAGCGAACCCCAAGCTGCGAACCGCATCTTCCTGGCACGCGACGGCGAACCCGTCTCGACGCCACAACTCTATTCGGCAATCTGCCGGGCGTTCGGCACGAAGCCGCTGCTCGTACCATGCCCAGTCGCTGCTCTTGATGGCGCCGCGCGCCTTATTGGAAAAGCGGCGGCGATCGAGAAGCTCACCGGAAATCTCGAAATTGACGACAGTGAAACCCGCACCGTGCTGTCCTGGCGGACGCACGTCAGCATGGACGATGAACTCGCAGCGACCGCCCTCGCGTTTTTGAGTAAGACCAGCCAATAACGATGGCGGCAAAAACGCCAAGGGGCCGGACAATGTCCGGCCCCAAGAAGGCGCAGCTTGTGCCACCAGCGAGCTTAGCCTTGGTAGTAAGAACCTTAGTTGGTCAGCGGACGCGCCTGAACGTTCACGCTGTCCACGGCCCGGCTGATTTCAACGCGAGCCGGAGACTTGCCAACACCGGCCGGCGAAGAAAGAACGACGCTCTGACCAGGCGCGAGAACGGACTCGAAGCGCACGGCTTTGCTGGTCGCGTCAGCCATGGTGACAACAACGCGATAACCGCCCTTTTCGACCGTGTAGTAGGCGACGCCGTTCAGCGTGCCGAGGTCGATCGACTGACCACCGTCCTTACGCAGCTCACCAGCCTGCACTGGTACGGCACCCGCCGCGAGAGCAACAAGAGCCGCAAGAGAAATAGCGAACTTTTTCATTGAGTTAAGCTCCATGTCATCTTTCGGAAGGGCCATCGCCTTTCCTTCTGGAGCCTATAATGGTAAGTCTCGCGCCATTAATCCAACCGATAGTAATCATAATGTCTATCGATCATATCAATCTTTCTAAGGTAGATCTCAACCTGCTCGTCGCCTTTGACGCGCTCATCACCGAGCGCAGCGTCACCAAGGCCGCGGCCAAGATCGGGCGAGGACAATCGGCCATGAGCCACAATCTCGGTCGGCTGCGCCATCTCTTCGATGATGAACTGCTAATTCGCACAAAAGACGGAATGCAGCCGACGCCACGGGCCCGCGCGCTGGCTGACCGGGTGCGCATGACGCTTGCCAACATTGAAGCGCTCGTCACCCGCGCGGGCACATTCGATCCAGCCAAGGACGAGCGGCTGTTCCACATAGGGTTGCCCGACAGCACTGAGGTCTTGATTGGTCCGCGTCTGCTCTCGTTCGCGAGTGAACACGCCCCGAACGTGCGCTTCCGCTTCCATTCGACAGACGAACGCCAGCTACTGGAGGAAATCGATTCCGATACGATCGATATCGGGATCGGCATCGGCACCTTTGCGGAGGGCCAAGTGCACCACAAGCGCCGCGTCATCGCCCGCGACAGCTACCTGTGCATGTTCAACGCCGATAAGGTCGACATCAAAACACCAGTCTCTCTGGAGGACTATGTTCGCCTGCCCCACGTACTGACCAGCCTGCGCAAGGGTGAACGCGGCGTCGTCGATGATGCGCTGGAAAAACTCGGCCTCAAACGGGAAGTCAAACTCATCACGCCGCGCTTCATCGCCGTGCCATTCCTCGTCGCAGGCGCACCCGTGATCACCACGATGCACGCCCGGCTGGCCGGCATCTTTGCAAAAGAACTCGGCCTAACGCTGAGCCCAGTCCCAGTCGAGTTGCCCGAAGTCACCGTCTCGATGCTCTGGCACACATCCTACGATGACGACCCCGGCCACAAGTGGGCCCGCGACGCCATCATCGACGCACGCCGCGCCGCAAGCGAAGATTCATAAATTCTCACCCACTTCCACGCACACAAATCAGCCCTATCTAAAGCGCGCGGGCCAACGACGCAAACCGCCGTGTTAACGCTCCATTAATGCGCTTCATTCAATTTTTCCGTACTCATTATATTCGTATAAACCGTATTGCGTTTCAGGTCTCGGAAGTCGCATCCGGTAAGCGTCCAATCCCCAGCGCCCGCCAATCGCGTTGGACCATGTCACCACACTACACTTTGGACGCCTGGATGAATAACAAGGTCCCGCTTATTGGCATTCCTTTTGGGCTTGCCTGCTTCGCCAGCGCCGCGTTTGCGGTGCCAGCGGCTCAAGCCCAAGCGCCATGCACATCCGTACCTACAAACAATACGAGCGCTTGCGTGGTGGCGCCCAACGACACCGTGGGTGGCATAACGACAAGCGGCGACGGATCGGCCATCGAGATTGAAGGCACCGTAACCTTTGGCGCCTTCACAACGGGCACCAATTCCAGCGTCGCGAACTCCGGATCGGTAAGCCAAGACATAAGGACATTTTCCAACTCGTCCAGCGTCACAAACTCAGGATCGGTTGGACAAGACATCCGGACAGATGGCAACGAGTCCAGCGTCACAAACTTTGACTCAGTCACCCGCGACATCGTCACGAATGGGAACAATTCCACCGTCACGAACGACGGCCACGTCGGCCGGACCATCGCGACAGATGGAGACAATTCCAGTGTCACCAATTCCAGCTCGGCCGGACAAGATATCCTGACGAGCGGCGCCAACTCCAGCGTTGAGAATTCCGGCACCGTTGGCCGGCGTATTTCGACGAACGGAGGTTTCTCCGGCGTGACGAACTCAGGCTCTGTTAGCCAGAACATTGCGACAAACCAACAGAACTCCGCTGTTACCAACTCTGGCTCGGTTGGAAGTCACATTGTGACGTTTGACGGAAGCTCACACGTGACCAACACGGGGACGGTAGGAACTTACATCGAGACGCAAGGTGACGACTCGGGCGTAACGAACAGCGGCTCCGTTGGCGCGGACATTCAAACGCATAGTGATAACTCGAGCGTGACAAACAGCGGCTCCGTTGGCGCGGACATTCAAACGCACAGTGATAACTCGAGCGTGACAAACAGCGGCTCCGTTGGCGCGGACATTCAAACGCATAGTGATAACTCGAGCGTGACAAACAGCGGCTCCGTTGGCACGGACATTCAGACACAAGGTGACAACGCCGGCGTGACGAACTTGAGTTCGGTGGGCGCGTCCATTCGGACGCAAGGTGACGGTGCAAACGTCATGAACTCAGGCACCGTGGGGACATTTCTCCAGACAAATGGTGACAACTCAAGCGTCACCAATTCGAACTCCGTCGCAACATTCATTCGGACAACCGGTGACAACGCAAACGTCACCAACTCAGGCTCTGTCGGGTCCGGCGCCGCGGGAGACGGCATTTTTATCACGGGACTCAACCCTAGCCTGACACTGCTTCGCGGCTCAGTCATCCAAGGCCAACTGGATCTTGCTGGCGCTGGCACGAGAACGTTGAATGTCGCGCCGGGCTTGGCTTTCGCCTACACCTTCGTGAACGGCCCCACTGTCATCAACGCACCCGGCACAGTCGCCGCGATCAACGGCAACCAGGCTGCCGCCGTTGAGACAACCGCGATGAGCCAAACCGGTCAGCTCGTCACCTCCGTCACGCGCGGCATTTCCAGCACCGTACACTCCAGGTTGGGTGGCGCACCTGACGCGTCATCCAACGCCACCGCCGGACCGCAATTCGGTGGCGGCTATCTCATGGGCCTCGGCGCCACCGTGCGCGACGAGCCAAAACGTCAACCCATCCCATCTGAGCGTAGGTCTGGCGCCTGGGCGCTGGCGTTTGGCGGACGCGGCAGTGACGACGCCACCGCAACAAGTGCGGCCACCGCACACGCCTTCGCCGGAGCAGTCGCGGGCGTCGACGGCTGGCTCTCACCACATCTGCGTGCCGGCTTCTTTGGTGGCGGCGCTGATTCCAACCTTGAAGTTGCCAGCGACATCCAAAAAGTGGAGACGGAAACAGTCTTCGCTGGCGCCTATGCAAACCTCACCAATGGGACGAGCTTCGTCCGGCTTGTCGTGACGGCGGGCCGGTCTGAATACGAGAGCCGCCGGCGCGTCGCCAACAACCTGACCGGAGTACAAGAGGCAGCCGCCACGTTTGATGGCAGCTTCATCTCGCCCGAGGTCGCAATCGGTACCGCCTTCGATCTTGGCTGGGTTGGCATCGAGCCAAGCGCACGGATCGGCTACACGCATCTCTCACTCGACGAATATTCCGAAACGGGCGTGCCAGGCAACTTCACGGTTTTGAAACAAGCGATCTCCGTCTGGCAGGGCCGCGTGCAAGTCGCCATGCCGTTCCGCGGCAACGGCGCGGTCTTCGCTCCGCGCATCGGTGTTGAAGCTTGGTGGTCGGATCGCGGCACGATCTCCGGCCGCTTGTTGGGACAAGCCATCTCGTTTGAGCCCGGCGGTGACGACAGTGAGGTCACGGTCTTCGCGGGCGCATCCGCCAGCACGTCGCTTGGCGCCGGAGCCACCGCCTTCCTCGACGGCGAAGTCCACGCCGGCGACAACGGCATTGCCCGCTCCGAAGCCCACGCAGGCCTCCGCTTCAACTTCTGACGATCCCGATCGCCGAAACCAAATTCACATGCCGCTGGTGATCGAACCGCCTGACGGCTTCGCGTTGACGCGAGCGCTGAGTTCAGCGGCGGTCTCCTTGCGTTCGCTGTAACGGTCAACGAGATAGTCGGAGTGCCCGCGCAGCAGGAGCGTGAACTTGACAAGCTCTTCCATCACGTCGACGACGCGATCGTAAAAGGCCGACGGCTTCATCCGGCCTTCGTCGTCGAACTCTTGGAAGGCCTTCGCCACCGACGACTGATTCGGAATCGTGAACATGCGCATCCAGCGGCCCAACACGCGCATTTGGTTCACGGCGTTGAACGATTGCGAGCCACCGGAGACTTGCATCAGCGCAAGCGTCTTGCCCTGAGTCGGCCGCACCGCGCCGAGTGACAACGGAATCCAATCGATCTGAGACTTGAGCACGCCAGTCATCGCACCGTGACGCTCCGGCGAGCACCAAACCATGCCTTCCGCCCACTGCGCCAGATCGCGCAACTCGCGAACCTTCTCATGATCGGCCCCGGCTCCATCCGGCAACGGCAAACCATCGGCATGAAAAACGCGGGTCTCAGCGCCCATCCGCTCCAACAAGCGCGCCGCCTCAAAGGTCAAGAACCGGCTATACGACCGCTTTCGCAGCGAGCCGTAGAGCAAAAGGATGCGCGGCTTGTGCGGGACAGCGCGCGCCGTCTCATCGAAATCCGCAAGGGCCGGAACCTTGAAATGCTCGTCGCGCAAGGCAGGAAAATCTGAACCGTTAGACATGAGGCAGTCTTATCTCTGTCGATTAGCAGTTGGAGAGACGACAGCCTCGCCGTCTTCTTTGCGAAACTCGCCAATGTCCGGATTGGGCAATATATCCAAGACCGTTTCCGACGGCCTGCATAGCTTGGCACCGATTGGCGTGACGACGATCGGCCGGTTGATCAAAATCGGATCTTTAATCATCGCATCCAGCAGCTGATCGTCGGTCAGCGCCGGGTCATCCAGACCCAAAGCATCGTAGGGCGTCCCCTTGCGGCGTAAGACATCGCGAACCGAAATCCCCATCTTGGCGATCAGGTCCTTCAACGTTGCACGATCTGGCGGCGTCTTGAGATATTCGATCACGTGCGGCTCTTCCCCGCTTTGCCGTATCATGGCCAAGACGTTGCGCGACGTGCCGCACGCCGGATTGTGATAAATCGTAATGCTCAAGAGTCTACTCCGCTGCTGCCTGTCCGCGCGCGTCCACCGGCACAAACCAACCCGCCGCCAAAACACCCAGCGCCGCGCCAACAAACTGTACCGCAATAAACGCAGGAACGCCCGCCGGATGAATGCCGGCGAACGTCTCAGTAAATGCGCGCGCGATTGTCACCGCTGGGTTAGCAAATGAGGTCGAAGCCGTGAACCAGTACGCCGCAAGAATGTAAAGCCCAACGCAAGCCGGGACAGCAGCCGGCTTGGAGCGAACGACGGCCAAAATTGTAAGGACGAGACCGAACGTAGCAACCGCCTCCGAAACGATCTGCCCGACCCCACCACGCGCCGTGCTGGATACCTGCAGAACCTCTAAATCAAACATCACGTGCGCGAGCAGGACGCCAAGCATGCCGCCGGCAATCTGCGCGACCCAGTACATCACCGCGTCAGCCCACGATGTCTCACCGCGCCAAGCGAACGCGAACGTTACTGCTGGGTTGAAGTGCGCGCCGGACACCGGACCCAACACCGTGATCATCACGTAGAGAATACCAGCCACCGGCAGCGTGTTGCACAACAGCGCCATGGCAGCCGCGCCGTTGGCGAGTTTCTCGGCCATGATGCCGGAACCCACAACAGCAGCGAGCAAAAAGGCCGTGCCGAGCAACTCTGCCCCGGCACGGCGCGCTAACACTCCGTTTTGCATCAAGCTGATTCCGCCTGTGGCGCCATGGCCCGGCCAATGTCGTCGAGATGACGCTTGAGCGTCAGGCTATCGAGCGATGCGAGTGGCAGGTTCGTGAAAATACTGATGCGCTGATAAAGCATGCGATGCGTATCAGCGAACGCCAAACGCTTCTCGCCCTCGTTCCCTTCAACGGCCGACGGATCAGGCAAACCCCAATGGGCCGTCATGGGCTGACCGGGCCAAAGCGGACAAGTCTCATTTGCAGCATCGTCGCAGACCGTAAACACGAAATCGAGATCCGGCGCGCCTGGCTTACTAAACTCTTCCCAGGATTTAGAGCGCAGATCCTTGGTCTCGTAGTTCAGCCGGTCCAACAATTCCAAAGCATAAGGATGGACCTTGCCGGACGGCTTACTGCCGGCGCTGAAACCCTTGAACCGGCCAGCACCCAAACGGTTCATGATGCATTCGGCGATAACCGAACGCGCCGAGTTATGCGTACACAAGAACAACACATTGAATACACGATCGTCAGCCACGGCACTTACTCCCTAGACACACATGTTGATTTTAGTTTCGCTAAGTCTCCGCCGCACAATTCTGGCCGCCCTTCACAACAGTCTTCTGACAGGAAGGCGAGAAGCGCCCGCATTCCTTCAATGTGAACTGCGTAACGGATGAAGCGCCCATGCCGGGTCGCGGAGATCAACCCAGCGCGATCAAGCTCTTTCAAATGAAACGAAGCCGCCGTCGGCGAAGCGCCAACCGCTGTAGCGATTTCGCCGGCGGGAACGCCATTTGGCCCCTGGCGAACGAGCAATCGGAAAATGTCGAGCCGCTGAGGGTGCGCGAGCGCCGCCAGCGAAGTAACAGCCATGCCAGTGTCCATAAACACAACATTACAACAAATATTGAAATATTCAATAGATCCTCGCTGATTCGGCGTGGGCGCGAAACCAGCACGCCTTTTCCCAAATTGCCGCCCCCTCAAACGGGGTCGAAACGACGCCCAACCCAGCAAAATCGGCGCTTACGGATCATGTGTTAAATTCACATCTTGTGCGCAAGCTAACGCTAGCTAATGTGTTGTCAGTCGAGTTCGCGTTCAGGGACGACAAGCCCCGTCTTCAGCGTTGTCAGTTGCGTCTGAGTTGACCATGCGAAATCGGACACCACCACTTGTTCCAACGTGCACACATCGCCCGGCTGCCATTGGCGGCTCTGGCCCTGCTAACGTTGACAGTGCTTCCAGCCCAGGCGGAAGCGCTGAGCAATCTGCTGTTCGGACAAGATGAGACCACAGTCGAAGGCGGCGCGATCGCTTATGCCGCTGAAATCAATCTCGACATCGACAACGGCGCCCTGAAATCCGCCCTCAAGGACGCCAGCGTGCTGGCCGTCCATCAAAAGCACGGCGTGCCCGATATCGCCTCGCTCATCGTGCGTGCAAAAGCCGACCAGGAACGCCTGAAAGCAGCTCTGTTTGGCGAAGCGCACTACGGCGGCAAAATTGAAATCACAATCGCCGGACAACCAGTCGACAAGGTGACGCCGGCAGCGGTGCCACATGGCGATGGCGGGCCCATACAGGTTTCCATGTCGGTCGTGGCCGGCCCGGTCTTCACGTTCCGCGACATCCAGTTGGATCAATCGGCGCCGACGAGCGCGCAACCCGACCTCTCGGGTTCGGCTTACGGCCTTCGCGTCGGCAGCCCCGCCAAATCCGGAACGATCGTCGCCGCCTTGAGCCGCATTGTGGAAGGCTGGCGCAGCGCGGGCTATCCCCTAGCCCAAGTCCACCACAAGCTCATCGAAGCGGACCATGACGCCAACGCCGTCGACGTGAAGATCATCGTCGATGCCGGGCCGCCTGCCGTCTATGGCTGGCTGAGCGTCTCCGGCACCGAACGTCTGGACGCTGGCAAGGTGGCAGAATACAGCGACCTTCAGCCCGGCGAGCAATTCAATCCCTCGGACCTGAAAAAGGCCCGCAATCGGCTGCGCAAACTGGAAAGCATCGGAAGTGTCCGCATCGTCGAAGGCGACAGCCTGGACGGCAACGGCGGCATTCCAGTCACCATGGAAATCAAGGAACGCAAGCCGCGCTATTTCGGCGGCACGGCCTCCGTCTCCACATTCGATGGCGGCGAACTGACGGCCTACTGGGGCCACCGAAACTTATATGGCGGAAGCGAACGTCTGCGCGTCGATGCCGGTGTCTCCAACATCGGAGAAGATAGCCTGAGCGAACTGCAGTTCAGCGCAGGCGCCATCATCGCCAAGCCCGCCGTATTTGACATTGACACCGACCTCGTCACCGAGTTCCGCGCCAAACGCGAAGTACCGGACACCTACGATAGCTACACAGGCTTCGCCAAAGTCGGGCTCGCCAAGCGTTTTGACGATCGCCGCAGCGGATCGGTCGCTCTGTCCGCCACGCAAACTTACGTCGAAGATGCTTTTGGAAAAGAGCACTACACGCTCCTCGCGCTGCCCACTGAAGGCGTCTACGACAGCCGCGACAGCACGTTGGACGCGACGCAAGGGCTACACGCGATCCTGCAAGTGACGCCAACCGCGGACCTGGCAAACGCACACGCCTACTTGGCGACGCGAATTCAAATCGCCAGCTACCGCGCGCTCGACCCGAATGACCGAGCCATCCTGGCTGGGCGGCTGACCTTCGCCAATGTCGCCGGCGCAGATCTGGAAGACATACCGGCAACAGACCGCCTCTTTGCAGGCGGTGGCGGCTCGGTTCGCGGCTACGAATACCGCAGCCTCGGCCCCGATCCGGCGAGCGACACGGGCGGACGCAGCCTTTTGGCCGCCTCATTGGAACTGCGCCTGAAAGCAACAGAAAGCATCGGCATCGTTCCATTTGTGGATATCGCATCAGTTTCCCGCGATAGCCTGCCATCGTTCTCCGAAACACCGTACGTTGGTGCAGGCCTCGGATTGCGTTACTTCTCAGCGCTCGGTCCGCTCCGGCTCGATGTAGCCGTGCCGCTGACGGAACGTGATGATCGTCAGGCCTTCGGATTCTACGTGGGACTGGGACAAGCCTTTTGATTGCATCACGCGTTTTGAAGTTTTGCCTCTGGCTCTTTGCGGGTTCGAGCGTGCTCGTACTCGTGGGCCTTGGTTTACTGTCGACGCAGTTCGGCCAATCCGCGGCGCTGCGCGTTGCCGCCAGTGCATCCTCGAATGACCAATACCGCATCCGGTTCGGGAAACTCGATGGGTCGATCCTGTCAGACGCCAAACTCGATCGCATTTCCGTTTCCGACTCCAAAGGAGAATGGCTCGTCATTAAAGACGTCGCGCTCTCCTGGAGTCCTTTTCAGCTAACGTCGGGCTTGCTCTTCGTTGAACGCGCGAGCATCGGCCAAATCGACGTGCTTCGCGCACCGGCCGAGACTGAAGCCTCAAAGGCAGACGAGGCAACTGCATCACCATCAGCAGAGCCACCGCCACTTCTCAAAGTCGCGCTCAAAAAGTTCACGATCTCCAAACTGCATATCCACGAGCCCGTAATTGGCGAGCCGATCGTGCTCACAATCGCGGCCAACGCCAACCTCGTTGACCCGGCAAAAGGCTTGCTGGCAAACCTTCGCATTCTGCGCCTCAACGGCGTTGGCGGCAAAGTCGAAACCAACCTGACCTACAGGCCCACAACGCAGGAACTGGACATCCGTGCAAAAGCGGCCGAGCCCGCAGGCGGCATTGTCTCGCGCATGCTGGACATCGAGACGCGCCCCGCAATGGGCCTGGCCCTCAACGGGTCCGGCCCACTGGACCGCTGGCTCGCAAAATGGACTCTATCCGCCGATCAAAAGCCATTCGCGAACGGATCTGTCTCGATCGAGAAGAAGCCTGAAGGCTACGCCTTCACCAGTGGCCTGAACGGCTATCTGGCGCACATCCTGCCCGCCCCTTTGCCCAACATTCTCCTGGGCAACACCACCGCCGCAATCACCGGCGTTCTCACGGAAAACGACGGCGCCGCCATTCACACGATCGACGTTCGCAGCGATGCACTAAAGATCACAGGCCGCGGCGCGATCAGCCTCTCCGACGGTCAAGGCGAAGGGGCGCTGGACCTACGGCTACGAAATCAAGACGGCAGCCCAGTGCAGCTTGGCACACAGCCGGACAACCCCATGTCCGTCGGAGACTTGCAAGCCAACATCACATTGCGCGAGCAAGGACATATCCAACCGGTTTCCATAGCGGTGAAAGCCAGCGGGCTTGCCCTGCAAGACAAGGCCATTAACACGATCAGTCTGCAAGCCACCGCCAAACAGCAGCTTGAAAATAGCCCACTCCATCTCAAGGACATCGATCTGCGGGTTGGCGCGGACGGCGTTTCAATGAACGGCGGCAGCGCCGACCAACCGGTCTCCATCAAAGCACGGCTCACAGGATCGGCCTCGCCGGAAGACATCAACGTCGCGTTTTACGCCAACGACATTGAAGGCGCAGCGAAAGCTTCGATCCACGACGGCTTGATCGATGCAAAAGCCGATATCCGCGCAAACCTGGCGAACCTCCTCGCCAATGCCTCCGGGAACGCCAGCGTGCAAGCCGCACTGCGCGGAACGGCCGCGGACTATCGCGCGACGGTCAAGATCGGCGGCAGCGACATCCTTCTCAACGGAACGGCCCTAAACAATCCCAGCGCCGTGTTCACAGGCCGAGGATCCGACGAAGGCATCCAAGGCACACTCCAAATCGCAGCCAATGTCGGCCAGGAAGCCCTGAACGCCTCAGCCGAATTGGCCGCCACCAATGATGGCGCATTCGCGCTCCGAGACCTGGATGCAAGGCTCGCTCAAATTGCGCTTCGCGGAGACATCGTAAGAAAAACCAGCGAGGTCCGGCCACAAGGCGCGCTTGACCTTAACGCGCCCGATCTCTCAATCTTGAAAGTCTTCACCGGCAAGGATGTTGGCGGCGGCTTGTCAGCCAAAGTCGCTCTGAGTTCCAATTCAAACAACCCTGCCATCGCTTTCAAAGCCGCCGCCAAGGCACTCAGATACGATGGCAACACAATCAACAACCTGAACGCCACCGGCCAGTTCAACGCCTTCGACGCAACAGCGATCAATGGCAAAGCCCACATCTCCATCGGCCACATCCATGCCAACGGCACAACAATCAGCAACACCAACATCCGGGCAGACGGCTCGGGCGAACAGCTTGCTCTAGCAATCAACAGCAAGATCAGCGGCGCAACAGCCGTCATCAATGGCGCCGTTAAGCCGTTCGGCAAGACATCCGCGGTGAAGCTCACGCAAGCTGCAATCAGCAAGGACAAGCTTTCAGCACGCCTCGCCAAACCCGCCTCAATCACCATGCAGGACGGCCGCGTAGACTTGGGCACGATTAGCATCGCGGTCGGAAGCGGCACCATCGCGATCAAAGGCACGGCGGGGCCAGAGAAAATCAATATCGGTGCCGGGATCACGGCGCTGCCAGCGGACATCGCCAACGCCTTCGCTCCTGAGCTGGAGCTCTCCGGTAGCATCAACGGCAAGGCAACGGTAACAGGGACGCAATCCGCTCCAGTCGCCGGTCTCCAAGCTGTCTGGAGCGACGCCAACGCAGCACCGATGCGTGCTGCACACCTGCCACCGATACGGGTCTCACTTGATGGTGAACTCAAGGGCAAAGCTATCAAAGCTCAAGTTGGCGTCACCGGCGCCAGCGGCCTAAAGTTGACCGCGCAATCAACACTTTCGACATCGCCAAACGCGCCGCTCTCCGGGACAGTGCAAGGCAGCCTGCCTCTGCAGCTTGCCAACGCAATGCTGGCTGAGCGCGCCACGCAGGTTTCCGGCACCGCTCAGGTCTCGGCCAAGCTTGGGGGAACCGTACAGAAACCCCAGGTCAACGGCACGGTAACCGTCGTAGGCGCGACAGCGGACGATCCGGAAACCGGGTTCAAGTTTAGCCGCATCGACGCCGGCGTCCGCTTCACCGAAAAACGAGCGGACATCGCAAACGCAAAACTTGTCAGCGCCAAAGGCGGCCACCTGACGCTGACGGGCCATGCAATTTACGCGGACCCCGCGGCACCGATTGCCAACATCCGCGCTGATCTGACTGGACTGCGCTTCGATGACCGGCAGATGATGACTGGAGAACTGAACGGCCATGCCCAGGTAACGGCGCCAGACGGACGCATGAAGGCCACTGGAGACATTCAGCTGTCCCGCCTTGATGTCACGGTGCCCAACAGTATGCCCGCATCCATCACAGAACTCGACATTGAACACGTCAACGCACCACCGCACCTGCGGGAAGATCAAAAGGCCAAAGACAAAACAAAGCCGCAGCCCGGATCACCGGATTCAAGCAGCGGCATGGACATCGCCATCAAGGTGCAGGCGCCGCAACGCATTTTCGTCAAAGGCCGCGGCCTGGACGTCCAACTCGGCGGCACGCTCCATGTGAACGGGTCATCCACGGGCCCTTACGCCAACGGCGCCTTCACCATGGAACGCGGCAGGCTCTCAATCCTCGGCCGCCAGCTCGATTTCAAGCGTGGAAAGATCGCCTTCTACAACGGCCTTGAGCCATACCTCGATATGGAAGCCCAAGGCCCAGCTGGCGACGTCACCGTCATTGTCAAAGTCACCGGCTCAGCCTCAAATCCAAAATTTGCGTTTTCATCCAGCCCGCAACTGCCAGAAGACGAGGTCGTCGCCCGCCTGCTGTTCAACAAGGATCTGGCCGGGCTTTCGCCAATGCAGCTGGCCCAGCTTGCCAGCGAAGTCGACAAAATTGGCGGACTATCCAGTGGCCCTAGCATTGTCGACAAGATGAAGGCCTCGGTCGGCATCGATGTGCTGGACGTCGGGACCGACGACAAGGGCGGAGCGAGCGTATCGGCTGGCAGCTACGTCAGCGAAGATACTTACGTCGGCGTTCGCCAGGGCACCTCCAGCAGTTCTAGCCGCGTTGTCATCGACCATAACCTGACGAAGAACCTGAAAGCGCGCGGTGAAACCGGAGCCGATGGCAATAGCAAACTCGGCCTCGGCTTCGAGTGGGACTACTGATCCAGCGCGCTCCCCCGCCCCAGCCACCTAGCCTCCCACCCCTTGTGCCGAAACCTGAAGCGTTGCATGGTCATACCCATCCGAGGGGCGCCGGAGGTATCCGGCTGAGATTGCGCTAGCTATCGCGCGAGCACCCATAGAACCTGATCCGGGTCATGCCGGCGAAGGGACAGGAACGCATCGGCACATGTTGTCCTGTCTCTCCCTGTGGGCCTGCCATTAAACGGCAGCCGTGCGGCGTGCGCGGCCTCGCTGACGGGAGAGCGCCATGAATAAGCTCACGCGACCATCAGACCTCGTAACGCCCAAGGTGACGACTGGGCCGGTGCATGGCTCCACCAAAGTCTATTCCGCACCCGAGAGCCACCCAGAATTACGCGTCCCCTTCCGCGAAATTGCGCTTTCACCTGACTGTGGGGAACCACCGTTTCGGGTATACGACCCTTCAGGTCCTTACACCGACACCAACACGCTGCTCGACCTGGAAAACGGCCTGGCACCGACCCGGCAAGCCTGGGTCGACGCCCGCGATGTCGAAGCCTACGACGGCCGCACCATCAAGCCTGAGGACAATGGCAACGTGTCCGGCAAGGCAGCAGCGCGGGCATTCCCGCGCCAAAATCGTCCGAGGCGCGCAAAAGGGAACGGTCCCATCACGCAGCTGGAATTCGCGCGCGCCGGCATCATCACCGAGGAAATGGCCTACGTCGCCCATCGTGAGAACTTAGGCCGTACCGCCGTCCTTGACCGGGCAAAGGATGCGATCGCCGACGGCGAAAGCTATGGCGCAGCCATTCCAGAACACATCACGCCGGAATTCGTACGCGATGAGATCGCCCGTGGCCGGGCCATCATTCCCGCCAACATCAATCACACCGAGCTAGAGCCGATGATCATCGGCCGCAACTTCCTCGTGAAGGTCAACGCCAACATCGGCAATTCGGCTGTGACCTCCTCTGTCGAAGAAGAAGTTGAGAAGATGGTCTGGGCCATCCGCTGGGGCGCGGACACGGTTATGGATTTGTCGACCGGCCGCGATATCCACACCACACGCGAATGGATCTCGCGCAACGCCCCGGTTCCGATCGGCACGGTGCCGATATATCAGGCGCTTGAAAAGTGCGACGGCGATCCTGTGAAGCTGACATGGGAGCTCTATCGCGACACGCTCATCGAACAATGCGAACAAGGCGTCGACTACTTCACAATCCATGCCGGCGTCCGCTTGCCTTATGTGCCGCTGACCGCCAGCCGCGTCACCGGCATTGTCTCGCG
>JBGTSB010000018.1:0-44303 GCA_041940525.1 Hyphomicrobium sp.
CTACGTAAATGCCTACGTCTCCAGCCTGAAGATTGCGGTCATTTCCACGCTGCTCACGCTGCTGATCGGCTATCCCATCGCCTACGCCATGGCGCGCGCGCCGAAGGAATGGCAGCCTGCGCTCCTGATGGCGATCATCCTGCCGTTCTGGACCTCGTTTCTCATTCGAGTCTACGCCTGGATCGGCATCCTCAAAAAGGAAGGTCTGCTCAATCTGTTCCTGTCGAACTTCGGTATCGATCCGCTAACGATCCACAACACGATTTGGGCGGTCTACATCGGCATCGTCTATTCCTACCTGCCGTTCATGATCTTGCCGCTCTACGCGAGCTTGGAGAAGATCAACAACTCGCTCTTGGAAGCGGCGGCTGATCTCGGCTCCACCCCATGGAAAACCTTTTGGCAGGTCACCGTGCCACTATCCTTCCCGGGCATACTCGCGGGTTGCTTCCTCGTCTTCATTCCCGCGGTGGGCGAGTTCGTCATCCCAGACCTGCTTGGCGGGTCGGACACTTTAATGATCGGCAAGACGCTTTGGGCTGAGTTCTTCTCCAACCGCGATTGGCCGGTTGCTTCCGCGGTGGCGGTCGTCCTGCTCCTCGTCCTTGTCATTCCGATCGTGCTGTTCCAGCGCAATCAGCAAGCGCAGAGGGAGGCAGGCCTGTGAAAAAGTCGTTCTCCTGGTTCAACGCAACATCGCTCACTCTGGGGCTGGCCTTCCTTTACATCCCGATTCTGCTGCTCGTGATCTACAGCTTTAACGAGTCCCGGTTGGTTACGGTTTGGGGCGGCTGGTCCACAAAGTGGTATTGGGAAGTCTTCCAGAACGAGGGCCTCATGAATGCCGCATGGGTCACGCTGCGCGTCGCGTTTGTCTCCTCAACCATCGCGACCATCCTGGGCATGCTCGCGGCAATCGTCCTAACGCGCATGAACCGTTTTCCGGGGCGCACCCTGTTCTCCGGCATGATCTTCGCTCCACTTGTCATGCCGGAAGTCATCACAGGTCTCTCGCTGTTACTGCTTTTCGTCGCGATCAATTTCGATCGCGGGTTCTGGACGCTCACCATCGCCCACGTCACGTTCTCCATGTGCTACGCGGCAGTCGTCATTCAGGCGAGGCTGTTTGATTTCGATAAGTCGGTGGAAGAAGCGGCGATGGATCTGGGCGCCACGCCGTTCTCAAGTTTCATGCAGGTAACGCTGCCGATCATTCTGCCATCCGTGATCTCTGCCTGGCTGCTATCGTTCACGCTATCCCTGGATGACTTCGTCATCGCCAGCTTTACCACGGGGCCTGGCGCGACCACTCTGCCGATGAAAATCTACAGTCAGGTTCGCCTGGGCGTGACGCCTGAGATCAACGCTATCTCGACGATACTGATCGGCTTCGTCGCCATTGGTGTCATAGTCGCGTCGATCTCGACCAAACGCGCCGCGCTGCGACAGCAGACTGAAGCCTTGGCCGTCGACGCGGGAGCCAAATAACCGCACTTGCCCGGTCGCCGTTAGCCACGTACACGGGATCCTTATGGGCGAAGAACACATCAACTCGTACTACGCCGCGACGGCGAACAACCCCACGCGATATCCAGCTCTGCGCGGTACGGTCCAGGCCGATGTCTGCGTCGTCGGCGGCGGTTTTTCGGGTGTCGCGACAGCCTTGACGATGGCTGAACGCGGTTACTCGGTTGCGTTGGTTGAGGCTAACCGTATCGGCTGGGGCGCCACCGGCCGGAACGGCGGCCAAATGATCTTCGGTTTCAGCGGCGAGACGAAGTTCGCCCGTCAGCTCGGCAAGGCCGGCGCCGATCTCGTTCGGCAAGTCCGCTACCTCGGTCACGACATCATCGAAGACCGCATCAAGAGCCACAACATCGACTGTGGCTTGCAACATGGTTGGATCGAAGTCGCGGCCCGCGCCAAACACATGCCAGCATTGCGGGCGTGCTACGAAGAGATGGTTGAGGACGGCCACGGCGGCCACTGGGAGATCGCTGAGAAAGATGCCCTGCAAAGTCTTCTCGGCACAGCGGCCTACCACGGCGGCGTGATTGATCGGCGCAGTGGTCATCTGCATCCATTGAACTTGTGTGCGGGCGAAGCCGCGGCTGCGTCCGCACTGGGCGTCGAGATCTTCGAAGATAGCCCTGCCTTGCGGGTCGAAGGGGGGGCGAAGCCCTTCGTGCAAACATCTCAAGGCCGCGTGGAAGCCAAGAGCATCGTCATGGCGGCGACGGCCGGGCTAGGTCTCAATCGCGGCCGCCTCAACGGCCTGGTGTTCCCAACCGGCAGCTACATCATCGCAACCGAACCATTAGGCGACGAACTTGCGGCCGAGATAAATCCGCAAAGCCTTGCGGTGGCCGACAGCAACATCGTGCTCGATTATTTCAGGCTCACGCCAGACAAGCGCATGCTGTTCGGTGGCCGCTGCAATTACTCCAACCGTGACCCGCGAGATCTGGCCGCGACGCTGCAGCCGCGCATGGTTCAGATCTATCCGCAGCTCAAAGAGACCAAGATCGAGTACGCCTGGGGCGGCCGCATCGGCATCGTTCTAACGCGCATACCGGCGATCGGGCGGCTGGAGCCGAACGTCTACTACATGCAGGGCTACTGCGGGCACGGCGTGAACATGTCCCATATCGCCGCCGAGATCGTATCCGACGCGATGTGCGGCACGATGGAGCGGTTCGATCTGTTCGACAAGATTGGACAAATCCGCCTGCCGGTTGGCCAATGGGCTGGCAATCAGATGCTCGCGCTGGGCATGCTCTACTATCGGCTGCGTGATCTGCTCTAGAGGGTCAACGCCAATTGCTCGCTTTGGTCGGCTTCTTTGTCATTGCCGAAGGACGAGATCGAAACGCCCAACAAACGGATCGGCCGAACGAACGGGTGCACCGACGCTAGCAGCGCGTGCGCTAACCCCTCCAGTTCGTTTCGTTGTGTGATCGGCCGGTCCAATGTGCGGCTGCGCGTGATCTGTTCGAAGTCGCAGTACTTCACTTTAAGAGTGAGTGTGCGGCCGGAGAGCCCGGCTTTGGCGCAATGGCCCCAAACTTTGTTGAGCACCTCGCCGATCGCCGTTTCCGCGGCGGCCAGCGTTTCGATGTCTTCGAAGAACGTCCGCTCCGCCCCAACCGATTTTCGGACCCTGTGCGGCCGCACGGGTCGGTGATCCTGCCCGCGAGCGATCGCAAAGTAGTGCGGTCCGGCCTTGCCGAAGTGTTCATTCAGGAACCCGGCCGTCTGCTGTTTCAGATCGGCGCCGGTATAGATGCCCAGCCTGTGCATTCGCCGCTCCGTGGCCGGGCCGACGCCGTGAAACTTGCCAACGGGAAGCGTTTCAACAAACGCAGGCCCCATCCGAGGCGGGATCACGTAGAGCCCATCGGGCTTGCGCAAGTCAGACGCGATCTTGGCCAGGAACTTGTTGTAGGAAACGCCGGCTGACGCCGTCAGCGCCGTCTCCTCCCTGATGCGCGCGCGAATAGCCTCCGCTACCTCGGTCGCCGAGGCCGCGCCCCGCTGCTCCGTCACATCGAGATAGGCCTCATCCAGGGACAGTGGCTCGATCAAGTCCGTGAACTCCGCGAAGATCTCACGGATCTGCTGGGATACGGCCTTGTAAACCTCGAACCGAGGCTTCACGAAAATCAGATCAGGGCAGCGCCGCTTGGCGGAAACAGATGGCATGGCCGATCGCACGCCGAACGTGCGCGCTTCGTAGCTGGCCGCCGCTACGACACCGCGCAGCTTCGAGCCACCAACCGCAATCGGCCTACCCCGCAGCTCCGGATTATCGCGCTGCTCAACGGATGCAAAAAATGCATCCATGTCGACATGGATGATGCGCCGGACAGGTTCTTCTTGCGCTAGCGCTCCAGCCTGGTCGTGATGCTCCATCAGTGCAGCCTCGCCGCCAATTCCAAGCTGGCAGGACCAGAACATGTTCGCCGAATGTTCGCAACGCTTGCGGGTCTGCTTTGCCCAAGATTTATGCGCTTTTTCAAAATTCTAGGCGCAACGCAAAAAAATGTCCGCCTGCGACATCACTGTCCTTCTATGTGACAGAGCATTCCTCTTTATTGGCCTCAAGAGTGCTTGTCACTCTTACCTAGACCTTCTCTCATACTAAGTGGCCGGCCCGTAAAGGACCGGCCTTTTTTTTTTGCCCGTCTTCTTGAGCAGCAGGGCGTAACCGCAATGCAATTGGGTTGCGCGCAGCCGCATGCTACAGATGCGTAACAGTTCAGGGTGTGGGGGAAATCATGATCGCTCAAAACTTGTCGCGTCTGTTGCTCGCTGGCCTTTTGGTGGCGGCAACCGGGCTTCAGCTCAGTCCCGCGGAAGCCAAGAAGTTCACGCCGGGCAAACGCGTTCCGGCGATGATTTCCGCAAAATACCCCATGCCGGCATTTTTCATGCTGCCCGACAGCGCCCGTGCCGATCTGCCTGAAGACATCAATACGACGGACATCCTCGTCGACTACCGCCATCCAGAGGCTGAAAAGGTAGGCCTACGCGTCGTTCTATCGAGGCGCTCTGGCTGGGCCGACCGGATGGCGCGCAGTGGTTTGATCCAAACCGGAGACCTACTGTTGTCCTTCCGGCCGGAGTGGGGAGGCGCCGGCGCTTATCCGAATGTCCAGATGGGCATCAGTCACACCGGCCTCGCCTATGTAAAGAACGGCCGTCTTTACAACATAGAGAACCCGATGAACTCCGAATACCTCGGGCTCAACAGCGAACATTACCGCACGCTGGACATGGTCCACGTCATTCGGCCGCGTAACCTGACTGATGAGCAGCGCAAGAACATCGCCGAATGGGCGGATAAGCTGCGCAGTAAGTCCGGCAGTATCTACCCTAGCAAGATCAAGTTCAACGACGACTACAACGATCCGAAATATAAGCCGCGCAAGTCTCCCGTCTTTGTGAAGGAGCTGGGGCAGGCGGCACTTGGACAATCTATCCCGAGCGCCCCGCTGGGCATGTACTGCTCTGAGTTTGCCTGGTCTGTGCTGGCCCTGCGCAATTGCGACCCGGACACCACGGAATCTCAGTTTTCCGGCTCGCGCGTCCCCTCTTGCGTATCAGAACCGATGAAGCCAATGGAAGCGACAGGCAAGTACATCTTCAAGCAAAACCGTTATGCGAACGCTGGCTTGGCCGATGGCCCTTTGCTTGTGATAGACTCGCTCGATCTTCCGCAATCGCAACGAGCCGATCTTCTAAAGAGCGTGTTCGTGCAGAATTCGGCGAACATGGGCAAGTTATCCAGCGGGCATCGCGCGGTCGCGGAGCAATTCCAGTCTGACTTCGAAAAGCTCGAGAAGTATTACCTGGGAACCGGCAAGGGCGTCATTAGCAGCTTGCGGGCGCGCTTCATTAGCTTTGCATTCCGCAGGGCCGTTCCCGACAACTATTCGCCAACCTCTTATCTGATCAACACGCTTCTGCCGAAAAATAATGTGAATCGATCGATGGATTACGTGGCGACGATCGTTTTCCAATAAGGCACGAGGCCGTCGCACGACTGTCGGCGGGGCATCGCTCCGGCCGCAAGAAGAACTTTGATCGTCGCAGAGGAGAGCCAGCACGTGGGCATCGACCGCCGTCAGCTCATCATCGGAGGCATGGCAACGCCGTTGGCTGCTGCCACCGTACCGGCAGCACGTGTGTTCGCCGGCGATCCGGTGTTCATCGGCGACATGCACTACCACCTGTTTTTCTTCGGCCGCAATCCCGCGTCCAAGCAGCCGCTGCGCCAAGCCATGGCTAGGGGAAACGCAACGCTTGTTTCCTGGTCACTGGTCGGCGATGTCCCTTGGCTCCGTCCCGCCAAGGGTGGCTTCAGGCAGAAAGGCGTTCCAAAGAACAGCAAAGAGTCCATGGACTGGTTCAAGGCGGAGCTCGCGCGTATTCGCAAGCATCTGGACCAGCAAGACCTGAAAATCGTTCGCACGGCAGATGATGTCGACCGCGCCGTGAAAGGCGAGCCGCATGTCGTTCTGTCCGTCGAGGGTGCCACGATGGTGGACGGAGATCTGGCACCACTGACCTACGCCTACGAGCAAGGTATTCGCCACATCCAGCTCGTGCACTATATCGACAACCCCATCGGCGATTTTCAAACGCGTCCGCCGCGCTACGATGGCCTCACACCATTTGGGCGGGACGTAATCCTCGAATGCAACCGCCTTGGTATCCTGGTCGATCTGGCTCACTGCAGCCAGGAAGCCGTCATGCAGGCCCTCAGCATCTCAACCGCCCCTATGGTGTGGTCGCACAGCTCAGTCGCCGGCGCCAAGGCGCCCGGAAAAGGCTCGATCTGGCAAGCCCGCCGGCTCCCTATGGAGGCAGCAAAGGCGTTAGCTAGCCAAGGTGGCGTCGTTGGTCTCTGGGCTTTGAGCGCGGATGTCGGTAACTCCGTAGAGGCCTACGCCGAAAAAATGCTCGAGCTGGCAGGCTGGATTGGCGAAGACAACGTCGCTTTCGGTACCGACCTCAATGCCTTGGCAAATCCCGCTATCAAGAGCTATGCCGATCTTCAGCGCGTCGTAAGTCTCTGGCGTAAAAGGGGAATTTCCGAGGTCTGGGTGCAAAAGTTGGCTATCGGCAACTATGCCCGGGTGCTCCAGCAGGCCTTCTCGGGCCGCTCCGCGTAAATTTTTTCCAAAAAAGTTGGCCCATGTACCGCCCGAAACAGTGAAACGGGCGCCACCCTGGCAATGTCTTTCTCAACGGGGCGCCACACACCGCCTCAAACTTTTAAAACCAGGGAAAGGCCACTGTCATGTTCACCAAGTCAATCATCACCGCCGCCGCCGCTTCTATCCTCGCTGCCCTCGCTCTCGCTCCCGCCGCTCAAGCTGGCGGTTGCGCCAAAGGCTCCGGATACAGCTCCTACCAGTCCACGCCGTCATACAGCTACAGCGCAAAGCGCAAAGCTCGTGCTCGCCGCGCAGCAGCTGCCCGCCGCGCCGCCAAGGCTCGCCGCATCGCAGCAGCTCGCCGTGCAGCCAAGGCGAAGGCAGTCGCCAAGGCCAAGGCAGCTGAGAAGAAAGCTGAGAAGGTTGCTGAAGCTAAGCCGGCACCAGTTCAGAGCGTCAGCAAGACGCTGACGAAGGTCTCAACGACCAAGGCAGAAGACACGAAGGTTGAAATTGCTGAAGCGAAGCCAACCTGCCGCAAGTTTGTCGCCACCGTTGGAACCACCATCGAAGTCCCCTGCGGCCAGTAATCCTCCCCTCGGGCCGCTCCCTGAAGCCGCGCTAGCTCAAGCTAGCGCGGCCTTTTTCATGGGTGCGGCGGCTGGCCCAGCTTCCAGCCATAGAGCCAGTCGTAAGCCTTTATAAGCTTGTCGCTCGGCATCCAGCGCATGACCAGATTACGCGCGGTCGCGACAAAGCCCGACAGGTGATAAACCTCGCCATTCATCCGGGACGCTTCAGCAACCTTTTGAACGCGCGGTTCCCGCAGTTCGCAATAGCGCTCCAAGGCGCCGGGCACGTCATGGCGCGATGCAGACAGGCAGTCAGCAAGTGTCACAGCATCTTCCAAGGCCATAACCCCACCTTGCGCGAGGAACGGCAAAATTGGATGCGCGGCATCGCCGAGAAGCGCGATGCGCCCAGAAGCCATCGGGGGCAGCATTTCCAGCGACGACAACGCCCAACGCCGCCAGCGCTGACGGCGGACAAGGTCTCTCAGTTCCGGTGCCAGCGTCATGCGCCTGAAAACAGGATCAGGATCGCCCTCGTGGCTCCAGCCTGTGCCCTCAAAGGCCGCGTCGTCCAAGATCGCAACAACCGCCATCTCCGAGCGGTCCCGCACCGCGTACTGAACGAAGTGCGCGTCTTTCGTCAGCCAGATCCGGGTATCGCCATCAGGAAAACGCGCGCCGGAGTACTTGGCGGGTACCACGCACCGGTATGCCGATTTGCCGTAGGGAACATAGACCGAGGGCCCAGCCACGACTTGGCGCACCGACGAACGCGCCCCGTCTGCGCCAACGGCTAGGTCACAGGAGAATACATCACCCGTGTCGGTCTCGACGGTCGCCTGCTGTCCGCTCGACGAGACGCGGCGAACGGCGGCGCCCATGGTGATCGTGATAAGCGGTTGCGCCCGCGCCTGGGTCAGCAGCGCCGCATGAAGATCTTCCCGGTGAACGACCCAATAGGGCGAGCCCAACCGCTCTGGCATGGTCTTGTTAAGAGGCAGTTGCGCAAGTTCCCGGCCGCTCACCGCATCACGAACGTGAAGGACGTCGGGTTTCCCAGCATAAGGGCGCAGTGGCTCAGCAACCCCCAGATCATGCAAAATGCGCGTGCCATTCGGCCCGATCTGTATGCCAGCGCCTTCTTCGGAATAAGCGCTGCGGCGCTCTAAGATATGAGAGGCAAAACCCTTGCGGGCAAGTGCCAACGCCAAGGCAAGGCCACCGATGCCACCGCCGGCAATGAGGACAGTCCCGCCCGCTGTAGGGGCCTGCGGCATCAAAGGCTCGCGGCGTTAGGTGGCGGGTTCTGCTGGCGCATTGACGAAGCAGTCCGTTGGGTCGCTTTCGTCTGCCGCAAGGCGCGGATCGTGCACGAACAACGTTGAGCAGTAAGGACAGATGATCTGGCTGTCCTCGCCCATGTCCAAATAAACATGAGGATGATCAAACGGCGCACGTGCGCCCATGCACTGGAACTCTTTCACGCCGACGAAAATCTTCTCAGCACCAACGTCATTGGCAAGGTGAGGAATGGTCGTGGCAGCCATGCGATAAGCCCTGTCCAGTTCTCAAAAATTAGATAGCTCAGCTATAGCCCTAACCAGCCCGAAATGATAGGCCACGGACCATGGAATTGTCGAAAACGAGCGGGTGAGCATGGACACATTCAATTCCGATGGCGTGCAGATCGCCTACCGCGACGAAGGCCCGCAGTCTGCTTCTGCCGCTGTCATGCTGATCCATGGCTTTGCATCCAATACCGCCACGAACTGGGTCGCCACGGGCTGGATGCGCGACTTGGCGGACGCTGGCTATCGCGTGATTTCGTTCGATAATCGGGGACACGGTGAAAGCGAAAAATTGTATGACCTGGAGGCCTATGGCGCGCCGCTTATGGCCGAAGACGCCGCGCGCCTGCTCGATCACCTGAACCTGCAGCAGGCGCACGTCATGGGATATTCCATGGGCGCGCGCATCACCGCGTTTTTGACGCTGCGCCACCCCGGCCGCGTGCGTTCAGCGATCTTTGGCGGGCTGGGGCTGAACATGGTGCGCGGTATGGCTGGGACCGGACCGATCGCTCATGCCTTGGAAGCGCCGACCATTGACGACGTGAAAAACCCCACCGCACGAACATTCCGGGCCTTCGCCGAACAAACCAAGTCTGACCTCAAGGCACTCGCAGCCTGCATCCGTTCATCGCGCGAACCGATCACGGCAGAGCTGGTCGGCCAGATCAGCTGCCCGGTTCTTGTTGCGGTTGGCGAACATGATGTTATCGGTGGAACGGCAGCCGGACTTGCCGAACTCATCCCAGGCGCCAAGGCCTTCGAAATTCCAGGCCGCGACCACATGAAGGCGGTCGGAGATCGCGCTTACAAGCAAGCCGTTCTGGAGTTTCTCGCCGGGCAGGACAGCGGTTAGCGCGCTTACTCGCGATAGGCTCTATCCAAGTTCACGGCCTGATCGAGGCCTATAGCCGTGTCCAGCCCGCGAACGCCGCGCAAGTCAGCGCCGTCGAAGTCAGCGCCGGTGACATTCGTGCGTGTTAAGTTCGCGCCCGAAAGGTTGGCTTTGGAAAGGTCGGCGTCTGTTAAATCTGCATCGGTCAGATCAGCGCCGGCCAGCACAGAGAAATGCATCAAGACCCTGGCCAGATGAGCCCGCACCATCTTGGCCCCGGAAAAGTCGCAAGACCGGAAGGCTGTGCGACGGGAAACCGAAATTGTCGTATCGCCGAAACGCTTGGAGTGCGGGCTGAAATCTGCCTCGGTGAGATCGGCTCCACGAAAATCAACGCGCCAGTATTCGCCGTTCACACGAAAGCGCTGAAGATTGGCTGCGGTGAAACGCGGCGCATCGTTGCGCGCTTGGCTGAGATTGATAAACGCTGCTGGAACCAGCATGGTCGCCCCAGACAGATTCGCGCCAGAAAAATCAGCCCGGATGATGGTGGTCCGGTCGAGCAAGGCACCGGAGAGATTCGTGTCTTTCAGGTTCGCCCCGGTGAAGTCCGCGCCGAACAGGTTGGCGTCCTTCATCCGCGCCGCTTTGAAGTCGATGCCGGAGAAGTCCAGATAGCTGAGATCTTTGCCGGAATAGTCGAGTGGATCGGACCGCGTCGCTTTGAACAACGCGGCCGTGATTTCGCGGATCGACACTTCCGCCGCCCACACAAGCGGCGCGCTCATCGCGAAAGCGGCGGACAAGGCGCCAACCAGGGCTATGAGGGTCTTAACTCTCAGCATGAGCCAATCTGTGGTCCCAACACATGCCACTATTCAGTCATGCCGGAACGCAGATTGCAACCCGGCGTGTCCGGCCGCTCAGTCTCGCTTGCCGAAACCGCCACCCGTTGGCGTCGTCATCACGAAGCGGTCACCCGGATCGACCGTAAACTGCGCATTGCCGGGTAATTTTTCTTCCTGGCCATTTGCGCGAACGACAACGTTGCTGCCCGGCTCTCCGGGCTCGCCACCATCCGAGCCAAACGGCGCGACACGCCGAAAGCCGGAGAGGATCGCGCAGTCCATCGCCTCCAGAAAGCGTATCGTCCGGCGCGTGCCGTCGCCGCTGTCCCATTTGCCTTTTCCGCCCGAGCCGCGCCGGATCGAGAACGCGTCCAACACGACCGGATAGCGAAGTTCCAGAACCTCGGGATCTGTCAGCCGTGTATTGGTCATGTGCACGTGAACCGCGGCCTCGCCATCGAACCCTGGGCCTGCAGGCGAGCCCGAACAGACTGTCTCGTAATACTGAACGTGATCATTGCCGAACGTCAGATTGTTCATCGTCCCTTGAGATGAGCCAAGGGCGCCAAGAGCAGCGAACAACGCGTTGGTGACGACCTGGCTGACTTCAACGTTGCCTGCCACAACCGCCGCCGGATACTCCGGTTTCAGCAACGATCCGTCGGGTATGATGATGTTCAGCGGCCGCAGGCAGCCTGCATTCAGCGGGATCGCCTCTTCCACCATCACCCGGAAAACGTACAGCACCGCCGCTCGCGTCACCGGCTCCGGCGCATTGAAGTTTGTCTCTTGCTGAGGACTGGTGCCGGTGAAATCGATCGTCGCCGAACGCGTCTCCGGATCTGTGGAGATCGAGACTTGGACGCTCCACCCATCGTCGGTCTTAACTTTAAAGCGCCCGCCTGGCAGCTTCGCGATGAGACGGCGCACGCTCTCTTCGGCGTTGTCTTGAACGTAGCCCATGTATGCTCGGACGGCGTCAAGCCCAAACTGTTCGACCATGGAAAGCAGCTCGCGCGCGCCACGCTCATTCGCGGCAACCTGTGCCTTTAAGTCGGCGATGTTCTGCTGTGGATTGCGCGCCGGGTAGGTCGCGTCCCTCAGCAACGCCAGTGTTTCTGCTTCCCGGAAGCGGCCGCCTTCGACGAGCTGGAAGTTGTCAATCAGAACGCCTTCTTCCTCAATCGTGCGCGCTTGCGGGCTCATGGAACCCGGAGCAATGCCGCCGATGTCGGCATGATGGCCGCGGCTGGCGGTGAAGAAGATGACCTCATCGCGATCGGCAGCGAAGACCGGCGTCACCACAGTTATGTCCGGCAAATGCGTACCGCCATTGTACGGCGCGTTGAGCATGTAGACGTCGCCGCGCTTCATGCTCCCGCCACGCGCGCGCAGGATCGACTCAACGGAACTGTCCATGGACCCTAAGTGCACCGGCACGTGTGGAGCATTGGCGACAAGCGCGCCTTTGGCATCAAAAACGGCGCACGAGAAATCGAGCCGTTCCTTGATATTCACCGATTGTGCCGTCAGCCGTAGCGCTTCGCCCATCTGTTCGGCCGCCGCCATAAACAAATTGTTGAAGACCTCCAAAAGAATGGGATCGGCTTTCTGTCCAGCATGCTCTTTTGTCTTGGCCGCCGTTCGCTTGAGCACCAGGTCGTTGCGATCGGTGATGCTGCCTTCCCACCCTGGCTCAACGACGATTGTTTGATGCGGCTCAATGATCAGCGCCGGCCCGGGAATGCGCGCTCCAGTACGCAATGGCTCCCGCTGCACTGCCTGGGCATCGTGCCAATCGCCTTGGGAGAAGAACCGAACCGCAGTCGCGCTGTCTCCGGAAAGTTTGCTAGCCGAAGGCGTATAAGCCGCGCTCTCGCCGTCCTCGCCACCGCCAATAGCTTCGACGTCCAGCGTCGCCGCGACGATGTCCTTCTCCGGCGAAATGAAGCCGAACCTTTGCTTGTGAGCGGCTTCAAAGTCGCGGCGCATAAAGTCCGGCTCGGAATGCATGACAGGCAGAGCCGTATCGCTGCCCGCATACCGTAAGTGCACGCGCGTGGTCAGTGCGATGCTGTCATGGTCAACGTCCTGGTCGAGCAGCTCCTCGGTCACCTCGTTACCAAGAGACCAGGCTAGGCTTTCGATTTGCTGCAAGCCAGCGGCGTCTAGATCCACCTCAAGGGATTGCTCGCGGCTGGCTCGCACCGGCGCCAAACCGATACCGTAAGCCGATAAAAGCCCTGACAGGGGGTGAACAAGCACCGTTTCGATGCCAAGCGTATCAGCAATCAAGCAAGCGTGCTGCCCTCCCGCCGAACCAAAGCACTGCAGCGCATAGCGCGTGACGTCGTAGCCGCGTTCAACGGAGATCTTCTTGATCGCATTGGCCATATTCTCAACTGCGATACGAATGCAACCATCCGCCACTTGCTCAGCGGTTCGGCCGTCGCCGATCTCGCCCGCGAGATTTTCGAAGGCAGAGACAACCTGATCCCGGTCGAGCGGCTGATCGGCATGGGGACCGAAGATGGCGGGAAAATACCCCGGCGCCAGTTTGCCGAGCATAATGTTGGCGTCCGTCACAGTTAGCGGTCCGCCTCGCCGGTAGCACATCGGCCCGGGGTTTGCCCCCGCGCTATCCGGCCCCACGCGCATACGCGAACCGTCGAAACTCAACACTGAACCACCACCCGCGGCCACAGTTCGGATAGATAACATCGGCACGGTCAGGCGCACGCCAGCAATCTGAGTCTCCAGCGTTCGCTCATAGTCGCCTGCGAAATGCGAAACGTCGACGTGCCGCCCATGTCGAAGCCGATGACACGATCAAACCCGGCTCGCTTCGCCGTTTCCGCCATGCCGACGATACCGCCGGCGGGTCCTGAGAGAACGGCATCGCGCCCATGAAAAAACTCCGCCGACTTTAGTCCGCCTGACGACGCCATGAACTGCAGCCGTGGCCCACGGTCATCATCCGCCGACAACGCAGTCGCGACACGATCGACGTAGCGCCGCAAGACAGGTGACAGATAGGCATCCGCCACGGTCGTGTCGCCACGGCTGACCAGCTTGATCAGCGCCGAAACCTCGTGACTAACGGAGACCTGGGTAAACCCCGCGTCGCGCGCAGCCCTCGCAGCCAAACGCTCGTGTTCGGGAAAGGCGTAGCCGTGCATGAAAACAATGGCCGCGCTAGTCAGGCCTGCCTCTCGGGCGGCGCGTAAGTCGCGCGACAGGGCATCGAGATCGAGTACTTGTTCTACTGTGCCATCGGCGCGCACGCGTTCATCCGCTTCGATCACGCGCTCATAAAGCATGTCAGGCTTTTCGATGCGCTTGGCGAAGATGTCGGGCCGGGCCTGCGTTCCGATCTCAAGCTGATCCTTGAACCCGCGCGTTATGACAAGGAGCGTTGGCTCGCCCTTGCGCTCAAGAAGAGCGTTGGTCGCAACCGTTGTGCCCATCTTGATTGAGCCGATGCGATCGGACGGGATCGCGTCACGCGACGATAGCCCAAGCATTTGGCGGATGCCTTCAAGGGCCGCGTCCTCATAGACATCGGGATTTTCCGATAGCACTTTCCGCGCATGGACGCGGCCATCTGGATCACACGCGACAACGTCAGTGAACGTGCCGCCTCGATCGATCCAGAAATCCCACTTGCCCGTCATGGTTCTATGCCGGAAGCACCCTTACGCCGCTGCGTCACCAGGCAGAGCGAGCGCTTCGCCGGATTGGTGACCCTCTAACGGAACGCCGAGACGTATGATTTCCCAGTTGAGCGTGACGCCCGACGATGCCTTGACGCGCGCGCGAACAGTTTCGCCGAGTTGTTCGACATTTTCGCCCGTGGCGTTCTGATCGTTGATCAGGAAATTGCAATGTTTTTCGGAAACCTTCGCACCGCCGACGCGCAAGCCCCTGCAGCCGGCCGCATCAACCAGCTTCCAGGCGCTGTTGCCATCCGGATTTTTGAAGGTCGAACCACCGGTGCGCTCTTTGATAGGCTGGTTCTGCTCGCGATAGTCGGCCACCTCGTCCATGGCCTTGAGGATCTCTTGCGGATCCCCGGATTCGCCTTGGAATGTTGCTTGCGTGAAAATCCAATCGCGCGGGATGCCGCTGTGCCGGTAGGTGAAACCCATGTCGTCCAGCGACAGCACATGAATGTTGCCTTGGCGGTCAACAGCGCGCGCTTCCTGCAAAACGTCTTTCGTTTCGCTGCCGTGTGCTCCGGCATTCATGCGCAACGCGCCGCCGATGGAACCTGGAATGCCGCGATAGAACGCCAAGCCGGAAACGCCTGCTTCGGCAGCCGCCCGTGCGACCTTCACGTCGGGCACTGCTGTGCCAGCTTGCACGCGATGTCCGTCAAGCGCCATCACTTGGCCGAAGCCCCGGCCGAGCCGGATCACCACGCCTGGCACGCCGCCATCGCGCACCAGCAAATTCGAGCCCAGGCCAACGGTGAAAACAGGCATGTTCGGATCAATGCCGCGAAGGAAATAAACCAAGTCCGCCTCATCGGCCGGCGAGAACAACACCTGCGCCGGCCCGCCGACGCGAAACCACGTGATGTCGGCCATTTTCGCGTTCGGCGTTAGCCGTCCGCGAAGATCCGGCAAAGCCTCGCGGATTTCCGTTATGATGTCTGGAAAACTCACTGTGCCGCTCCTGCGCGCCGCGGCTCGCTCGCATTCAACCAATCAGGCAAAGCATAGGCCCACTCGGTCGAGTTGCCGGCGCCGAGATAGATGACGATGTCACCAGCCCGTGCCTGCTCCTGGATCAGAGGCCCCACATCAACCGCGTCGGTAACAACGGCGACTGAAGCGTGCCCTGTCTTGCGGATGCCTTGCGCGAGCGTGTCGGGCGAAATGCCTTCAATCGGGCTCTCGCCAGCCGAGTACAGCGGCGTTACGACCACGTTGTCAGCATCCTTGAAACACTGGGAAAAGTCAGCGAACAGGTCCCGCACGCGCGTGTAACGGTGAGGCTCCACGATCGCGAAAACCCGGCCTTTTGTTCCTGCCTTCGCAGCAGACAGCACAGCGGTGATCTCGGCGGGATGATGCGCGTAGTCGTCGTAAATGGTCACGCCGTTCCACGCCCCCGTCTGTTGGAAGCGCCGCTTGATACCCGAGAACTGTTTCAATCCTTGCTGGATTACATCGTCTGGGATGCCAGCCTCGGTCGCGACGGCAATCGCCGCAAGCGCGTTCAGCGCGTTGTGATGACCGGGCATAGGAACCGACCAGTCCTTCAGAACGCGCGGCCCGCCTTTAACGTTCGCCGTCAGCTGCGCGTCAAACGAAATTGTGTTGCCATCGGTCTCTACACGCGTGAGACGCAAATCCGATTTCGCCGAAGAGCCGTATGTTAGCAGCCGCTTGCCATCGCGAAGAAGTCCGATCCGCTCGATCATGTCTGCGACCACAGGATGATCAATGCAGGTGACGGCCAGACCGTAGAACGGGATGTTCTTATAGAACGCCTCATAGTCGCGGTGCATCGCCTGCACCGTGCCAAAGTAGTCCAGATGCTCAGGATCGATGTTGGTGACGACGCCGATTTCGGTGGGAAGTTTTACGAACGTCCCATCACTCTCGTCGGCCTCGACGATCATCCAGCGGCCCTTGCCCAGCCGCGCGTTTGATCCCCAGGCATTGATGATACCGCCGGTGATAACCGTCGGGTCAAGCAGCGCATGCTCGAACACATGTGCGATCATCGATGTCGTTGTCGTCTTTCCGTGTGTGCCCGTCACAGAGATGGAAGAATACAGCCGCATGAGTTCGGCCAGCATCTCGGCGCGGCGGATCACTGGAAGGCCCTTTTCGCGAGCTGCCTCAAGTTCGATGTTGCCGTCTTTCACGGCAGTCGAGATGACCACGAAATCGGCATTGGCGAGATGCGTGGCGCTCGCGCCTTGGAAGACGGTAACGCCCTTGCTCTTGAGCCGTTTAACGTTGGCATTTTCTTTCAGGTCGCTGCCTTGAACCGTATAGCCTTTGGCTAGCAAGATCTCGGCAATAGCGCTCATGCCAATGCCGCCGATGCCGATGATGTGGAACGTGCCGATATCAAGCGGCATCTGCATGGTTCAAGTCCTGTCTCTCAGCTTCCCGCGACGTATCCTAGTAGACATCGCTCGTAAGCCCTAACTGGGGCGCGCCACCAGCTCTTCCACACATTGGGCCAGCCGTTTGACTGCGTCTGCCCGGCCTAGAGTACGGGCTGCCGCAGCGGCCGCAACCAAGGCGTTCGGATCGCCCGCCAGCCGGGAAATTTCGGCGCTCAGGCGTTCCCTCGTCAGCGCATGCTGTGCGATGGCCCAACCCCCGCCTGCCTCAGCAAGCCGTGTTGCATTCTGCAGCTGGTCGTTGTCAAGCGCATGGGGTAACGGCACCATAATAGCGGGCCGGCCGATCACCGCCAATTCCGCCACCGTCGAGGCGCCGGAACGGCTGATAACCAGGTGAGAATTGGCCATGCGTTGCGGTAAGTCTTTGAAAAACGTCGCGATCGTGGCGTCTATCCCGGCCGTGGCGTAAGCTTCGTTAACACGCTCCAGGTCTTCCTCGCGCGCCTGTTGCGTGACATGCAGCCTGGATCGCAGCCCCTCGTCTAAACCGGCAATCGCTGGCGGAACAGCCTCAGCGAAGAACCGCGCCCCCTGGCTGCCACCGAATACTAGAAGCTCAAACCGCGCCTCAAGCTGGGGCCACTGGTAAGGCTGGCTGGCCGCGGCGATAACGACATCCCGCACCGGATTGCCCGTGAGCCTCACCTTGGGCTCCATTTCGCTGCTGATGTTTGCGATCCCCTCAAACGAGGTGGCGATCAGGTCAACGCGCTTGGCCAGCATCTTGTTTGCCCGGCCCAGAACTGCATTCTGCTCGTGCAGTGCGGTGGGAATACCGCTCAGTTTCGCCGCCATCAGCGGTGGAAACGTCGGATACCCGCCAAAGCCGATCACCGCCGCCGGCTTGACGCTACGCATCACCTGCAGCGCCTCGTACAGACCGTAGGCCAGCATCCACGCCGTCTTTGCGGCGGCGAATGGTGTGCGCGCGGCAAGCGTCGCGGATGCCACCCGGTGAACGGTGCGCGCCGGGAAGTCAGCGCCATAACGATCGCCACGCCGGTCGGTGATCAGGTCCACGACAAACCCGCGCCGGTGCAGCTCTTCCGACAGCGCCAAGGCCGGAAACAAATGCCCGCCGGTGCCGCCCGCGGCAAGCATCACGCAGGCATCGGAACGAGAACTCTGGTCGGTCATGGCTGAGGTACTCATGGATTGTTAGACTGTTGTCGAAACCAGGGCTGGCTTCTTCAGCCGCTGGTGGTCCGTCCGCCGCCGGGTCAAGGCCAGGAGCATGCCGACCGTCACGAACGCGCCCAGGGCGGAGGAGCCGCCGGCTGAGATGAACGGAAGCGTCATGCCCTTGGCAGGCAGAAGCCCTACGTTGACGCCCATGTGGATGAGCGCCTGAAGCCCAAACGTCAAGCTGAGGCCGATGATGCCGAGCCGTGTCGCCGCTTCCGGCTCGCGTGCAGCCTGCGCCAGCGAACGCAGCACCACGAAAGCAAACAGCACTAACAGCCCGAGGCACGCCGCAACGCCATATTCCTCGGCAACGACGGCAAAAATGAAATCGGTATGGGCATCCGGCAGAACAGATTTGATCGTGCCTTCGCCAGGCCCCCGTCCCAAGAAGCCACCTTCGATGAAGCTTTGGATCGCCCGGTCCATTTGGCTGCGATCCCCGGTGACGGGACTGAAGATCCAGCGGTCGACGCGGGACTGCACATGCGGGAACATGAAATACGAGGCAACAGCCCCGGCCGAACCGAGCAATCCAAGCACGACCATGCCGCGCATTGGCCGGCCGGACGCAAAATAGAGAAACGACCAAACAGCAATCAATAGCAGCGTCTGCCCTACGTCAGGCTGCAGGAGCAGCAGCGTGCAGAGGCTGGCCAGCAACATCACGGCCAACGCGAAGCCTGGCATATCAGGCCTCGAGCGCGCCTCGGCGAACAGCCAAGCGGTAATCACAGCAAAACCAGGCTTCGCCAATTCCGAAGGCTGAAAGGAAAATCCCGCGAGCATTAGCCAACGGCGCGCGCCGTTGTTCTCAAAGCCATAAAAGTAGACGGCAACCATCATTGCCAAAGAGGCGGCCAGCACCGCTAGCGCGAGGCGCCGCACGCCGACAGGCGACAACAACGACACAGCGAGCATCACGAAAACGCCAGCCGCCGCGAACAGCGTGTGCCGTTCGACGAAGTAGTAAGCGTGATAGCCCTTCTTCACGGCAACCGCCGGGCTTGCGGCGAGAGAGAGAATGATACCAGCGCCGACGATCGCGAGAACCGCCGCCAGAAGAACGTGGTCAACAGTGAACCACCATTCCGTTATCCGGCTGCGGTCGGCGCGCGATATCCTCATGCCGGCGTCCCCTTCAGCACGACCCCGGGGAGCGCTGCCACAAGACTTCGAAACGCGTTGCCGCGCACCTCGAAGTTCTTGAACTGATCGAACGACGCGCACGCGGGCGACAAAAGAACAGCTGGCTCTTCGCCATCACATTGTCCCGCGTCTTGAGCCGCCGCCGCGACGGCATCCTGTAGCGTCCCACTGCGGACAATCTCAACCTTGCCGTCCAATGTGGCGGCAAACGCCTCAGCGGACTCACCGATAAGATAGGCCTTGGCGACGCGCGGGAAATACGGCTCCAGCGAAGCGATCCCACCCTCTTTCGGTTTGCCGCCGACTATCCAATAGATGTCCTTTTCGAAAGCGCCCAACGCCTTCTCGGCGGAGTCTGCATTCGTCGCCTTGCTGTCATTGATGAAGACGACACGGCCGGCACGGCCGATTTCTTCCATGCGGTGCGGCAGACCGGGAAACGTGGTGATGGCCTTCTGTAAAAGCGCACCCAGCGTCGCGTTTGCATTGCGCGGATCTTCGGAGAATACACGCATGCTCAGCATCGGCAGCGTGGCCGCCAGCGCCGCGGCGACGTTCTGCGCATTATGTGCGCCGCGCAGCGAACCCACGCCCTTCAAATCAACGAGCGCGCGGAAGGTGCCATTTCGCGTCGTCCCAACAAGCGTACCTTTGACGCCGATCCCTGGGTCAACCTGCTTCTCGCCGGAAATGCCACTGGGGATCTGATCATTCGGATCAGACGACCGCCGGATCGCTTCGCGTCCATAGATTTGCCGGCAGTGCTCATCATCCACGCCGATGACGGCGAAGTTAGAGGAGGCCACCAGCCGCTCCTTCAACGCCGCGTAGTTTTGGAACGTACCATGGCGGTCAATGTGATCCGGTGCCAGGTTCAACAGGACGCCAAACGTCGGCTTGAGACTCGGCGCCAAGTCGATCTGGAACGTAGAGACCTCGATAACGTGAAACCGCCGCTCGCCAATCGTCTCGCGAACCTCCGGCGGCTCAAGATCCAAGATTGGCGTACCGATGTTGCCGCCCATTTGAACGTCGAACCCGCCGGTCTTGAGAATGTGGGCGATCAGCGCCGTTGTCGTCGATTTCCCGTTCGTACCGGTTATCGCGATAAACGGACAGCCAAGCCCCATGCCAGGAACCAACGCCGCCCGTTCGCGGCAGAACAGCTCAACGTCGCCGATAATCTCGACGCCGGCGGCCTTTGCCGCAACAACGCTCCAATGCGGTTCGGGATGGGTCAGTGGTACACCCGGCGCTAACACGAGCGCGGAAAAACGGGACCAGTCAGCCTCGCGCAAATCCTCAAAGGCGATGCCCGCTGCTTCAGCCGAAGCTCGCCCGGCCGGACCGTCATCACATGCGACGACGTTCGCGCCCCCAGCAATCAGCGCGCGGGCCGCCACCAGCCCGGAACCGCCGAGGCCGAAAACCGCGACGGTCTTGCCCGCGAATGTTTGAATTCGAATCATCAGGCGAATCTAACCCAACGCACACCCGGTGTCAGATAGGCCCTGCAAGAGCTGCACTACCGGAGTTTCAGTGATGCCAAGCCTATCAGGGCAAGAACGACGGAAATGATCCAGAAGCGCACGACCACGGTGCTCTCCTTCCAGCCCTTCTGCTCATAGTGATGGTGCAGCGGCGCCATCCGAAACACGCGCTTGCCGGTCATTTTATAGGAAGCGACCTGGATGATGACGGACGCCGTCTCCAGCACAAACAGACCGCCGACAATCGCAAGCACAATCTCATGTTTCGTCGCCACAGCGATCGCGCCGAGTGCGCCGCCTAGAGCTAGCGACCCAGTATCGCCCATAAAGATCATCGCGGGCGGCGCGTTGAACCACAAGAACCCAAGACCGGCGCCAATCAAGGCGCCGCAGATAACTGCCAGTTCGCCCGTGCCGGCAACGTAATGAATCTGCAAATAGCCAGCGAACTTCACGTTACCGATCAAGTACGCGATCAGCCCGAACGTCGCCGCCGCGATCATCACAGGAACAATAGCCAGACCGTCGAGCCCGTCCGTCAGGTTCACGGCGTTCCCGGCGCCCACGATCACGAACGCCGCCATAAAGATGAAGCCAAAACCAAGCGGGATCACCAGATCCTTGAAAAACGGAACCGTCAATCCGTCTGCCAGGCCTTCGGGGCCGAGACTCATCAGGAAATAGCCAGCCACGGCCGCGACAAGAATTTCCAGACCAAGTCGCACGCGGCCGGCAAAGCCAGCCGACGTCCGCTTCGAAACCTTCAGGAAGTCGTCGTAGAACCCGATCGCACCGTAGCTCAGCATGACGGCCAGGATGATCCAGACATAAACGTTGTCGAGATCCGCCCAGAGCAACGACGCGACGGTGACGGCCGACAAAATAATGAGGCCGCCCATTGTCGGCGTACCAACCTTGGTCAAGTGCGAAGCCGGACCATCGTCGCGGATCGGCTGCCCCTTGCCCTGCTTCAAGCGCAACGCATCAATGATGCCCGGCCCAAACATCAAGACGAACACCAGCGCCGTAAAAATCGCACCACCGGTTCGGAAGGTGATGTAACGGAACACGTTCAGCGGACCGA
Source organism: Hyphomicrobium sp. (assembly GCA_041940525.1). GTDB lineage: Bacteria > Pseudomonadota > Alphaproteobacteria > Rhizobiales > Hyphomicrobiaceae > JAKAXS01. Next base: position 21,539 of record JBGTSB010000018.1, read on the forward strand.
TCTGGTCGGAGAACTCCACCAGCCAATTGAGCATATGCCCTAATCCCCGATATTCACGGCCCCACCAAAGACTATTTGGCGTTGCACCCCTCGAACTTTTCCCGCACGGCCGCGACAAGCGGAGCCATCCGGGACCCGTTAGATCCCTTTATCATCACAGCGTCCCCCGCTGAAACAGTGTCCAGCAACGCCGATTGGATCCCTGACGACTCCTGAGCCCAGGCCGCGCGCCGGTTCGGCGGCAGCGTTTCGAACAGATGCGCCATCTGCGGTCCACAGGCAAAGACCAGATCAGCGCCTGCCGCGTCAACCGCTTCCTTTAACCCAGCGTGCAACTGCGGCGATTCATTACCAAGTTCCAGCATGTCGCCCAGCACGGCTATTCGCCGTCTATAGCGTTCGCGCGGCACCGTAGCCAGAACGGAAAGCGCCGCCTTCATCGATGCCGGGTTGGCGTTGTAACTTTCGTCGATCAGCAGAACGGATCCATCGCCGTTCGAAAGCTCTGTGCGCGTCCCACGCCCTGCCGGCGGTTTCAATGCGGCAAGTGCGGGAACGGCTTGTTCAATGTCCACTTTGGCGGCCTGCAGCGCCGCCAAGACCGCTAGTGAATTCTGCACGATGTGAGCGCCTGGAATCGCCAGCCGGTAGGTAAGCGCCCGCCCGCCAGCGAGCTGCGCGGTCACCTCAGATCCGTCCGGCGCCAGCACGGCCTCCTTGCAGCAGACGCCAGACTCCGGGTTGCGGCCGAACGACGTGATCCGCAATCCATGCCCGGCCGCTCGGCGTGCCAGCAGCGGAAAGTACGGGTTGTCCCGGTTTAGGATGGCAACGCCGCCGGGCACGATACCGTCAAAGATCTCAGCCTTCGCTTCGGCAATATCCGCAACGGACGAAAATTGCTCCAGGTGCACCGCCTCAATGGTCGTGATGATTGCCGCGTGCGGCCGAACCATCCGGGACAGAGGCGTGATCTCGCCCGCGTGGTTCATGCCGATTTCAAACACGCCAAAGCGCGTCGATTGCGGCATGCGGGCCAGCGTGAGCGGCACACCCCAATGATTGTTGAACGAGCGGTCCGCGCCATGCGTCGGAGCAACCGAACCGAGACAGGCACGCAGCATGTCCTTCGTGCCGGTCTTTCCCGCGCTACCTGTGACTGCGACGATAAAGGCCTCGGGGCTGAGCCGTTTCCGCGCCGCCCGCCCAATGTATTCCAGAGCCCGGAACGGATCGTCGACCCGGATCAACGCGCCGTCGCCTTCCGCCCGCTCATAAGTCTTCGACACAAGAGCCGCGGCCGCGCCGCGTTCAAACGCGGCCGAAACGAAGTCATGTCCGTCGCGCTGATCCTTCAGCGCAACAAACACCTCACCGTGCGCCAGGCTGCGCGTGTCGATCGAAAAGCCCGTGATGGCACAGGATGGCCTTCCGTCGGCGTCTCCACCGGCGGCAGCAACAAGCTCTTCAAATTGCCATAAGCAGTCTGTCATCAACGGGCCTGGTTCAGCGCCTCGCTTAGCGCTTCGTGATCGGAGAACGGTAGAACCGTGTCGCCAACGATCTGGCCCGTTTCATGACCCTTTCCAGCGACAACGACGACATCACCCTTGCCAAGTATTTGAACTGCTGAAGAAATCGCTTCTGCACGATCGCCAATTTCTTGTGCGTTTGGCGCGGCGGCGAGGATCTCTTCGCGAATGCTGGCGGCATTCTCGGTGCGCGGGTTGTCGTCTGTCACAATTACAATATCTGCTTTGCTTTCAGCGATTTGGCCCATGATCGGGCGTTTTCCGCGGTCCCGGTCGCCACCGCAACCGAAGACGCAAATCAGCCGCCCGGTTGCGAACGGCCGCAATGCGTCCAAGACGGCCGCCAAGGCTTCCGGCTTATGGGCGTAATCGACAACGGCCATGCCGCCGCGCGCCTCGCCGACGATATCAAGCCGGCCCTTTACGCCCTTCAGCGACGCCAGCTGACTTACAACCTGTTCTGTCTCTTGCTCAGCCGCAATCGCCAGTCCGGCTGCAATCAAGGCGTTTGACGCTTGATAGGTGCCGAGAAGCGGCAGCTTCACAGTTTGCGTGCCACCAGCGTGACGAACGGTTAGGCGCTGGGCAAAGCCCTCGACGGAAACGTTTTCCAGCCGCAACGCCTCCCCCCGTTCGCCAACGGTCATGATCTCGAGGCCACGCGCCTTTGCGGCGTCCTGAACCGCAATGGTGTATGTGTCGTCGGCGTTGATCACCGCGCGTTGCCCCGGCTTGAGCAAGTCCCGGAACAAGCGAAGCTTGGCGTTCAGATAGCTCTCGATATCGGGATGATAGTCGAGATGATCACGGCCCAGGTTGGTGAAGCCGCCAGCTGTCAGTTCTACGCCGTCAAGCCGGTGTTGATCCAACCCATGCGAGGATGCTTCAAATGCAAGATGCGTAACACCTGAGTCCGCAAGGTCCGCCAGCGTCTCGTGAAGCGTTACCGGATCGGGCGTCGTCAGAGAACCGTAAACACCTCCGTCGGGACGAACGACACCGATCGTGCCGACGGACGCTGCTTGTAGTCCGCAACCTGCGAAAATTTGCCGGGTGAATTCCGCGACAGACGTTTTGCCACTCGTCCCGGTGACCGCGACGGCGACTGCGGGCTGCTTGCCAAAGAACCGGGCGGCCATAAGTGCAAGTGCGCGCCGCGGTTCATCTGATCGCAATAGCGGAACGGAAAGGTCAGGCAAAACGGCGTCACCGCTGGCCAGAACAGCAACCGCACCCTTTGCAACTGCATCGGCAGCAAACTTGGCGCCGTCCGACTTCGCACCAGCCAAAGCGACGAACAGTGAGCCTGGCCGAACGGCCCGGCTGTCCGCCGTTATGGCCTGGACGTCCAACGCGAGCGCATCGGCCGGAATGTCGGCGCCGGCAACCGATAAGTCTGAAAGCTTCATGACGCTGGCATAGCCTCAACCGGCCCGCGATGCCACGGCATTTATTGTGCGGCGGCAGCCTGACGCGGTTCAGGCACGACCCGCAAAACAGGTGCAATGCGCGAGATCACCCGTCCCGCCGTTGGAGCGGCATTGTGGCCGGCGGTGATGTAGCCGTGCGTTTCCTTGGTGCCCTGCGGCTTGAACAGCATAACCAAGACGACATACTTGGGCTTATCCATCGGGAACGCGGCGACAAAACTGGTAATGACGGACTTGTCGTTATAGCCGCCACGAGCCGCCATTTCCGCCGTGCCTGTCTTGCCGCCCACCTTGAAGCCTGCAACCCGCGCATTCTTACCCGTCCCCTCAGGATCGGACACGTTGAGCCACATGAGCTGGCGCATCTTTGCACTGGTCGACGCGCTGAGAACGCGGGTGCGTTTCACCGGCACTGAGCCCTGGCGAAGGAAGGTCGGCTCGATCAGATAGCCTCCGTTGACCATGGCCGCAGCCGCGCTTGCGAACTTCAAGGGCGCTACTGCGATGCCATGACCGTAGGAAATCGTGATCTGCTCGATACGCTCCCAACGATGGGGAAGCTGCGGAGCGGCGATCGGGCCGGCTTCAGTGCGTCCGCCTTCCATCAGCCCAAGCTTGGAAAGGAATGCTTTCTGATCGGCGTTGCTCGACTGTAGGGCCATCATGGCCGCGCCAACGTTGGACGAATGCAAGAAGATGTCCTGTACGCTAGCCGGACGGCCAAGCGGATGAAAATCTTCGATCGTGAAGCGGCCTTCAGTCAGGGGCTTCGTGATGTCGTAGATGGTGTCCAGTGCAGCCGTACCGCTTTCAAGCGATTGCGCCACCGTCACCATCTTGAAGATGGAGCCCAATTCCCAAGTCGCGCCAGAAATCTTGTCAGTCTCTTGACTGTCCGCCGCGCTGCCAAGGCGCGGATCCGGCTCCGGCAAGGACGCCGAGGCCAACACTTCTCCCGTGTTGACGTCCATCACGATGCCCGCAGCTGCTTCGGCTTTGTAGCGCTCGGTCGCGGCGAGGAGCTCACCGGTCAAACTGTGCTGAACACCAATGTCGATAGACAGCCGCACAGGCGCCTTGTCCGAAAGCATTGCGCTGTGAACGGCCTCCACTGAGGCACTGTCGTCCAAGTAGCGCTCCATGCCTGACACGCCCTTATTGTCGACATTGACGGCGCCAAGCACATGGCCGCCCAGGGTGCTCAAGGGATACGCGCGCTTTAACTCGGTCTGAAACGCCAGGCCTGGTAAACCGAGATTGTGAACACGCTGGGCCAGAGCCGGCGGGATTTGCCGCTTGATCCAAACAAAGCGGTTTGACGGGTTGGACAGGTCTTTGCGCAGTTGAGCACCGTCGATGTCCGGCATCACAGTACGCAGTTTCTCGATCACTTCGTTGCGGTCCAGCACGAGGCCCGGATCGGCAAACAGCGAGGGGTTCTTGACGTCGGTCGCGAGCAACCGGCCGTTGCGGTCAACAATGTCGGGCCGCGAAAAACTCTTCGCCACAGGCTCGCTGATGTTGGTCTGTATGCTCACGCCTGTATTCATGGCCGCCAGGCGAACCAGCTGGCCGCTCACCATCAGGAACGCCAGCATCATCGTTCCCATCACGGCAACAGCGCGCAGTCGCAATCCGGCCGGGTCGCTGGCTGCTTTCGTGTCCTGTCCGTTTAAGCTGTGACGCATGAAGGCCGCTCCGCGGGTTTAGTTCTTCACGGCACCAACAACAATCGGAACGTCGCGCGCGATCTGCGCTTCCGTGGCTGCCGCGAGGCCTTGCGCGCGGGCCAAAGGCTCGATGCGCTCGGGGCGCGTCAGGTAGGCACGCTCTGCTTTGAGGACGGCAATGTCGCTGCGGGCTTTCGCGACGTCACGCTCTTCCGCCTGGACTTTGGCTTCAAGCTGCCTGGTGTCGTAGTTCAGCCCGTAAAGCAGAAACGCGCTCGCCAAGGTTAAGAAGACGGATGTCATCGTGACCAAACGCATGGGATACTCCTACACCAAATACTAAGGTAAATCAGGAGGTCACAACCGTTTGCTAACCTTGATCCGGCCAAGCAGGCGCTTCTGTTCGTATGGCCGCTCTCAGCCGCGCCGATCTCGCACGCGGGTTGACATCCAATTCACCCTTTTTTGGTGTTAACGGCCGAGGGTTAACAATTCGGAAACTTTCCGCGGAAACCTTACGAATCATTTGCGGCATGTGCCGGGACGCGCCATCCACCTTGCCGGACCGCTCCGACAAGAAGCGTTTCACGATGCGATCTTCCAGCGAATGGAAGGTGACGACTACGAGCCGCCCGCCCGGAACCAAGATGCGCTCTGCCGCCCGAAGTCCGCGCTGCAATTCGCCCAGTTCGTCATTCACGTAGATCCGCAAAGCCTGGAAGGTGCGTGTCGCCGGATGTTTCGCGTCATCGCGTGAGCGGCCAAGAACGCGCCTCACTATGTCTGCCAGATCGGCTGTCCGCTCGAATGGTTTTTCTTCGCGCCGCTTGACGATGGCTCGTGCGACAGCACGCGATCGCCTCTCCTCTCCGAAGTCGTACAAGACATTCGCGAGCGGTTCTTCTTCCATGGTGTTGACGACATCGGCAGCCGAAAGCCCATCGCGCGACATGCGCATGTCGAGTGGTCCGTCCGACTGAAACGAGAAACCACGATCGGCTTGATCGAGTTGCATCGATGAAACGCCGATGTCGAGCACAACGCTGTCCACGTGCGCGAAGCCGGCGGACTGCGCCAGTTCGTCTAAGTCTCCGAATTTTCCAGAAAGCAGTGTTAGACGTGGAGAAAATTCCGCGACGAGCGCCTGGCCTGCCTCTATGGCTGTGGGGTCGCGGTCAATCGCCACGACTTGCACGCCTGAACGACCGAGAATGGCGCGGGTGTATCCACCCGCGCCAAACGTGCCGTCTATGATTGTCTGTTGAGTAGGCTCGCTCTCGCCCTCAGGAAAGAGCGCGTCCAGCACCTCTGGGACGAGCACGGGAATGTGCGGCCTGCTCGTGTTGGCAGGATCGGGCCCCTCTCCCGTCTGCCGCCGGCCATTCATTCCCGTGCACTCCCATCACCGTCTCCCTTGAGACGGCCGCTCCCCGCTGCGAACAATTTTCTGTGGTCTTGAACTTTCTTGCGAGCAGCCCCGCGACGCTCGGCGAAGCGTCCTGGCTCCCAGATCTGAAACTTGTCGCCAAGCCCGACAAAAGTGACTTGGCCTTGAAGACCGGCGTGAGCGCGAAGGCCCTCAGGAAGGACGATGCGGCCGTCCCCATCGATGCTGAGAACCTGGACATCGCCGTAGAGCGCGACAGAGAGTTCGTCCCGCTCATCCGAATAGTCCGGCAGGCCCGCGAGAAGCCCATCGATCTTATTTGCAAGTCTTTCCCCGCCTGCATCGAGTGCCGGAGCATCGAGCGAGGGGTAGCAATAGATACCGCCTGCGTATCCGTCGCGCTCCAATACGGCGCGGAATGAAGCTGGGACGGAGACCCGGCCCTTGGCGTCGATTTTGTTGGCGTATGTCGAGACAAACCGGTCCATCCCCTGCTGCGAAAATCGCTCCCGACGCTTGCACTCAACTTTTCCAAAACCAACGCGCCCAGCTGGATCACGTCCCGGCGAACTCGTCCGCTCCGGGGTGGGTCCGCGGCGGTCGCTAGCGACCTCGGCCCTCTCTCGAGACCACAGCGCCACGCCACGTCCCCGTTGCCCGGTGCGGTCGGGCTCTTATGGGATCTCATGGTTTTTTATGGGCGTCAATGGAATATTAAGAGATTAGCCTGGGATAACCCCCGAATTACGGGCCGCTGGCCGTCCCAGGACACAAAATCCACCGCCACTGGTTTGCCGGACGCCCGGCTTTGCCCCATAGGATGGCCAAACGATACGAATCACGGGGTGTGAGGGCCGATGACGAATGTTTCCAAGCCAATGCCAGACGTGCGCTCCATGTGCGCCATCGGTCTATCCGGCCAGCTTGGCCTGAACGGGGTTCTGCCCTGGGAGGGCGACCAGCGCCCGGAATTCACCGCCGACGTCGCCCGCTTTTTTGATGCAACCCGGGGCCACATCCTCATGGCCGGGCCGAAAACGATCGCGGCGGTGCCTGATTTCGCGCGGGCTCAGATGACGCTAGTCGTCCTGCGCTCCGGTATGGACCCTGAAGCGACACTGGCGCGCTTCCCCGGCCGCGTCGTGTTCATCGGCGGCGGCCCGCCTGTCTGGGACGTGTATGCCAAGTACATCCGGCACTGGGACATCAATCGCCTCCCCTACGACGGCCCAGCCGACCGCTGGTTCAATCCCCAGTGGCTCCTCACCGGCGAACATCAGCCAACCTAACTCCATCCGGCTGCTTCGACGCCGCCGCAGCAGCAGCTCTGCTACCCGCGAAGCCATCCGGCAGTCCGGCCGTACCTCACGTCCCCGCAAAGCCATCCGGGAGTCCAACCACTCTCCCCGAACGTCATGCCCGCGTGAGGCGGGCATCCACGACACGTCTCCACAGTCGCGACATCAGCGGCGTTCCGAGCCCATACACCGCCGCAGATTTCGCCGTTGCCGATCACAAAATCGTCTAGCCAGAACACACGTGTCGTGGATCATCACCTTCGTGATGATGACGGTGGTGGGGATGATGGGTTTTCGCCCAAAACCCGCCCGATCCTAGATCGGGCCAGGCCGCAATGCGGCCCGGCGCTTAGCGCCGCCCCGGCGGAGCGCCTTTGGCGCGTGAGCCAAAAAACAAATTACCAGCCGGCCTGTAAGCCGGGTTCTGTCTGGAGGTTGCCCTCCGCGACGGCCATTCATCTGGGACGCGCATTGCTACGCGCCTCAAGCAACCAACCCGGGCGGCTGGCTTGGAAACACACCTGGCGCCACGCTCTTGCGAGCGCACGCCCGGCCGCCCCTATTTGGTTTTGCTCCAGGTGGGGTTTGCCCTGCCATGACTGTTGCCAGCCACGCGGTGCGCTCGTACCGCACCGTTTCACCCTTACCAACGGGACACGCCCGCGGCGGTTTGTTTTCTGTGGCACTTTCCCTGGGGTCGCCCCCGGCGGCCGTTAGCCGCCACCTTGTCTCCATGGAGCCCGGACTTTCCTCCACCGGATCTTGATCGCCACAACGCGAGTATCCGGCAGCGGCCGTCCGGCCGGCTGGTGAATGCAGATAAGGGGCGTGCTGCTGCCTGTGTCAAGAACAGGAATGCCGTCTAGCTAACGGCTGGGGCGGGCACCGTTTGGACGAGGCGCTGCAGGGTCGCGAACGTGGACAAATCGAGCCGGCCATCGACGCGAGCGGGACGGAAGTGGCGTTGAAAAGCCGCGACGACGATCTCGGTGGCCGGACTGTAGATCCCCGTCGGCTCAATCCCATAGCCGTAGCGCGCCAGTAGCGTCTGAGCCGTTAAGATCTCCGGTCCTTGGCTCCGCCCGCTATAGCCCCGATCAGCTGGATCGACATCCATCGGTTTCACCCAGTGGCCGACACCCGCGCGATACAGCCCTTCCCAATCGAATTTCTCACCGGGATCAATCTTGCGGCCAGGCGCGATGTCGGAATGTCCCAACACGCGTTCCGCTGCAATGCCATGACGCGCGATGATGTCCTGACACAAACGTGTCACCGCTTCCATTTGAGCGGGTGGAAAATCGGGATAACCATCGTTGTGGCCCGGGTTCTGGATTTCTATGCCGATCGACGCGGAATTCAGATCCTGCTCTCCATGCCAAGACGAAACGCCTGCATGCCACGCTCGCGCGCTTTCCGGCACCATCTGCGTGATCGTTCCATCCTCGCCAACCACGTAATGGCATGAAACTTTGCAGTCGGGCCGCGAGAGCACATCAATAGATTTCTCAACGCACGGCAGCCCAGTGTAGTGCAGCACCAACATGGATGGTGTCATGCCGTTGCGCCGCGCCTCGATGTTCGGCGATGGATGCAACGCCGCGACGTGAGAGCAGTCGGCGCAGGTGATCAAGTCAACATCACTCATGCCGGGCGCAGCTCTTTTTCGATTTGCTCGTAGGCCGTGTTGAATTGCGCCATCTTCGCTGCTGCGGCTTTCTGTGCTGCGGCTGGCGCGCCGGCGGCGATGAGCTTATCGGGATGGTTCTCGTTGACAAGCTTGCGGTAGCGCGCCTTGACCTGCGCCAGCGTGGCAGAGCCATCCAGGCCCAGAACCTCGAATGGGCACTCATAATCACGCACGAAGCGGCAGCGCATCGAACGCAGTTCGTTCGGCGGAATATGGAACGCTTCCGCGACAACCGTCAGGAATTCGTCTTCCTTGTGATGCAGCACGCCGTCGGCGCAGGCGACGAACATAAGGCATTCCAGCACGGCGTGGCGCGTCTCCGGCTCGTTACGCAAAATCCAGCCGATGCGCTTGGCGTAGAGCTCATACCCAGCCGTGTTCTCGCTCGCCAGGCGGTATAGCCGCCGCATGGCTTCGGTCTCTGAGCACGTAGCGCTCACGAATTTTTCAAAGGCTTGAGCTTCGGCGGGAACGGCAACACCGTCAGCCTTCGCCATCTTCGCGGCCAGCGCGACGAACGCCATCATGAAAGCGGAACTATCGACGCCATGCTTCCGGGGCGGCACCAAATTGATGAGCGTTTTCACAAGCCGGGCGAGCAAGCCTTGGCGTTCGCCTTGCCCGCGTTCCGTCGCGCCAGTGATTGATGTCCAAACCATAGCTTTATTTAAACAACTTCTGTGCTGCGAAAAATAGCTAGACCGCATACGGCATGAACAGCCGATGAAGGCGATGTTGACGCTTACGTGAAGTTGCCGGACAGTAGGTGCCTGGCCGGGCAAAAGAAAGACCCAGCCGGAAATATAATTGGTCGAACACAGATCAAAGTGTCTAGGGAGTAACTCATGAAGAACATACTTGCGGGCCTCGCGGCCGGTCTTGTCATGATTGCGTCCGCCTCCGGGGCCGTGGCTCAGCGGGCTGAAGACGCAGTCGGAACATGGCGTCACCCCGACAATGGCAGCCTGGTGAAGATGTACAAATGCGGTGCGAGGCTATGCGCGCGAATAGCCAAAATCACCGACGGCCAGAAAACCGACAGCAACAATCCCAACCCAGCCAAGCGGAACCGGTCGGTTGTCGGGATGGTCATCATGTCGGCGAAGAAGTCCGGCCCCAACAAATGGTCTGGCAGCCTTTACAACAGGGCTGACGGCAAAACGTATTCGGGCACGATCACCGTCAAAAGCCGGAACACTCTAGCGCTTTCTGGATGCTCGCTTGGCATCTTCTGCAAATCCACCACGTGGCAACGCGTCGGCGGCTAACAAAAAAACTGCGCCTCCCAAGAGGCGCAGTCACTAATTCTATGGTGTAGGCCCGAACCCGAAGGCGAAATAGAGCAGTGCCAGAATTACGGCCACCGCAATGGTCGACATCATCAACACTCGTAAGTTCAACTTTCGCGCATCAGCCTGTCGGGCATCTTCTTTATCAATTCTCGTTTCTTGAGTCATAACGTCTCCCCAGTTTTCGATGGAGGAGGCGCGCGAAATCATGCCGCGCATACACTCCGTGTCATTGACTAACGGGGTGCCTTGCCGCTTTGTTCCGAAACTGTCCTAACGCCGCATAATCGCAGAACATAAATTCCTGCGGTGGCAACTCTCACAAGGCGATAAAATCCATGATCACGATCCCTGACCGGTCTTTTGAGCACGTCGCGGTTTTGATGGGCGGCTGGTCAGCAGAGCGGGACATCAGCCTGCGGTCGGGCGAGGCCGTTGCGGTCGCCTTGGAAAGCGAAGGATATCGCGTGACGCGCGTGGATGTGCAGCGTGACGTCGCGGAGAAACTGTCGGCCCTCAAGCCGGACGCCTGTTTCAACGCTCTGCACGGACAGTTCGGCGAGGACGGCGGCATGCAAGGCGTCTTGGAATGCCTGGCGCTGCCCTACACCCACTCCGGTGTCCTGGCCTCGGCGCTGGCTATGCACAAGGAGCGCGCCAAGGCCGTGATGTCGGCTACTGCCGGCGTGCCCATCGCCGAAGCCAAGATCGTATCGCGCGCGCAGGCGGCTGCAGAGCACGTCCTGCCACCGCCCTACGTCGTCAAGCCTGTGAGTGAAGGCTCCAGCGTTGGCGTGATTATCGTGGGTGCCCAGGCTGACAAGCCACCGCAGCAAATCGCCTCCGACGGTCATCCCGACGATGAACTGATGATCGAACGCTACGTGCCCGGACGGGAGCTGACGTGCGCTGTAATCGGGGATGTGGTCACGCACGTAATTGAGATTGTTCCGCGTGAAGATCTGGCCTTTTACGACTTCGCCGCAAAGTACGCCCCAGGTGGCTCCCGGCATGATCTGCCCGCGAAGCTTTCACCAGATGTTTACGAATCAGTCCGGAAATACACGTTGGCGGCGCATGTCGCCCTGGGGTGCCGCGGGGTATCACGAGCGGACTTCCGATTTGATGACCCAGCCGTCAATGCGGGCGGCACGGGGGACGTGGTTTGTCTAGAGCTGAACACGCAGCCCGGCATGACGGGAACGTCGCTTGTTCCTGAGTTGGCGCAATATGACGGGGTTTCGTTTCAACAGCTCGTTCGTTGGATGATTGAGGACGCGAGTTGCAAAAGGTAGGGCAGAACTCTCAGTTCTGGCAGGGCGCGCCAGTCGCCCCGGCCCTAAAAGGTGCGTCCAAGGCATCGCAGCTCTCAAAAAAAACCAAACGCCGCAACGACCGTTTCCGCCCAAGGCTGCGCACGCTGTGCGTCGCCTCCGCCGCACTTGTTGGCGCGCTGATCTACACGGTCATGACGGAAGGCGGCCGCCATACGCCCACCTCCGCGCCGATCCTGCCGGCGGTCGAATCCGCCGCCGCAGCAGCCGGCTTCGGCCTCGACCAAATTTCCGTTACGGGACAAAAATTCACGCCCGCAGCCGACATCTTCAAAGCGCTGGATTTGGAGAACGCCCGGTCGGTTGTCTCGCTGGACATCGAAGCAGCCACGAAGCGCATCGAAAACCTGCCGTGGATCAAACAAGCGCACATCGAGCGCGTGTATCCCGGAGGGCTCACCGTCAAAGTCTCAGAACGCCAGCCTTGGGCAGTCTGGGGCCGCGGCAAGCGCGACTATCTGATTGACGAGACCGGCCGCGTTCTAGCTGCCGTCAAGCCGGGCACAGCCGCCGGTGGCCTGCTCCGCCTCACCGGCGAGGGGGCCGCCAAGGAAGCTGCCGATCTTATGGCAATATTGGCGCGCTATCCGCGCGTCGGACGCGAGTTGCAGGAAGCGCAGCGCATCGCCGGCCGGCGTTGGAACTTGAAACTATCGCGCAACATGGTGCTCATTCTGCCCCCCGAGCGAGAAGCACAAGCGCTAACGCTGTACACCTCGGACCCCGCCGTGAAGCGCTTAACAACTAAGGGCGGCTACGCAGTCGATCTGCGAGCCGTGAACAAGATCACCCTGCGGGATATCTCGGCCAGCGTGCCGCCTCAGGCCAAGAGCTGATAGGAGGCGGAGATGCTGCAAAAGGAATGGTCACAGAATCGCGGGGGCAGGATTGCCGGCCTCTTGGACATAGGCACGACGCATGTTGCGTGCCTGATCGTGGCTCTGCCCAAGAATGTGCGCGCCAGCAATGTCTTTGAAACAGCGCGCGTCATCGGCATCGGCCACAACGCTTCCGGCGGCGTTAAAGCTGGTGTGATCGTTGACCTGGACGACGCCGAACAGGCGGTAAGGGCCGCGATCGCTGAAGCGGAACGCATGGCAGGCATCGAGCTGGAGGACATCTACGTTTCGGTCGCCTGTGGCCGGATGCGCTCCCACAACTTTACGGCCAAGGCCCGCACCGAGCACGGCCTGGTGGCTGCACGTGACATCACGCGGGTGCTGACGGCCGGCCGCCGGCACGCGGAGCGCAATGCGCGCACGCTGGTCCACATGAACCACATCGGCTTTCGGATCGACGGCGCCCCGGGACTTGGTGACCCGCGCGGCATGCCGGCCGATGAACTGGCGGTCGACATTCACGCCGTTACGGCCGACGACGCGCCCATCCGTAATCTGATCCACGTAATCGAGCGCTGCTACCTGTCCGTTGCAGGCCTCGTCGCGGCCCCATACGCAAGTGCCCTGGCGGTGACAACGCCGGAAGAACACCGGCTCGGCGTGACGGTCATCGACATCGGTGGCGGCACTACAACCTTGGCCATATTCGCCGATGGACAGTTCGTCTACACCGACGCCGTACCAGTGGGCGGGAGCCACATCAGCTACGATATCGCCCGGACTTTGAATACGACGCTTGCCGAGGCCGAGCGAATCAAGGCGGTTTATGGGACGCTGGTGGGCGCTCATTCGGACGATCGTGGCTTGTTTAGCTACAACTTGGCTGGCGATGAACTTGGAAGTACCGGCCAAACGACCGAAGCGCAGCTGGCGGACGTCATCAAGCCGCGCGTCAATTCGATGCTCGCGCTTGTTGGAGAGAGGATCGAGCGTGGCGGGTTCGCCGCCCATGCCGGAGAGAATATCGTTCTAACGGGCGGTGGCTCCGAGCTGGTCGGGATGGCGGAACACGTGAGTGCCATTACGGGCCGCAAGGCTCGCGTTGCGCGCCCAGTCGCTTTGACCGGGTTGCCTGCGGGTTTTGGAACCCCGGCGTTCTCAACAGTCATAGGGCTGGCTGCAGCGGGAGCGGCAAGAAGCAATGAAAGCGGAGCGTTCCAGGATCGCGACGTTACAGCCCAAAGCTATCTCGGCCGCGTAAGTCAGTGGCTGAAGAGTGGCTTTTGATTTGAAATTTGCCGGCGTCCGTTATGCGCCGGGCTTGCGGGGACGATATGAGCACGCCAGAGAACGCAGCAGACAACGCTGAATTCCGGCCGAGACTTACCGTCGTCGGCGTCGGCGGCGCCGGCTGCAACGCCATCAACAACATGATTGCTGCCGGCCTGACGGGGGTGGAATTCATAGTCGCTAACACCGACGCCCAGTCCCTGGAGGCCGCCTCCACGCCACACCGGATCCAGCTCGGAACAACACTGACCGAAGGCTTGGGCGCCGGATCGAGACCCGAAATTGGCGAGGCCGCGGCAGAAGAAGCGATCGAGACGATCCGCAAGCAGGTCGAAGGTTCGCACATGGTCTTCATCGCCGCCGGCATGGGCGGCGGCACGGGTACGGGGGCGGCAGCAGTCGTTGCCCGCGCGGCCAAGGAGCAGGGCATCCTCACGGTGGGTGTTGTCACCAAGCCGTTCCAGTTCGAAGGCGCGCGCCGTATGCGCATTGCGCAAGCCGGCGTCGAAGAACTGCGCAAGTATGTCGACACGCTGATTGTGATCCCCAATCAGAACTTGTTTCGTATCGCCAATCCGAAAACGACATTCTCCGAGGCATTCGTTCTCGCAGATCAGGTGCTCTACTCCGGGGTCGCCTGCATCGTCGATTTGATCATCAAGTCCGGCCTCATCAACCTCGACTTCGCGGACGTTAAGACCGTGCTAAGCGGCATGGGCACAGCGATGATGGGCACCGGAGAAGCCACCGGCGAGCAACGAGCCATCGAGGCGGCTGAAGAAGCCATCTCCAACCCGCTCCTCGACGACGTCTGCTTGAACGGCGCAAAGGGCCTGCTGCTGTCGATCACTGGCGGCTCGAGCCTGACACTGTTTGAAGTCGACGAAGCCGCAAGTCGTATCCGTGAAGAAGTGGACGACGAAGCCAACATCATCGTCGGCGCAACCTTTGACGAAGATCTTGGTGATCGCATTCGCGTGTCCATCGTTGCCTCGGGAATGGCCCGTATCGAAGTCCAAGACCGGCAGCCGGAGGCTGTACGCCCAGCCCAAGCGAGGCCGGCGTTGCCTGCGCATCACGCCTCTGCCGGCGCGTTGCCGCCTGACATGGATCCGGCGGCCGGCTACGAGGCACCGCAGTTCGTCGCGCAAGACGCGTCGGCGCGGGACATGGAAGACGAGATGCAGCGGCGCTTGTCCGAGGCCTTGCGCTATACCGACGAAGAGGCAGCCGACGAGGCATTCGCGCACCAGCCGCCGCCTCAGCATGCGACAGCCCCGCATCAGCCGCCGCCACAGCCTCGTCAGGCCCAGCCACCGATGATGCCGCCGCCAGAGATGAGCAGCGACGGAGTCGTGATCGAAGAAGGCCCGCCGCCACACCTTGCACCGTCATCACCAGGAAATGGCTGGCGCCAGGCCGACCTTGGTCGCCCGCCGCCCGCGAAAGGCTTCATGCCGGCGCCGCCTGTCGATGTACGCCGCAGCCGCGAAATGAGCCGCATGCCGGACGTCACGGACTTTCCACCGATCGGTCAGCGCGAATATGCCGCCAAGGCTCAGGGCGGATACAACGCATCACCCGCGCCAGCGCCCAATCCTGTTGGCACGCGCCGCAGAAGTCTGCTCGATCGACTCACCGGACGTGGCAAAAACGAATCACCGCAACAACAGGCAACCGCACAGCCAACTCAGCCAACGTTACAGCCAAGCCCAAGTCCGGGATTTTCGACCCCACGGCAAGGCTCCGTCCGAGAGCGGGCGGCAGCGGCCGGGGAAGCGCAACTCCCTGTTTTCATTAACAGAGAGCGGAGCTAGCCCATCTAGAAGGCCTCTCTGGGCCCTCTAGGATGCAAACCGTAACACTGTGTAAACAAGCGTGATTTGTACCCATCAACCATGAGCGTTACCGTCTGTTCATGGAACTCGTCGTCAAATGATTGATGAAATCATTCGATCTGGCGACCCAAGAATTCCGGGGGGAAAGCTGGCCACATGGGGATGGTGGGCAGCCAGACAGGATCGAGGGGACCGCACATAATGTCTAACCGATTTATCGGCGCCAGACAGACCACGATTGCTCAACAAATTGAGCTTGAAGGTTTAGGGGTGCATAGCGGTGCACCAGTTTCCATCACTCTACATCCAGCAGAAGCCGATACCGGCATCCGATTCTGCATCATGAAAGGCGGGCGTCAGATCTCTGATATCGCCGCCAGCCACGAAAACGTAAAAAACCTCACCCTTTGCACCGTTATCGGTGATGACGACGGAAACACCGTCAGCACAGTAGAACACCTCCTCGCCGCACTCCGCGGTCTCTCAGTCGACAACTGCCTGATCGAGATCGATAGCAAAGAAGTTCCCATCATGGATGGCAGCTCCGCGGCGTTCGTTCAGGCGATCGACGAAGTCGGCCTTAAAGAACTCCGCGCCGCTCGCAAATTCATCAAAGTTTTGAAGCCAGTGGTCGTTCAAGAGGGCGAATGCTGGGGCGAACTCACCCCGCACGCTGGTTTCCATCTGGACGTTGAAATCGATTTCGACGCGCCGGTCATCGGTCGTCAGCGCCTGGCCTACGAAATGAGCCCTGGCGTTTTCCGCAACGAGCTGTCCCGTGCCCGTACGTTCGGCTTCATGTCCGACGTTGAGCGCCTCTGGAAGGCCGGATTGGCCCTTGGCGCCGACTTGTCCAACACGGTCGCCATTGGCGAAGGCCGTGTCATGAACAGCGAGGGGCTTCGCGACCCATTCGAATTCGTTCGCCACAAGATGCTGGACGCCGTTGGTGATCTTGCCTTGGCTGGCTATCCGTTGCTCGGCGCTTTCCGCTCGGTTCGCGGCGGTCATCGCCTCAACTCTCTCGTTCTTAAGGCGCTGCTCGCTGATGAAAGCGCTTGGACCGTTGCTCAGGCACCCAGCGTCCGCGCTGTCACGCCGCCAGCACGCTCAGAAGCGCCAATGGCTGTCGCGGCCGAGTAAGTATTCTCAGCAAGGTTCGGCCGCCGGCCCGCACATTGGATGTGAATTAACCGAAGGACGCCGCGAAACGGCGTCCTTCGCCGTTTCAGAGGCACAGTTTGAGCGAGTTGGCTTTTGTGCCACAGATCAAAGGTTTAGGGCTGGCGCTTCGGCCCTGGCCCCATATCAAACACAATCCACCGATAGCCCTTAGCGAGGGACGTGGCGCTCTAGCCATTTACCCACCGGGCGACTCGTGTGCTACATAAAGCTCACGCGCGGGGGACGCGCACCAAATTTGGGGCAGGAATGATCGGCCAAACCGTACATTGGGCTAAACGTTTCGGGCCAAGGCTCGCCGCAATGGCATTCGTTGCTGCGGCTCTGAGTGCCTGTGGCGGCTCCGCCAGTGATTTGGATGCCGCGCTCAACACTGATCCGCCTGAGAAGATGTACGCCGAAGCTGACGCTCTCATGAGCAAAGGCAGCTTCGAGTCGGCCGCCAAGAAATACGAAGACCTCGATCGTTCACACCCGTATTCGCCGCAGGCCCGCCGCGCCATCGTGTTGGCTGCCTTTGCCTACTACAAGGCCGGCAAGTCGCCCGAAGCGATCGCCGCCGCGCAGCGCTACACCACGATGCATCCTGGAACCAAGGACGCCCCTCTGGCGCACCACATCATCGCGTCTGCTTACTTTGACGAGATCAAGACGCCGAACCGCGATCAGAAGCCGACGAAGGAAGCGCTCAAGCAGCTTAAAATCCTCAAGCAGCGTTACCCTGACAGCAAATATGCCCAGCAGGCCGATAACCGTATCCGTATCGCCAACGACAACCTGGCCGCCCAGGAAATGGAAGTCGGACGCTACTATCTGAAGAACAAGAACTACGTTGCCGCGATCAATCGCTTCAAGACTGTGGTCTCCGACTATCCGACGACACGTCACGTAGAAGAAGCGCTCTATCGCTTGACCGCGAGCTATATGACGCTTGGCATCGCCAACGAAGCGCAAACGGCGGCAGCCGTGCTAGGGCACAACTTCCCCAACTCGCGCTGGTATAAAGACGCCTATGCTCTGCTCCAGTCCGGCGGCCTCACGCCAAGCGCGGACAGCGACTCGTGGATCACCAAGACCTGGAAGTCGATCCCGAAGTTCTCACTGGGCGGCCCTACGGCCGGCTAACGGCGAACCCTAGGGTGACGCTCGGATGGCTGCCGGAAAATCATCAAGCACAGAAGATCGAGCTTTAGCCGGCGTTTGCCCGGTCGAAGACCTGAGCGAGTCCGAAGCAGAAGCAGAACTAGCCTACCTTGCTGGCGAAATCGCTCGCCACGACGCGCTCTATCACCAAGACGATGATCCAGAGATTTCCGACGCAGACTACGATCGTTTGCGCCGTCGCAATGAGGCCATCGAGGCGCGTTTTCCCAAGCTGAGGCGCGCTGACACGCCGTCCGAACGTGTTGGCGCCGCGCCGTCTTCAGTCTTCAGCAAGATTACCCACCGCGTGCCCATGCTCTCGCTTGGCAACGCCTTCGACGATGACGACGTCACCGAGTTCGTGGCGCGCGTGCGCCGGTTTCTCGGCCTATCAGACGATGACGTGCTGGATTTCACGGCCGAACCAAAAATCGATGGTCTCTCGATCGCGCTGCGCTATGAGGACGGCAAGTTCGTCGAAGCCGCGACTCGCGGCGATGGCGCGCAGGGCGAGAACGTCACCCGCAATGTCGCCACCATGAAGTCGATCCCCGCCACGCTGAAAGGCAAGGACGTCCCGAAGGTGATGGAGGTACGCGGCGAGATCTACTACAGGCACGACGATTTTGCGGAACTCAATAAGACGCAGGAAGCTGCCGGGGCGAAGGTGTTTGCCAATCCGCGCAACGCAGCTGCGGGCTCGCTGCGCCAGCTTGACCCCAACATCACTGCCAAGCGGCCGCTGCAATTCTTCGCCTACACGTGGGGCGATGTGAGCGCCATGCCAGCGGAAACGCAGGCGGATGCGGTAGCAGCCTTTAAGCGTTGGGGCTTGCCGGTTAATCCGCGCATGCAGGTCTGCAGGAACGCGGCGGATATGCTGGCCTACTATCAGGACATCTCCGCAAAACGGGCCACGCTCGGTTACGATATTGATGGCGTCGTCTACAAGGTGAACCGCCTTGATTTGCAGGAACGCCTAGGGTTCGTCTCGCGCTCACCGCGCTGGGCGATTGCGCACAAGTTCGCAGCAGAGCAGGCAGAGACGATCCTCAACGCAATCGAGATCCAAGTGGGCCGCACCGGCGCGCTAACGCCCGTGGCACGCCTGGAGCCGGTCAATGTCGGTGGTGTCGTCGTAACCAACGCGACCCTGCACAACGAAGACGAGATCGCGCGCAAGGACCTGCGCATCGGCGATACGGTGATCGTGCAGCGCGCGGGCGATGTCATCCCGCAAGTCGTGCGCTCGATACCCGAAAAGCGGCCCAAGGACGCTGTCGAGTATTTATTTCCCAAGGAATGTCCCGTCTGCGGCAGCCACGCCGTGCGTGAGGCCGACAGCGAAGAAGGCGCGGGAGGCGTGGTCCGCCGCTGTACTGGCGGCTTGGTGTGTGCCGCCCAAGCAAAGGAACGCCTGAAACACTTCGTCTCCCGCCTCGCGTTCGACATCGAAGGGCTTGGCGAAGAAAAAATCGAGCAATTCTTCGCGGAAGGCCGCATTCGCACACCGGCCGATATCTTCACGCTCAAAGACCGCGACGGCGAAGACTTCCCAAAACTGGAAGAGCAAAAAGGTTACGGCAAGCGCTCTGTGTCCAAGCTGTTCGATGCCATAGACGCCAAGCGAGAAATTGAGCTGAACCGCTTTGTCTATGCGCTCGGCATCCGCTATGTCGGCGAGGAAACCTCAAAAGACTTGGCCAAAGCCTATCTCACTTGGGACGCCCTGCAGGCTGCCGTGCTTGCAGCCGTCAAGGGCGGAGCTGACAGCGACGCCTATCGCGAAATCGACGACATCGATGGCATCGGTGCGACCGTCGTCGACGCGCTGATCGAGTTCTTCGCGGAAAAGCACAACACCGAAGTTCTGCAGCAGCTCCTGAGCCACGTGTCCGTTACGCCGTTTGAGCGTGCCGCCACCGCCGCTTCAGCCGTGACCGGCAAAACGGTCGTCTTCACAGGAACGCTTGAAAAATTCTCGCGCAGCGAGGCTAAAGCAACGGCCGAACGGCTGGGAGCAAAAGTGTCCGGATCTGTCTCCGGCAAGACGGATTACCTGATCGCTGGCGCCGAAGCCGGTTCGAAGCTGACCAAGGCACGCGATTTGGGCGTTACGATCCTATCCGAAGACGAGTGGCTCGACCTCATCAAGTAATCGCCGCTAGTAGGCAAATAACTGGCGGAAAGCATACGCTTCCCGCCAGCCCTGGAGACTCAGAGCATAATCGACGTGCCGCCCGAAGTTTCAATGGTCTGACCCGTGATCCAGCGCCCGTCCGGTCCGGCAAGGAACGCGACCGCGTCAGCCACGTCGTCCGCCTTCCCGATCCGCTTCAGCGCCTGCCCGGCAATCACACCCTCTTTTGATTCATCGGTCGACGTGAGTAAGACGGTCATGTCGGTTTCGATCACGCCCGGCGCCACGGCATTGACCGTGATGTTACGCGCGCCCAAAGCGTTCGCGAGAGACTTAGTGAGGCTGTCGACCGCGGGCTTGGAAAGCGAATAGGCCTCAAGTCCCTGAGCCGGGAGCCGTGCCACCACGCTGGAGAGATTGATGATCCGCCCGCCGTCATTGAGGCGTCCTGCGGCCTCCTGCGCGATAAAGAACGGCGCGCGCACGTTGACTGCAATGATCTCGTCAAACTGCGCTTCCGTCGTCTCCGCAAAGCCCACAAACGGCGCGACGCCGGCATTGTTGACCAGGATATCAAACTTGGCGGATCCACCTGTATGGCTGGTCACAGCCGTGTCAAAGGCCTTGAACAGCTGCTTGGCGGCGTCTTTCGCTGTGAGATCCGCCCCGATTGCAAAGGCCTTGCCGCCGGCTTTGACGATGCCGTCGACGACCTCGTCCGCCGCTTTGGCGCTACGGCCATAGTGTACCGCGACCGTGGCCCCTTTAGCGGCCAGAACCTCGGCGATTGCCCGGCCAATGCCGCGGCTCCCGCCCGTAACGAGCGCGACTTGGCCTTCCAGTGTCTTGGACATTGTCTTGTCTCCTTGTGATCCATTGGCCGTGCCTGAAGCCCCGGCCGTAGCCATGAGATAGACCTCAAGGACGATAGTTCAAGAGTATCGAACTATTGAATTTGCCACCTGCGCTGATCATATTCGTTTTTATGCAGCGGCCATTCACACACCCCGCGATCGCGGACGTCACATTGGAAGGCGTGCTTTACGCCCTGTCCGATCCCGTGCGTCTGGAGATCGTTCGGCGTCTCATGACGCAAGCGTGCCCGATGAACTGTTCGGCTGCCGCTCCGGAGGGCATGCCCAAGTCAAGCGCCTCGCACCATTACCAAATTCTGCGAGAGTCTGGCCTAATCCGTTCTGAGCGCCGCGGCGTGGAGGTCGTGAACACGACGCGCTGCGAGGAGCTGCAGAGCCGCTTCCCAGGCCTGTTGAAGGCGATCATGGCCGCCTCGGACGAATGCTCCAAAACGCGAGAGAACGGTTAGTCTAGCCGCTCACTTGAAGTGCTTGGAAAGCTTGAGACCTTGCGCCTGATAATTGGACTTCAGTTCGCGCCCATAGAGCATCTCCGGCACTTCGGTCATCCGCTCATAGACAAGCCGGCCAATGATTTGCCCGTCTTCCAGCAGGAACGGCACCTTATGCGAGCGAACCTCTAGTACAGCCTTGGACCCGCTGCCGCCGGCCGCGGCGTGGCCAAAGCCGGGATCGAAAAAGCCCGCGTAGTGAACGCGAAATTCGCCTACGAGCGGATTGAACGGCACCATCTCGGCGGCGTGCGATGGCGGCACGTGAACAGCCTCTTTCGACGCAAGGATGTAGAACTGATCCGGATCGAGGATCAGGCGGCGACTCTCGTGGGCATATATCGGCTCCCAATAGTCGGCCACTGGGCAGGACGCCGGTTTGTCGACATCTACCAGGCCTGTGTGATGCTTGGCCCGATAGCCCACCAAGCCGTCCTTGGCTCCAGCAAGATCAACCGATAGCGCGATGCCACCGGCAATGTCCGCCAAATCCGTCGACACGAGTTGCTCGCGCTTGTGCAGTTCTTCCAAAACGGCGTCGGTGTCGGCGGCGCGTCCTTGCCGGAACCGAATCTGTGACAGGCGTGAGCCCTTGCGAACGACGATCGGGAACGTTTGCGGGCAAATCTCAGCAAACAACGGCCCTTCGTAGCCCGGCGGAATTTGATCAAACGCGCCAACGTGGTCGGCGATCACACGGGTGAAGACGTCCAAACGCCCCGTCGAGCTCTTCGGGTTGGTCGCCGCCTCTATCGACTCCGGAAGTGCCAGGCTCTCCAGCAAGGGAACGATATAGACGCAGCCTGTCTCTAAGACGGCACCCTGCGAAAGCGAAATGGTATGAAGCTGTAAGTCATCAAGCTTTGCTTGAACGCGCTCCTTGCCTCCTGGCAAAAAGCTGGCTCGTACCCGATAGGCCACCGAGCCGAGACGCAGGTCGAGGCTGGCGGGCTGGAGCTGGCCTTCCACGGCAGGCTCGGCCAGATGAAGCACGCCGCTGTCGATTAGGGCCCGGATCGCTTGAGCTGGCAGAATGCCAGAGGGCACGTCTTGTGCTTGAGCGGCTTTTTTCTTCGCACTGGCCAACCGGTCACCTCATCAAATCATGGCCCGCAGCATAAACAACGCGCGGGGGTACCCGCCGCTCTAGCCCAACCCGCCCTTGACGCCAAGACCTCTCTTCCGGTAATTCCCAGTCCAACGTCGTGGTGATTTGGCCGGCCGGCTTGCAGCCACGTAAAATAAGTCGCTAAAAAGGCCGAGCGCACCCGGATTTTCTGAGCGCCCGGCATTTGAGGGGCAAGCGGAAGAGGCCGGGTTTTTTGTTGCCCGAACGC
>JBGTSB010000019.1:0-43475 GCA_041940525.1 Hyphomicrobium sp.
GTACGTTCTGCGTCGTGCCCTACACGCGCGGAATGGAGTATTCACGGCCAGTCAAAGACCTCATCCAAGAGGCTGAAAGGCTTGCGGCGCAAGGCGTGCGCGAAGTCACGCTGCTTGGCCAGAACGTGAACGCCTACCATGGTGAGGGCTTGGACGGCCAAAGCTGGTCGCTCGCCAAATTGCTGCTTGAGCTTGCCCGTATCGATGGCTTGGAGCGGCTTCGCTACACGACCAGCCACCCGCGCGACATGACGCCGGACCTGATTGCCGCCCACGGCGATGAAGAAAAGCTGATGCCGTTTCTACATCTGCCGATCCAGTCCGGAGCCGATCGCATCCTGGCAGCGATGAACCGCAAACACACAGTGGCCGAATACCGGAAGATCGTGCGCGAAATTCGTGCCGCCCGGCCGGACATTGCCTTGTCGACAGACTTCATCGTTGGCTTCCCCGGCGAAACCGCCGGAGAGTTCGACGAGACCCTCGCTCTGGTTGACGAGATTGGTTTCGCCCAGGCCTTCACCTTCAAGTACTCGGCCCGCCCCGGAACACCGGCCGCCAAACTGGACGATCAGGTGCCGGAGCCCGAAAAAGCCCGCCGCCTCGCCCTGCTGCTGGAACGCATGGATCGCCAGCAGGCTGCCTTCACGGCCAGCCTGGTCGGCCGCACCCTCCCCGTCCTCTTCGAAAAGCCGGGGCGGGAGCCTGGCACGCTGGTCGGCCGCTCACCCTACATGTTCCCGGTCAACGTCCCGGCCGACGCGGGGCTGGTCGGCCAAATCGTCCCCGTTGTCATCGAGGCCGCGGGACCGGCGAGCCTCTCTGGACGGCTACTCGCCTAAAAATTGTGCGTCGCAGCATAACCACATTCATCAATGCATTGTCAGCCCTGTGTACGGTGGCCTTTCCGCACCGGACGCGACTCTCTATGATGGGGTAAGGTAGTGGCGTGCGAAGAGACGGTGAAGCGACCATCACCAGGAGAGACATTTGACAGCATTCCGCGGGCAATCCGTGACGGGGCCAGGCCGCAGCGCCAAGCCTCAAGGCCGCCTTCAAACAATGGGTAGACTTGCCCAGGCTGGCAAAACACAAGCACCTGCTAAACGCGTCGTCATCCCCCTGGAGGACAACCGGTACATGCCGCACTTGCTCGGCGAGCATGACGCCAACTTGGCCCTGATCGAAGATAGGCTCGGCGTGCAAGCGCACGCACACGGCAACGTCATCACCGTCACTGGCCCGGAAACAGCGTGCGACATCGCCAGAACGGTGTTGGAACAGCTGTATCGCCGCGCTGCTGCGGGAGAGCATATCGGCCCCGGCGATTTCGATGGGCTGATCCGTCACGAGCGTAAGCAGCCTGTTGCCTCTGATGCCGCATCGGATGGGCAGGCGCAGATTGCGACGCGCCGCAAAGTCATCAAGGCCCGCACGCCAACGCAAAGCGCTTACATGCGCGGCCTGCAAAATTCCGATCTCGTCTTCGGCATCGGCCCAGCGGGCACGGGCAAGACCTATCTCGCCGTCGCATATGCAGCCCAATGCCTCGAACGCGGAACGGTGGAACGTATCATCTTGTCCCGTCCGGCTGTTGAAGCTGGAGAGCGCCTGGGCTTCCTGCCTGGCGACATGCGCGACAAGGTCGATCCGTACCTGCGGCCGCTATACGACGCCCTATACGACGTGCTGCCGCCTGAAAAGGTTGAGCGCGATATAGACGCGGGCGTCATCGAAATTGCCCCGTTGGCCTTCATGCGCGGCCGCACGCTGTCGAATGCCTTCGTGATCCTGGACGAAGCCCAAAATACGACAAGCATGCAGATGAAGATGTTCCTGACCCGTCTTGGCGAAGGATCCAAAATGGCGATCACCGGGGATCCCTCGCAGATCGATTTGCCGGGCGGCATGACGTCTGGCTTGCAAGAAGCGGTACGTTTGTTGCAAGACGTGAACGGAATTGAAGCCATCCATTTCGCGGCGGCAGACGTCGTCCGCCGTGATCTTGTCGCACGCATTGTTGAAGCTTATGACCGGCTGGCGAGCCCGACGAAACCCAAATAGTAGCGATGCCTGAAGACTGCGACAGTAGCGTATCCCAGCAACCCTCGGCCCCATCTGACACTGGAACTGCGGCAGAGCAGTCTTG
This sequence comes from Hyphomicrobium sp., assembly GCA_041940525.1. Taxonomy (GTDB): domain Bacteria; phylum Pseudomonadota; class Alphaproteobacteria; order Rhizobiales; family Hyphomicrobiaceae; genus JAKAXS01. Next base: position 2,150 of record JBGTSB010000019.1, read on the forward strand.
GCTGGCCATCGACCTGGTGGAGGATGCCGGAGACTGGAGTGCCTACGGCAAGCCGGACGATCACGTCTCGTCCGCCGCCCTGGCGCTCAGCCGTCACCCGCGCTTTGCAAGCCACGCCAAGGCCCAAGCCTGCATTGCACTGTCGGACGATGCGAGCGTGCGCGGTCTTAACGCGCAATATCGCGGCATAGACAAGCCAACAAATGTGCTGTCCTTCCCCTCTGGCGCAGGCCCGCGAGACGGCGTCATCGCGCTCGGAGACGTGGTGATGGCCGTCGAAACATTAAGCCTCGAAGCGAACGAACAAGACGTTCCCGCGGTTCATCACCTGCAGCACCTGGTGGTGCACGGGCTCCTACACCTGCTCGGTTTCGATCACGAAACCGAAGCGGAAGCATTTGAAATGGAAACGATTGAAACGGATGTGTTGGCCTCTCTCGGCATTGCCAATCCCTATGCCGAGCCGCCAGAGGCAAGCGTATAAGGCTCCAAAATGACCACCGAACAGAACGGCCGCAACGAAGCGGCAGCCCCTCAAAACGGCGACGAAAAACCGGGCCCGAGTTGGTTCGCGGCTTTGCGAACGCGGCTCGGCCTGCAAGACCCGCAGACACTGCGTGACACGTTGGAGGACGCCCTGCGCGGCGACGCCGATGCCGCGTCCTCTGCCTTCTCCAACGAAGAGCGCGAGATGCTGCTGCGTCTCTTGCGCTTTTCCGCCCTGCGCGTCGATGACGTGATGGTGCCGCGCGCCGACATCACCGCCATCGAAGAAGACGAGCCGATTTCGGCGCTGATCGATTTGTTCCGCGAAGCAGGCGTGTCGCGCATTCCGCTTTACAACGATACGCTCGACGATCCGCGCGGCATGATCCACATCAAGGACTTCTTCACCTGGCTGATGACGGAAGGCGCGACGGCCACGAAGCAAACCGGTGGTGAGTCGAAGACCAAGAACGGCAGCGTAAAGGATCTGCGCCATCTCGATCTCGCCAAGGTTGATCTGCAGCGGCCGATCGCAGTCACGAAGGTGCGCCGCCCCATTCTGTTCGTGCCGCCGTCCATGCCGGCCATGAACTTGCTGATCCGCATGCAGTCCACGCGCAACCATATGGCGCTTGTCGTCGATGAGTATGGCGGCACCGATGGTCTGGTTACGATTGAAGACTTAGTCGAGCAAATCGTCGGTGCGATCGAAGACGAGCACGACGAGGCCGATGCCGACCACATCGTCGAAGATCCAAAGTCGGGCATGACGGCGGCCGCGAGAACACCAATCGCCGAACTGGAAACCCGCATCGGCATAAAGCTGCTCACCGCGGACGAAGAAGAAGACATCGACACGCTTGGCGGTTTGGTCTTCGCGATCGTTGGCCGGGTGCCCGCGCGCGGCGAGATTGTCCGGCATCAATCGGGCGTGGAGTTCGAAGTCCTCGACGCTGACCCGCGCCGCGTAAAAAAGCTGCGAGTGATCCAGCCTACGATTGAACCAGCGGCTCCGGCACCGGCCGCCCCCTCGGCACCGCCGGCCTCAAGCTCAAACTGATGCAATGCTTCAGCCGCGCCTAATCGCTTTGCACCGGCGGATCGCCGGATTGGAAGGCTGGCCCCGGCGCGGCACGGCCTTTGCCGCAGGCGCCGTTTCCGTGCTGGCGCTGGCGCCTTTCTTCATTTGGCCGGTGCTGTTCCTAACGCTGCCGGTGCTCGTCTTCCTGATAGACGGCGCCTCCGAAGGCTCTCAAAGCGCGCGTTCATCGCTTTTAAGGGCAGCTGGCGCCGGCTGGTGGTTCGGCTTCGGCTACTTTGGCTTCGGTCTATTCTGGATGGGGGAAGCCTTCCTCGTCGACGCCGCGACGTTCGGCTGGCTTTTGCCGGTCGCAGTCACGGCCATGCCGGCAGGCCTGTCGCTGTTCTGGGCGGGCGCAACGGCGGCGGCTTGGCGCTTCTCCTCACCGGGATTGGCAAGGCTGCTTATGCTGGCGGCAACGTTGGGCATGGCTGAATGGCTGCGCGGGCACATTCTCACGGGCCTGCCCTGGAACGTGCTCGGCTATAGCCTCACGGCTGGAACAACGATGATGCAGTCAGCCAGTGTGCTCGGCATCTACGGACTGACGCTCTGGGCGGTTGTCGTCTTTGCGGGGCCCGGCGTGATGGCCGCGCAAGGCGGTAGCACAAAATATCAAGCCTACAAGGCGATTGGCCTTGCGATCGTCCCGTTGGCGATCATGGCCGCGTTCGGAAGCTACCAGCTCTCGCGCCCAATGGACGGTCCGGTTGAAGGTGTGCGCTTACGTATCGTTCAGCCCAGCATTCCGCAGCGCGACAAGTGGCTGGCCGAAAAGCAGCGTGGCATCTTCGATCTCCACCTGCTGCTGTCGCAAACAAATGGAGCAGGAGAGCGCAACGGGCTGGACGGCATCACCCACGTGATATGGCCTGAAGCCGCAATGCCGTTCTTCCCGCTTGAACAGCAACCGGCGTTGGATGCGATTGCGGAGATGTTGTCCGCGAACCAGTTCCTGATAACCGGCGCACTGCGGCGTGAACCCAAGCCGGAGTTCGCAGGCAGCAGTGGGGTGCTGCCCCACACGGCCTATGACTTCTACAACGCCATGATGGTGTTCGAAGGCGGCGTCAAACCACTCACCGGGGCAGGCCAGATCTACGACAAAATCCACCTCGTGCCGTTCGGCGAATATCTGCCATTCCAAACGACGCTCGAGGCGGTGGGTCTGGAACAGCTGACGCGCCTTCGCGGAGGCTTTGCTTTCGGCCCATCGCCGCGACCGCTGTTACAAGCTGGCGCCTTAAGCCGGATCGGGCCGCTGATCTGCTATGAGGCGATCTTCCCTGCGGCCGTCGTTCAAGGCTCAGAGCGTCCGCAGCTGCTGATCAATGTCACCAACGATGGCTGGTTCGGCACCTTGACGGGCCCCTATCAGCACCTTCAGCAGACGCAGGTGAGGGCTGTAGAGGAGGGTCTTCCACTGGTCCGAGCGGCCAACAACGGCGTCTCGGCGATCATTGATGCCGATGGCCGCCTTCTCCAGAAGTTGGGCTTAAACGCCGTCGGCGTCATCGATACACACCTGCCCGCGGCCCGGCCACTAACGGTCTACGCCCGTTTTGGTGACGTTCTATTTTCCGCTAATGCTCTGATATTTCTTATCTTATCTCTTGTGATCTCTGCCCGCGGCGGCCGGTCTACTATCGCTCACGGCAAAACGATTTAGCTGCAGGCGGGACTGGTATTGCGCAAAGTTTCTGAGTATAAGGCCCGCAACTGTCTTGCAGCGCCGCCGCAGCAGAACGCATCGGTGCGCTCAGACGCGATCCACCCAGACGATATCAGGTCCTGCCGGGAATGCCGAGCGGGCCCACACCGGAGTTATTTTCAAATGGCAGTTCCACGGAAAAAAGTTAGCCGGATGAAGACGCGTCAGCGTCGTGCGCATGACTCGCTCACCGCCCCGGCCTATGTTGAAGACAAAGACAGCGGCGAGCGCCGCCGTCCACACCACATCGATCTGAAGACGGGCAAGTACCGCGGCCGCCAGATCCTAGAGCCGCAGTCCGACATCTAACGGAATTGAGGTGACGTGGACCGGGCCCGGTTCCGGTCCGTGATCACGTGACGATCGCAACTGTGAACGCCGGCTGTGTCAGGCCGGATCGAATGGGGAGAGATCCATGTCACTTCGAGCTATCCCGCTCATTCTAATCCCGTTTCTCATCTATAACTTCGTCGTCTTGCTGTCCGGTTGGGGCGGCGCCGAAGTCGCGGACGGGGCCGCAGGCGCGCGCTCGGTCCTGAGCTCCGAGATTTTCTCGATTCCGATGCTAAGTGGCGCGAACTGGAGCTTCGGTATCTCTGACCTGATCATGGTCATCACGCTCTTCATGCTGTTCGCTGAAATCGTGAAATCGACATACACATCGACGGTTTCGCTGCTGGACCACGGGCTCTCGATGCTCGTGTTCGTCGCGTGCCTGATCGAGTTTCTGACTGTGCCGCAGGCAGCCACCTCAACGTTCTTTATGATCATGGTTGTTGCCTTGATCGACGTTGTCGCCGGCTACACCATCGGCATCCGCGTTGCGCGCCGCGACATGGCGTTCGGCGCCGACGTCTAACGATTGGCGCGCCAAGGCGCCAGCTCAACCGTGAATAGTTATGATAGGGCGGGCGCATGGCGGCCGCCCTTTCTTATTGCCGGATGTGACGGTTCAACGTACTTAATGTGTACATTTACTATTCGAATCGGCGGCATTTCAGGGCGACATGGACAAGGACGAAATACTTCTGGCGATCGAGCATGACCGCCTGTTCCTGCTCTTGCAGCCCATCGTTACGACGTTGACGCGCCGAAAAATTTTCCACGAAGGGCTACTGCGCCTGAGAACCGAAACCGGCGACATCGTAGCTGCGTCCGACTTCATTATCGATGCTGAACGGCACAACATCGTCCGCGACGTAGACCGGAGAGCTCTTCAACTGGCGATCTTGGCCTTGGAGAAGCACCGTGGCTTCGACATCGCCGTCAACATTTCAAGCCTCACCACCGCGGACTTCTCCTGGGTGCAATTCCTGGACGAACTGACGCTCGACCGGCGTGGTGTCGTGCGCCGCCTGATAGTGGAGATCACCGAAACGGCCGCGATCGAGGATATGAACCGCACGCTATCATTTATCGACTCGCTGAAGGATCTCGGCGCTCGTGTCGCTATCGACGATTACGGCGCTGGGCATACCAATTTCACGAACTTGAACTTGTTCGCGCCGGACATTGTGAAGATCGACAGCAGCTACGTGCAGCGCTATCGCGAGCCCAACGCTCGAAAGTTCCTCGAAGCCCTCGTTGACCTGTCGCAAACGTTGGCGTTCGAAACCGTGGCGGAAGGCGTGGAAACCGAAGCGTGCGCGCAAGCGATGTCAGGCCTCGGTATCACCTACATGCAAGGGTACTTGTTTGGCCAGCCGGCGCTTCCCGAACAATCGCTCGCAAGCCAAAACGGCCGCTGAGATCAGCGGCCGTTTCGTCAATTGAATGCAGATCAGAACCTAGGAGCGGTCTTTGTCTTCGGCTAGACGCTCTAGCTTCTGCTGCATTGCTGCAAGCTGTGCCTTGAGGTCGGTTAGATCTTCACGCTCTTCAAGCGGCTTGGCTGCTTCGCCGGTCTCGCTGCCCGGCTCGCCATCCGTTTTCTCCGATTTTGATTGAGCTGCCGCTCCGAACGACGTCCACATCGACATGGCCTGCTCGAACATCTGCATGTTCTTGCGTGCCAGCTCCTGGTAGGCCTCGAAAGCAACTGCCGGCGTCGAGAACGCGCTGGCAAACTGCGAGCGGAACTTCTCCTGCTCCTTGACGAGGTTCTCCAGGCTAAACTGGAGATAACTCGGGACCATACGGCCGATACTATCGTCGTAGAACCGGATCAGCTGCCGCAAGAACGGAATTGGCAACAATGTCTGCCCGTTCTTTCGGCCTTCCTGTTCCACGATGATCTGGGTCAGAACTGCGTGGGTCAGGTCGTCGCCTGACTTCGCATCGTAGACCACGAAGTCCCTATCGGAGCGCACCATGGCCGCCAGATCATCCAGCGTAACGTAGGTACTCGTTTCCGTATTATAGAGACGCCGGTTGGCGTACTTCTTAATGACTACCGCCTCACGGCGTTCGGACGGTGCATCTGTCTTGTTAAGCATCAGCTTGCTCGCTTGCCTCAGCAGCCTTTATTGCGGCGCATCGTAGCACCTGGGTGGCCCGCTGCAAGACCAAACTGCTCGGCAACTAGGCACAAGGTTACGATTAGCTGTCTGATATCAAACGTCTGATTGCAGTCGAGCAGAGCCAGCTGTTATATAGTCTGTGGACGAGCATGCGGCGATTTTTGCGGTATTAAGCGGCACTGCATGCCGTAAAAACATACAAAAACTTACCTGCCCCCAAGGAGACGTTTCCAATGGCATCTGATGACCAAACAATTGTGATCGCTAGTGCTGCCCGAACCCCGGTCGGCGCGTTTAATGGTTCTCTGGCTCCGCTAAAGGCGCACGAACTCGGCCAGACGGCGATCAAGGCCGCCTTGGAACGCGCAGGCATTCAGCCCGGCGATGTCAACGAAGTTATTCTTGGGCAGGTTTTGACGGCTGGCCAGGGTCAGGGCCCGGCCCGTCAGGCGTCTGTCGGTGCTGGCATCCCCGTTGATAGCCCGGCTTGGAGCATTAATCAGATTTGTGGTTCTGGTCTTCGCGCGGTCGCGATTGGCGCTCAGCAGATTCAGTCTGGATCGTCGGCTGTTGTTGTCGCCGGCGGGCAGGAAAGCATGAGCCAGTCGATGCACGCTTCGCATATGCGCAACGGAACCAAGATGGGCGACGTCAAGTTCGTCGACACCATGGTGAAGGACGGCTTGTGGGATGCTTTCAACGGCTACCACATGGGCACCACCGCGGAGAATGTTGCCAAGCAGTGGCAGGTCACGCGTGAAGAGCAGGATGCCTTCGCCGTTGCGTCGCAGAACAAGGCTGAAGCCGCACAGAAGGCCGGCAAGTTCAAAGACGAAATCACGCCTGTCACGATCAAGACGCGCAAGGGCGAAACGGTCGTCGACACGGACGAATACATCAAGCACGGCGTCACGCTGGAAGGCATTGCCAAGTTGCGCCCCGCCTTCGATCCGAAGGAAGGCTCGGTCACCGCTGCAAACGCTTCAGGCATCAACGACGGCGCGGCTGTTGTTGTCATGATGACGGCAGCAGAAGCTGAAAAGCGCGGCATCAAGCCGTTGGCCCGCATCAAGTCGTGGGCCCAGGCCGGCGTTGATCCGTCGATCATGGGCACGGGCCCGATCCCCGCGTCCAAGAAGGCGCTTGAGAAGGCCGGCTGGGACATCAAGGATCTCGACCTGATCGAAGCCAACGAAGCCTTCGCAGCGCAAGCTTGCGCGGTGAACAAGGGCCTCGGCTGGGACACGGAAAAGGTCAACGTCAACGGCGGCGCCATTGCCATCGGCCATCCGATCGGTGCGTCCGGCGCCCGTGTGCTCACCACGCTGCTTTATGAAATGCAGCGCCGTGACGCAAAGAAAGGCCTTGCCACGCTGTGCATCGGCGGCGGCATGGGTGTGGCCATGTGCGTTGAACGCGATTGATCACGAAAACCGTAGTTTGGAACTGCGGCCGGTTCGCTACCGGCCGCAGTGTCCTGCAACTCAATAAATCAAGCAGATAATGACACTTTAGGGAGGATTACCATTATGGCGCGCGTAGCCGTTGTTACCGGAGGTACGCGTGGTATTGGCCACGCAATTTCAACCGCTCTTAAGAGCCAAGGCTACCGCGTTGCGGCGAGCTATGCCGGCAATGACACTGCCGCGCAGAAGTTCCAGGCAGAGACCGGAATCCCCGTCTACAAGTGGGACGTGGGTGACTACGCGTCTTGCGAAAAGGGCCTTCAGGAAATCGAAAGCGCACTGGGCCCGATCGACATCGTCGTCAATAACGCTGGCATCACGCGTGATGGCATGCTGCACAAAATGTCAAAAGACGACTGGGATGCGGTCATTCGCACCAACCTGGACTCGATCTTCAACATGACCCGCCCGGTCATTGAAGGCATGCGCAAGCGTGGGTTCGGCCGCATCATCAACATTTCCTCGATCAATGGCCGTAAGGGTCAAATGGGTCAGGCGAACTATTCCGCGGCCAAGGCCGGCGTCTACGGCTTCACCAAAGCCTTGGCCCAGGAAGGTGCCTTCAAGGGCATCACCGTGAACACGATCGCCCCTGGCTACATCAACACCGAAATGGTCGCTGCGGTGCCAAAGGAAGTTTTGGAAACCAAGATCATTCCGCAGATCCCAGTTGGCCGTCTCGGCACCGCCGAGGAAATCGCCCGCGTCGTGACGTTCCTCGCAGCTGATGAAGCCGGCTTCATCACCGGCGCCTGCATCGACGCCAACGGCGGCCAGTATATGGCGACCTAACGTCAGCCGTTTCAGTCTCAAGGCAAAAGGCCGGACGCTCAAAGCGTCCGGCCTTTTTTGATTCCAGCCATATCCGCGGCGGACGGAGCTCTTAAAGCTTGGAGCCAATCACCAGCGTCCAGAAAGACTTAAACTCAGTCTTTGGATCTTGGACGAGCGCGATACCCATCTCGTCCGCATCTGCCAACAGCAAGTTCTTGTTGTGCCCAGGGCTCTGCTTCCAGCTTCCCAAGACCTCGGAGAATTCAGTCTGGCCCGTGCCGACGTTCTCAGCGGCCACTTTCGCCGAATATCCCGTCCGCTTCACGCGATCCCACGGATTGGAGCCGTCAGAACCGTAATGCGAAATCCGGTCCCACTTCGCCAAGTCACGCGAATGATCCTTGGCGGCTTCGGACAGCTTGGCGTTGAGAGACAACGCCTTCAGTCCCTTCTGTCGCCGGTAGGCATTGATCAAATCACGCGCACGCATGGCATCAAGGCGGGTGCCGGAATAATCGCGTCCGGCAAGCGCTCCGCGTGGCGCCTTTTCAAAAGAACCTTCAGGTGCCTTGTCGGAAAGCCGGGCAACAGCCCGCGGTTTTTCCTTTCGTACAGGAGCGTGATCGCTACCGTTGAAGAATCCGAAACCGAATTCTGAATTTGCTGGCCCGCCGAGCGAAGCCGTCGTCGGCCCATCGCTCTCGGCGAAGCCGGAAGATATTGCATTTGAGTTCAGGCTGCATCCGCCGAATGTCAAAACAGCGAGCAGCACGATGGTCACGCGAAACATAGACAACCCACCATCAGCCGAGGAATAGACATCATGCCCTGACTATCGCAACCAACTGTTAACTCCGCGTTAAAGGTAACGGATCTCTAACATTTGTGGCGAAGCCGCCATGGCCGGTGCAAACAGGCTCCCCAGCCTGATTTCCCTCAAGATTTCCTGTTCTTATATCGGCTCACGATCGTGACAGCAGTGGGGCACGGGTGCGGCGAAACCTCGAACCCGCGTTAACATCTGCAACCGCCCTTGGAGTTCTGGAGAATCCGATTCAGTATGCCGAATCTGCCGGTGATTCGCGCGTCCGGCTTGGCGGAGCAGTGCGGCTCCTACGGGTGCTGCTGTTCTAAGAGGGGACGGGCGCATGCCGGCGCTGGTTGAAGACATTCGAGAGCCCGAAGCAGAACCGCGGCAGCTGGGGACGGCAGCCAAGCTGGTGCTTGCGCGCGCCGCCTGTGATGGCGGGGCAACCCGCGCCATGATCGTGCGCGACCTGGGGCCTCTTTTCTCGCACAAACTGTCTCCTGCCGAATGGCGCCAGATGGTCGAAGCTCTGGCCGCTGAAGTGCTGGACGCACACCTTGTTTCCGAAAAACGCGGCCGCCTATCCGCCACGGACGACGGCGCCAAAGCGGCGTGCAAATTCTTCGGCCGCAAACAGGGTACGGCACTCGGCACATGGCCGGACATGCGCGATACCGCACTCGTCGCTAAGGCCCTGGGGCTGGAAGGTTTGACGCCAGCGCGGCTGAAATCCCTCGCCCGGCCGGAAGCGTTGAGCGCCAAAATTGTTCAGCAGGCTTTCGGTCTACCGCAGAAGAAGAACGAATCCGCAGCCCGTATTCGCGCCCGGCTGGCGTTGATTGCCCTGGAGCGCGCTTTCGGTAACAAGATCAAAACCGGTTTTGGCTCCGGCTCTGCACTGTCGGCCAAGGCCGGACGCTTGCTGGCGGGCCACTTGTCAAACAAGCCGCGCGAATTTGCCAGCGACGCAAAGCTCATCACGGAACTGGCCGCCGAACAAATCAATGCCCCGCGCGCTGACTTGGCCCAGCTGCGGCTCGGCCTGTTGCGCAACTTCGCTGCCCAAGCTTTGGAAGAGCGCCGTCAGCAGGCAGCACCAGCAAAGCGCGCCACGGTTGCGCCGCCTGCAGTGGCGCCGGTCGCCGACAACGACATACGGCCGGTTCGACCGGACGTTTCGCAGTTTGCCTCGGCGGTCCAGGCTGCCGCCGCCACTTGCGCGGACGGCTGGCCCGGGAACCGCAAGTCCTACATCTCCAAGGTCTGGGATGTTTTGAAGGTCAAGGTGCCGCATTGGGGCCTGTCGGAAATCGAATTCAAATGCATGCTGGCTGAAGCACACCGCTCAGGACACGTGGTGCTCGCCAGCGCCGACCTGAAAAACAAAGAAAACATCAAGGAGCTCGAAAGCTCCGCCATCTCTTACAAGAATACAGTCTGGCACTTCGTGCGCGTCGAAGACTGATGATGACCGAAATCATGCCGCGTCAGGATAGTGAGAATTGATGCAGCCAGAAGCTGTCAACGCCACCGAAGCCAACAAGTTCGCCCAGGCCTTTGAGCACTCAATTACCTGGGAGGACGACATTTGGCGTGCCGACCCGGTCGATGTGACCGAGGTTCACGCCAAGGCGCGCGCCAAGTTTTCTGATCTGCTGGAGACCGTAACAAGCGGCGGCTCCGGCCCATCCACGCAGGCGCGCATTCTCTTATTCCACGGTCAATCAGGCGCTGGCAAAACGCACCTGCTGCGCGCTCTGCGGACCAGCGCCCACCGCGAGTCGAAGGCTTACTTCGGCTACGCGCAGATGACGCCGGACATTTCAAACTATGCCGACTACTACGTCCGCCGCCTCGTGCACTCGTTGGAAAAGCCCTACGACCCGGACGAGCAGGGTGAAACGGCTCTGGCGCGCCTCACCCGGCGTTTGGTCACCGATGCGCAGCTCGTCTCGCCTGTCATCTTGGAGCAGCTGCGCGAAGCAAGCCTGGGCGAGGAATCCCTGGCCAAGCTTGTGTTGCAGCTAGCCGACGAAATCATCGCCAGCCCGAAGTATCGCGACCTCGATCTCGACGTGAACATCGTGCGCGCTTTGCTTTATCTTGAGCGAAAAGACCCGCGCATTGATCAGCGCGTCCGCCAGTATCTCAATGGCCGCCAGCTCACGCCGCTCGCGCTGCAGTCTGTTGCAGCGCTCGATCCGAATACTGGCGAAGATCGCGCCTTCGAAATCATCACCGCCCTTGGCCAGCTGATGTGGACGGTCGATCAAGCAGCCCTCGTCTTCTCCATCGACCAGGTGGAAGACCTTCGCTTTTTCGACGATCCGGAAGAGCGCTTTCAGAAGGCGGTCCGCGATCTCATTCAGATTGCGAACAGGCTGCCCAACGCAATCATTATCATTTCGTGCTTGGAAGACTTCTACGGACAGGTCCGCGGCGTTCTTGCCCAGTCCTACATCGACCGCATTGAAAAGTCTGGCCCGGTTGCCCTCCACGAAAGCAGGTCTGCTGAAGAAGCCAGGCTCATAATTGCCAAGCGCTTGGCCGCTGAGTCCGATGCAAACGGTGGCTCGAACTACCCCGATCCATCGCAGTTCTTTGGGAGCCAGTTCTTCGAGGAGTTCGGTGGCCTCTCAACGCGCCGCTTGCTGGAACACGCCCAGAGCCGTCTCGTCTCCAAAGTCGAACCCTCGCAGGAGGACGACGAACCAGAGAGCACGGCTGATCCTGAAAAGTCTGGCTATATCTCGACATTGGCAGCCGCTCTCGGCTTCGCCATGGACGCACCGGGCGGCTCCGCAGAGAAGTCGGCCGCCGCTCAGGCTGCCCCGCAGATCGATTATCGCGATATTTGGAACCGATTCCAGAACGCTTCCGAAGCAGAGATCCCGTCCGACGATGCGGAGATGCTGGAAATCATGGCCTCGGCCGCGGCCCTCGCAAAGGACGAGTGGGGCGGCACCGTTCAGGTGTCGGTCAAGCGGCTGGAATTGGCCGATGACCTCCCAGCATTCGACCTGTCAGTGAAACAGACAAACGGCCTGGCCAGCGAAACGCGCGTGTTCCTTTGCAACCGGCCCACGCAAGGCGGAGGCCTCAAGCGCCAGCTTGATAAAGTGCTAGCCAATATGAACGGCAAGCCTTGCTTCATGCTGCGCGCGTCCGAGTTCCCGCCCAACCGCAAGAACCAAACGGCGCAGGCCTTCCGCAAGTTCCGCGAGTCTGGCGGCCGCCAGATCATGGTGCCGATCCCAGATTGGGAGCGCATGATGACCGTGCGCGAGTTTCACGCCCACCACCGGCATGATCCCGGTTTCCCGCAGTGGTTTGAGCAGGCAAAGCTCCTCTCCAACCTGATCTGCGTTGTGCAACTCCTTCGGCTTGATCTGCTTGGCGGCATGCCGCTGCCAAAACCCGCGAGTGCCGCAGCCGACATAACCACCGTAGGCCAGCCGGAATCGGCGGCAATCGCTGCACCACAGGATGCGCCACCAGCCGATGAGCCCGTCACGGGCACAAGCACTTGGACGCAATGGACAGGGAGCGGCCAAGAAGCGCTGGGCAACTCAGCCCCCGCGAACGACGACGAGCTTCCGCTATCGGTCCTGCTAGATGAAAGCAGCACGGCCGAGAGCATCGTGGCCGGTCGCCAGCTCAGCGACAACACCACCAACAAGCCGATCACGCTGAACCGTAATGTCTTGAAACGCCATGCTGCCGTGCTCGGTGGTTCCGGTTCTGGTAAGACGACGCTCGCTCTGTGTCTGATCGAGCAACTGCTGCTGCGCGGTATTCCCGCTGTCCTGATTGACCGCAAAGGCGACCTGTGCAGCTACGCCAATCCGGACGTCTGGCGCGAGAACGACGACGAATATACCGAGCGCCGCGGGGAACGCGAGAAGCTCGCTGACGCCATTGATGTTGCCGTCTACACGCCCGGCCGTGCCTCAGGACGTCCGATCTCGATCACTTTGCTGCCGACCGGCATCAACGAGCTGCCCGACCACGAGCAGCAGCTGCTTGCAAACCTCTCAGCGGCGGCGCTGGGCGACATGCTCCACTTGAAGAATTCCGCGACCCATCAAAAGCAGTCGGGAACGTTGTCGGTCGCCTTGCGCATCCTCGGCTCGCGCTCCAGCCGAGAGGTGATGCTGGATGACCTCATCAACTTGCTGGAAGACGAAGATCCTGAACTGACCGACCTCACGCAGCGTATGGACCCGTCAGGCAAACTTCGCCGTGACCTGGTTGCTCAGCTGGACAGCCTCCGCCACCGCAACTCGACCCTGTTCGCAGGCGGCGGTGAGTCTCTGCGCATGGACAGCTTGCTCGGCATTGGCCCGTTCGCTCGCGAAGGCCGCACGCGTCTGTCGGTCATCTACACGGGCTTCCTGGGTGACAACGAAAACATCTTGTTCTGGGTTGCCCAGTTCCTGTCGGAAGCGCTGCGCTTCTGTCAGCGCAACCCGAACGACGAACTGCAGGCCGTCGTCATGTTCGACGAGGCCGATCTCTACATTCCATCCAACGCCAAGCCGGCCACCGCAGAGCCGCTGCAAAGCTTGCTGAAGCGCGCGCGTTCCGCCGGCCTCGGCATCATGCTGGCGACCCAATCGCCGGGCGACCTCGACTACAAGTCCCGTGACCAGATCACGAGCTGGTTCATCGGCCGCGTGCGCGAAGACACGGCATTGCGCAAGCTGAAGGCGGCGTTCCAGAGCGAGAGCGGGCTGGACCCGGCCGCGGTTCTGCCCGGCCAGACCGTTGGCGAATTCCATCTTGTTCAGGAGGGATTGGTTCGCCCGATGAAAGCCTTGCGCTCACTCATCGAGGCCGAACAGGTGCCGTTTGACCGGATCGAGCAACTCGCCCACGAAACCAAGGGACAGGACGAGCGCCAGCTCAAGCTCTTCGACGTCAAATAGCCAACGATCGCAACAAGCTGTGCAAAACTTTGTGACAGCGAGTCGTCACGAACATTATTCGAAAGCCGTTCAATGCTGATGCTGGTTCGTCAGAGATGCTCCGAACCCGTTGTGCTTGTTCTCGAAAACAACGCCGGTTGCGACAAAGTATTGAACGGGTCTTTGCTGCACCTGCAAAGTTGAAATGTGACAGCACTAAGATTGCAGAGTGCTTCCACAGAAAATTCGTGTATTATGCTCATATCGACAGGAACATTGAGGGCTCCTGCCGATGGCGTCTCAGCTGTATTTTGTAGGGGCGTCTGTTGCGACAGTTATTGCGTCGTGCGGGGTTAGTAACATGGTAGTAAAGTCTTTTTTGATGGTGGTTATTGCTACGCTCATGGGTCCGGCCGTTGGTATCGGCCTGTTCGTGCTCGTTAGCAGTATGTAAGCCATCAAACCAGGGCGGGCTCAGCTTCACAGCTGCTGCATCGCCGTGCGTGAATGATGCGACATCGCCCTGCCGCAAAGGGGCCGCTGCGCGACCATAAATCGGCGCTAATTAGCTCCATGCAGCATCGCCGAGGGCCTTTGGCCGTGACGGTGCCGCCAGTCGCAGCCGCACGATTTTGCCCGGACAGACATGATTACCCTCGTCCGTCTCTTCATGCATACGGTCGAGTTTCTGCTCGCCATCCCCATCCGCATCATCCGCTTGATGACGGCGTGGAGTTCCATTCATTTCAAGCTGGGCCCATTGCGCCACGTCATAACGGCGGGTGTTTTCTACGTCGTCTTCGCCGTCCTGCTCGTCTACGTCGTCGCTCCGATCCGCGGATACGTGGGCCATTACTACCTCGGCGATAAGCTGCGCTACGACGCCGAACGCTGGCTCGCCACGGCGCTCTACGACCGGCGAGGGAACTTCGTTGGCACGTTTGACCCGCGGCTCGATTCAAACCGGGATGTCAACTTTACCGGCATGCCGATCGAGGTCGGAGAGTACATCGCCATCCCGGACCACAAGTCGATCCCGGTTCGCCAAGTGCCAGAGCATTTCTGGCAATGCCTAAGCTTTCACGAAGACCGCTACATCGGAACCTGGCTGAACCCATTCGGGATTGATCTGCTGGGCGTTCTGAAAATTCCGTTATCGGCCGTTGAACGATCAGTTGCCATGCGCCGCCCTGCCATCGGCATGGGCGGCTCGACGCTGCCAATGCAGATTGCACGCGTCATCTACAAGACGCCGCCGCACGCGCGAGAAGGCGCTGTCACCAAGCTCAGCCGCAAGCTGTCGGAGTGGTGGCTGGCTCCAGTCATCTATCGAGAACTGACGCGCAATGGGGATTCGACACCGCTGAAGGAGTGGGCCGCCAACCATATTTGGCTGGCCCAACGCACCGGTGGCTCGCCTCTGCATGGCGTGGAAGTGACGAGCCGCATCGTCTTCGGCAAGGAGGCCAAGGACCTATCGGTGGCAGAGCAGTACGTCCTGGCCTCGGCGGTGAACAAGCCCATCATCCTGCTCGATGGCAGCGAACGGTTGAATGCCGTCCGGCTGGACCGCTGGCGCTACATCATTGAGGTGCGCGCCCGCACCTGCGCTGAAAAGCTGATCAACGACCCCGCAAAACAAAAGGACGTCGCATTCGAACTCGTTGGCCTGGCGGGCGGCCCGCCGGATCCTCGTGTGAAACCGAAACTACAAAAGGCTTTGGAAGCGCACGCCCCAGGACTTGCGCGCCGCGCGCAGGCCAATCCAGTGATCCGCGCCAACGCGCTGATGCCTGCCGCACGTTTCGGCATCCGGGAGGAAATGAAGCAGCTCTACGGGTTCAACTGGCGCAACCAAGTTCGCGGCGTCACCGCAACGCTGGACGTCGCGGAGAACCTTCACTTTGTCAGCAGCGTTCAAGACGAATTGGCCAAGATCAACGCTGCCGTGTCGGGCCGGATGAACGCGAACTACACGCTTGATCCATTGCAGGCTGGCGAAGGCCGCCGATTGTTGAATGTCGTCGTGGTCGCGGCCAACGCCCAAGGCGAAATCGTCCGCTATTACGAAGCAGGCCAAATGGCGCCCTACTTCGGCTCCGCCCCGGCGCGGGACGTGGCGACTGGCCACTATCATCCAGCCAAGGAAGGCCGCATGATCGCTTCCACCGGCAAGGTGATAGCCGCGGTCGCGATCGCCAACTCCGGCCGCGACAGTCCCCAATCGCTTTATGTTGACACCCACGCGCCGGAGCGCGGTCTGGAAACCTGCCGGAAGGGCAACGGACGCTACGGCCGCCAGGCCGTCGTCGCCTTCGCCTGCTCGCTCAACTCTCCGCTGTTGAACCGCACGGCTCTCGCCGGACAACGCCGCGTGCGCCATATCATCGACCGCCTAGGCTTCACCATGCCGCCACGCTCGGCCGCTGGAGAAGACACGCCGCCTTCGACGGCGGCTGTGCTCGGCCAGATTTCCGGCAGCCCACGCCGCGTGCACTTGATGTCGGCTACTGTGTTAGCTGCAATGACCGGCAACCATAATCAAACGATCCGCCTGCCAACGCTCGTGAAGCAGTTCGATTTCGCAAGCCCGGAAGCGGAGGCTGCCGCACTCGATGAAAAGCCAATGTCGATCATGCCGTCTGAAATCATCACGCGGGCGAGCGTTCCGTTGCTGCGCACGCTACTGCAGGCACCGCTCTGCTATAAGTCAAACGGTCGTTCGCACGGCACGCTAAAGTCACTTTCGAAATGGTGCGCGGCCCGGCGTAAGGGTCTGCGCCTGCACTTCGCCAAAACCGGCACGCAGGTCACCGAAGATCCAAACGCAACGGTTGATGTCTGGATGACGGGCGGCCTGCAGTTTTCAAACGGCCAAGCCTACTCCTATGTCGTGCTCGCCGGAACGGGCTCGGCCAGCGAGCCTTGGGGAACGAAACTTCACGCAGCCCAGGTCGCCGCGCCGCTGGCGGACATTCTGCTTAAAAGCTTGGAGCAGAAAGCCCGCAAGCCGGTAGTCAGTGTCAAACAAAGCGCCGCACATGCTTCCAACAAGCGCTAGTCCGCTTCCAGCCACGCGGCACATTTCGGTGGCGTGCCCTCGCCAAAAGGCATGATTGGCACACTCGCAGTCGAGTTTTCCGGGCTGCCTTCAATCATTCGATCAGTGTAGATGAGGTAGACGAGCACGTTACGTGCTTTGTCGCAGCCGCGCACGATCTGCATCTTCTTAAAAATGAGCGACCGGCGCTGGCTGAACACGCGCGCACCCTGCTCCAGTTTGCGTTTGAACTTGATTGGCCCGACCTGCTGGCACGAGATCGACGCATTGGAAAGTTCTTCCGCCAGACCGAGCCATCCGGTCCAGCCGCCCTTCTCAGGAACGGTGAAGTAACACGTCACGCCGTCAACATCTGGGTCATCAATAGCATAGGTTGCCAGCTTGTGATCCGGCGATAGAAACTTCCAAACAGTCGTCTTCTTGAAGATGAGGTCAGGCTTGCTTTCGGCAAAAGCGGTTGAGCCGGAAATAAGAGCGGCAACTGCCACCAGCCAAAGCCGCGAACACTTAAAAAACCAATCCATGGAGTCCCCCTCCGAAAGCGAAAAATGGAGCGCCCGAAGGCGCCCCATTGAGAGTAAATCGGTGCTTATTATTGTTCTTACTGCGTGTCTGCACCTGAGTCCTGCATTTCCTTGGCTTCCGGCATATCCTTCTTCATTTCACCGGACGTACCGTCGGAAGCACCCGTCGCAGAGGTCGACTCGTCGGCTTCCATCATGCCTTCGGTCTTTTCGCTCACGGTCTTAGCTGCGGAGTTCGCTGCGTCCGTCGCAGAGTCTGCGGCCTTCTGCAACGTACCCTTTTCAGACCACTCATAGGCTGGTGCGGCGCTCAGCTCTTCCTTGGTGGCTTCGAGCTTAAGCATCAAGTTTCCGTCCTTATCGACTGCGCGAGTAACGGAGTCGAAAGGAACGCCAACGTTCTTTTCGCCAACACCGAGGAAACCACCGACGCCGATCACGATCGTCGAAATCTTGCCGTCCTCATTAAGGACGAGGTAATTCACGTCACCGATGCGTTCACCAGCGTCGTTCTGAATTTTGGTGCCGATCAGCCCGCTCGTGCTCGTTTCCCCAGCAGTTTGTTTGGAGACAAAATCAACGGCGGCGACGGCTGGAATTTGAGTTGCCGCGAGTGCGATACCGCTAACAAGTGCGACACTCAAAGTACGAATAGACATGTTGTCCTCCTCCTTGGAAATAACTGGTCAACAAACGCTCCGCGGCAGAGTCTGTTCCGGGAACTTTGCAAAAATTCGCTGCATTCCCATGGAACCTGATGAAAACTGACGCCATAGAAAGAATGGTTTATGAGCAACTTTGAAGAGGACGGCCGATCGTCACCATTGCGCGCAATAGAGAGGCTCGCAGAGCGTTGGCAGCTTCGGCTTGAAGCAGAAGTCACCATCGCGGTTGCCCTAGCCGCTAGCATGGCCCTGGCGTTTGTCCTCATTGCAGGCTGGAGCTGGGACGGATCACCGACACCGCTTGATGAAAAGATCATGCTTTTCTTGAGAACGGCTCAGGATGCATCGGATCCGATCGGCCCCAAGTGGCTTGAGGAAGGTGTGCGCGACATTACGGCCCTGGGAAGCACCACGGTGTTGTCGCTTGTCGTCATCGGTGTAACAGGCGTGCTCGCTCTGAGTGGACGCAAGCGATTGGCGCTCATGGTTCTTATATCCACCGCTTCGGGAACGGCCGTCAGTCACTTAGCAAAGTATGCCTTCGGACGTCCCCGTCCGGACTTGGTGCCTCACCATACGGAGGTGTATACCGCGAGCTTTCCTTCGGCACACGCGATGATGGCGGCAGTTGTCTATCTTGTTATCGCAGTGCTTGTCGCACGTGCCTATTCAGCCGTGAAAGTTCGCGCGTTCATCATGGCGTTTGCCGTCGCGCTCATGCTTCTTGTGGGCATCAGCCGCGTTTACTTAGGCGTTCATTGGCCAACGGACGTGCTTGCTGGCTGGGCCCTCGGTGCGATGTGGGCAACGCTATGTTGGATTGCCGCGCGCGGGGTTAGCGGCCCAAGGGGTTCGTAAACAAGTCCTGCACGCCCCTGTCATAGTGACGGGCCGACACGGAATTACCTTGAGACGGGCTGCTTCCCGGCCCCCCCAGGCTCATCGGCGGCGCGGGAGCATCGCCACGATCCGCCACCTGTAGGCTTGCCGCTGGACCGCAGGCAAGATCTGGACTGGCGGATTGAACGAGGCTGAACAGCGCGAAATCCGGCTCGCCGGTGTCAAGTTGAGCATTAGCGTTATTCAAAAGACGTTGAGCGCCGTCGCGTGCTCGAGAGGACCACTCACCATCGACAGGCCCGTCATAACATCCAAGCCGTGCGAGTTTCATCTCAATGTCGCGCGCCAAAGAACGCCGTGTCGCGACATCCAACGCAGACGTTGGGCGCGTTGTCGAAATGGTCCAAAAGTCGCCTGTAGTATCAGGCATGGCTCGTGAAGATGCTAAGTCAACAGGCGCATCCACTAGCGGAAAAGAAGCCTCATCGCCAGACGCTTGAACCGTATTCGCGGTCTTTAGCACATCTGGGGTCAAACCATTAGTTTGGTTGGAAAAGTCTGTTTCAGTCAGGCTTGCGCCGGCAATTCCCACGCCAGCAACCAATAGCCCAAAACCTAACACGACACGCATTTCATCGACTCCGGATCCAGAAGAACCTGGAACGCACCATTCGTTAAAATGTTCGACGGACATGAACTGCGTGTGAATGGAACGTTCAGGCCCGGATTATCTTCATATAGGTAGCTTTGTCCTGTTCCAAAGGAGACAGGGTGAACAAATTACCCCCCAAAGCCACGCAAAAGTTAAGGAGACACCTAATGCGCTATAAAATGCCCCTCGCGGCAGCCGGATTGGCAATCGCCATGATGTCCGTGCCCGCAATTTCTTCAGCAGCAGCACTACCAGGAGCGTCCCAATCGACCACCACGCTGGGCCAGCAGTCCTTGTTGACCGAGCAAGCTGGTTGGCGCCGCCGCGGCTGGCGTCATCGCAAATGGCGTCAGTGCCGCCGTTGGCGCCGCCGGTGTTCGCGTCGTTGGGGTTGGGGTAGCCGCCGCTTCGACCGCTGCATGTGGCGCCACGGCTGCTAAGCGAACACAGCACCGTTGGTAGAAATGGCCGGTACCCCCTGGGTGCCGGCCATTTTGATTCAGTCAGAGTGTGGGCTTGCGATTGCCCTAAGCGGCCAGCGCGTCCGCGGCGCTATCGACCCAGCCTTTGATCTTTGCAAGGTCTGGCGGATCACCACTGCGCAATACGCTCTTCCCGTCGCTACTTGCGGCGAACTTCGTAACGGCCGCGCACAACGTCATGGCGTCAGCTTCCGCGATATCCTTAGCGCTTCTGTACCCGGAGCCAACGAGAAGCTGGGCATGCGTGCCTCTTAAGCCAGGAATCTCAAGCACAAGCCTTGCCTGATCCTGCCAGTCCTTGATCACGATCGCCGTCATGTGCCTGCGGCCTAGCATTGTGGCGAGCTGTTCAGCGTCTTCTTCCAACAGATCGTTGACCGTCAACACGCCGACGTTGGCCAGCCGCTCCGCCGTTTTCGGTCCGATCGACGGCGCCTTCTCGACGTCGTCAGTCAGTGCCAGATAGGTCTTCAGCGTATTTGACTGGCCCTTCCTGGCCTTCAGCTCCTCGACAGGCGCATCGTTCGACGTTTCCGTTTCCTCCGGCTCAGTATCGTCTGCCACTAGTTGTGCGGGTTGCGGTATTGGCCCGCGCGCAGCTTCCACTGCTGCCTCTAGCGCTTCGATCGCATTGTCATTGCTGATCTCAACCGGTGTCATGTCGTCAATCGAGATCCCGTCCGCCGACGCAGGCGGTGCAACAAGATCTTCACTCTTCACCGGCCGCACTCTGCGGGCTGGCTCGGGCACATAGGCCAGCCGAACCTTGCGTGATTGATCCCCGGCCTTGGCACGCGGCGCCAGAACCTCGCGCGCGTACAGGTCGCGCACGACACGATCGTCTTCCGGTAGCGTTTTGTCGACCTTTCCGGTCGTCTTCAGCTCATCGTACATGCGCTGAACGATGGCGCGGTCTTCTGCGTTCTGCAGCCGCTTCTGCAAGCGACGAATTGGAATCTGCAACGTTGCGATAATCGTGTCGGCCGTCAGGCTCACCTGTGGAGGCTGCTGCCCCGCTTCCTCAAACGCCTTGTCGAGAATACGCGCGAAGCCGGTCGATGCGTAAACAATCAACTCAGCGACGACGCCCTGACCGATCGGGTCAAGCCCACTCGGCGGATCAACGACGCCTCTCGTGATGTCGTAGTGCGCAATCAGCTTCTCATAGAACGTGTTGGAATGTTCAGCGCCGCCAATCACCATCTCCCGAAGCCAGCGCTCACCCTCTGGCACGGGAACGTCCAGCGTCCCATGAGCGCGCTCGCCCATCGTCTTCAGCGCGTCGTATGACCGGCTGATGCTCCACTCGGCCGCGCGGTGAATATCATTCTCAGCTTCCGTCTGTCCGGTATGGAACGGATGGATGGGGTCGGTGTAATAGTGCGAAAGCACGCCGGCCGAATAGACGGCTTCGTTCCAGCTGTGCGCCTGCAAAGCGTCGACCAAGTGCCGGTACCAGTTCTCAACCTTCTCCGGCGCGCCGCCCCAATAGTTGTCCCGGACGTGCAGGACGTGGTTCTTGAAGTCCTTGAACCGCTTGTCCGGATCTTTTGAGCCCTCCATGTAGACGCTGGCATGTTTCAAGAACAGCCGCCGCCATTGCTCGGCATCAGCCCCGCGCAGCTTGTTCAGCGCGTCGAGCGCAAGCTTGTGATGCGTTCCGGTCGCGTGCGCGGCGTAGATTATTCGGAAGAGCAGGCTCATTAGATCCCCATCCATTGGTGTTTTGACCGCTTTGCTCGACCATCACTGAGTCGCCACCGTGAGCCAATGCAACCGCCCGCTTTCCCGTGTCTTTTCAACACTTAGTTGCGTATTCTCCTTGTGCTACAACATTGCTTGATCGAACTGGGCCGCACACAAGAAGCCCGCTGATCATACAAAATGGGAGATTGTCCAATGTCGCTACCACCAGAACGCCCGCTCATCATTCCGGGTTTTGCCTCGCTCTATGCGGGTCTTGCGCCGATCGCCGAACTGCTGCTCCGCCTCGTTGCAGGCGGCTTTCTAATGCTGCACGGAATCCCTAAGTTCTCGCGTCTAGAAGGCGTCACCGGCATGGTCGAAAGCCTTGGCTTTTACCCCGGAGCGTTCTGGGCACCAGCGCTGGCCACAACGGAAACGCTGGGCGGTTTGCTGATCGCGATTGGCTTCTTAACGCGCCCGGCAGCCTTCGCGGGCCTCATCGTCCTGCTCGTAACGGTCTACTTCCATTGGATCTTTAAAAGTGAGGGCTTCGCTGGCGCGGAAAAATCACTGATCTGGTCAGCGATCATGCTCTACCTCGTGGCCTACGGCGCCGGGCGCTGGTCCGTTGACGCCGCGCGCGGGAAAGAACTCTGATCAATTCTGGCGTTATCGCCGTCCAACAAACGCTGGCGCTGCCATCCAACCGGCCATGGCCTGGTTGCGGCGGCCGCGCTGGCGCATGGCCATCAGTGCGACCACGTCGGCAAAAGAACGATCAAAATCGGTAGTAGCTGGCCTCTGCATGGTGCTCTCCTTTGATGCTCCAAAGGTAGCGGAACCGGCCGCGCCGCATCACTGTCGGATGCGGCATCTCGTGCCTTCCATCTACAAGCCGAACTTGGTGTTTCAATCCCAATCAAACCCGGCTTCGGCCTTCAGGATCTGTCATCCGTCTGTCATCTGGGTCGCCGAAACAGGGTGCTGAAGGCAGGAAAACGCCCCGTATTGGCGCAACCCTGCCGCGGCCCAAGCAAAGACAGACGAGGATATTCCCATGACAGATCAAGACGCTGCTGATAGGCGGCGCGTTGAAGTTCTTGATAGCTTGGACGAAGAGCTTGAGCTGGAGCTTGATGACGAGCGCGCCGAAGGCGAGATACTTTCCGAAAAAAGCGCCGAAGACCGCAAGCGCTACTTCCGCGAGTTG
The DNA here is from genome assembly GCA_041940525.1 of Hyphomicrobium sp. Taxonomy (GTDB): domain Bacteria; phylum Pseudomonadota; class Alphaproteobacteria; order Rhizobiales; family Hyphomicrobiaceae; genus JAKAXS01. The sequence continues at coordinate 24,962 of JBGTSB010000019.1, forward strand.
TTCCGCCTGCAGAGGGAGTTGGTGAAGTTTCAAGACTGGGTCGTTCAGGAAGGGCTCAAGGTCGTCATCGTCTTCGAAGGCCGCGATGCCGCCGGCAAAGGCGGTGTGATCAAGCGCATCACACAGAGGTTGAACCCGCGTGTTTGCCGCGTCGCCGCGCTGCCAGCGCCGAGCGAGCGCGAGAAGACACAATGGTACTTCCAGCGGTACGTGTCGCACCTGCCCGCCGCCGGTGAAATCGTGCTGTTCGACCGCAGTTGGTACAACCGCGCCGGCGTCGAGCGCGTGATGGGCTTTTGTACCGAGGAAGAGGTCGAGGAATTCTTCCGCTCCGTACCGGAGTTTGAACGCATGCTCGTGCGCTCGGGCATTCACCTGGTGAAGTACTGGTTCTCGATCACGGATGACGAGCAGCATTTCCGCTTCGACATGCGCATCAAGGATCCGCTGAAGCAGTGGAAGCTGTCGCCAATGGATCTGGAGTCCCGCCGCCGCTGGGAGTCTTATACCAAAGCGAAGGAATCGATGCTCGAACACACGAACATTCCGGAAGCGCGCTGGTGGGTCGTTGAAGCCGACGACAAGAAGAAAGCACGCATCAACTGCATCAGCCATCTGCTGACGCAGATCCCTTACGAAGACGTCTCGAAAGATGGGGTCGTTCTGCCGGCACGTGTGCACAATCCAGACTATGTGCGCGAGGAGCTTCCAGACAAGCTGTACGTCCCGGACGTCTTTTCGAAAGGCGCGTGAAGCCCTAATCGTACAAGGGAGAGGCTGCAGGTTCGCTGACGCGATAGACACTGTAGCGCGCCACGGGGGCTCCATCATACGTCCGCGCTAGCGTATCCAGCTCTTGCACGGAGCCAAAACGCTGCTCTAGGAGCGCTGGCCGCTGCCGGCGCTCCAGCTCGACGTAAAGCCCGGGCTGTCGCGTCACTGCCGGATCGGGAACGGGCAGATGCTGATAGCGGATGCGCTGATCCAACTGATGCACCGGCACCCGGTCTTTCAAGGCAAACGCGAGTTGTCCCGTCGTGGCATAGCTCGACGTCGCGATCCAAGCCGCACCTTCGCGCTGACGCATCGTCTCGATCTGGTCCGCAAGAGCAGACCAGCCGCGCATCTGATCCGTCGGGTCCTTGCGCGCCAGCCCATTGTCTATCGGCATCAATGAATGGAGGTATAGAAGCGCGCAGAGCGTAAAGCCAACGGCCAGACCCCAAATCACCAGCGGCTTCTGCCGGGGCTGAGGCGCAACCTGCACGACGGCGATCGCGGCGCAAATGGCGAAGAACGGATAGAGTGGAGCGAGCCAGTTTGCTTGCACGCGCGAGTGTAGGCCATGCACGGCAAAGTACACGAGCGCCGGAGCAATCATCGCCAACAGGAGCACCTCTGCGCTTGTGCGCTCGCGCATGACGCGGCGGATGAAGTGACAAAGCCCAACGATGGCAAGAACGGCGACTATGGGACTGGCCAGCCCAATGAACCCGCCAATGACTTCGAGCCAATATTTCGCGGTCATGCCGCTGCCGTCGGTCACGCGCCCGAATTGCTTCTCAAATGACGACCAGTCGTTCTTTGCGTTCCAGTAAATCACCGGACTGGCGCACGCTACCGCGATCAAACCGCCGCCCCACAATTGCCAGCGGGTGAACCATACGCGTGCGCTAGGCACACAGACCAGCCAAAGCAGGATGCTGGCTCCCAAGAACAGGTTCGTATACTTCGACAACAAGCCCAGACCGGCCGTCAGCCCAACAGTAAGCCACCAGTTTGCATTGCTGGACCGGTGCAACTCTGCCAGCGCCCAAAACGTGAGCGTGTAGCTGAACACCGAAGGCCCGTCCGGCGTTATGATGATGCCCCCTGCCGCCATCAACGGCATCGCCAAGGAGAACAGCACGGCGAGCGCGGCGATTGCCTCGCCAAACAAGATCGTACAGCCGCGCCACAGCGCCAGTGTTCCGACGGCGAACGCCACGAGCGCTGCCAGCCTCACGCCAAATTCGGTGTCGCCGCCAACGGCTCTACCGGCCGCGATGAGCCAGCCCACCATCGGTGGATGATCCAGATACGAAAGTGCCGGCGATAGCCCCCACAGACGGTAGTAGGCTTCGTCGTCGGTCAGCCCCAAGCATGCAGCAACCACGGCACGTATCGCAATCACGGCACCGATTACCGCGACCAATGTCCAAAAACTCAATCGGCAGGCCGTCACACGCGCACCATCACTTGCGCCAGGTAAAGACGGAGGTCGCGGCATAATTGAACACGGCGCCCATCGCCGCCCCTGCGATGCCCGCCAGCCACCAGCTGACGTCGTTCTGATAAATCAGCTGACCCACGCCGACATTCGCCACCATGCCGACACTGCAAACGGCATAGAACGACAACAGCCCATTCACTGCGTCGAACCCTCTTAGGCGCCGGTCGCGATAGGTCAGAATGTTGTTGAGGAAGAAGTTGCTGGTCATCGCCACATAGGCCGCCGTCATTTGCGAGACATCAAACCGGACGCCCATCGCCAACGTTGCCTTGAGTGCGCACAAGTGGACGCCGATGCCCAGAACACCAACCAAACCGAATAGTATGAAACGCAGCGAAACCCTGTCGCCGGTTGCCTTCGCGAGCAGCAGGCTTAGGTACTCAACAACAACAAGCTCATCCAGCTTGGATTCGCCATGCTGGCGGGCGCGAAATACCATCGGGACTTCCTCAATCTTCAGCCCTGGCTTGGCCGAAGACAGTATGTCGAGCAGGATCTTGAAGCCTTGCGTGGAAAGCTTCGGCGCCACCGCATCGAAGGCCTGACGGCGCATCATGAAGAAGCCGCTTAGGGGATCAGAGACGGTCACGCCCAACAGACGCTTTGCAAGAACAATGGCGTAGGTGCTGTTGCGCAGCCTGTTGGCCGACAGCCCTTCTGTCGCGCGCGCCTCATCAGCAAAGCGGCTCGCTACGACAAGCCCGGCTCCGTTACGAACGTGCGCCAGCATGGATGGCAACACGCGCTCGTCATGCTGCAGATCGCCGTCCATCACCGCCACGACATCGGCCGAGGCGGAAAGCATGCCTTCGATAGCTGCACCAGACAGCCCGCGCCGCCCGACACGGCGGATGCAGCGAACGCGCGGATCATGTAAGGCAATCGAGCGCACAACATCGGCCGTTCCGTCTGGGCTATTGTCGTCAACGAAGATGACTTCCCAAGCAATGCCAGCAAGCGCCTTATTCAAGGCGTCGACGAGGAGCGGCACGTTGGCAACTTCATTAAAGGTCGGTACGACAATCGCAAGTTCCGCCGGCACCCGGTGGATTGCCATGTCAAGGCCAGTGGCAACCGGATGCCCAACTCGAACGCGCGCCAGCTCCGTCATCAGGCAAAGCTCTCGTCAAGCACGGCACGCCGGCGCATAGTAAGCTTGCTGAACGCGTTAGCATTAAAAAGGAAGAACAGGCAGCAAACGGTCAGCGCCATCAGCGCACCGGCGAAGATCACGTCGGATAAAAAGTGCGAGCCTTGCGCCATGCGCATCAGCCCAGCTAATCCGCCGATGACGACACCAGCCTTGATCAGCGCGCGCGGATGCCGCCGGTAAAGTGCGGCGCCGGTAAACAGCAGCACGAACATTGACGACGCTTCACCGCTCACGAATGAGCAGTTCTTCTCGCAATTGGCCGCCGGTTGCAGCGCAGGCGTAAATGGCTGGCTGCCGCCAAACTCGATCACCTGCTTCGGGCGGGCGCGGCCCCAGTTGTCCTTGAAGATTACGTTGGCGACCAGTCCTGGTCCGACCGCTAGGCAGAGCACCACAAACAGCCACTGCGAAAAGTAAAGCTGCAGCCAAAGTCCAGCGTAGCGTGCGGTGATGTAAAGGCCGGCCAGCGCCAATATGCACGCCGCGACGTAGCTCGCCATGAATGCATTGCGAATGTAGGGAACAAGGAAGCTCTCGTGCGCAGAAAACCGCCGGTCACCCAGATAGAAGACTTGGGCAATTGTCATGTCGATGCTGGGAAACGCGGTGAACACAACGGCAGAAACGCCAGTGACGATCAGCGCCCACCGCGCAAACCATTCCATGACAATGGCTTGGCGATCGTCCCACCGCGTGTCGATTTCCGAGAACTGGACCATAGCTCCCCCCGCTCTGATCAAGGCTGGAAGCTAGTCGCGGCCGGTAACAACGGCGCGTCACTTTGGCGACGGCACAATGTCAGATTGGTTGCAGGTCCATGAAACTGCGAAGGCGAGATGACACCGCCCATAGCTGATCTCAGCCTGACCAACTGTGGCCGCTCGGCAGCAGATAACAGCAGTACACATACAATCAGAAAGCGCTGCAAGATTGGGGGCGGATTATTTTGATAAAGCTCGGCCTTTATCAAAGATGCGGGCGTGTGCGCCACTTTCTAGTCTGCGCGTTACTTAGTCCCAGTACATGCACGCCGCCCGATCAAAACGGGGGTTGAACATGCATACAATTTCACTGCGGCTGTTGATCGTAGCAGCCGCCGGCGCGGCCATGTTCGCGGGACAGTCCGCGGCACCAGCCAGGGCTGCTGATTTCGGAGGATACGGCGGAGATTGCTGCGCCGACCTTGAAGAACGCATTGCGGAACTGGAAGAGACCACGGCGCGCAAGGGCAATCGCAAGCTTAGCCTTCAAATTTCAGGCTGGGTCAACGAAGCGTTGTTCTTCTGGGACGACGGTTATGAATCCAACGTTTATGTTGGAACTAATTCCCAGGAACAATCTCGCTTCAAAGTTAAAGGCAAGGCGAAGATTACGTCTGACATTGAAGCCGGCTACACTTTGGAAATCGGTGTGAACGGCGGGAAGTCGAGCGACTTTGATCAAGACACCACGGCAGATAAAGCCGCTCTGACCCTGCGCAAATCGTCCTGGTATTTGAAGAGCAAGACATACGGTAAGGTGACGGTCGGGCGCGATGGCGCTTCGACGTACCACCTTGTCGATAACGTGATCAATCCCGTCGCCAACACGCGCTACTACGCAGATTTTGAGTCGGCGCCTGTTGGTTTGGCGAAGTTCAACACGCGTTTCGCAAATGGTGGAGGCTACACCGGCTTCGAGTGGGAAGAGTTGATGGGCGGCTTCAACAATGAAACGCCAGGCCAGAACTCACGCCGTAATCTCGTAAAATACGACTCTCCAACATTCGCTGGCTTCGCGTTTTCTGCGTCTTGGGGCGAAGACGACTTCTGGGACACCCGTGTTACTTTTGAAGGAGAACGCGGTCCATTCATTGTCAGTGCCGCGGTCGGATATGGCGAGAGTTCGGACGAAGCCGGAAAGTTCAATTGCAACGGCTTCAGCAACGATTGCGAATGGTGGGGTGCGTCCGTTGCCGCAAAACATAAGCCGACAGGGCTGTACGGCTGGTTCGGTTATGGCGGCAACGAAGTCGACGATCTAGCAGCAACGCAAGAAGACACCTCTCATACCTACTATGTCCAAGCCGGTATCGAGCAAAGATGGAACGCTCTTGGCACAACCACAATTTTTGGCGAATACCGCAAGGATGACGTTGGCGCCACGTCGAAAGTCTTTGGTTCTGACCTGGATCATTATGGCGCAGGCATTGTTCAAAACATCGATGCCGCCGCGATGGATCTGTACGCCATCTATCGCCGTTCGGACGGTGACTATCAGGCGGCGATGGGCGGTCCTGACATCGAACTGGAAGAGTTCGACCTGCTCATCATGGGTGGCCGGATAAAATTCTAGTTCAGCCACAATATAGAAACTGAGAGAAGGGGCCGAGCAAATCCGGCCCCTTTTCATTGAACCTAGCTCATCGCTGCGGCGCGCGATCGATGCCTGTCTCGAAATCGCCCGATAAGCTGCCCAACGTGCCTGCCAAACAGCAAACTCAAAGCGGAGCCCTTCTAAATGATCTGGCAATTGGCGGCGTCCTGTTCAGCCCTCCTTCTAATGTTCACACCAGCGGCGGCCCAGGATGCAAAGCAGGCGTATGGCGCGCAGCTTGAGGGCTTTGAGTACCCGCACGAAGTGAAACGCTTTCAGCTACGCTCCCAGAATCAAGATATGGAAATGGCCTACATGGACATCGCGCCTGCAGGCGAAGCCAATGGCCAAACCGTCGTCTTGATGCACGGAAAGAATTTCTGCGCCGCGACCTGGGAAGAGACAATTTCAAAGCTGACCGCGACTGGCTACCGCGTCATCGCACCAGACCAGATCGGATTTTGCAAATCAAGCAAGCCAAAGAGCTATCAGTTCAGCTTCCATCAACTGGCGGCGAACACGAAAGCCTTGCTCGACGACTTAAAGATCGAAAAAGCAATTGTCTTGGGCCATTCCATGGGTGGTATGCTCGCTACACGCTTCGCCCTGGACTACTCAGAGTCCGTTGAGCGCCTCGTCCTCGTCAACCCGATCGGCCTAGAAGACTGGCACGCGCTGGGTGTGCCGTACGCACCAATCGATGAGATTTATCAGCAGCAGTTGAAGACGACGTTTGAAAGCATCAAGGCTTATCAAAACAAATTTTACTACCATGGGAACTGGCGGCCCGAATACGATAAGTGGGTCACGATGCAGGCGGGCATGTACGCCGGAGACGGCAAGGAGGCTGTGGCCTGGAACCAGGCATTGACCTACGACATGCTTTTCACCCAGCCGGTGCTCTATGAATTCTCAAACTTGCAGATGCCGGTCCTGCTCATGATCGGCGGCAAGGACCGCACGGCTCCGGGCGCCAACCGGGCATCGCCTGAGGACGCCTCCCAGCTTGGCGATTATCCGGAACTCGGCCGGCGCACCGCCGCCGTCATTCCGGGAGCAGCATTGGTGGAATGGCCTGAGCTCGGCCACTCACCCCAGGTCGAGGCACCGGACGTATTTCATGCCGAGCTCATCAAGCAACTCTCCGCCCCGCCGCCCGAACCGGCCGGCATCCCGTACTAGCAGCCGCGGTAGGCTTCCCACTGCTTTATCTCTTGGACGACGGACTTGAGGTTGGAAGGCAGCTCTCCAAACGGCGGCTTGCAGCCTTTGCCAAACACGGCGATGGCGCGCGGGCTGCTGAAGCAATAGCCGTTGCGGGCGAAGATCGCGTTGCGCTCATACCAAAGCTGTTGGCAGGAGAGACCCGCATAATATGATTGCCCGGAATCATCGTCACCCGCGGACGCTGTAGACGAGACTACCGCTACGGCACCAGCGGCCACCAAGCTTCTCAGAATGATCTTGAACGGCATCTTTATCTCGCTGCTTTAGGCTTCCATGCAAACAGTATAGCGGCAGGTGTCGAAGCAGAAAACGGGCTATAGCCGATCGATTGCCAGGATAGCTAACGGCTAGGCCGGTTGTGGCGCTTTAACAGTTTGGCTGGAATCGCAGTCCTCAACAAAGATGATCTCACCGTTCTGCCCAGTATTGCTTTCCCAGGTGGCTCTGCCGCGCCCTTCACTTATCTTGACTGCGACCTGCCCGCGAACATCTTTGGGAAGCGTGAATATCGGCTTGTTGCCATGGGCCGCCACTGTGCACGGTGTGGTGTAGGTAAACCCGCCGGCGGACACCACCCAGAGGACGGAACGGAAGCACTGGCCAGTCAGGCAGTTCTCGCGGAAGCGCAGACTGATGCTCTTCGGCCGGTCATCGAACGCCGCAATTGCGTAGCAGTCCTTGCCGACATGCAGCGAACCGCTGTTGCGCTTATCCTGCGCGGTCCACGTCATCTCGGTACCATCTTCACTCCAGCTGACGCTCTTGATCGTGTGTAGAACCGTCTTCGAGGTATCCATTTGTGGCGGTGCGCAAAGCAACTCTTGGTGGGATACGTATCCATCGCGAACAATCAGCTTTGCGTACTTGTGGCAGGGCCCAATTATGCAGGACTCTTCCAACACCAGCCGCCAGCGGCCTTCCGGTTCCTTGAAGGTGCGTTCGTCGCCGTCGCGCGTCAACAGCTGCCAAACGAACAGACTTCCCACGAGCAGCATCGGCGCGCCGATCAGGAGCATCATGATAGCAATGCCAGCGCCTATAAAGCGGTCGAACCGGGCCATGTGTTTGTCAAAACGTCCTCAAATAAACAGTAGCTTGAGACATAATAGACGCGCCAATCGCCGCCCGCCATCGCAAATGCGCATTAGCGATTGTTCCAATGCAGAACAGCACGCGAAAAGGCCGCCGGAGCAAAGCTCAAGCGGCCCAATCATTGGCTCACGTGGTCGTTAGACGTAGATCACGTCGACGATTAGCAGTGTGCCTGGATCAACGATGCAGATCATTCCATCAACATAGATGTACTCATAACCTTCGTATTCTGGGACAATCGAAATCCACGTCGTTGGCAGCGGATAGAGCCGTACCGACGACGGCAATGAAACGCCGACGTTCACGTTGATGTCGACATCCGTCCGCTTGAGAGAGCTGCGGTCAACCTTCTTCTTCAAGGACGTCTTTTGGGACTTGTCGACATCGACCTTGGCGGACTTCTGGCCGCCGCCGGAGCGGGCACGATCGGCGTCTGCCTTCTTGTCTCGGTCACGAGACTTCTCCGCCTTCTTCTCACCGTCGCGCGACTCGTAGCCTGATCCATCGCGCGCCTGCTTATCGCGCTTGCCTGACATATCGTCCATGTCGCCACGCGACTTGTCGGCCTTTGCACGATCCATCCGCTTCTCAGCTGCTTCATCGCGCGCATTGCCCATCCGTTCCTTTGTCTGGCCGGGAGCAGTCTCGAAGCCTTTTGCTTCGCCGCGCGGCGCCATCTCTTTGGCGCTCTGACCGCCAGCCGGCGCATTCATCTTTGCTTCTGGGGCGGCAGCGCCGCGCTCAGCGTTCTGCGATGATGCCGTTGAGGCACCCGCAACCAATGCAAGCGAACTGATAGTTGCGAGCAGCATGGTCTTGATTTTCATCTTGTTCCTCCAGTGTTGTTGACGATGCTGCGAGAACTCACTGGAGGTCTGACGGTTCCGGTGTAGACCGCGCGGTTTCGTCCCGGGCCTTCGAAGCAACGCATATTGGCAAGCCTCTCGGCGGGGATGCGAAACAAGTGGTCGCGTTCGGGTAACAAGCGGTCTCCGCAGCCACGGCTTTCGCGCGCAATAATGCGAAGATGCATCAATAGCGAACCTTCGCGGCGCCTTCAGGTTTCTCCAGCCACCAAACGAAAAGAAGGAGAAAGAGATGATTAGATCTATATGTGCGGTAGCGTTATTCGCCTCGATGGCAACACCAGTTTTGGCCGACTACTACGTTGTCCGTGAAAAGGAGACAAAGGAATGCAGGGTCGTGGAAACGATCCCAGCTGAGGAGACGACTTGGGTTCAAGTCGGTCCTGTCGCCTTCCAAACACAGCAAGAAGCTGAGAAAGAAGTCACCGTCCTTTGCGAGGACTAGGCGCTGTTCAAAGCGGCCCGGGCGAACAGCGTGGGCCGCAAACATCCTGCTCATCACCCACGGCTTCCAGCGCGCGGGTGACGCGCGTCGTTGCCCCGATCCTTCCTGGGCTGCTCGTCGCCGCGGCCTTGGCGGCACAGTTCAGCGCTGCTGTCGCCGATACGGGCAGATGCGGAGGCCTCATATCGGAACTTACCGGCGGACGCGTCAGCCCGCGAATGGCTTACGCGCTGCTCACCGGTATCGGCCTCACGCTCACCTGGACATCAAACGTTTTCGAGATCATAACCCACGCGCGCGTGTTCGCCGTCTACTACGGCCTGCAAGCAGCGATCGCCAGTGTCCGCTCGCACGCACAGTCTGGCGCAAACTGGCGGACGCTCGGCTTCGGCGCCCTGGCGCTACTTGGAATCGTCATCGCCATCTTCGGCCGCCCAGTTGAGTAGCGGCACGCATTGATCACCCATACACCGACTTGCTCGATTCGTTACTGCGCCAAGTCGTTACCCATTTTGATTGCGGTTTCTTAGCTCGCCAAGCCTGCTCGGTCCAAGCACGGCCATCGCGCCGAATGTAGTCTTCACGCGTCAATTGGAATATCAGTAGATCAGGTGATCTCGAACCAGCATCAATTGCACGGGCTTTGGTCCGCCCGACTTCTTTCCATCCAGCCAGTTGGAGATAGGCGATCATTGCTCTGTTATTTTCAACCACGGATGCCGTTACGGACCGTAGCCCACGTTCGAAGAAGCAATAGTTTCCGACTAGGGTACGGATATGGCGTAGTTCACGCAAACCAGCAACTGAGCGGTGCGAGCCGTTTGATATCATCACGTTGTAAAGAGCATCCCGTCCGGTCTCGGAGATCAGTATTGTGAACAGGCCAATATGTTTGCCGGACGAGCGCAAAAATATTCCCAACAGAATGCGCCGGTCGTTGTCAAATTGCTCCAGATACGTACCCAGCTCTTCAAGCGACAATGCGCGAACCGGTACGTTGAGTAGTCTTGCTGTTTCCTCGTCCAACAACCACGCGGCCCAATCGCTGGAAATATCATCGCGAGTAATTGGCCGCAGCATGTAGTTGCCGGTTTCAAAGCGCAAATTGCTAGACATCACTCAGACGGGCTCTTCCGCTAAGGCGAAAGTTTGAAATTCAAACCAACCCTGACGATGTCCAAGTCATGTCCGAATTCGACTTGCCCGGGCGCGGCATCCGTCCAATCTTGCTTTTTGTCTCCGAAGTCGACGTGAAGGTATTCTGCCTTCACCGAGATACTTTCTGTGATTTTGGTCTCGATACCCGCGCCAGCTGTCCAACCTACATACGTGTTGGTCCAAGTGTTGCGCGTCAGAAATGGCGTATAGCTATTCTGCCATTCACCCCAAGCAACACCACCAGTGCCATAAACCAATATATTATTCATGGCGAAAAACCCGGCCCTGCCGCGTAAGGTAGCCAACCAATCAAGTTCGCTCTCGGGGTTTTTCCCGCCAAAGAAAGCGTCTCCATCAATTTTTCCGTAGGAGAAGTCGCCTTCGACGCCGACCAATAAGTCGCCCCAAGCCCAGTTATAGCCCCCTTGAATACCTCCCATAAATCCTTCCACGTCGAAGGATCCTGGAAGGCAGAGTGCGGCGCCGGTTGGACAGTCGACGTCGGTGTCTCCCCATCCATACCCGCCGTGAACGCCAGCATACAGTCCCTGCCAGTCCATCCGGCTAGAAGACTCTTGTGCGAAAGCAGGGCTGGAAACTAGTAATGCCGCTGTCGAAAATGAGGCGGCTAGACCGCAGAAACTGACCCGGTCCATGGTCACATCTGACACATGTTTCATTGGCACTACTCAAAACAAAAAAAGCCAAACGCGACGCCATGCACGGCGCTAACAACGCGGAAATGTTAGCCCCATAAGAAAAGGTCGCATCAAATAACTGTAGAAAGATGGAGAATTTCGAAGCTGGTGTGTTCGCTCAGCAACTAACTTCCGCTCCACCGCGGTGCAGCATGATCATCCCGAGTAACCTGCGCCTGCTCTAGCAAACTGGCGCCCCTTTGGGTGTCGTCGAGCATTGTTCGTCTGCAACGACAAACGTAACGACCAGCCGCGATCAAACGCTACTCGCCGCAGCCGACGCGGCAACCTGCCTCCCAAGCCAACATGCACACGCGCCAGAGGGCAGTCCCTGAACCCGTACCCGTTTTCTCACCGCAATCGTGGTGTGACATGCACGCGTCGACGCAGTCCTCGTGACCGAGCGCTGATTCCCCGCGGGCTTTGGACATCCGAAGGTCCTTTCCCACCTCGGCTGCGCGCTGTTTGATCTTGTCCTTACCAACCGCTTCGTCGCTCGTCGCTGGCAAGGGCATGCAGCATGCTAGTAGGGCAGCTAAGCTGAAACGCTATCCGAGGCGAGAAGCCCGTCTGGCGACCAATGCAGGACATGCCGCACCAGCGCATCCAGCTGTTCTGGGACATACGGCTTCTGCAGGACAAACTCCGGCTCTTCGGCGGCCCCCGTGAGTACAAGTTCCGGATCGGCTGTCAAAAATATTGTCGGCACCGGTACGAGACTGTGGATCTTCCGGGTCGCATCCAAACCGCTTGATCCATCCGCCAGTTTGATATCGCTGATAATCAAGCCGGGCATGATCGAGAACGCGCATTCTAAGGCTTCAGCTGCGGTTGGTGCGACGCAGCAACAACGGTGTCCCATCCGCACGACTTGATCTTTGATCGCCTCGGCGACAATAAAATCGTCTTCGAGGATCAGGACGTCTGTGGCTCTCTGTGTTGAGCCATCTTGGCTTTGGCGGCTGACATCCGTCACAGCTCCACCAGAAGTCTCAAGGATTTTCGCCGTCTGTTCGAACGTGAACTGGCTATACCCTGTCAGCAAGCAGACCTGACGGTCGAAGCCGGCCGGCGCTGTCATTCTAACGCTCTCGGGATAGCGGGCACGCTCGACGAGAACAGCCTCGCGCATATGCTGGCCGAACCAGCCGTTCCAAAGGCGGCTCATTGACTGAAGTACGTCTTCCACCATGTTGGGCTGGCGGTCGCTGTCTATGAGGTCTTCAAGCGCTCGGCCGACGAGGTGGTCACCCCAGTGGGTGGAGCCAACCAATGCCCGTCCGTAGCGGCGCGCGCCAATCAGAAAATCCATGGAGTTCCCGTTCTCCGCCCAAAGTCTTTCTAACCTTTCGGAAAGAATCACCGGAGAATGAGATCAAATATTTCCTTCGGCAATATTCGGTGGAGCGCAATACCTATGGCTGAAACCACTATAATTTGGTCGATCGAAGAAATGAGGTCGCGACGTCGTAACAAGACACAAGCGCGGCGCGCACGTGCTGGAGGAGCTTCTGCTCCTACACTTTTTGTGGCGGCATTGGTCGCGCGTGTTCTTCAGCCTCTGGATTCTCGCCCTCGCCCTGCTCCGTAAAGCTGCGCAATCGTTGGAGAATTTCCATCAAGTCAGTGCGCAGCGCAGCGATTTCGTCCTCTGACATGCCAAGCCGGCAGGCGACAAACTTCCGGGCCTCCAGTACGCTGTCTCGCAGTTCCTTGCCCTTGGCCTCCAACCAAATACCGATCTCGCGCTCGTCCTCACTGCTGCGCTGCCGCCGTACCAGGTCGAGCTTCTCCATACGCTTCAGCAATGGCGTCAGCGTGCCGGAGTCTAGCTGCAGCCGTTCACCAATTCGGGAAAGCGTAATACCGTCCTCTTCCCAGAGAACGAGCAGGACTAGGTATTGCGGATACGTCAGGCCGACCGGCGCCAGCTTGTGCCGGTAAGTGCTGGTAATAGCGCGCGTCGTCGCGTACAGCGCAAAGCACAGCTGGTTGTCCAGCCTCAGCAGGTCCATCCCGTCCAAATCAATTTCGTCGCCAAGCCCTCGTTTCAAGGCTTTCCCCCAGTCTTGGGACGTGCACAAAGTGGTGAAGCATCGTTCGCCTGGCCGCGCCCCACTGCGCTAGCTAAGGCCCCGAATAACCGGGCGAAAGGTAATCCCGCCCGCCCGCATAAGCAACCACCCCTGCGGGGCTGCGACCCATTGGACTTCTTGATGGCGACCCCGACAGGATTCGAACCTGTGACCCTCAGATTAGCAACGGATGCGCTCCAATGAGGCTCCATGAGTTTACTTGAGGGTTTTCAGGGGCCAAATGGAGCCTCAGAGTTTTGCTCTAAGGCTCTCTCTAGCAAATTTAGCATGAGTGTCAGTGAGTTAAAGTGACACGTTTTGCCCGTAGGCTCAGCAAACGAATTCCTTATTTAGTGCCTAAAAATTCCCCGTTTTCTGCACAGACGGTCTGCTTGCAGATTGTAGGATTTATGGTTCAATTGAGGTGATGGTTGGTTGTGTCAGGCACTCACGGCGGAGATACCCATCTCTATTGCTAGTCAATTCGGGCTAGACGTCGGAGTGTCGGTCAGGACTAATCATCGCTGGTGTTCTTTGTGCAGGTGCTGAGTTTGAAAGACCAGTGAGAGACAAGACGCAACAGATATAGAGAAAATGGTCCATAGCGGATGAGCGACCACAACGCTCTATGTTACGCCGCACGTTGCCATCTGCACAAAGCGCATCAAATTAAAAAGCCCACCTCGAAAGGTGGGCTTTTTCTATTTCTTTCTATGTTTTTCAAATCCAGAAGCGGGAATACAGGCTGCTACGAATAATCGGCCGAAATCCGTAAGTATCAGGCGAGTATGTCGTCTAATCCCAGTTTGAGGGCCACCTTTTACAGCATAGGTTGGTTCTTGGTTTTCGATTGGCCATCTCGTCAAATTGAGGGCTTCAAGATGAGAGCAAGCCAGTTCGAACTTGTCAGGCAGAAACAGCTCGTCTAACGGCAGATCACTTTGCTCAACGATGCGGTTGATGAACCTGTCACCTTTATCATTGAGATCCAAATGATCTACTGATGTGAACTCTCCGTCACCAAGTCGGTACAATATCCAAGCTTCGTCACGGCTAAGCTGAGAGATGATGTGACTGAACGAGGGATGCACCTTTGTCTGCTCGTCACTGTCTACTGACTTGGTCAGCACCTCCTCAAACATGTCTGACAGCTCTGAGCCCTCGCCTACGTATTGAAGCTTCTCAAGAGCAGGCCCGACAATCTCGAGTGGAGGCTCAACTTGGCGGTCCTCGGGTACTCGCTCATCAATGCGTTTTGACAGTCGTTCCAAGCGGTCCTGCAAGGCAGCGAGGGCTTGAAGGGGAGCAAGGATGAGACGCAACGTCTTTGTAGTGTCGGTAGCAAGCTTTCCGACTTCTTTCGCTGCGTCCTGGAACACATCTTCGTAGATTTTGCCAGCGGTCTTGCTTGGTATCAGCTTGGTCATAACAGCGAGCACGTCCATGTGCCCTCCAATGATTAAACACCAAAAGCTGTATTTAGAGGCGCATTTCGGCGTCAGTTTGAAGTGCCTATGCTGTGCCTAGAAAGGCATAATTCAGTTGAGGTGAAACGCATAAACCACTGAAAATACTGGCGACCCCGACAGGATTCGAACCTGTGACCCTCAGATTAGGAATCTGATGCTCTATCCTGCTGAGCTACGGGGCCCGCGGGTGGCGTTATAACAGATGCGGACCCTGCGCTGCCAGCCTCGAACGCAGTGGGCAAAACATCCCCAACCGCCCCCAATGCAAAATAAAATCACCGGCTAACAAACTGGAAATGCAGCCGAAAGGCCAAAGCTGTGTCAAAAGGAAGGAATTTATCAACCGTCTTCCTGCCACACTATTGGGCAATGACACTAAGGGTTTATCAACGCGTTCACAGCCATTCCGTGGAGGTTGAAGGTTTGTTTCGCCGGATTGCCAAGCTTGCTGGTCCCGGCATGAGGGTCCACGCCTTGCGTCAGCTTTTCAAACTTGCCGTCCTTTCGGGGTTTTTGACGTCCAGCGCCATCGGCGCGTTGGCCGAGGGCACGACGCCGTTGACGGGCGCGGAGCTGGAAACGCTGGTGCCCGGCACGCATATCGAACTCGACACGCCGATCTCAACCGTCGTGCCGGTACAGTTCGGCGAGAACAAGCTCATGACAGGCCAAGCCAACGGGCTGGCATCCTATCTCGGATCGGAAAAAGATCGTGGACGCTGGCGCATCACCGGCGACAAACTGTGTCTGAAATGGTTCCGCTGGTTCGAATCCGAAGAGCGCTGTCTGGTGATCCTGCAGGATGGCTCCCGCATCTACTGGAATGATGGCGATGGCGAAACCGGCACGGCCACCATCACCAATTATGGCTCGGCCTATCGGTTAGCGAATGCGCGCACCATCGGCTTGTCGTTCGGAGCGCCGCAAACGGACGAGACAGCCGATACCGCCAGCAAGGCCGAAGAACCAACTAGCGAAACCGCGCCAGTCACTGCAGCACCCGATATGGTGCGTGCCGGAACCGTCGTTGCGGCCGTCAACCCAGAGCGCACACCGCCTGCTGCTGTGCCGATGCCAGAGCCGGCCAAGCCAAAGCCGATCACGCGCACGAAAAAGCGCACACCACAACCAGAGCCGGAGACGTATCCTGCGCCGCGCCGCAACGTCGCTCGCCTCGCCAACAAAGACGGCGCATCACCCGTGCCGCCACCCAAACGGCCGATAGCCGCCAAGCCGCCAACGCGCCAGCAGTTGCCGTCCGGCGTCGCCCGTCGAGGACTGCCGCCCAGCCCGACCTATCAGGTCGCACGCGTGCGTTATGATGACGTGCTCAACATCCGCAACGGCC
The DNA here is from genome assembly GCA_041940525.1 of Hyphomicrobium sp. Classification (GTDB taxonomy): domain Bacteria; phylum Pseudomonadota; class Alphaproteobacteria; order Rhizobiales; family Hyphomicrobiaceae; genus JAKAXS01. The sequence continues at coordinate 41,120 of JBGTSB010000019.1, forward strand.
CGTCTGAATACCACCAAGCCATCGGTACCATCCCGCCCGCCGGCAAAGGAGTGCGCATTGTTGGTCCGTGCCAGAACTTTTGGTGCCCGATCGTCTATCGCTCCAAGCGGGGCTGGGTGAACCGCTATTACCTGGCCAGAGAAGGCTCGGTCATTCGCTGAGCGCCGATAAAAAGTTGCTGCATTCAGATCCGGAAAACCTTTCAATAGGTCCAGTGATGACGATCAAGGACCTCTTATGACAGCCACCGACGATAGCCGCCTTGCCAAGGTGTTCGAAGCAATCGATGCTGCCAACAGCCAAGACCCTTCAAAGGTACTGGCTGGCGGCGGGCAAGCTCCGGCTGAACGCGTCTACGGAGAACGCATGTCCCAGACGCTGGATGAGCTGTATCCGGACGCCAGCGAAGTGTTAAAGGTCGCCGCACGCGCGCAGCACATCCAGCGTTGGACCGTGCCACGCTCCGCTTACCCGATGGATCGCACCGGCTACTTGCGCTGGCGCACCGAACTCAAGCGCAAACACGCCACCTTGGCCGGCGAATTGATGAAAGCCAGTGGCTATGGTGAGGATGAGATCGCACGCGCCGGCGCCTTGATCCGCAAGGAACGCTTGAAGCAGGACGCGGAAAGCCAGGCGCTGGAAGATGTCGCGTGCATCGTCTTCATGAAGCACTACATCGACGAGTTCGCCGCGAAGCACGACGACGACAAGCTGATCCAGATCCTACGCAAGACGTGGGTGAAGATGTCTCCACACGGCCACCAAGCCGCGCTGGGCTTGCCGTTATCTCCGCGCGTCGCTGACCTGGTCGGCCGCGCATTGCAGGACGAAACCGCATGACACCCGCCAATGGCGACAACAGCGTTGCCGTCGTGCTGGCGGCCCATGGTGACCGTGGAGGCGGTTTCACCAATGCTGCGCTATTGGCTCATCGCGACGCCTTGAGCAGCGCCGGCGCTTTTGCTTCCGTCAGCGCTGGCGTCTTGAAAGGAGATCCGGAATTGGAGAGCGCGCTCGCGCAAGCGGCTGCTTCCGGCGCGTCGCGCATCGCGGTCTATCCTTTCTTCATGGCCGACGGCTTCTTCGTCCGCAAGCGGCTGACGGATCGTTTGAACGAAGCAACCTTGCAGCTGCCCTGGCAGATGCTGCCGCCGCTTGGCATTGACCCGGACCTGCCGGGTTTGATGATTGCGCACGCATTGGCCTGCGCCAGCTCTGCCGGCATTGACGCCGCCGAAACGTCACTGCTGGTCGTTGGACACGGCTCGAAATTCGGGCCGGCCTCCGCTGATGCCACACGCGCAGCGGCCGCCCGCGTCGAAGCGCAGGCCATGTTTGCCGGAGTAGCGACGGCGTTTCTGGAAGAACCGCCATCAATCCAAGACGCGCTCAAAGCGATGTCTGGGCCGGTCATCGTTTCCGGCTTCTTCTCAGGTGACGGGATGCACGCTGGCGACGATGTGCCCAAGGCCATCGAAGAGAGCGGCGTGAATGCCATCTATGCCGGCCCAATCGGTGGCCAACGCTCGGTGTCTGAGCTCATCGCCAAGCGCTGTGCAGCCGCCGAATAAAAAACACGCCGGACTTTGGAAGGCCCGGCGTGCATGTTCTTGCGATTTAGCGAAGGCTTAGCGCCGGCCACCACGTTCACGGCGGCGCGGCGGACGCTCGGAATGGACCGGCTCTTCTGGCTCACCCTCTGGGCGTGGAATTTCCTTGCCGGTTTCCTGATCGACAACTTTCATCGATAGGCGAACCTTGCCGCGGTCATCGAAGCCAAGCAGCTTCACGAACACTTCCTGGCCTTCCTTGACGACTTCGCCGACAGTCTCCGGCCGTCCCTGGGACAGCTGTGAGATATGCACCAAGCCGTCCTTGGCACCAAAGAAGTTCACGAAGGCACCGAAGTCCATCACCTTCACGACCTTGCCTTTGTAGATCATGCCGGCTTCAGGTTCGGTTGTGATCGACTTGATGCGTTCCATCGCAGCTTCGATCGACTCCCGCTTCGCGGCGGCGATCTTCACGGTGCCGTCGTCATCGATATCAATCTTCGCACCGCTTTCTTCCACGATCGAACGGATCACCGAGCCGCCCGAGCCGATCACTTCGCGGATCTTGTCGGTTGGGATCTTGATCGTTTCGATACGCGGCGCATGCTCGCCGAGTTCGTCGCGGGCACCAGTGAGCGCCTTCGACATTTCGCCGAGGATGTGCAGACGGCCGTCCTTCGCCTGATCGAGAGCAATCTGCATGATCTCTTCGGTGATGCCGGTGATCTTGATGTCCATCTGCAGAGCAGTGACACCATGCTCGGTGCCGGCAACCTTAAAGTCCATGTCGCCGAGGTGGT
>JBGTSB010000020.1:0-41167 GCA_041940525.1 Hyphomicrobium sp.
CGTCCTTGCCGACTTTGTCCATGGCGTCGGCGATGAGATTGCCGATGGTCATGTCGCTGTTGGCGGAGATGGCGCCGACCTGGGCGATTTCATTGGAGTCCTTCACCTTGTTCGCCTTCTTGGCGATCTCGGCGACGACCTGCTGCACGGCCTTGTCGATGCCGCGGCGAAGGTCCATCGGGTTCATGCCGGCGGCGACAGATTTCAAACCTTCGCGCACGATGGCCTGAGCAAGAACCGTTGCGGTGGTGGTGCCGTCACCAGCGACGTCGTTCGTCTTGGATGCGACTTCGCGGAGCATCTGAGCGCCCATGTTCTCGAACTTATCTTCAAGTTCGATTTCCTTGGCGACCGTTACGCCGTCCTTCGTGGTGCGCGGCGCGCCGAACGACTTTTCGATGACGACGTTGCGGCCTTTCGGGCCGAGGGTCACCTTGACGGCATTGGCCAGGATGTCGACGCCGCGGAGCATCTTCTCGCGTGCGTCTGTAGAAAAGCGTACCTCTTTAGCAGCCATGCTGCATGTCTCCTTTTGGGGTTTTGTTCGTCAGGGATGAAGGTTGGCGCCGGAGAGTTATTCCAGCACGCCCATGATGTCGTTCTCCTTCATGATGAGGAGATCTTGGCCATCGATCTTCACTTCGGTGCCGGACCATTTGCCGAAGAGGACCGTGTCGCCCTTCTTGACGTCGATGGGGGCCAGCTTGCCGTTCTCGTCGCGGGCACCGGGCCCTACGGCCAGGATTTCGCCCTGCTGGGGCTTTTCAGCGGCTGTGTCAGGAATGATGATGCCGCCGGCAGTCTTCGTTTCGTTCTCAACGCGCTTTACCACGACGCGGTCGTGCAGGGGGCGGAATTTCATGACGATGATTGTCTCGCTTTGTTGATTGTTTGATGTGACGGCTGGGCCGCCGCGCCGCGGGCCGGCGATGGACCTGCGACAGGCTGGCACTCTATTTAGATGAGTGCCAAGGCAGGGCGGGTGTACCCGCGTCTGCTGGATCGGTCAAGGGAGAACCTAGAGGTTGTATCGCGCGCCTTCGTTTCAACCTTTTTCCCGTTAAGGATGTATGGTAGAACGTGTTCAATCTATAGGATTAGTTCGGATGGTCTCAACCGATGATTTCGCAAAATGAAGAATACCCCGGCAATCCGAGCCAGCGGCTGACCTATATCGCGGATCTGGTGAAAGAGCTTCGGGACATGTCCGCGAGGGATTTTCCCTCGTTATCAGAATTGCTTGGCAAAGCATCCGACGAGGCACGGCGGCTCCATAAGATCGACCGTGGACCTCAATGATCAGGCACAAGCGACACGAGCTGCTGGCCATGGCGTTCGATGCGGCCGGCAAGATCGAGTTCAATCAGCGCTAGACGGACGGCGCGGGCCGATAACCCCGTAGCGCGGCCGATGCTATCGATATCACTGGGATGAGGGCCCAGCGCATCCAGGACACGCTGGTGATCCAGCGTACTGGGGACGGGCAGCTGCTTATCGCCAGCGTCACGTGGGCTGGCCGGGTCGTTCAATTCACTGGCAGCATCATGATGTGCCGGCACAGGATGCCCGGACGCTGTCGGAATCGGCTCGCGCAGCATTGGCTCAAGGGCTTCGATGATGTCGGCCGGTTCCGTGACGAATACCGCGCCCTGCTTCAACAGTTGATTGGTGCCCTCCGCTCGCGGGTCGAGCGGGTGACCTGGTATGGCGAAAACTTCGCGGCCGTACTCCGCGGCCAGCCGTGCCGTGACCAGACTGCCTGAGCGGCGGGCCGCCTCTACCACAAGAACGCCCAGCGCGATGCCGGCAATAATGCGGTTGCGCCTGGGAAAGTCTTTGGCGCGCGGCACGAAGCCCGGCGGCTGCTCGGACACGACGCAGCCATGCTCCGCGATCCGCTCTATCAGCGCGCGATGTTCCGGAGGGTAGATGACATCAATGCCCCCGGCGACGACGGCAATGGTTCCGGTTTCGATGGATGCCTCGTGGGCGGCGCCATCAATTCCGCGCGCCAAGCCCGACGCTATGACGAAGCCTTCACGACCGAGTGCGATTGCAAACTGCCTGGCGAGTTTGTGCTCGGCCGCCGAGGCCTGACGGGACCCGACGAGTGCAACCGCTGAACGCTGCAAGAGCGCGGCGTCGCCTTTGACGTAGAGCATCGGCGGAGGAACGCCGGTGGCCGCAAGAACCGCTGGATACCCTGGCTCAATCGTAAAGACAGGTTGCGCGCCGATTTTCCGGGCCGCTTCCAACTCGCGCTCAGCCTCCGCCTTTGGGCAGATGCGGTGGGCTTGGCGGCCACTGCGGCGCACCAGATCAGGCAACGCGTCGAGTGCGCGTTGGGCGCCGCCGAACTGGTTGATCAACTCGCGGAACGTGACGGGGCCAATGTTGCCGCATCGGATCAGTCGGAGGCAGGCGATACGCTCGGGTTCGTCAAGCGGCGCGACCGGTAGCGGGGCAGCTGTAAAAAGATCCTGCCCTCCGGGGGCGTCGCCGCTACGCTGCCGCACCGATCTTTGGCTCCTCCCCGCGCAGCAGGCGGGAGATATTGTTGCGGTGTTTCCAAAGCAAAAGCGCAGACAGAAGAGCCGCCACCATCGCCGTCGCGCCATCTTCGAAGATCAAGAATACCGCTACCGGAGTCGCGATGCTGGCGAATAATGCCGAGAGCGATGAGTAACGCGTCAGGAACGCCACTCCGAGCCATACCGCGCAGAACGTCAAAGCAGCCGGCCAGGCCAGGCCGATCAAGATGCCGATGTAGGTGGCGACGCCCTTTCCACCACGGAAGCCAAGCCAGACCGGAAAGAGGTGACCGAGGAATGCGGCTAGACCACTTGCTAATCCAGCTTCAACGGCGACGCCGTAGCGGGCGCCAACATGATAGGCGATGAGCACGGCGGCGGTGCCCTTTAGCGCGTCCAACAGAAGTGTTAGGAGCGCGAGGCCCTTTTTGCCAGTGCGCAAGACGTTGGTGGCGCCAATATTGCCGGAGCCAATCTTGCGCAGATCTCCCAAGCCGGAGGCGCGCGTCAGTATCAAGCCGAAGGGTATTGAGCCCAGCAGATAGCCAAACAGCAAGGCGCAAAGAACGGCGGGGGACAGCAGCTGATCCATAACAAACTCAAAACCACATATCCTGCCGCGCCACAATCAGCGGCGCGGACCACCAGTGTATTGATAGACGGTATTTCCGGCAACCAGGGTGCGTAACACACGGCCTTGCATTTTGCTTTCGTCAAATGCGGAGTTCTTAGAACGCGAGCGCAGCAAATCCTTATTGACCACCCATGGCTCGCCCAGGTTCAAAAGCATTAAATCGGCCGGTGCGCCTTGTTTTAAGCGGCCTGACGGCAATCCAAAAAGGTTGGCGGGATTGATGGTTAGGGGCTTAAGAAGGTCCACCAGCGGCACGTCGCCTGAATGATATAGCCGCAGTGCAGCAGGGATGAGCGTTTCCAGCCCGACCGCGCCATCGGAGGCTTCGGCGAACGGCCGGCGTTTGACGTCCACGTCTTGAGGATCGTGGCTGGAGACAATGATATCAATCTCGCCGTTAGCGATGCCGCGGACCATGGCCTGCCGGTCTTCCTCCTGCCGCAGCGGCGGGCGCAGCTTCAAGAAGGTGCGGTAGGAACCGATGTCGACTTCGTTCAAAGTCAGGTGATTGATCGAGACTCCGCAGGTAACTTTCAGACCGCGCGCCTTGGCCTTGCGTACCACGTCCAGGCTTTCTTCGCAGGTGACCACAGCTGCGTGATAGCGCGCTCCTGTCATTTCCACGAGGCGCACATCGCGTTCCAGCACAATTGTCTCGGCGACTTTGGATACGCCGGGCAATCCGAGACGGGTTGCGACTTCGCCGGAGTTCATGACGCCCGCACCGGCCAGGAACGGATCTTCGGTGTGGTGGACGATGAGGGCGCCAAAGTCCTTGGAATAGTTCAACACGTTGCGCATCACGCGGGTGTTGGTGATGCTGGATTTTCCGTTCGAGAACGCGACGGCTCCGGCCCGCTTGAGTAGACCGAGTTCGGTCATTTCCTCGCCTTCGAGATCGCGCGTCATTGCCGCCATCGTGTAGACGTGGACGATAGCGTTGTCTCGCGCGCGGCGTTGAATGAAGTCAACCAACGCCACCTGATCAATCACGGGGTGCGTGTCGGGCATGACGATAATGGTTGTCACACCGCCGGCGGCCGCTGCGTGGCTGGCGGTTTTCAACGTCTCGCGATGCTCTGCGCCGGGTTCGCCTGTAAAGACTTGTGCGTCAATCGCGCCAGGACACAGGACATGGCCATCGCAATCGACCACTTCGGCACCCTTGGGCGCATTGCGGCGCAGGCGCGGTCCAAGATCGGCAATCACGCCGTCCTTCACCAGCAGACCGCCGGGCTCGTCCAACCCGGTTTCCGGGTCGATCAGGCGGGCGTTTAGGAAAGCGATCGGCGTTGCGCTCATTTCGCCCCCGCTGGCAGTTGGGTGGCAACCGCTTCCAATACGGCCATGCGGACGGCAACACCCATTTCCACCTGCTCACGGATAACGGAGCGGGAATGATCGGCCACCGTGGAGGCAATTTCGACGCCGCGGTTCATCGGGCCGGGGTGCATGATTAGGGCATCGGGCCGGGCTCGGGAAAGCTTCTCGTGGTCGAGGCCGAAGAAGTGGAAGTATTCACGGCTGGAGGGAACGTAGGTGCCTTGCATGCGCTCGCGCTGCAGCCGCAGCATCATAACCACGTCAACGCCATCTAGGCCTTTCCACATGTCGGTAAAGATTTCCGCGCCGAGCCTGTGGCAAGCTGCGGGTAGTAGCGTTGAAGGCGCGATGATCCGCACGCGCGCACCCAACGTTTGTAGAACGTCGATGTTGGAGCGGGCGACACGCGAGTGCAGGATGTCGCCACAGATCGCGACGCAGAGACCTTCTATGCGGCCCTTTGACCGGCGGATGGTCAAGGCATCCAGTAAGGCTTGGGTTGGGTGCTGATGGGCGCCGTCTCCGGCGTTGACCACGCTGCAATCAACTTTCTGGGATAGCAACTCCACCGCGCCAGCCGCGTGATGACGGACGACGATGATATCGGGGCGCATCGCGTTCAGCGTGATTGCGGTATCGACCAGCGTTTCGCCCTTGGCCAGAGACGACGTCGCCACGTTCATATTCATGACGTCGGCATTCAGCCGCTTGGCAGCCAGCTCAAACGAGCTTTGCGTTCGCGTTGAGGCTTCGAAGAATAAGTTGATAAGTGTATGACCGGCCAGCACATCGCGCCGTTTGGCGCCAGCCTTCTGGTTACGGTCGGCGTTGGCGTCGGCCAAGTCTAGAATGCAATTAATTTCGTCCGCCGTGAGCTTCTCGCACGAGAGAAGGTTACGGTGGGGGAAGCGCGATTTTTGCGTCTTGGCCGAGGATGTCATTAAAGCCGTGCGTATAGGGCAATTGGACAGCTAGGGCAACTGGCCATTGCCACGATAGTGCCATTTAAAGTGAATGAATGATCGTCATGGACGGATCACACAAAAAACTTGAGGCTTCTTCCGGCCGGGATGCGGCGACCCAAAGCAATCAGCCGCCGCCCTTTGCGGACATCAACCTTTTTACGTCCGATGTGGCTCTGACCGAGACCGTGCAGCGCGAGGGCGGAGGCCGGTCCGCCCGGATTCTCAGTCAGTTTGGCGCAATCTGTGGCTCCGCCGACAGTTTCGAACTCGGCCGGCAGGCCAATGAGACCCCGCCCGTCTTGCATACGTATGACGCGCGGGGCGAACGTCTTGACGCGTTGGAGTTTCACCCCGCCTATCACGATCTGATGGATATCAGTTGTGGTGAGGGGCTGCACTCATCCGTCTGGGCTCACCATGCAACATCTGGTGGATCGCCGAAGGCTGGCGCTCATGTTGTACGTGCTGCCGGATGCTACATGGCAGCCCAGATGGAAGCAGGGCATTGCTGCCCTGTGACGATGACAAACGCCGCCGTTCCAACGCTACTTCTTCAGCCGTCCATCGCCGATGATTGGCTGCCAAAGATTTTGCCGCGTAGCTACGACCGCCGCTTTTTGCCGATGGAACAGAAGTCAGCGGTGACGATCGGCATGGGCATGACGGAACGCCAGGGCGGTACGGACGTGCGCGCAAACACGACGCGCGCGGTGCCCGCCAGTGGCAAGGGCGGCCCGGGGGCGGAGTATGTTCTCAACGGACACAAGTGGTTTATGTCCGCGCCGATGTCGGATGCGTTCCTGGTGCTCGCTCAAGCAGACAAAGGCCTTTCGTGCTTTTTCATGCCGCGCTTCTTGCCTGACGGGTCCGTCAACGGTCTGCACTTTCAGCGGCTGAAAAACAAACTCGGCAACCGATCAAATGCGTCATCAGAGGTCTTGTTTGAAGACGCGCATGCCTGGCTGATTGGCGAGGAAGGACGCGGTGTACCCGGCATCATCGAAATGGTGACCTACACGCGGCTCGACTGCGCAGTGTCTTCGGCCGGTCTAATGCGTCGCGCGGTGGCCCAGGCGATTCACAGCACGCAGCACCGGCTCGTTGCGGGCGCCAAGCTCGCCGAGTACCCGCTGATGGGTGAGGTTTTGGCTGACTTGGCTCTTGATGTCGAAGCCGCCACGGCCCTCGCCTTCCGCCTTGCGCGCTCGTTCGATCGCGCAAGTGATGAACGGGCAGCCGCCTGGCGCAGGCTCATGACGCCTGTGACGAAATACTGGGTCTGCAAGATCGCGCCTACAGTCGTCGCGGAAGCAATGGAGTGCCTGGGTGGGAATGGCTATGTGGAAGACTTCGGTTTGGCGCGGCTTTATCGCGAGGTTCCGGTCAATGCGATCTGGGAGGGCTCCGGCAACGTGATGGCGCTCGATGTGTTGCGCGTTCTGCAACGCGATGGAGACGTCGTCGAAACGGTGATGGACGAACTGAAGCAAGCCGCTGGAGATGATCCGCACCTGAAGGCCGCGCATGCCCGGCTGGAAAGCATCCTGCAGGAACCGCGTCTGTTGGACGTGCGGGCGCGCACCCTCGTCGAAGGCCTTGCCGTTTTGGCGGCTGGCACGATCCTGCGCGCGCATGCGCCGACCGCGGTTGCGGACGCGTTTATCGCCACGCGGATGGGATCGATCCCGCGCTTTACTTATGGCCAGGGTTTGGATTGGGCCGACAAGGCCGCGATCATTGCGCGCGCATCACTTGAACAGGATGAGGCGCCGGAGGCTTAAGTAAATAGCCAGGACGAGACGCCGCCGCGGCGCGCCAAATCCGCTAGGTGCGCATCGAGCAGACCGAATGCCTCGACGGATGGCTTGGACGGCAACCATCGCGCGCCATCCTTGGCAGTCCGATAGGGCTGCATCAAAGACGTCCAGCTTGAGGTGTTCAGCGGCCGCGGTGGCGCCGAAATTGGCGGCGTGCGGCGCAGGCCGCTTTGGCTTGCCAGCCATGCGTGCGCCGCCTGCCAAACTTCCACGGCAGCTGGAAGGTTGTGGCGAGCCTTCAACTGGCTAACTGTCAAAACATGCGGCTCGCGCGGGTGAGGGGCAATTTCCAGCGTCGCCACGCGCAGGCCTCGGCGGCGGATGGAGAACAGACGGCATTTATCGCGCGAAATACGATCCGCGTATTGATCCGCACAGTTTTGCATGGCGCGGGACTCCGCCAGGATCTCATTTGCATTGAGTAGCGGGATGAAGTCGTACCCGGAGATGATGCTCGGCTCGAGCCAGGTATCAGTAATGACGCCATCGCGCAGCTGCAGGGTCAGGCGGATGCGGTTCAGCCAGCTCTTGGCTGCGCACAGGGCAGTGTCGAACGCCATTTCCGGCCGCCAGGGTGTCACGATCAGGCTATTGCCCCGCGTGCGGTCCGCGCTTGAAAACCAAGCGTAGGCTGCCAGGACGGCGAACAGGCGCTCAGGATCGCGGTGCTTGTCCATGTATATCCGCTGCGCGGCCAGCCAGAGCGCGAAGTATTCGTCGCAGGCCTTCGCCCCAAACGTAACCGCCGCCAGCCAAAGGGCGCTTTCATTCGCCGGAACTGGCAGATGGTTGGCGACACGCCGGTTGAACATCTCGGACGATGGTACGTCCTCCAACGGAGTTTGAAACGCTTCCGGCGGCAATCGGCGCAGCCAGAGCGGCAGGTCGAGCGAGCGGGCGACATCGCGCAGCGGTGCTCCGGCAAGCGTTTGGCGGGTGGCCTTTTCGATCGCGGCATCGGACGCGCTCTTGGACGCAATCGCATACGCGGCGGCGGGGAAGACATTCGCCAGATCCACTGCCCGTGGCGAGCTAGCAAAGAACGAGCGCAGCGGCTTGCGCGTTTTGCGCTGGAACCTTACCGCGATTTCAGCACCTTCCGGCAGTGGCACGGGTGGCGTGCGCTTGCGGCGGGTGCCGGCAGACAGCGTGGTTCCAGTGTCCTCACGAGTACGCATGGTGACCTGTGACGTTGGCGCGATGACGCCATGGTCCAAGAGCAATGCGGCGTGGTTACGACACGGCGCGTTCGATGATGCCGCAAGCTGATAAGCCGCAGTTTTGATTTCGCCCGCTCAGGAGTGGCGATTTTTCTCGGGCGTTGGCAGGGCTTTACCAGATGCCTTAGAGCGCTCACACTGACGGTGAAACAGATTCAGTGTGGAGAACCGCGTGCCGATCGGGCCTGCTCTTGTCCATATCCTGACCGCGCTTGGCGTCGTATGCGCGTTGGGCGCGACACTTGCTGTTTCGGAGGGCCGCTTTGCACTGATGTTTGTCTGGCTGGCCGCCGCCTTCGTGATCGACGGGATTGATGGGCCGCTGGCGCGCTTTGTCGACGTGAAGCACCGCCTGCCGCGCTTCTCAGGCGAGATTTTGGACCTTGTGATCGACTATCTCACGTATGTGTTCGTTCCGGTGCTGGCGGTATTGAAGGCGGAGCTCCTGCCCGGGCCTGTTTCGATACCGATTTGCGCAGCTATCTTATTGTCGTCGCTATATCATTTCGCTGATACGCAAAGCAAAGCGGAGGATAACAGCTTCGTTGGGTTTCCCGCGATCTGGAATGTGGTCGTCTTCTACCTGTTCGTCATGCAGACCGGGCCGTGGCTGGCGGCCCTCGTTTGTCTGATATGTGTCGTGCTCACATTTGTTCCGGCCAAGTGGGTGCATCCGATGCGCGTTGAGCACTTGCGGCCCGTCACATTGTCAGCATTGCTCTTTTGGTCTGTCGCGGCTGGGGCTGCCCTTTGGAGCGGTTTGAGCGCCGCACCGGTTTGGACGCAAGCCGTGCTTGCCATTGTGGCCGTTTACGCACTCGCGGTGCCTGTTCTGCCCAGTACGCGGCAAAGAATGTGAATAGCTTTGGTGATGCGGCGGTTTTTCACGGCCGATCTGATCTAAAATCTGAAGATTATGATTCGCACCGGACGATCACTGTTCAGTCCGGGCCGTAGGGGCTTTTGGTTTTGCGTGTCCCGCTGTGGAGACCGCAATGCTATTGTCACGGCCAAAGACAAATAGCCATCTGCTGCCGTTGCTGCGCTATCGCGATGTAGGCGTGGCATCGGAGTGGCTTTGCGCGGTGTTCGGCTTCCAGCCGCATTTCGCGGCCAAGGCACCTGACGGCGCGGTGTTCTACGCGGAGCTGCGGTTGAACGAGAGCATGGTGATGCTGGGGTCTGCTGGCCAGTACGATCCCAATGCCCTGATGCCGCCGCCGTCGGAGATTGCCGTCGATGAATCACTTGGCTGCTATATCGTCGTCGAAGACGTCGACGCGCATTACCGCCATGCCAAGGCGTCTGGCGCTCAAATCGAGTTCGATCTGCGCAGCGACGCGGCGGGCGGACGCGGCTACACCTGCCGCGACCTAGAAGGACACGTTTGGAACTTCGGAACATATAATCCTTGGACTTTGCACTCTGCCAAGTCTTCCAAGACGAAGCGGCGCGCGCCTGGCAAGGACCGCAAGGGTTCAGGACTTGGCCTGGCAATCACACTGACGTTGCTGTTGTCTGTCGCGTCGGGCTGGATCGTCTACGAGCACGTACGCGGACCTGACAACGCGCTGTCTCAGCAGGTTCGCAAGGTGCTGAGGCAAGCGATGCGCGCGGTTGCTCCGAGCGACGCGAGGCCTGAACACGCCGATCGCCTGGCACGGCCGGGGCGTGACCTGTCAACCGGCACGATCAGTCGCGACCGCCTGCCCTCTCCGGCAGAGAAACGGGAACTGGAAACGGTTCAGACACTCCGGGAAAGCTTGGAAAAGGCACGCAAGCAGGTGGCGGTATTGAGCGCATCGCGCGATGCCGAACAGCTTTCCGGCGGCCAAGAGATGGAACACCAGCGCAAAGCGGCTAGCGCGGCGTTGGAAGCGGCTAAGAAGGATGCGCAGGCCGCCCAGCAAGCGCTCGTGCGGGCGCAGGGCGAGAAAAAGGCCGCACAAGCAGCGGCACAACAAGCTGCAGCCGCAGCTGAACGCGCAAACGCGCTGTTGAAGAAAGAGCAGATCGCGAAAGAGGCCGCGGAAGAGAAGGCGGTGAGGGCTCAGCAGAATGCGGGGCGGCGGGTCGCGGCCTTGAAGGCTCAGATACAGTCGCAGGCCGCGCAGCTCAAGGCCGCCGAGCCTGGCTCGCGAAAGGTGGAACCCGCTCGACGTGTGGCGCAAACCACTTCTGGCGCAGCTTCTCCTGCTAGCGATGGCGTGGCGCGGACGCAGTTGAAAGAGGCGCTCGTGCGCGCCGAAGAGGCTGAAGACAAGGTTCAAGCGCTGCAGAGCCAAGTGCAAGCGCTGAAGGCGGATAAGTCCGCTCTGAAGAAGACGGTCGAAAAAGCGGAGGCTGAACTTGTAGAAGCCAAGCAGGAACGGGAAGCCGCGATGGAGGCTCTCGCCGATGCCGGGGCAAAAATAGCCGAACTTCAGGTTGATCTGAAAGCCGCGAAGGCATCGGCGGCTCGAGCCAACGCGCGCGCGGCCCGGGCGCGGTCTCAAGCGAAGAAGAAGCCGTCCTCAGCAAATCAGAATTGGCCGTTCTCGGAGTGGTGAGCCCCGACGCCTAGTTCTCTGACGGCGCTGACTCTACGTCGGTGGTAGAAGCCGTCTCATCGCGGCTGAACTTCAGACGCTCGAAGACGACGTAGAGCATCGGAATCAGGAAGATCCCGAAGATCGCGGAAGCCAGCATGCCCGCGAGAACCGGCACGCCGACGGCCACCATGCTATCCGCGCCTGGACCCTTGGCGATCACCAGCGGCACGAGGCCCATGATGAAAGCGAAGCTCGTCATCATCACTGGCCGGAAGCGCAGGCGCGCGCCATCGATGGCCGACTGAAGGAGGGTTTCGCCCGCTTCTCGCCGCTCAATCGAAAAGGCAACGATTAGGATCGCGTTCTTTGCTGCGAGCGCGATGAGCACGACCAACCCGATTTGCGCGTAAAGCGTGAAGCTCATGCCAAGTACCCACAGGGCAGCAATCGCACCCAGAATGGACACGATCACCGAAAGAAGCACCGGCACGGGAATGAGCCAGCTTTCGTAGAGTGCCACCAGGAACAGGTACGCAAAGATGATCGCGAAACCGAGAACGATACCGGTCTGACCTGCCGCTTCGTTTTGCTCGCGCGCTTGGCCTGTCCATTCGAACCCGTAGCCGTCGGGTAGCGTCGCCTTTGAGACCTCTTCCATGGCGGCGATGGCCTCGCCCGGCCCTCGGCCCGGTCCTGGGCTGCCATTGATCGAGATCGCCCGGTAGTTGTTGTAGCGTGTCAGCGTGCGCGGCCCGACGTCTAGGGAGACATCGGCGATGGTCGACAAGGGGGTCATCTCGCCGGCGCCGTTCTTCACGTAGATGGCGGAGATGTCGGCGATAGAACCGCGGTATTGCTTCTCGGCCAAAATGCGCACGGTCCAGGTGCGGCCGTAAAGATTGAAGTCGTTGACGTAGTAGCCGCCGAGCGTGGCTTGCAGGGCAGCAAACACGTCCGACAAGTTGATGTTGAGTGCGCGGGTTTTGTCGCGGTCGATATCCAGGCGGACCTGGGGTGTTTCCGCCTCGAAGGTTGAGAAGACGGACGATAGCTCTGGCCGCTGGTTGGCCGCGACCGCCAGGCCGCGCATGACGGCCGCCATGTCGCCCGGCTCCTGGCCCTGCAGCGCTTCCAGAACGTATTCGAAACCGCCGACTTGGCCGAGTCCCGAAATGGATGGCGGGTTGAGCGCGATCAGGTTGCCGTCTGGTATGGTCGACAAGGCGCCGGTCAGCCGGCGCGCGACGGCGGTGGAGTGCATGCTGGCGCTGGTGCGCTCTTCGTAAGGCTTCAACCTGACGAACATGACGCCGCCGTTGGAGGCCGTGCCACCGCCGAGAAAGTCCAGACCTACAATCGAGGTCACGGCATCGGTCGCCGGATCGGCCTCGATGATTGCCGCTGCCTTTTCCGCGGCTTGCGTCGTGCGATTGAGGGACGCGCCAGCAGGCAGGTTCAACACCGTGATGATGAAGCCCTTGTCTTCATCGGGGAGGAAGCCCGACGGCGTCTTGGAGAAGATCCAATACGTTGCGGCCAGAATAAGAACGAGCGCCAAGATGCTCGTTGTGGCGACGGCAACCAAACGCTTGACCAGAGAAGCGTAACCTTCGGCAACGGAGTCGATGCCATTTGTGATGCGGCGCATAATCCCTACGGGATGGCCTGGCTTCAATAGCATTGAGCATAGCGCCGGAGCCAAAGTGAGTGCGTTGATCGCGGAGATGACCATCGCTGCGGAAATGGTAACGGCAAACTGGCGAAACAGGACGCCTGACGAACCGGGCAGGAACGCCACCGGTACAAACACCGACAAGAGCACGAGCGTGATCGCGATCACCGGCCCGGCGATCTCCGACATAGCCTTGCGCGTCGCGTCCGCAGGGCTGAGGTGCGGCTCCTCGTGCATGACACGCTCGACGTTTTCGACAACGATGATTGCATCGTCGACGACGATGCCGATAGCAAGAACAAGTGCGAGCAGTGAAATTGTATTGGCGGAGTAGCCTGCGGCATAGAGCACGGCGAGCGCGCCAATGATCGCCACAGGCACGGCCAGCAGCGGAATGAAGGTCGGACGGAACCGGCCGAGGAAGACGAAGACGACGATCGCTACGAGGAGGAAGGCTTCAAGAAGCGTGTGGATCACCGTCTCAATCATTGAGGCCACAAAGTCTGCCGTGTTGTAGACGTAGGCAAATTCCACACCTTCCGGGAAACGGTCACGCAAGTCCGTCAAACGCTTGGAGACCGCTTCGGCCACCGACACAGCATTGGCGCCGGGCGAGAGATAGACGCCGACTGGTGCGGCTGGCTTGCCTTGATAGCTGGCCTCGCTGTCAAAAGTCGCCCCTTCGATGTCGACGCGCGCGACATCGCGCACGCGCACGAACGAGCCGTCACTCTGGGCGCGAACGATGATGTTACCGAATTCTTCCGGCGTCGTGAGCCTGCCTTTCGTCGTGATGGTCAGCTGCAGCCGCTGGTCGTCAGACAGCGGCGCGGCGCCTATGCGGCCGGCGGCAGCCTGCAGGTTTTGCGATTGCACGGCGGAGATGACGTCCTGCGGCGACAGGCCAAGATTGGCGAGTTTTTCCGGATCGATCCAGATGCGCATCGAATAGTCACGCGCGCCAAAAATGGAAGCGTCGCCGACGCCGGGCACGCGCTTGATTTCATCCAGAATGTTCAGCGTCACGAAGTTTGACAGGAACAGCTGATCTTTCTGACTGTCTGGCGAGTAGAACAGGAAGACCTGCAGCAGGTCGGTTGAGACTTTCGAGATCGTCAGACCTGTTCGCCTGACTTCTTCCGGCAATTTGGCCGTGGCGAGGTTTGCCCGGTTCTGGACGTTGACGGTGTCGATGTCGGGATCGGTGCCGAGCAGGAATGAGACGGTCAACGAGTAGGAACCATCGTTGGCCGAGGTCGACTTCATGTAACGCATGCCGGTTACGCCATTGATGGCGTTTTCCAGCGGCTGGGCGATGCTCTCTTCGACGGTCTTGGCGTCCGCGCCCGAGTACGTCGCGCTTACCCGAACGGTGGGAGGTGCGATTTCTGGGTATTGGGCGACCGGCATGACGCCCATAGCGATAAGGCCTGCAAGCGTGAGCACGATGGAGATAACCATCGCCAACCGCGGCCGGCGGATAAATACATCAAAGATCATGGCGCGGCCTGTGCGGAGGCTTCATCTGCATCGGTTTTGCCTTCGCTTGGCGCAACCTTGGCGCCGGGGCGGACTTTCTGGTGGCCAGCGATGATGATCCGCTGTCCTTCTGACAGGCCTTTGTTGACGATAACGCGCGGCCCACGCTGCTCGCCCAGTTCAACGCGGAGAATAGCGACAGTGTCCTTATCGTCGACGCCAAGGACATAGGCGCCTTGCTGATCAAGCAAGACAGCGGACTGTGAGATCGTCAGGCGGCGCTCGGGCTTTTTCGAGACGACATTGACACCCACGATCTGCTGATCAACCAGCAAGCGGTCCGGATTGGGTATTTCAGCACGGACGGTCACCGTATCTGTGCCTGTGTTGCTTTCCACATCGGCGAATTTGATCGTGCCGTCGTGGTCGTACGTCGACCCGTCCGGAAGTTTGACTTTCACGGTGACGGTGTCGGCGCTGCGGCCTTCACGGCGCACCTCGAGCAGCACGCGTTGCGGAACAGGAAATGCGACGTACATCGGATCCTGGCGTACCAGCGTGACAAGCGGGTTGCTGCTGGGGCCGACGTACTCACCAGTTGAATACGTTGCTCGGCCGGTTCGCCCGTCCATGGGCGCGCGGATTTCCGTGTAACTCAGGTTCAGCTCAGCCTGTTTCAGAGCGGCTTCCTGGCCCTGCACCGTCGCGCGGGCCTGGGAGAGTTTCGAGACAGCTTCGTCGAGGCTCGCTTGCGAGGATGTCCCGCGCTCAGCCAGGGGCTTGGTTCGATTGTACGTGGCCTGTGCCAGGTCCAGAGCGGCCTTGCCGCTAGCAAGGTTCGCCTGTGCCTGGTTCAACGCAGCTTCATAGGGCGCTTTCTCCAGCGTGAAGAGAACCTGGTCTTTGTTCACCTCGCCGCCTTCTTCGAAGCCACGGTTATCCAAAAAGCCATCAACGCGGGCACGGATGGAGACCTTATCGATCGCTTGTACGCGGCCGATGAACGCGTTCTGGTCTGTCACGTCGGAGGTGCGGACGGTTTCGACGATGACACTGGGTGGTGGTTGCCCGGCGCCGGGTCCTTTTGGCCCTTGAGCCTGGGCGGTGCCCGCCGCCAACACGGCCGACATGAGAAGGGAGGTGAGTCGCGCATGCCTTAGGGTCATGGGTACCGTCCTGGCCGTTATTACGCTGTCCTGGCGGAGGGGGTGGGATTCGAACCCACGGTAGGCTTCCACCTACGCCGGTTTTCAAGACCGGTGCCTTAAACCACTCGGCCACCCCTCCGCTTCTGGAAGAGGCTGTATGGCGCGTCCTGGCTTTGGGTTCAAGCGGTCTTGAGCGCACATATCGATTGCACAATAAAACCGCTTCCAGATTATTTGTTGCCTAATTCGACAATTGCAGCGCGCACAATATCGTATTAGATATTAAACATATTTCGCAAATAATGAAGTACACGCCATGAATAAAACGAGCAGGTTTGAAACCCGTCCATTGTACCTTCAAGTTCGTGATATGTTGCTCGGCCGGATAACAACAGGAAACTGGAAACCCGGCACGCTTATTCCAAACGAGATTGAGCTCGCCCGGGAATTTGGGCTCAGCGTTGGCACCGTCCGTAAGGCGCTGGATCAGATGCAGGCTGAGCATATTCTGACCCGGCGGCAGGGACGTGGTACGTTTGTCAATGACTTATCGACGTCGGAGCACTCCGGACGATTCTGTCGCTTGTTCGGAGAAGATGGCATCCGTCTTGATCTGAATTGCAAGAATATTTCAATTTCTGGCATTGCGGCTGACCAATCCGCAAAAAATGTGTTGGAATTGGAGGAAGGCTCGAGCGTAATTCACCTTGTGCGATTAAGATCGAGTGGTCAGAAACCAATCTTATTGGAAAAGTCGATTCTTCCGGCACACCTATTTCCTGGTTTACCGGACGATAATGACGTTCCAATTGAAATATCGGCTTTGGCGCAAAAATATGGGAAAATTGCCGGAAGTGCAGAGGAAATGATCTCGATTTCTTTCGCGGATGACGAAGCGGCTGATCTGCTGGATGTTAAAAAGGGACACCCTCTGCTGAGCTTGAGCCGGAAGGTGTTTGCTGTAGAAGGGACGCCATTGGAGTGGCGCGTTGCTCTGTGCAATCTCTCGAACGGATCCTACTACAAAAGTGTCGTAGCTTGAGATAAACATCTGATCTGACTTAGGAATAAACGCGATCCGTCAGGATGCCGCCTGAAGGATCATAGGAATAGTTTGGCCGAGCGAAACTGCAATGTCCGTGTCGTCGCAACAGCTTAGGAAACAGGATAACGCCCTAACCGTCTTAATAGTCGACGACGAGCGGCATACCTTGAAATATTTTTCCAAACTCTTCGGTTCAGAGTTTGAAGTTATTACGTGCTCCGGCGCTGAAGAAGCCGAAGCTGCGTTTGAAGAACGCGACGGCAACATCAGTGTTATCGTGAGTGACCATCGTATGCCGGAAACGACCGGTGTTACTCTTCTTTCGCGCGTTAAGGCCCGCTGGCCAAATACGATCCGGCTGCTCACGACGGCGTATGCGGATACGGACGCGCTTGCGGCATCCATCAATGACGCGGCCATTCATGGCTACATTTCCAAGCCCTGGGATTTGGATGATTTGCGCAAGGCACTGGAGACGGCCTCACGCGCGTTTCGTGATCAGATCGAGGAGCGAGGCAAGCCGGCCGGGTCATCGGCCGTTTCCGTCGAGCCTTTGCCGCCTCCGCCGGCGACTGCCGGTCTGCCGCCTTTGTTCAGCACCATGGCGCATGAGATGGCGACGCCACTGCTGAGCATTGAGATGACGTCTCGGGCGCTACTGGACTCGGCCAATGA
Organism: Hyphomicrobium sp.; assembly: GCA_041940525.1. Classification (GTDB taxonomy): domain Bacteria; phylum Pseudomonadota; class Alphaproteobacteria; order Rhizobiales; family Hyphomicrobiaceae; genus JAKAXS01. The sequence continues at coordinate 17,041 of JBGTSB010000020.1, forward strand.
GCAGATTGCCGAAAGCCATTCGTCCGGTGATAGCAAGACGGTCAACGCGCTGGCCCGCTTCGTTCGAGCCATTCAACGTATCGGTCAGGACGCAGCACAAGCCCGGCGTCTGGCGCGCTCGCTAGCGGAACTGGCGCGCGATACGACGGCACGTTCATCTTTCAAGCGTGTGGCGATTTCTCATTGTGTCCGCGCCGCAGTCGAGTCGTATCCATTCAAGCCGCTAGAGCGTCGCTGGCTGACGCTCCTACTCGACGATGACTTCACCTTCATCGGCACGGACGTGCTGATGGGCGCCGTTGTCACCAACGTTCTAAGCAATGCGATGGAGGCGATCCGTGATGTGGATGGGCCGCACGTGCTCATCCGCACGCAAGCCGGATCCGCCTATAACAGTCTGATCGTCTGCGACAACGGTCCCGGCCTCGACGGTGACATGCAAGCGCACGTCTTCAAACCTTTCATTTCAGGCAGATATCAAGGCACCGGTTTAGGGTTGGCCATCAGCGATTGGATCGTCAGATCGTTCGGCGGCCAGATCTACTTCAGGCGCCACGATCAACAGACCGAGTTCGAAGTCCGTTTACCCCATCCGAAGCCGTTCGCCAGCCGCTAAGTTAGCCTTAGCCCGGCCAGTTTTCGAAATTCTGGAAGAGCTGCTCGAGCCAATTGGCTGATGGTGGGGCGGAACTCACGCTGTTTGGATCGGCTGGCAATTCGATGCGCGCCGTCAACGTATCGCCCGTGCGCTTGATGGAGACCGCGCCGCCAAGAGCACGAGCCGCGACATAGCCTGCGAAGAGACGCGCCGTCTGGTCCTGACCGAGTTGTGTTGGCGGGCCATAAAGTAGCGACTCAAGTGGTTTTCCCGATGAAGCGGCTTTGAATTCCACCGTGGTGCCGGTCGCCCCATTCACTTTCGCGCCGTTTTGTCCGCTCACTTCAACGCTGCCGCCTTCGGCCGCAGCCAGCGCTGCTGCCGTCAAGACCGATGCGATGACTTCCTTGACTACTGACGCCGATGCGTTCACCGAACCGGATGGTTCGGACGATGATCCAACCTTGACGCCAGCACTTGCAGCTGCGGCCGACACTTCTGATACCGCTGCCGTCAGGGCTTCACCGATGGCAGCCGGTCCGCCTTCGCTCAGTCTGGCAACAACATCCGCTACGGCACGAGCCGCGATGCTCATGTGGCTTGCTTCGGACTGGGGCTGCGACCAAAGATCCGCGGATTGGGCGGCGGGAGCTGGCGGCGGCTCCACGGCATTTTGCACGCTGTCGCGGACATAGTCGCTCACGGCGAGTTCCACGCCCCGTAGGCCGGGGAACGCCGCCGCGATTACAGCCAGATCACGCGCGCGATCGACTGCCACCATGCGTTGGCGCACGTGGAGTTTTTCGCCAACGAGCAGATCTCGTTCGCTCTGCAGGCTGTGCACCAGGAATGCCGTGTTCATTTCCTGGCGGAGAAGATCGAAGTCCCACGGCTTGACGATGTAGCGGAAGATCTCGCCGCGGTTGACAGCGTCAATGGCGTCATCCAGTTCCGAGTACGCCGTCGTCAGCATTCTCACGATCGTAGGATGCTTCCTACGTACGGAATTGAGCAGGCTGACGCCCGTGCGGCCAGGCATGCGCTGGTCGGAGATGAGCACGCCGACTTTGCTGGGGTCGGCATCAATGATGGCTTCAGCTTCGTCGGCTGAGGGAGCCGTCAGCACCTTGAAGTCGCGGGAAAAGGCACGCTCAAAGTACTTCAGCGTTTGCTTTTCGTCGTCCACCAGAAGGACTGCGAGGTCAGGATGCGACTGCATCGTGCGTGCCTTTCATCATCGAGTGGGCTTCCAAGGGCAAATCGAACGAGAGCTCTGCCCATTGGCCCTCTTCACTTTGGGCGGACAGGGTTCCGCCGTGGCTGTTTATGATGCTGTGAGAAATACTCAAGCCTAGACCGGTTCCCGTTCCGACGTCACCCGTCGTATAGAACGGATCAAAAATGCGCGAAAGCTTGTCGGGTGGAATACCGCAACCGTTGTCACGCACAGATATTTTCAAACGGTCTCCCGAAAGTTGCGCGCTGACTTTGATTGCACCCACGCGTTCGTCCGTAGTCTTGCGGATTGCGCGGGCGCCATTGAGCATAAGATTCACCAGCACTTGCACGATCTGGGATTCGTTGCCAGAGACAACGTCGTTCTCCGGAATATCGGTACTGATAGAGATGCCGGACCGCTCACTCGCGGTGAAGCGCAGGGCATGCTGGACCGCCGTGGACATTCGGAATGGTTTGCGTGCCTCGGCCTTTGTGGGGGCGGAGAATAGGCGCAGGTCGGAAACGATCGTCTGGATGCGACGGAAACCGTCGTGGATATCGACCAGCATTTCCTTCAAGTCTTCGTCTTCTTCCAGCGCCGGGTTGCGCATTACCAGCGAAAAGGCCGTGTTGGCGAAGTTGATTGGATTGTTGATCTCATGCAGCAGGCCGGCGGCCATTGTGCCCAGCGAGTTCAGCTTTTCGGAGTGCAACAGCTGAGCTTCGGTTTCGCGCAGCTGGCGGAGCACCTTCTCCAGCTCGTCGTTGCGAACCTTCAGATCTTTTTCCAGCTTGCCGGTTTCGATCAAATTCCGAAGGCGTGTTTTCATCTCCAAGCTGGAGAACGGTTTGGTCAAGTAGTCGTCCGCCCCGTTTTCCAAGGCGCGCAGCTTGGCTTCGTCGTCCGCCCGGGCTGTGAGCATGACGATCTTCAAGCTTTCCATGCTCTTGCGCCGTTTCAAGGTTGCGCAGACAGCCAGTCCGTCGATTTTCGGGATCATCAAGTCCAACAAAATGATGTCGGGCTTTATCTCCTCGGCGGCGGCCAGCCCCGCCTCTCCATCCACGGCTTGATAGACGTCGTAGTCCGCATCAAGCAGTGCCTTCAAATACCGCTGCATCTCCGGCTCATCGTCCACGATCAGCAGCTTCGGCCGCTCATATCCCAGGTCCAGAGGAGCCTCCTTCACTTTCGTTCGTTCGGGTCCCACTTCAGCCCACGATGTCTCGCGGGCGGCTTGTCTATGGAAAGATGTGAAGGCATCGACAGAGCTGTCGTCGCTGGCTGGCGCCTCTTCAGCAATTGCCTCGGCAACGGAAACCGGAAGCTGCACAGTGAACGTGGTGCCCTTTCCGCGTTCGCTGGAGACCGTGACGTCACCGTCCATCTTCTGCACAAGATCCTTGACCAAGGCCAAGCCCAAGCCCAGCCCCTGTTTCCGCCTGTCGTTTGTGCTTTCAGCTTGTGAAAAGCGATCGAAGATCTGGTCAAGGCTTTCCGGATCGATGCCGATGCCGGTGTCGGACACCGAAACTGTGCATTGCCCCGCTACGACTTCAGCGTGCACGGTGATCTTGCCGCCCTCATCGGTAAACTTGATGGCGTTGCTGAGCAGGTTGATAAAGACGCGTTCCAGAGCAGCGACATCACCATCCACCACGATCGAATCTTCCGGGATCTCTCCGACCAGTTCCAGCTTTTGGGAATTGGCCAGATGGCTCACCTGTTCCACGAGTGAGCGCAGGAGCCTCGTCAGATCGATCGGCAGCTTTTCGAGTTTGACGTCACCTTGCTCGAAGCGAATGAGATCGAGCAGGTCATTGACCAGACGCAGAAGGCGCAGCGCCGACTGCTCAATGACGCGCAAGGGTTCGCGCAAGACGGTCGAGCGCGCCTCGATGCGGCGCTGCAGATCCTGGACCGGCGCAAGGATCAAAGTAAGGGGTGTGCGCAGCTCATGGCTGACGTTGGCGAAGAACTCGGACTTGACACGGTCGAGTTCAGCCAGCTGGCGGTTCCGGTATTCCAATTCGCGCTTCAGCACGAACTCCGTGAGACGGCGGCGCGCGTTGAAATAGACGGCCGTCACACCGATGACAGACGCCAATATCATGAAGAAGACGTTGTTGATGAAGCGCGGAACGTCGAACGGGGTTGGGGAGTGAAAGGCGCAGGCCAATACGTACATAACGAGAAGGGCCGCGGAAAAGATCACTACGTCGCGCACCTGCAGTGGCAGCAGGATGCCGATGGCGAGAGGCGCGAGAACCAGAGACTCGTAATACGCTGACTTGGACCCATCGATCGCGAAGATCATGTAGGCGACCATGGTGCAGCCGGTGCCGAGCCATAGGTTGATCAAGAGTGTCGGGTTCTTTCGGCCAAACTCCGTCCAATGCAGCGCGATCACGCCCAGGACAACGGCCACAGCGACCAACCGGTAGGACACGAGTTCCGCCAAGAACTGCGGATACGAGGTCAAGTCGACAACGACCCCGCCGGGAATGAGAAATAGGATCAGCCACGCGCCAATCTTAGACTGCTCAAAGCGCAGTGCCCGCTCTTGCTGAGCGAAGTCCCGCAATATGTCGGGAGACGACTTGTTTGGCGCGTCGTTGTTCATCGGCCTCAAACAGCGATTTCAAGGAATACGTTGAGGTGTGTGTCATCATCATAAACGCGAACAGGGTAGTCGGCGGGTGAAATTGCCCGCATATCTTCGATACTACGGTGGATAATGTGCCAGTCCACAACATGCTCCATAATCCAGCGTGTCGGATTATCTGGGTGCACATTGGTGGCCATGACGCTGCCGCCTGGAAGTGTCCACCGGCAGAACAACGAAAGCAGGCGCTGGCAGATACGGTCCGACAGGTAGTCGAATAGGCCTGCGCAATAGATGAAATCGTACTGGACGGTTGCTTCCTTGCCGTCGAGGGACTGCTTCAGCAATTCATGCACAGAACGTTGGACAAACTCTATCTGAACGTTGCGTCCAGAGTCCTGCATGGCAGCGCCAACGCGCTCCTTGGCGTACGCGAGCGTCTCTTCGTTGAAGTCCACGAGAGTAAAGTGGAGGTGGCTGGCTAGTTCGCAGTCGCGTACGAATCGCTGGATCTCGATTGATGGGCCGCATCCGATATTGAGAACGCGAATTGGCTTTCCGTTTTCTTGCGCGGCCTTGGCGCGCTCTTCCAAACGGGCCTGTAGAATGGTCAGACGGTTCCGGTGCGCACGCGCCAGGCCGGCATCCAGATAGAAATCGTTGATGAGCTGGGAATACGTTGTCGGACCTTCGCGGTGAGCCCGCGCGATCATGTTGACCATTTCGTAATCGCCAGCATATCCCAGTGGCTTGGTGTAGGAGCGATGGAAGAACGGCGCGCGCATCATCAACGGCAGCAGGTCGCGCTGTGCAAAGCTGCAGTGTGCCTCTAGCTCATCGGCCGTGACGTTCTTGGCCTCGTATTCGAAGCGCTGCTGAAGCTCCACCATCTTGGGCAACAGCGGCATTTTCAAATTGCCGAAGAAGTCCGCGCTGAGTTCAGCGCCAGGCTCTGGGTTTCCGCCGTCCTGCATGTCCAACTGCGCTAACCAAAGGTTCAGCTGAGACAGGAATGACCTCAGCTCGCCAACCGCGATCTGATATCCTGGGCGGATTCTCTTAGTTTTTTCCCAATCTCCGACGAAAATTCCAACGGCATCAGCGATTTCCTCCCGTCCCTTGAGGACGAGCGACATATCTTGCCATCCATCGACAAGAGTTGCCGATACGATTAGCATCAACCCTGTGTTGACGAGGCTGCTGACTACGGCCTTTCCGCGATAGATCGGATCTTCGCCCCGCCGTATCACCAGCTCTTGAAGGACTTCACTCAGCTGGACGATGGAGTAGGGATTGTAGACTTCGAAGACGACCTGCGAGCGGCTCACGCGGAGTAAGGTTCCGCGGGCCGGCAAGCCTTGAGAGTTCTTGAACGTGACGAGATCACTTATGGAATTCGAAAAGGCCGACATTCGCTATCCTACAACGCACTGCACATGTTGCTTAGTAACAGTCCTAGCTATAATGCAGTGATTCACGGCGGTGTAACGCGATCCTTTAAACCACTGCCAAGCTTTGGCAAACAGTCATCCAGCCACGGCCATCAAGGTGCAGCAATTCGATCACTCCAAGAGGCGAGAGTCTTGGCATACTCGGGCGTGATTTAGGGCCATCATATGTTCCCATTTTATCATCCGACTTCGGTTGCTCTTTTCGACGACGATCTGCGTTTCTTGGCAAGTTTCCAAGACATGCTAGAAGGTCGCGGGTTTGTGGTAAGGCCGTTCAACGACCCGCAAGACGGCGTTGATTTTATTGTGAAATCTGACTCCGAGCGGCGAACACGCAGCGAAAGTTTCCTCGGCATGGCCGGGCTATGCCAGATGTCCGGCACACCTTCGGTTCAGGAATTTGTTTCCTCTCACATTGGCCAGCTCCGCGGCAATCCGGAGCGGTTTGATTCGGTTTCAGTCGCCGTTGTTGATGATGCAATGCCTTCCATCAATGGAATGGCGGTCTGTAAAGCCCTGAAAGGGCGACCGTTGCGAAAAATTCTGCTCACTGGCGGGAATAGCGATGCTCTGGCTATCCGAGCCTTTAACGAAGGGTTGATCGACCGATACGTTTGCAAGCACGACGCGGATTTGGTTGAGAAGATCGAAGGCCATATCCGCGAGCTACAGACCGGTTACTTCCGCCGGACCACGACGACGCTGAAAGATGCGCTGTGCGCGGGGGAGCTGAGCTTTATGCGGGACTTTGGCTTTCTGCCGTTCTTTGATCAGGTATGCGCGAAAGAGCGTGTGTCGGAGTACTACGTCCGCACCCACCCGCCAGGCATTGAGTTGTTTCATGACGATGGTGCGGGTGAGTTCCTCGCAGTCTTTAGCGAGCACGGGTGGCGGCAACGTATCGCGATTGCCGCGGAGCGAGGGGCGGATGCTTCAATGTTGACCTTGATGGAAGCGCGCAAGACGGCGTTTTGCTTCCCCAGCGAGGGCGGTCTTTACGAGCCACGCTTTTTCGAAGATTGGCGCCGATACGGGACGCCGGTCCATACCGTGGCCGGTCGAGCCGTCTGGCTTACAGCGCGGTTCAATTTTTCCGACGTGCGCCCGCTGCCACTACGGAACTTCGTTTCGTTTGAAGGCTATTTAGCCAACAAGAGCGCTCGCGACTACGTCTAGCCCGCGAGGGTTTCGTCTTGATGCCAGAACAACGCCTGGCCAATGACCGCGCGCACCATGTCAGCCCTGAACGGCTTGGTTATGAGAAACACCGGTTCGCGGCTAAGGCCGGTGAGCAAGCGTTCTGGATAGGCAGTAATGAAGACGGCCGGGATGTCCCTGACTTTTGTAATGTCGCGCACGGCGTCCACTCCGCTTGAGTCATCGGCGAGCTTGATATCCGACAGAATGATGTCGGGCTGCGTATCTGCGGCCTTGGCGACGGCCGCGTCTCTCGTTCGCGCGATCGCGGCGACGGTGTGTCCCAGTTCGTTGACTATGCTTTCCAGGTGCACAGCGATGAGTGGCTCATCTTCGATGATCAAGACACTCGCAGGGCCTTGAGCCGCTATCTCCTGCTGTGCATCGACGAGAGACGTCATCAGTTCTGCCGGATCCATCTCCAGGATTTCGGCGGCCTGCAGTGGTGCGAACCGTTCCATGGCCACAAGCAGATAGGCTTGCCTGCTGCGTGGCGTCAGCCGGCTGAGCTGGCGTTGTAATATATCCGTGACTGGCGCATTCTTCAGTTCGTCAGACCGCCAGTGTTGACCAACCGGGCCAGTCCAAATGCGCGAGACGACCCGATAGAGATCGATCTTGCTGGCGCGACTATCGGCCTTGTCAAAGTCAGTGTCTTCCAGAGCAAGGGAATGCAGGGCATCGCCAAGCTTTTGGCTGCCTGTTAGCGTCCGGGCATAGCGGCGAAGATCAGCCAGCATCGGCGGCAATTCCGGCTGAGACGAATTCGGCTTGTAGGTATCCGAAGGCATCTGATCTTACCACGCCCAAACACTCTAGAATTGTTCCGCCACGCGATGGGTCACAATTGAGAATCGTCTCGCGGCTGAACATTATGTTTGTAATACGTGAAGCATCAGCAATGAAAACATTTTTATCGTGATTGCCTCCAACGTGCAGGGGGCAAAGGATATCCTGTTTGCTCTCGGGTCAGATATTTTGCCTTTGTAGAACATTGACACTTCCTGGCGCGGCAATAGAGTGCGGCTCAACCCCATCCGATCTTCCACAAAACCATGAAGGGACCCGTCGCCGATGGCCGCGATCCGCACGCCTGCGAAATTCTACCAGCCACTCGCCATTGGAGCGCCTGAGCCGCTGCGCGCCGTACCAACCCGGCTTGAGCGCATGATCCATTTCGTGCCGCCGCACAACGAGAAAATCCGATCCAAAATCGGTAAGATTGCCGGTCAGGTGGATGTCGTTCTCGGCAATCTTGAAGACGCGATCCCCGCTGATCAGAAGGAGGCCGCGCGCAAGGGCTTCGTGGAAATGGCGCGGGAGAATGATTTCGGCTCCACCGGCCTGTGGTCTCGCATCAACTGCCTCAACTCGCCTTGGGTTTTGGATGACGTGACGGAACTTGTGAAGGAAGCCGGCAACAAGCTTGATGTCATCATGCTTCCGAAGGTTGAGGGGCCGTGGGACGTCCACTACCTCGATCAGCTCCTGGCTCAGCTGGAAGCACGCTACAACGTTCAGCGTCCAATCATGATCCACGCAATCCTTGAGACGGCCGAAGGCGTGAACAACGTGGAAGCCATCGCGGCCGCAAGCCCGCGCATGCATGGCATGAGCCTGGGCCCTGCTGATCTGGCGGCCTCGCGCGGCATGAAGACAACGCGCGTTGGTGGCGGCCATCCGGACTACGGTGTTCTAGCCGATGGTGATGGCGGTAACGGCGCGCGCGCTTTCTACCAGCAGGACTTGTGGCATTACACGGTCGGCCGGATGGTCGATGCCTGCTTGGCCTATGGTCTGAAACCGTTTTACGGACCGTTCGGGGACTTCTCCGACAGTGCTGCTTGCGAAGCGCAGTTCCGCAATGCGTTCCTTCAGGGCTGCCTCGGCGCCTGGTCGTTGCATCCGTCTCAGATCGAAATCGCCAAGAAGGTGTTCTCGCCCGATCCGGAAGAGGTCAAGTTCGCCAAGCGCATTCTGGAAGCGATGCCTGATGGCACAGGCGCGGTGATGATCGACGGAAAGATGCAAGACGACGCGACTTGGAAGCAAGCCAAGGTGATCGTTGACCTGGCCAAGCTTGTCGCGACCAAAGATCCAGATCTGGCAGCTGCCTACGAACTGTCCGCGTCGTAAGACTTCTGAGTTCAGCGGGATCTAGCCGCGTTTGACGTTATCAGTCAGGCGCGCCCGCTGAACTTTACCGTTCGGCGTTCGCGGCAGCTCTGAGACGAAAACCACCTCTTTAGGGCACTTGTAGGCTGCAAGGCGGGCGGCTGCGAACCGCTTGACCTCATCTTGATCGAGGTCCCTGCCAGGCTGCGGCACCACGTAAGCGGCGATCACGCTGACATCCTCGCGGACGCGCAACTCAGCGCAGGCGACTTCGGCAATGCCATCATGGTCACTGAGCGCAGCCTCCACCTCGAGCGGTGACACGCGATAACCCAAAGCTTTCATGATCTCGTTGGCCCGGCCCCGGTGCGTGATGTAGCCGTCTTCATCGCAAACGGCGAGGTCGCCGCCGGTAAACCATTCGCCAATCAGCACATCAGCTTCTTCCTGCGGCCGCTTCCAGTAGCCGAGCATCAAGCCGGGATCGGACCGATGCACGGCGAGCAGACCTGACTCGCCCGGTGGCAACGGGTCACCCTCCGGCGACAGAACCGCGATGCGGCGGCCAGGCTGCGGCTTGCCAGTGGTTCCCGGCTTGCGCGGCACGGCTGGCGATGACGAGATGTATGTTGAGATCTCGCTCATCCCCAGCGCTTCATAGAGCTCGGTTGCTGTGCGTTCCCGCCAGTCATCAAAGAGGGCCGGTGGCGGGGATTCACCGGCGGTCAGGCCGTGACGTAGCGCTCCAAGATCAAGCGGACCATCGGGAGCGTATTTCAAGATTTGGCGATAAACGCCAGGCACGGCGGCAAACAGCGTGGCTTGCGTTGCCCGGATCAATTGCGGCCAAAGCTGCGGACTTTTCTCGCCAGTGTACACGATCGAGGTTGCGCCGTTGGCCCAGGGGTCAGTCAGGCCTGTGCCGAGCGTGAAGGTCCAATTGAAGGCGCCGGCGTGCAGCATCCGGTCGTGGCTCGTCATACCATACCAGCCCTCGTACATTGGCCTGCGCCCGAAGGCCGACCTTTGCGCGTGCAGCACGCCTTTTGGCTTTGCCGTGGTGCCGGACGTATAAATCAAGAATGCCGGATCATCCTTGGCCGTTTGCGCGTAATCGCATGGCGCGCCCTCACGGATCAACGCCGAGACGTCCTGGCTCGTAAGGATGCGACAGCCGTCCGGCGCTTGAAAGCCATGGTGTCTGGAGCCAACGGCGATGGCCGCGGCACCGCTGTCGGCCAACATGAAGTGCGCTTCCTTGTCGGTCAGTTCGGTTGACGCTGGTATCGGCACATACCCCGCAGCGATCGCGCCGAAGAACAGGATGGCGTAGTCACTCGTGTTCTCCAGGCGAATAAGGATGCGATCCTTGGGCTGCAGCCCTGTCGTCTTAAGGTTGGCGGCTGTGCGCAACACAGCTTCGTTGAGCGCTTGGTAAGTCCAGTCTTCGGACGGTCCGCCACTTAAGTCTTCGTAGACAAGCAGCGCCGATTTTTCCGGCGTATCGCGCGCTGCCCGCAGGCAGTAGGCGGCCATATTAAACTGGCCAGGCAGTTCGGTCGTGAAAGGCGTCATTGTGTTTTTTGCGGCTCGTGCCACCACGTGTCGATGTTGAAGCCCCACAGCGGTAACGCATCAGGGTGTTTAAGCGCTGCCCACGAAGCGACCCATTGGGTGGGCACGTGGAACAGTGGGATAACATAATCGCCTGACAGCAAGACGCGGTCTAGAGCGCGCACGGCTGACCTAAAATCTTCCGGCTCCTTGGCCGCGAGAAGCGCTTCGATCATCGCGTCGACGGCGAGGTTTTTCACACCCGCATAATTGCGCGATCCTTGTTGGTCAGCCGAAATGGAGCCGAAGCGTCCGATTTGCTCGTTGCCTGGCGACAGGGATTGCGCCCAAAACTGCTTGATCACGTCGAAGTCATAGGCGTTCACGCGGCCTATCAGCTGGGCGCTGTCAATCGTACGTAGCCTGGCATCGATGCCAAGCGAGCGCAGTGCGCTGATATAGGCCAGCATCAACCGTTCGCCACCACCCTTGGCGATCAGGATCTCGAAGCCGTAGCGCCGGCCAGTCTTCTTGTTGACCATGTACTTGCCGCGCAGTTCGTAACCGGCCTCGTTAAACAGAGCCATGGCTTTGCGCGCATTCTCCCTGTTGAACCCGCTGGCGTTGCTGACAGGCATTCTGTAAGTGCCGTCCATGACGCCGGGTTTCACGTACTGGGCGTAAGGAGCCAGGAGTTCGCGCTCGCGCGCGTCCGCAGGGCGGCCGGTGGATGCCAGCTCGCTGCGCTCAAAGTAACTTTGCGTGCGCTGGTAGCGTCCGTCATACAAAGTTGCGTTGATCCATTCGAAATCGAACATCAGGACCAGGGCTTGGCGGATGCGAGGATCCGCGAAGGCAGGCCGGCGCGTGTTCATCACCAGCGCGTTCATGCCGGCTGGCAGCCCGGTTGGCATCTCTTCACGCGCGACCCGGCCGTCCCGCGCCGCGTCGAAGTTTGCGGTCTTGGCCCACATGGTTGGATCGTCGTCCAGGCGCAGCTCCACCCTGCCGGTCTTGAAGGCCTCCAGCAAAATGGAAGCGTCGCGATAATAGTCGTAACGGATCTCATCGAAATTGTAGTGGCCGCGCACGACGGGCAGATCCCGCGCCCAATAGTTGGGATTGCGCTCGTAGGTGATGGAGCGTCCCGGGTCGACGCGGCTGATCCGGTATGGGCCGCTGCCAAGGATCGGTTCTAAAGTCGTCTGGTCGAAGGTGTCGAAGTCAATGGCGTGTTTAGGCAGCACCGGCATCAGGCCCAGGATTAGCGGCAGCTCTCTGTCTGAACCGTCCATGTTCATGCGCACGCTGCGATCGGAAAGCCGCTCAATTTTTTCGACCTTGCCGTAATGGGAGCCGAAGATGGTCGGTACGCCTTTGTCGCGCAGGAGCTTGAGGGAAAAGATGACGTCGTCTGCGGTAACCGGCTGGCCGTCCGCGAAGGTGGCCTTGGGGTTGAGATGGAACGTAATCGATGTCCGGTCTTCAGGCATCTCCACGCGCTCAGCCAGCAACCCATAAAGAGTGAACGGTTCGTCCAGACCGCGGATCATGAGGCTTTCGAAGGTATGCGCGCGTAGGCCCGCCGCCTTCTCGCCCTTAACGATAAACGGATTGACGCTGTCGAACGACGACAGCTGCCCCAACCGCAGCGATCCACCTTTGGGGGCTTCTGGGTTGGCAAAGGGGAAATGCGTGAAACCTTCGGCATACTTCGGCTGCCCGTGCATGGCGATTGCGTGCACCGACTCGGCGGCGTAGGACGGCTGCCCTGCCCAGGCCAAGGCCAGGAAGAAAAAATAGCAGATCAAAATTCGATGCATTTCAGCCTATTCGGTGTTGCGCGGGGGATGCCGGGCGGAGCCTGACGCGCCACGGAATTGGAAGGTTGGTGAACCATTTAGCATACGCCAATGCAAAAGATGAGGCGGTGTTGGTACACATCGTGCGTGGCGCGAATGCAACGATTTCAGAATTCAGCTCTGTGGATCAAGGGCGTTGATGCGCAACGGTCACGGGATTGCCGCAATCCGAGCCTTAGTGCCCCGGGATTGGCGGCGCTTGGCGCGGCCTGCGAAGGGCGGCTGAGAAAAGCGCCGCGAGAGGGGTAGGAGCTGCGAGGCGGCTCATAGCGAGAGGTCGAATTCCCTATGGCTTACACGGGACTTAGCGAAAAATTTGGCGGCCTGACGCCGCTGCGGTTGGCTGTGGCAGCTGCCGCGTTGACAGCATTCGCTGCCGCGCCTGTCATGGCGCAGGATGCCAAGAAGGCAAAGCCAGCCGCTGCCGCCAAGGCAGACGACAACCGCCCGATCTGGGCGAAGATCTGCGAGAAGGTGCCAGTCACCAAGAAGGACAAGGACGGCAAGGAAGTTAAGGAAGAGAAGCAAGCGTGCAAGACCATGTACGAAAGCTTCGATCCGCGCACCGGTGGTCCGCTGGTCGCCATCTCGATCGAGGAAGGCGAAGGCATCGACAAGAAGGCGATGACCGTGATCGTGCCTCCAGGCGTTGCTCTGCCACCGGGCCTGAGCATGGCTGTCTTCCAGAAGGAACAGTGGGATAAGGTCGCCAAGCAGAACAAGGCTGGCAAGGCTGTTAAGCCGGAAGAGCTGGGGTTGAAGCCTTATAACTTCAAGTTCTTGCACTGCGCACCGACGGGCTGCGTTTCGCTGAACGAAGCCAAGGGTGAGCTCATTGATCAGATGAAGACCGGCGTCGGCATCATGATCCGCGTTGCCGACGTGAGCGGCAAGGTTGTTGACCTTGCTGTTCCGCTGAAGGGCTTTAAAGAAAGCTTCGAGGGCAAGCCGGTCGACACGAAAGAGTTTTTGAAAAAGCGTCAGGCGCGTCTGAAGGATCTTCAGCAGCGTCGCGCAGAAGCCGTCAAACGCTTCCAGGCCGAACGCGCTGAGATGCTGAAGAAGGAAGCTGCCAAGACGACGACGGGTTCCACGACGCCGGCCAAGAAGTAAGGCTCGGCATTCTTCATAGCGACATTCATTGAACCGCCGGGCTCGCGTCCGGCGGTTTTCTTTTGTGCGTTCTGAATAAGCGCGGAAGGGAGTCAGATGCGACTTCAGTGCGGCTGCAGGTAGACCGCGTGGAAGCGGCCCTGATCGTCTTCGGCGAAGAGTTCGCCAAGCTGAGGATGGCGCAGCGGCTGGCCTGACCGGTCCGGCAGAAGGTTCTGCTCCGATACATAAGCGATGTACTCGGTCTCATCGTTCTCGGCCAGCAGGTGGTAGAATGGCTGGTCCTTGCGCGGCCGGATGTCTTCCGGGATCGCTTCCCACCACTCTTCCGTATTCGCGAATACCGGATCGATGTCGTAAACCACCCCGCGGAACGGATAAAACCTGTGCCGCACCACTTCTCCGAGGGCGAACTTCGCCACCGGCATGGTTTTATCCCGCGCTTCCGGGCGGTTGTGGTCAGCTTTTCCTGTGGTTTCAGAAGACATACTTCATCTCAGATGATGCGCGGGCTGCTGTCAATGATTACGCGACGCGTGATTAAATTTGACGCAACCTCGTTGCCGTTACAGCCCGGTCTGGTCACATCCGCTGAGGGAAAAAGCGCCGATAGAGTGTGATATTAGCCGGCAGGAAGACCAAGTCTCCGACCAAAGTACACATCAGGGTTATCGCGCAAACGCCGCCAAACAGGCGCAGGGACGGCAGGTCCGAGAACATTGTGACCCCTAGGCCGAGCGTCAGCACCAGAGTCGTAAGGATTATCGCTGGGCCGACCAAGACACGCGCGCGCCGGATAGCATGTATGGCGTCCTCCCCTGGCCGCTCTTCTCTGCCCAGGCGGTTGAGGAAGTGGATCAGACTGTCGATGCCGAGGCCGAAGACGACAACCAGGGCCACGACGGAAGCAAAGTCCAGTCCCTCGTCCATCAAGGCGAGCGTTGAGCCGGCGGCAACGACGGGGAACAAGCCGGGTAAGAAGCTGAGCAACGTGACGCCGAATGAGCGGAAGACGATGCCCAAAAGGATCGAGACGAAGACGACCTCGGCGAATAGGCTGAGTTTGAGCTGGCCGATCATGGCGGCTGAGTTGCGTGCAGCGATGGCCGGTAGGCCGGTGACAGCGATTTCGAATTCTGGATGGGCTTTCCGCACCGGCTCCAGCGCCTGATCAAGCGTTTTGACCAGCGGCAGTATCTGGCTGGCGTCGACGTCCGGCAAACGCCCAGTCACGAGCACGGCATTCTGTTCCTTGGCGATGAAGCGTCTTCGCAAGCTGATCGGCAGAATTTCGACGTACCTCTTCATCGTTTCAATGGACGTATCGCCAGCATTGGCGAGCCAGCGCCGCAAGCTGTCTAAGGACCAGACGTTTCCGACGCCTGCTTGCACCTCAAGCGCCTTGTGCGCCTTGGCGATGACCTCCAGCACAACGGGATCGTAGAGCGAGCGGCCGTCTTCCCATTTAATCATGATGTGAGCCGGATTGCCGCCAGTCAGCTTCTCATCAAGGCTGGCCGTGGCCTTCAGCGCCTGTTCACGATCGGGCACCTGATCGGCCAGCCGGTATCTCGGTTCCAGCTGCAGGTAGAAAGTCAGGCACGCCGCGAAGACAGCGATGCCGAGGAGCGTAAATAACACCGGGCGCGCAACAACGCGATCGACCACGGCACCGACGAACTTGCCAAGCAGATCCATGGCGCCATCGGCGGGCGTGCGCTCGAAGGTGAGTGAGGATTCGTTGCGGATCAGGAAGTGGCCAAGCACGGGCAGCGCGGCGAGGACGACGAGGAACGACAGCATTACCGAGATGGCACCGGCTTTGCCGAACGTGTGGATCAAGCCGCTGTCTGAGAACATGAGCGCGATGAACGACAAGAGCGCCGTGCCGTGGGCCGCCACGCAGGCTGGGCCGACAACGCGGACGCCAAAGCGCAGCGCTTCTTCGCGGCTGTCGCCATGGCGCAAGCGATCGCGGATGGCGCTTGTCATCTGCATGGAGTCGGAGAAGCCGATGACCATCACGAGCGGAGTCATCACGTTTAAGAACAGATTGAGCTTGAACCCGGCCCAGCCCAGCGCGCCGAGCGACCAGACGACGGCCAGCAGCGGCGGCACGACTGCGATCAGCATCAGCGACAAGCGCCTGTAGAAGATGTAGGCGACAACGGCACCGAGCACGAAACCCGCACCGTTGTAGACAAGGCGGTCGCGCTCAACCGCATTGCGGATTTCAAGCTGCATGACGGGGGCGCCGGTCAACTTGTAGGTCAGCCCCGAGCCTTGGAGCGTGAAGTCGATGGCTTCCTTGATCTGGCCGATCACTGTTTTGGCCGACTGCTCCGCCACGACGTTCCGGTTCAAAGAAATGACGACCAGTGCCAGCTCGCCGTCATCGGACAGGAACTTGCCTTTGACGATCTCGTTGTCGCGCAAGTCGGTGATCATCTGATCATAGGCAGCGCCTTCAGGCAGATCGTCCGGCACGATGGGGGGCACGTAGCCGGTCTCGTCAGGCTTGCCGCGCGCGGATACCATCGAGACAAGCCCATCGACGCCATCGGTGAGTTGCAACTCCGTTGTCATCGTGCGGAAGGCGTCGATCTGCTTTTTCTTCAGCAGATCCTTGCCCTCGACCACGGCAAGCACGTCGTACTCACTCGACGGGAACCGCCGGTCGATCTCCTCGTACTGGTGAAATTCCTTTGTGTTGGTTCGGAAAAGTTCCGACAGGCTATCGTCAACCCGCAGCTGGTTGATGCCCATTCCGGCGAGACCGGTGAACACCACTATCAGAATGCTGACCGCGATTGGGTGCGCGAGAGCGAAAAGGCCAACGCGTTCAAGACCAAACGAAAGCAAAGGCTTCGACTGGCCGGACGAGTGTTCTGCGTCCATCTTGCTCTTGACCTCCCCCGATACCGCGCAAGCCCCCGCGGCAGGAATCGTTTATTTGGACCGCATGGTCGCATTGGCGGCAGCACCCGTGCAAGGTGCGTTTACTTTGGCCTCTAACCACTTGAGCTTGCCGCGCATTCTGCCATATACGGCCATTGTGACAGGGAGGCGAGCGGCGTAATGACGGATAAGGTGTTGGATGCCAAGGGCATGCCGTGTCCGCTGCCCATTTTGAAAGCCAAGCGCGCGTTGAAGGACGTGCCTGCCGGCGGTGTTCTGGAAGTTTGGGCGACAGACCCCGGCTCAGTCGCCGACTTCGAGGCCTTCTGCCTTAGCCAGGGCCACACTCTGCGCGCGCACGACGAGCCCGACGCCGGCGTGTTCCGCTTTCTGATAGAGCGCCACTGATGGCGAGAGCGTCCCGATTTAGTTGACACGCAGGCGCGGTGCCGCTCATAAGACGCGCTTCGCGCACACCCAAGATACGGGCGGTTAGCTCAGCGGTAGAGCACACGCTTCACACGCGTGGGGTCACTGGTTCAATCCCAGTACCGCCCACCATGTTTTGGCTCACGCGCCAAAGGCGCTCCGCCGGGGCGGCGCTAAGCGCCGGGCCGCCTTGCGGCCTGAGCCCTGTCGGGCTGTTTGAGGGCAGAGCAAGAGCATCCCCACAGCGTCATCACAATCTCTAAAGCGGCCGCTTAGGCAGCCTTGGGCGTTTCAGCGTCGTCGTCGAGTTTTACGCGCGTGACTTCGCGGCGCATTTGCTCCAACTCATATTCCACGCTTGCGAGCATGGCTTCCGTGGAAGCCTGTCCGGTGCGCATATGGTCGACCCCGCCATTAAAACGCGCAAACCAGCCGACGATGCGCTCGAATTCATAGTCGAGTGACATCGCATATCTCCTAACCAAAAGGAGCCTTGAGCGTAGCGCGAGTCGGGCCGTCAAATGCGGCAGGGGCTGGGGTTATTGTGTGGAAAAGCTATGACGTGGCGCGCTCAGACAATCAGCGCTCCGCAACCACGCGTCCTTCTCCGGACGCGTTGCCGTACATCGTCATCATCGGTTCGTCGTCGAGTATAACTTCGTCGTACTTTCCATAGCCGTTGAAGTCTCCAGAGATCGCGCGGCCGTAGGCGCCGACGTTGCCGATCTCAATGTAGTCGCCCTCTTTGATTGATTCCGGCAGCATGAATGGCCCCTTCATGCGGTCAATTGAATCACAGGTCGGTCCCCAAAGCTCAAACGGTGCAAGCTTTTCGGTTGAGGGGACGTCGCGCGAAACAAGCTGCGCGGGATAAATCCAGTTGAGGTGGGCTGCGTCAAACAGCACGCCGTATCCGCCGTCGTTGATGTAGAGGCCGTTGTCACGTCGCGCGTCGACGCGAACGATGACGCTTTCGGCTTCGGCCACGAGGGCGCGGCCGGGTTCGCACATCAGCCGTACGTCGTTGCGCACGGGCAGCCGGTCTGTGCCTTCCTTGATGGCGTCGATGAAGGCCTTGAGGGGCGCCGGCGTGTTGCCCGGATAAACGGACGGGAAGCCGCCGCCGACATCAATGCGGTCGACAACGACACCGGCGCGCACGATTAGGTTGTGCACTTCCGTCAGCGCATGGGAATAAGCGTCCGGCGTCATGGTCTGTGAGCCGACGTGGAAGGTGATGCCGAGTTCCTTCGCCGCCTGGCGGGCCTTGGTGAGCAGCCGGGCAGCCGGTTCGCCGGCAATGCCGAACTTGCGCTCCAGCGGAATGCGGCTGTTGATGGCGGGCACGGCGATGCGGACGAAGAGGACCAGATCGCGCGCAGGGCCATTAGCCGTCCGCGTTTCCTCAAGGATCTTTTCCAATTCGTCTTCGCCGTCGAGCGAAAAGCTTTTGACGTGGTGATCGTGGTAGGCACGGCGGACTGAGCTGCGCGATTTCACCGGATGCATGAAATGCAAAAAGGCGCCGGGAATGGTTCGCGCGTCTTCGAGCTCTGGCAAAGAAGCAACGTCGAAGTGGCGAATGCCGGCGCCATACAGAGCGCCGATCATGAAGACTGAGCTGTTGGCCTTGTAGGCATAGGCGACATCGCCAGGAAAGTTTTCCAGGAACCAGCGCGCGGCGCGTCCCGCGGCGTGCGGGCGCGAGGCCAGAACCGGACGGTCCGGCTGGAGCTTGGCTACCAATTCAGCTGCAGATGCGTATCTTTCCATGCCATTGCGCCCCGTCTGTCCTCAGAGCGTCCACGAGAAAGGCCGAACCCAATGACGCTCCAACCGAAGTAGACCATCATGCGAGCGATGCATTTAGGGCCAATACCCCTATGTGTAAAGGGCGGCGGGACAATGCTACACGCATGCTTAATGTAGGCTGAGTGCGTGTCAGTTCTGCTAAACTCCATGGAGGCCGGCCTGAGATGCTGGCCGCGTATCGTTGAGAGGATGTCTATGTCGAAAGTTGCCCGTTTCATCGCCTTGCCGGCTGCCACGGCCTTTGCGCTCGTGATCGCGGCAACAGCTCATGCCCAACAGCCAGCGGAAAACCCCATGCAGCGCACGATTACTGTTTCAGCGAGCGGGTCTGTTGATGCCGCGCCAGACATCGCCCGCGTTCAAACCGGTGTGGTGAGCGAAGCCGCCACGGCAGGCGAGGCCCTATCGGCAAACTCTGAGGCCATGTCCCGCATGATCAAGGGGCTCAAAGAGGCAGGTATTGAACCGAAGGACATACAGACTTCTTCGTTCCGGATAGAGCCGCGCTATACGAACACGCGTGACGGCCGGGCTCCGGAGATCAACGGCTACCGTGTCGTCAACGAGCTGCAGCTCGTCGTGCGCGCGGTGAGCAAGCTGGGCAGCATCCTTGATTCACTCGTCAAGATCGGCGCCAACCGGATGAACGGACTTTCGTTTGATGTGAGCAACGCCGAAACGTTGAAGGACGAAGCCCGCAAGATTGCTATCGCCAATGCGCGGCGGCGGGCCGAGCTCTTGGCCGGTGCCGCTGGAGCAGAGGTGGGCGATGTCATTGCCATCTCGGAAAACGTGGCGCACGGCGGCGGCCCTCGCCCCCTGGCCATGGCGCGCTCCGCCAAGGCCGAGATGGTTCCGATTGAAGGCGGATCGGAAACTTTGGAAGCAAACGTTACTGTTACGTGGGCTCTGAAGTAGGTGCGTTCGGCCAGGCCTGACCTAGCCGAGTTTCACAACTTCGACATTGGAGACGAGGCTGGCGGCACCTGGCTGTGCTGACCAGTCGGCGTAGTTGCGCATTTCGCCCGACGATCGCAGGACGCGCAGACGCGCCAGATCGACCGTACCACTGACCCATTGCGCGTTATCGAGCGTTCCTTCGGCGATGACTCCGGTGTCAGAGACGCCGTGTTCCGACGGCACGAAGATGCCAGCGGCGCCGGAGTTCATGTCGACTGCCGGAGACCATAAGGCTTCGCCTACCGTCGGGCTTTGCACCGTTACGACGGTGTTCTCCAATGCTCGCGCGACGGCACCGGTGCGTACGCGATGGAAGCCGGAGACGCGTTCGGTGCAGGACGGCACGAGAATGATCTCGGCGCCGGCCTCCGCCATGGCGCGAGACAGAAGCGGAAACTCGCTGTCGTAGCAAATCATGATGCCGATCTTGCCTATCGCGGTATCGAACACGCGCAGCGGCACGCCGCCTGAGACGCCCCAATCCCGCTCGAACGGCGTCATGATGATCTTGTCTTGCTCGCCGATGTTTCCGGCCGGAGTGACAAGCTGGGCGGTATTCACATAAGCGCCGTTGTCCACGCGCCTGGGGCCGCTGCCAACGAGGATGTGGACGTTGTGCTTGTGGGCGAGTTCGGCATGCAGGGCGACGCGGTCAGACGTCAGCGCCGCGACTTCGCTCAACGTCTTTGCTAGATCGGAATAGACCGCTTCGCCGAGAGCGGCGGCTTGCTCGATCGCAGCGTATTCGGGAAACACCAACAGATTAGCGCCAGTAGCCGCACCTTCCGTGACCCACTCGGTGATCTTGGATTTCCACTCCTCAAGGGAGGCGGGCTGGCCGATAGGATACTGGGCCGCGGCGATGGTTAGCGTTTCGCTCATTCAGTGGACAGGGCCTTCACCCAAAACTGCATTTCCTTATCCGTCTCCTCGTCCCGGTCGATGTCCTTCCAGGGATAGGTAGCGATCAAGCCTTCAACCGGCGCGTAGCCGAGCTTGCCCCAGAAGCGGTCGAGCGGAATGTAGTCCGCTGGCTTCAGAGGGTGGTCATCGGGGCGCACTACGCGGCAGAAGGTGGAATATTCAAAGCCTCCCAGCCGGTGCGCTTGCGCCTCGCGATGGGCGAAGAACTGCTTGCCAACGCCATGGCCGCGATGGCTCTTCAGAAGAACGCTTTCGCCGCAATAGAAGACCTTGTTGAGGTCGTAGCCGGCCTTCTTGAACGGCTCACCAAATTCATCGGCATGCTCGATCATGGGCGCGGCCGTCGACGCACCGACGACCTGATCGCCATCCTTGGCCACGACGCAGACGGCACCCGGCGCCGATGCGAACTTCGCCAGATACTCCTCTTCGTATTCCAGCGTGCCGTCGTAAAGATAGGGCCAGTCGCGGAACACGATCATGCGCAAGCGGGCGAGTTCCGGCATCGCTGCCTTCAGCTCATCTCCGGTAAGAGACATCACCTCTACAGCCACGCGATCCTCCTTTCGACGTTACGACTTGATCGGCTTGTTGTGATCGTCCGCCAGCACGACCTTCGGTTCGAACGACCGCGCTTCGTCTTCGCTCATGAGAGCATAGGCGCAGATGATCACCTTGTCGCCGATGCAGGCCTTGCGGGCCGCGGCACCGTTGAGGCCAATCACGCCGGAGCCCTTCGCGCCTTCGATCACGTAGGTCGCGAACCTCTCGCCATTGTCGATGTTGTAGACCTCGACCTTTTCGTTGACGAGCAGCCCAGCTTCCTCGATCAGCGTCTTGTCGATGGAAATAGAGCCTTCGTAGTGCAAGTCACACTCGGTCACGGTGACCCGGTGGAGCTTGCCCTTCAGCATGGTAACGAGCATGGTGTGCCTTCGATCGTTCAGGCTGAAACCTGCAGGATCCAGTCCGTGAGATTGTAATACGTGGTGACGCGCGTGATCTTGCCGTCTTTGATCGAAAAGAACGTTCCGGCGGGAAGGACATACGTCTGCCCCTTCGCTTCCGGCAGTCCTTCGTCGGTCGCCTGATACTTGCCGTGGACGTTGAACTCAGCGGACGCGCGCGTGGCATCCTTGGAAACCATCACGACGATATCCTTGAGCTCTTCCTTGTAATGGTGGTCCATTCGGGCGTTGAAGGCACGGAACTTTTCCTTGCCCTCCCGGCGCTCGCCCTGGTTGACGTCGTGAACCACGCCGTCGGACAGGAATGCCAGCATTCCATCGCTGTCGCCTTTGTTGAAGGCCGCGTAGTAGTCCCTGATCAAGGCAGCGGTCTCGGCGCGAGCAGCTGATTCATCCTGGCTCATTGATTTTCCCGTAGTTGATTATCGAAATCCATAAAAGACCGCCTGGCGATCACACGGGCGGCTCATAGCAGTTTGGCGCGAGTGGTGCCATCCCCGCCCAACCCGGGGCACATTTTGCCGCGATGGCAAACGCGGTTTTGGTAAATGACGCGCTCGGGTTTTGCATGGCTTTTCAATCACCAATCACGTGCATGAGAACGCGGCGGCGATGCGGGGCTGTGCGGTGTTCAAACAGGTAGAGCCCCTGCCACGTGCCCAGCGCCAGCGCGCCGTTCACGACAGGGATCGTCAGCGACGTCGCCGTCAATGCCGATTTGACGTGGGCAGGCATGTCATCCGGGCCTTCGCTGGTATGGATGTAGAGCCTGTCGCCGTCCGGCACGAGACGGCGGAAGAACGCGAGCAAGTCCCGTTGAACATCAGGATCGGCGTTCTCCTGGATTAGCAATGACGCGGACGTGTGGCGCACGAATACTGTGAGCTGGCCTGTCGAGATCGCGGCGCCGGATACGAAGGCTTCGGCCTCGTCTGTAAACTCGGACAGGGACTGCCCGCGTGTCGCAATAGCGATCTCGTGTTGGGCCTGCTTCACGGAATACTCCGCTCGTTGCTGGGGCAAATACTTTCGCAACATTGTGCGATTGTGTTGGGCGAAAGCACCAATACAGAAAAAACGCAAGAAATTCTGGTGTATCCACCGATACCGCGTGCGAATCATGCGATCTTTTAGCGCATGGCACCATCTCTGGGGGTTTGCATGCGCCGTTCCACACTTCTTCTCATCAGTTTCCTCGTGACAATACTTGCGGCTGGGCCTGCCCTTGCCGTAAGCGCACGCGTCAAGAATGCTTGCCGGAATGACTACTTCCGGCACTGCTCGATGCACTCTGTCGGCACGCCCGAACTGCGCAGCTGCATGCGCGCTGTTGGGCCCCGCTTGTCTGGCCGCTGCATCGCGGCTTTGAAAGCCGATGGCCAAATCAAACGGAGCGATATGCGCCGCTATGCGAAAAGCAAGGGCAAGTATCGCAAAAACAAGTATCGCAAGAGCCGCTACTCGCGGAAAAAGACCTACTCGCGCCGTTATCGTTCGAAGAAGCGCTACTACAGCTACCGTCGCTAAGCTGCGCAGGAAGAGATAAGGCCTGCTCTACTTGAGTGGGCGATCATATTGACCACCGGCCCAATCGCCGGTGGTTCTTTTTGGCGCCAGGCTCTTAGCCAAGTCTCCAACGTATTTTAGTTCCTTGCGCGTCGGAATGAATGGTTTCACGACCTTTTTGGCTACGACACCCCACAGCGAATTCTCGCCTGCGCGGCGCTCATCGAAGTCCCAATAATTCGGCACGTGCCGGTCGGCCGGATAGTAGTAGCCTTCCTGATAGTACCCAGGACCGAATTGGCGCTCACCCCGCCCGCCGCGGCCGTCTTGCCAATAGCTCCGGCTGCCGTAGGGGTTGTTGTCCATCAACGCTTCGGCGTTTGCTTCTTGGCGATCAGACGAGAAGCTGTCGTATGGCCCGGATGGGACCGGTTCGCCGCCTGCGATCTTTCCGCCCGCGATCGCCGCGCCAGCCCAGGTGAGCGCGCAGCAGGCAATGATAGCCGGTTTCAGCAGTGGCATGAGACGAGACTCCCTCGGTTTGAGCCGGAAGGATATCTGGACCGCCTTGCCTCAGACTTTCGCTCTAGTTGTCGAGGAAGCTGCGCAGCTTGCGCGAGCGGCTCGGATGTTTGAGCTTGCGCAATGCCTTAGCTTCGATCTGCCGAATACGTTCGCGCGTCACCGAGAACTGCTGGCCCACCTCTTCAAGCGTGTGGTCAGTGTTCATGCCGATGCCGAAGCGCATACGCAGGACACGCTCTTCGCGCGGCGTCAGCGAGGCGAGAACGCGGGTTGTCGTTTCGCGCAGGTTCGACTGGATCGCCGCTTCGATTGGAAGCACCGCGTTGCGGTCTTCGATGAAGTCGCCCAGGTGCGGGTCTTCCTCGTCGCCGATCGGCGTTTCGAGCGAGAT
>JBGTSB010000021.1:0-41022 GCA_041940525.1 Hyphomicrobium sp.
GAAAGCCGGCCGGCGCACGCAAGGTCAACTATCGCCTGCGCGACTGGGGCATTTCCCGCCAACGCTATTGGGGCTGCCCGATCCCGATCATCCACTGCAAGGAATGCGGTGTCGTGCCCGTTCCTGACAAGGATCTACCGGTCAAGCTTCCCGAAGATGCCGCGTTCGACAAGCCAGGCAATCCGTTGGAACGCCACCCCTCCTGGAAAGACGTGGAATGCCCATCCTGCGGCCGGCCTGCCCGGCGCGAAACCGACACGATGGACACCTTCGTCGACAGCTCCTGGTATTTTGCGCGCTTCACGGCACCGAACGCTAAGACGCCCACGGACAAATCAGAGGCCGCCTATTGGCTGCCGGTCGACCAGTATATCGGTGGCATCGAACACGCGATCCTGCATCTGTTGTATGCGCGCTTCTTCACCCGCGCCTTGTGCGACACCGGCCATTTGCAGATGAAGGCAAACACACGCGAGCCCTTCGCCGCCCTCTTCACGCAAGGCATGGTCACCCACGAGACCTACAAATCAAAGGACGGCCGCTGGCTGCTGCCCACCGAAGTTCGCCTCGAAGGCGAAGGCGCCACGCGCACGGCCACCGAAATCGCCACCGGAGACGCGGCCCAGATCGGCGACATCATCAAGATGTCTAAGTCCAAGAAAAACCTCGTGGATCCCGACGACATCCTGTCCCACTGGGGCGCCGACTGCGCCCGCTGGTTCATGCTGTCCGACAGCCCGCCCGAGCGCGACGTCATTTGGACGGAAGCCGGTGTTCAGGGTGCTGGCCGATTTATCCAACGAATCTGGCGCCTTATCGAAGATCTCGAGGAAAAAATCCCAGACTCAGCCACCGAACCGCCGGCCAATTTCGGCCCGGAGGCAACAGAACTGCGCCGGGCTGCCCATAAGTCACTTGATGCCGTAGGCCGCAATATCGAGGGCCTCCGGTTCAACGTCGCCGTCGCCCAGATTTACGAGTTCACGAACGCCCTCTCCACGGCGGTTTCCAAGACCGGGGACGGCCTACCCTGGGCCTTACGCGAAGCTGCTGAATTCCTTATTCAAATGATCGCGCCCATGATGCCACACCTGGCTGAGGAGTGCTGGTCGCGGCTTGGATACAACACCCTCGTCACCATCGCACCTTGGCCGGCTGCAGATCCAGCCTTGCTCGTTGACGATCAGATCACCATTGCCGTACAGGTGAATGGTAAGCGCCGTGATGAACTGACCATTGCGCGCGCGGCCGGAAAAGACGAGATTGAGGCTGCGGCCTTGAATCTCCCTTCAGTGGCGAAAGCTCTCGATGGCAAGCCGCCGAAGAAAGTGATCGTGGTTCCGCAGAGGATCGTGAATGTCGTTGCCTAAGGCCAAGCAGACGGGCAAAGGACCGGTCCCGGGGGATAGCTCCCGCCGGACGCTTGTGCTCGCGCTGTGCGCGGCAACCATCGTCGCACCCCTCGTGTCGGCATGTGGCAGCTCCGGTTTCAGACCACTGTACGCCTCAAGCGACTTTGGCGGCAACGACGTTTCGGAAAAGCTATCGCAAGTCGAGATGGCGCCGATCCCGGGCCGGGTCGGCCAGCGCATCCGCAACGAGTTCATCTTCGAAGCCACGGGCGGCGGCCAGGCCTTACCCCCGGAGTACCGTCTTGAGGTCGCTATTAGCGAAGGCCGCACCTCAACGCTGATCCGCCAAGACGGCGACGCTCAAAGCCAGATCTATTCAATCGACGCATCTTTCCAGTTGATCCGCCTGGCGGACCGTACGGTCGTCCTCAAGGGTAACAGCTACGGCCAGGCCAGCTACGAGCGCTTCACGTCGATCTACGCGAACGTGCGCGCCCAGAAGGATGCCGAGGATCGCGCTGCGAAGACCGTCAGCAACGAACTGAAGTCGCGCCTCGCCGCTTACCTATCCAGCCCGGCCTAAGCCCAAAATGGTTGCCGTCAAGGCTCACCAGGCCGAGGCCTTCTTGAAGGCGCCGGATAAGCGCGCGACATGCTTCCTCTTCTTCGGAACCGACGCCGGCCTCGTCAATGAGCGCGCAGCCCGCCTAGCGCGGCACCTCGCCGAACAAGACAACCCTCCTGGCGAAATCCTACGCCTAGACGAAACGGACCTCGACAACGATCCGGATCGTCTGTCCGTCGAACTGATGACAATGCCGATGTTCGGAGGCCGCAAGATCATCCGCGCTACGAGCGGCCGGCGCGTCAACGCAGCCACCATTCGCCCATTGTTGGACGGCCCGCCCATCACCGGCGTCCTCATCATCGAGGCGGGCAACCTAAAACCGTCCGAAGGCCTGCGCCCACTTTTTGAAAAGTCCGCCACCGCTGCCGCTGTAGCCTGCTACGGCGATGATGCACGCGATATCCAATCCGTAATCGACGAAGGCCTCGCTCGCGCTGCGCTGAAAATCAGCCCGGAGGCGCGCGACGTCTTGGCGGACCGTCTCGGCGCCGATCGCGCACTCTCACGCGGCGAAGTCGAAAAACTCGCGCTCTACGCCGCCGGACAAACCGAAGTCACTGTCGCCGACGTTGAAGCCGTAGTTGGCGACGCGTCGGAACAATCGATGGACAAGATCCTGACCGCCGCTGCATCAGGCCAGGCAGCGCTGGCCGTCAAAGAATACGTTCGCGCAATCGCAGCCGGAGACAGTCCCCAAGCGATCATCCTCGCCGCGCAACGCTATCTTCACCGCCTGCATCGCACGCGCGGCGCCATCGCCCAGGGCCGCTCGCAAGAAGAAGCCATCCGCGCTCTTCGTCCACCGCTGCACTTCCGGCAGAAAGAGACGTTCGCCGCTCAGCTCAGAATGTGGTCGCCATCCAATCTGGATGAAGCTCTGCGCATCGTAGCCGCCATCGCCAAGCAAGCGCGTCTCAACGCCGTGCTTGAAGATACCTTGGCGGAACGCCTGCTGCTGACCATCGCCAAGCTGGCCCGCACGCGTGTCCAACATTAACGCCGTCCAGCCCGGCACTGCCCCTTGCGCCTGTCAGCTCGGCCCCTATAGTGCCGCCGCCAACCTGGGGGATACATGACAGATACACGCTACGACGTCGTCGCCATCGGCAATGCTATCGTTGACATTATCGGACGCTGCGAGGAGCAATTTCTCGTCGAGCAGAATGTCGCCAAGGGCGCGATGACACTCGTCGGCCCCGAGCGTATCGCAGAACTCTACAAGCTCATGGGACCTGCGCTGGAATCCTCCGGCGGCTCGGCGGCAAACACCATGGCTGGATTTGCCTCATTCGGCGGACGCGCAGCCTTCATCGGCAAAGTCGCCGATGACGAGTTTGGCAAGATCTTCAATCACGACATCAACGCCATTGGTGTTAAGTTCGCCAGCCAGCCCGTTTCCGGAAGCGAGCCGACGGGCCGCTGCCTAATCCTCGTAACGCCGGACGGCGAGCGCACGATGAGCACATCGCTCGGCATCTCAACCGAATTGGATTCAGGCCAAGTAGACAAGGCGCTCATTGAAGCCTCATCCATCCTCTACTTGGAAGGATATCTGTTCGACAAACCTGCCGCCAAGGCCGCCTTCTCTGAAGCCGTCGACATAGCAAACGCGGCAGGACGAACGGTTGCATTGACCCTATCTGACGGCTTCTGCGTCGACCGCCACCGCGAAGAGTTCCTCAACCTGATCCGCTCGGGCATTGGCATACTCTTCGCCAACGAGAACGAGATCAAAGCCCTCTACGAAACCGAAAGCTTTGATGAGGCCGCGGCCAAGGCCGCAAGCGACACCAAACTGGCCGTGCTGACCCGCAGCGAAAAGGGCTCCCTAATCTTAAGCGAGGGCGAAACCCTCACCATTCCACCCAAGCCCGTCGAGGCCGTGACCGACAGCACAGGCGCAGGCGACTTGTATGCGGCAGGTTTCCTGTTCGGCGTCTCGCAAAACCTCGGCCTGGCAACGGCCGGCCATCTGGCGAGTTTGGCCGCAGCCGAAATCATCAGTCACGTTGGCGCTCGCCCGGAAACCAACCTAGCCAAACTGGCGGCGGAGGCAGGCTTGATCAAAGCTTAGTTGTAGAGAGACTCTATACTTCTATTACTATGAGTTGCATCTAAATATACTTGCTTTGTTCACGCCAATCCGTGGCAAAAATATCGAATATCATGCAAAATGAGGGAGTTATAGAGACATGCTCGCCTAAGAAACAAAAATATATCTAGATTTCCGAGACATACGCGCGCAAGCTGACACCAGTCGAATCATGAACTGGGTTTGTTCTCATGCCGCGTACGCAGCCTTGTCGCGTACTACATAAGCCAGACACACAGCCCGCGCTTCCATCCATTAGGGCGCGCAAGCCGGTTGTCCTCGGCCGTAAGCCTCAGCACCGGATCCTAAAGCCGGCAGAGACGCCATCCCCAGTTGCGCCCAACACGCCGCATTCAAAAGCGGCCGACGCTCCGCGCTCACGGAAGCCCACCACACCTTCGAAGCAAAGCGATTGCATCGCCGCTGCGCATGACGCCTTCCTCGCCTGGTACGGCTTCGGAAGGCAGGCATTCGTCACGACGGTTTCAATCCAATCAATGCTTTTTCGAGATCTTATGCCGTTGGCCCAGACGGCGTTCTTATGTCCGTACCAGCTCGCGTTCGCACAGAAATACCCGGAACCGCTTCGCGGCTCTGGCCAGGTTTAATCCCGCGTAAGTTGCCTAGAAAATATTTGGGAAACTTAAGGCCGCTCCCCAGGCGGCCTTTTTTACGTCTATACGCCCGGAAACACCTCGGCTGCTAAAGCTTACGAAGCGCTACGCTATCCACTCGGTGAGTGGCCGTCTTGCGCAAAATCAAGCTTGCACGCTGGCGGGTCGGCAAGATATTTTCAACGAGGTTCTTCAAGTTGATATCCCGCCAAAGCTCAAGCGCTCTCTGAATGGCAAAATCGTGCGACAAGCTCGCATAACGGTGGAAGTAAGAACCCGGATCGCGAAACGCGGTACTCCTCAACCGCATAAACCGTTCGACATACCAATCACGGATATCCGTAGGGTCAGCGTCAATGAAAATGGAGAAATCGAAGAAGTCAGAGACGAAAGGAATGACCTCACCTTCACGCGGCATTCGCGCAGCCTGCAAAACATTCAGACCTTCAACAATGAGAATGTCCGGGCTTTCTATTACCGTCTTCTGTTCCGGCAAAATGTCATAGCGAAAATGCGAATAAACCGGCGCTGCCGCGTATTTCTTTCCGGACTTTACGTCGGCGAGGAAATTCAAAAGCCTCGTCGTGTTAAAACTTTCCGGAAAACCCTTCTTGTTCATCAACCCGCGCCGTTCCAATTCGGCGTTCGGATACAGAAACCCGTCAGTGGTAATGAGGTCCACCCGCGGATGGTCGGGCCAGCGCGCGAGCAAAGCTTTCAACACGCGCGCGGTCGTACTCTTACCGACCGCAACCGACCCAGCCACACCTATGATAAAGGGGACCTTCCCGTCCTGGTGACCAAGAAACGTGGTCGTGACCGCATGAAGTTCTTGCGCGGCCGCCACGTATAGATTGAGTAGTCGTGATAGTGGAAGATAGATCTCTTCCACTTCTTCAACAGACAATTCTTCGATGATACCGGACAGCTGTTCAAGCTCTGTCGGCGCCAGCGTCATTGGCGTGTCCGCGCGCAGGCGGGCCCAGCTTTCCCGGTCAAACACCCGATAGGGCGAAAACTGCAGGTCATGCGGTTGGAAAATAAACTCCAATCGCTGCGCGGCAGCTTTCGGGTCGTCAGCGGTCCGCTTGGAGTTCATAAGCCGCTATCCCGTCTTGGCCCGCGAGGCTTTCTCTTCAAGGCCGGAAACGCCTGTTCGCTTTTCCAGCTCACCAAGCACATCGTCGAAGGACACGCCGCGCACCTCAAGCAAAACAAGCAGATGATATAGCACGTCAGCGGCTTCACACTTCAACGATTGCGGGCTTTGCGCAATGCCTGCGATGACCGCTTCGACAGCCTCCTCGCCAAACTTGCGCGCGCACGTCTCGACGCCGGCCTCGAGTAGCCGGCTCGTGTAGGACGTTTCACTGGACTCAGACCGCCGCGCTCTGATCGTCGCCGCCAGCTGACTTAACACATTGTCTCGCATATCTGCCCGCTTGCTGGGATATTGAGAGCCAAAACAGCAAGTAAGCCCCGCCGCGTCAAGCAAATGCCAGCAGCACGGCCAAAGCCATGAAAAACGGCGTTAAAACCAGGCTACCGGCGGATCAGCCGCCGTGCATTCCGGTCAGCCGAATCCGGATATATTCGAGCTGATCGAAGTTGCCGTACTTAATGACGAGATTGCCGCTTTCACCAGATCCGCGCTTGATCTCAACCTTCAAGCCAAGCGCGTCTGCCAGTTCCTTCTCGAAAGCCTTGGTGTCAGCATCCTTTTCCTTGGCTTTGCGGGCCCCGCCATGACCGCCGCCCAAGCCACCGGCCTGGACCAGCGCCTCAACCTCGCGAACGTTCATGCTGCGGTCGACGATCAGCTGCGCCAGATCTTCCGCGTCCAGCCGCCCGATCAACGCGCGGGCATGACCCGCCGTCAGCATGCCATCTTGCACCATCGACTGAACTGACGATGGCAACTTCAGCAACCGCAACGTATTTGCGACGTGGCTACGGCTCTTGCCGATGATGTCGGATAGCTGTTCTTGGCTGTAATTAAAGCGCTCAATCAGGTCTCGATAACCACCGGCCTCTTCAATGGCATTGAGGTCGGCGCGCTGCACGTTCTCGATAATCGCAAGCTCGAGCACTTCCTTCTCATTGAGGTCGCGAACAATAACCGGCACTTCGTGAAGCCCGGCCTTCTGCGCCGCGCGCCAGCGCCGCTCACCCGCAACAATCTCGTAACCGTTAGCGTCATTAGGATCGCGCCGAACGATGATCGGTTGAATGAGCCCTTTGGACCGGATCGAGTCCGCAAGCTCGGATAGCTCTTCGTCTTTAAAGTCTTTGCGCGGGTTCAGCGGACCAGTGCGCACTTGATCAATAGAAACACGCCGCTGCTCGCCATCAGTGACTGGACGTTGCTGGTAGTTGACCCCACCGCCATCCTGTCCACCAACGATCGAGACTGGAGGCGTCTCACCGATCAGCGAAGCCAATCCGCGTCCAAGCCGGCTCTTCTGCACTGGTTGGTTCATCTGCCTGGACCGATCCTGTTTTCTTATTGAGTTTCAGACTACTGCCACCACAAGCCAACAGCTTACGCTGCCCGCTTCTCCCGGCCAATGATTTCCGTGGCCAACCGGATATAGGCTTGGCTGCCCGGGCAATCATAGTCGTAAAGCAGGATCGGCTTGCCGTGAGACGGTGCCTCGGCGACGCGCGTATTCCGCGGAATCACGCTCTCGTAAACCTTGGCCCCAAAGAACGCCCGGACTTCATCAGCGACCTCGCGCGAAAGCGACGTCCGCGCATCGTGCATGGTCAGCACCACGCCCTGGATTTCTAGGCCAGGATTTAGCGTAGAGCGAATCTGGTCGATCGTGCTCTTCAACTGCGAAATTCCTTCTAGCGCGAAGAATTCGCACTGAACCGGCACCAACACAGCGTTGGCTGCCGCCATGGCATTCAGCGTCAGCAGGTTTAGAGACGGTGGGCAGTCGATCAGAATGTAGTTGTAGCCCTCGTCAGGGCCCATAGCCCGGGTTTGCCCCACCAAAGCAGCAATCGCATCGCGCAACCGATATGGCCGGTTGAAATCATTCATCAAATCCGATTCCAAGCCAACCAGATCTGTATTCGCCGGCACCACCGATAGCCGGGGAACGGCGGTCTTCACAGCGGCTTCGAAAAGCGTGCAATCGCCAGTCAGGGCGTCGAACGTTGTTTTACCGCGGCTCTGTTCGGGCACACCGAGCCCGGTCGAAGCATTGCCCTGCGGATCGATGTCGATAACAAGAACGCGCTCGCCGGTAGCGGCAAGCGCGGTTCCCAAATTGATGGCAGTCGTCGTTTTGCCGACCCCGCCCTTCTGATTGGCGATCGCGAGCACTCTGACCACATGCGACACGGCCTAACCCCCTCTTTTTGCGACCGGATTTCGGATCACGGCGATCCGCCCCTCCCGGTCTGTCACGCTCGGCTCAAGCCGGGCATCGAAATTCCAACCCTCACGGGCCTCCGCGATCTCACGTTCGGCATCGCGGCCTTTCAGGAACAAGCCCACGGTCTGTGCATGGAAAAACGGCGCAGACAGCGAAAGCAGGCGCCCCAGGGGCGCTAACGCACGCGCCGAAACAACATCGGCCTGACCAACTCTAGCGTGAGTCGAGTCTATTTCGATTCGCGCCGGAATGATGTCCACAGCCAAGCGCAGTTTTCGCTTCACATCCGACAGAAAAGCCGCCTTCCGTGAGTCGCTTTCGCACAAAACAACCCGGCATTGGCCCTGCTCGGCCAAAAGAATAGCCGCGACCAGGCCTGGAAAGCCGGCCCCGGCCCCCAAATCGACCCAGACCTTGGCGTCAGCCGGGGCCAGAGAAACGAGCTGCGCGCTGTCGGCGAAATGGCGATGCCAGAGCTCGGGCAACGTGCCCGGGGCCACCAAATTGATCTTGGCCTGCCACTGCTTCAGCAGCGCCTCATATGATTCTAGCCTGTCAAGCGTTCCACGTGAAACGTCGAAAACCTTCGCGAAATCAACGCTTCCCTGAATCAGATTGACCATTTTGCTCGTTTGGACCCGCCTCAGGCCACGCGGGATTTGTCAGCCCGCGCCCGCTTCAAGTTCGCGGCAAGCAGCGTCAACGCCGCTGGTGTAACGCCCTCGACGCGGCCCGCGTGGGCGATCGTGGCCGGCCGCGCGGCCGTCAGCTTCTGCTGAACTTCGGTCGAAAGCCCGACAATCTTCGAAAAATCGAAATCAGCTGGAATAGCCAGCCCTTCGTCACGCCGCAGAGCAGCGACATCTTCTTCTTGCCTGACCAGGTATGAGGCGTAACGCGCGTCAATTTCCAGCTGAGCCGCGATTTTCGGCTCTAAAGCATTCAACTCAGGCCAAACCGCCTGCAATCGGCTCATTGTGACGTCAGGCAAACTCAGCAAATCGTACGCCGTGCGCCGGCGGCCGTCTTGATTAATCGCCAAACCGCGCCGCGCCCCCTCTGTCGGGGTGACAGAGAGTTGCTTCAGCAAGGACTCTCCAGACTGAAGGGCTAAAAACTTGATACTAAAGGCTTTGTCGCGTTCCTGCCCAATACAGCCGACGCGTTTGCCTATGGTCATAAGACGATAGTCAGCATTGTCCGCCCGCAGCTTCAGCCTGTATTCGGCGCGAGAGGTGAACATCCGATAGGGTTCCGTAACCCCCCGGGTCACCAAATCGTCGATCATTACGCCCAGATAGCCGTCGGCACGCGACACGACAAAGGTCTCACTCCCACCGGACGCAGCCAGTGCCGCGTTGACACCAGCTGCTAGGCCCTGAGCCCCAGCTTCCTCGTACCCAGTGGTGCCATTGATTTGTCCAGCGAGGAACAGCCGCTTGAGACGTTTGACCTCCAGCGTCGGCGCCAGCTCCCGCGGGTCGACGTAATCATACTCAATGGCATAGCCAGGCCGCTTGATCGCCACACGCTCTAGCCCAGGCAGCGTCCGCAGGAACTCAGCCTGAACCTCCTCCGGCAATGACGTGGAGACGCCGTTTGGATAGATCGTATCGTCGTCCAGCCCTTCCGGCTCCAAAAACACCTGGTGTCCTTGCCGGTCAGCAAAACGAACGACTTTATCTTCGATCGACGGACAATAACGGGGCCCAATACTTTCGATCTGCCCAGAATACATCGGAGAACGATCAAGATTAGCGCGGATGATTTCGTGCGTTGCTGGTGTCGTCGATGTAATGCCGCAGGAGATCTGAGGCGTTGTTATCCGCTCTGTCAGGAAAGAAAACGGTACAGGGTCGTCATCCGCCCGCTGCATCTGAAGACCCGACCAGTCGATCGTCTTGCCATCCAGCCTCGCGGGCGTTCCCGTCTTCAGCCGTCCCATGGCCAATCCCAGTCCATACAGGCGCTCGGAGAGCTTCAAGGCCGGCTCTTCCCCGGCACGGCCAGCCGGGATCCGCTTCTCGCCCAAATGGATCAATCCATTGAGGAATGTCCCCGTCGTCAGGACGACGGCACCAGCCCGGACCTCTTGCCCGTCGGCCAGGATGACCCCTTCAACCGTGCCGTCGTGAACAATCAGGTCCTCAACACCGCCTTCCAAGACACTCAGTCCTGAAACGGACTTGATAGCCTCCTGCATGGCCTGCCGGTACAGCTTCCTGTCCGCCTGAGCCCTTGGCCCATGGACCGCCGGCCCCTTGGAGCGGTTCAGCAAACGGAACTGGATGCCCGCAACGTCCGCCACACGGCCCATGAGGCCATCCAGCGCGTCAATCTCCCGAACCAGATGGCCCTTCCCAAGGCCGCCAATAGCCGGATTGCAGGACATCTCACCGATGGTCGCGAATTTATGGGTGATGAGCGCTGTCCGTGCCCCCACGCGCGCGGCCGCGGCCGCCGCCTCTGTACCGGCGTGACCTCCCCCAACGACAATGACATCGAACTGCATCCTGCTCATCCGCATCCAATAGAGACAATTGGGTGCTGTCTGCAAGACGATCTTCCGACATGCCTCCCCAAGCCGCAGGA
Source organism: Hyphomicrobium sp. (assembly GCA_041940525.1). GTDB lineage: Bacteria > Pseudomonadota > Alphaproteobacteria > Rhizobiales > Hyphomicrobiaceae > JAKAXS01. Next base: position 10,665 of record JBGTSB010000021.1, read on the forward strand.
GGATTGCAAGTCAAAGGTCACCATCTAGAGTCAAACAACGACCCGCTAGAGTCCAACCAGAGTCGAAAAGTGACTCAAAACACTTGATTTTAGAGTCGCCAGAGTCATCGCTTAAATATTCGTTTCACGTGAAACGGGATTCACTGCGTTTTATTTGCCGATGCAAAAACGGCCGAAGACTTGATCCAGCACGTCCTCGACATCCACGCGGCCAGTAATCTTCCCCAGCGCAGTGACGCTGGCCCTTAGATCCTCCGCCCGAAGCTCCGTCTGATGGGACGGCCCGGCCAAGAATGTCTCAAGGCTTATTAGGCAAGCCTCGATCAGCGCCCGATGCCGCGCCTGAGTAATGACCGCGTCTTCACCGCTACCGGCCCGCTCCTTGGCGATCCCGCCGATACGATTGATCAGGACAACCAGGCCCGTACCCTCACGGACCGAAATGGCCAACGTGTCATCCGGCATGACCATCGACCCGCCAGACGAGCCAAGATCCATCTCCGTCTGATCAAGAGAAGCGCCACCCTCTTCCTCAATTAGATCGATCTTGTTGATGACCCGCAGCAGCTTGTCGCCAAGGGCCTGCAGCTCGTCAGGCAATGGGATCTGCACCTCGGCAGCATCCGTCAGCCAGATCACCAGATCCGCGGCCTTCGCCCGCTCGATAGAGCGGCGCATACCTTCCTGTTCCACCTTGCCGGGCGCCTCACGCAGTCCCGCCGTATCGGAGACAATCACCGGCACCCCACCCAGATCTAAACGCACCTCGATAATGTCGCGGGTAGTTCCCGCCTCATCGGACACGATGGCCGCGTCACGCTTGGCTAGGGCGTTCAGCAAACTGGACTTGCCGACATTGGGGGCACCTGTCAGGACAACCTGAAACCCGTCCCGCATAATCTCTCCGCGATGCCCGTCATCCAGACGATGACGGATCGCCTTGGCAAGCGTTTCCACAATAGCGCGAGCCTGATCAACGGAGCGCGCTTCCACATCCGGCTCATCGGAAAAGTCGATCGCCGCTTCGACAAGCGCGCACGCATCAATCAGGGACGTCCGCCAACTTTCATAGAGAGAAGACAAAGCGCCACCGGCTTGCTTCAAAGCCTGCCGGCGCTGTCCTTCCGTTTCTGCATCGATCAGATCGGCCAAACCCTCCGCCTGAGCCAGATCGATCTTCCCGCAATCAAAAGCACGGCGCGCGAATTCACCCGGTTCCGCCATGCGCAATCCTGGGATCTCACCCAGCGCAGCGAGGACGGAAGCAACAACGGCCCTTCCGCCATGGAGCTGCAGCTCCGCGACGTCCTCACCGGTGAAACTGTTCGGCCCGGGAAACCACAGGACAATCCCGCGATCCAAGGCCTCGCCGGTTTTCGGATGGATGATCGCGCGTCCGCCAGCCAATCGCGGCTTTGGCCTTTTTGGCGCCATGACGTTCAGAACCATGCCGGCCTGCGGGCCCGACACGCGGACAATCGCTACGCCCGCGCGGCCAGGCGCGCTCGATAAGGCATAGATCGTGGCTGGATGCATGGGCTCGTTCGTCATACGCTACTGGAACAGGATACTGCGCGATCGCTTATCCTAATGCAGACACCGCGTCCATGACATGCCGGCATGCGCGCGAGACGATAGAACGATTGTCTGCTCTTTGAGAGCGGGCTCGACCGTGGAACGCGAGAGCGGCGAATGATTCACGTGAAATAAATGCTTGTGTCGACACCAGCAACAACCGCGCATCAACACGAACCGGAAGCCGGAAACCATCATGAGTGAAAACCGTCTCGGCAGAGAGACAAGCCCATACTTGCTCCAACACAAGGACAATCCGGTGCACTGGTGGGCGTGGGGTCCTGACACGCTGGAGGAAGCCAAGAGATCCAACAAGCCGATCCTCCTCTCGGTCGGATACGCCGCTTGCCATTGGTGCCACGTCATGGCGCACGAAAGCTTTGAGGACGACGACACGGCTGCCGTCATGAATGAGCTGTTCGTGAACATCAAAGTCGATCGGGAAGAGAGGCCAGACATTGATGCAATCTACATGGGCGCGCTTCACAAGCTCGGCCAGCAAGGTGGATGGCCTCTGACGATGTTTCTCGATACGGATGCAAGACCGTTTTGGGGAGGCACGTACTTCCCAAAGGAAAGCGCGTTCGGACGTCCCGCATTCAAGGATGTTCTTCGCAAGGTCGCATCCATCCATCGCGACCAGCACGATGACGTCGTCCACAACGCGACGATCATAACCAAAGCGTTGGAGCGTTCGCCCGGCGGTCAGCCAATTGAAATCGACGACGCTCTCTTGAGTGACCTCACCGCGCGGATGGTCCGCGCCGTTGATCCAACACACGGAGGCATCAATGGAGCGCCGAAGTTTCCGCAGTGGAGCTTCTTCTGGCTGCTCTGGCGCGGCGCCATCCGTTACGGGAATGACGACGCAAAGACCGCTGTGACGAACACGCTAAGAAACATCTGCCAAGGCGGCATCTATGATCATCTCGGCGGAGGCTTCGCGCGCTATTCGGTCGACGAGCTTTGGCTCGTCCCGCACTTCGAGAAGATGCTCTACGACAATGCGCTTCTCATCGATCTCCTCACCGAGGCCTGGCGCGAAACACGCGATCAGCTCTTCGCCCAGCGCATCGAAGAAACCGTAACCTGGTTGCTGCGTGAGATGCTGGCGGAAGGCGGTGCCTTCGCATCCTCTCTCGATGCAGACAGCGAAGGGGAGGAAGGCAAGTTCTATGTCTGGAGTTTGCAGGAGGTGATCAAATGTCTTGGTGACGATGACGCCGCCGTCTTCTCGCAAACCTATGACATCACCAAGGATGGCAACTTCGAAGGCCACAACATTCCAAACCGTCTCGCCAATCAGGATTTGAGAAGCGCCGAAGAAGAAGCGCGGCTTGCCGGCATGCGCGCCAAACTGCTTGAGGAAAGAAGCAAGCGCATACGCCCGGGTTTCGATGACAAGGTCCTGGCGGATTGGAACGGCCTGATGATCGCGGCACTGTCGCGAGCAGCCGTCGTCTTCAATCGTCCTGATTGGCAGGAGGCTGCCATGAAAGCCTTCCTGTTTATCAAGGACACCATGACAATTGATGGTCGTCTCTTGCATGCCTATCGCAGTGGGCAAGCCAAGGCTCCAGCGACCGCAAGCGATTATGCCAACATGATTTGGGCAGCCCTTCGCCTGTTCCAGGCAACCGGAGAGCCATCAACGCTGGAAGCCGCCAAAGCCTGGACCGCCGTTCTGGACAAACACTACTGGATCGAAGGCGCCGGCTACGCCATGGCGGCGGATGATACGCAAGATGTCATCGTGCGTATGGCACCAGGCCAGGACGATGCCACACCGAATGCCAACGCAATCCACCTAGCCAATCTTGCAAGCCTCCATCTCATCACCGCCGACCAGGACTATGCCAAGCGGAGCCGTCAACTGGTGGAGACGTTCGCGCCGCAGATCGCCGCAAACCCGATCGGCCATGCCGGCATCTTAGCAAGTGTCATGGATCACATCGCTCCAGCGCTGGTCGCGATCTTCGAAACAGACGAGCCAGGCACTCTCACAGAGGCGCTCCATTGTGTCTCATTGCCAGGCGCTACGGAAATTACCGCTGCCGCACAAACTGACACAGATCAGATTTCCGCCCTCGGAGGCAAGTCGGCGCCCAATAATCAAGCAGCAGCATTTGCCTGCTTGGGCACGAACTGTTCCCTTCCGATCACGGATCCGGAAACTTTACGAAAGCAGCTGGCAGGTATGCGCCAAGCAAGCGCAAATCAGACTTGAAAGGATTGAGCGAAGCACCCAAGATCAAGATCTTCCAACAAGTATTTCATCGCGTTGTCGTCTCGCGTTTCTTTGTTTGTGCTGCGTCGCACTGAACAAATGGTCCGACGGAGGGACGCATGGCAATCGACACGGTGATGGTACAACCCGTACCACTCGCAAAAACGGATTCAGGTGAGCGGGATCAAGGGTCCTCGAACGCAAGGGCGAGGCATCGCCGGACCGCACGATACTCGGTCGAAGAGATCAACGCCCTAAAGGCTCGCGACAACTGGACCAACTGGCGATACCTCGCCTTGAACTGGGCCATCATCGCCGGCACGATCGGCCTGGCGATCTGGGGTGAGGCGCAACTGCAAGCCGCCGGTCATAGCGTCTTCTGGCTTATCCCGATCGCCGCTGTCACGATCGTGATCATCGGCGCCTCTCAGCATCAGCTTGGCGGCGCGATCCACGAAGCTACGCACTTCTATCTCTTCAAGAACCGCACCTTGAACGAAGCCGCCGCCGACTGGCTGGCTGCGTTTCCGATCTACACCTCGACCCACCATTTTCGTCTGCATCACCTCTCTCACCATCAGTTCGTCAACGATCCCGAGCGCGATCCCAACTTCGCGCAAGCCGAACAGTCGGGTCACTGGCTCGACTTCCCGCTGACGCACTATGAAATGGCGAGAGGCCTGCTGCGTCTGCTCTGGGTTCCAAACCTCGTCAGCTACACCCTAGCCCGTGCCCGCTACAGCGCTCTTGGCCTTGGCGACAATCCCTATGGTGATCCAAAACGCCCGGGACATTGGCTGACGGCCGCGATCGGCATTGCCTTCGCTGGCCTTGTTCCCGTGATCATGGCGGCACTTCTGTTCATAGGGGTTAGCGCCCCGATCACCCTGGGAACGTTGGCGTTGCTCTATGCCGGAGGACTGACCTTCTATCTGACGATCCCTGAGTCCTGGTATCAGGGCAGCCGGGTCGAGCCGGTCTTTTCCAACCGGGCTCTCTTCGCAACGCGCCTGACCTTTCTCGCGATCTTGTACGCGTCCCTGACGGCCATTGATCTCACCGGCTACCAGAAAGCCTGGAGCTACTATGTGCTCTACTGGCTGGTCCCGCTGTTCACGACCTTCCCGGTCTTCATGATCCTGCGCGAGTGGCTCCAGCACGGCAACGCCGATCGGGGGAAGATGACCAACTCTCGGGTCTTCATGACGGGTCCGATCTTCAACTATGCCGTCATGCCGTGGGGAATGGACTACCACCTGCCGCACCATCTCATGTCATCTGTTCCGCACTACAACTTGAAGAAGCTCCATCAGCTCCTTTTGCGCGATCCGGAGTACGCCGAAAAAGGTGTGATCGTTGAAGGACTCGTCGGACCAGCTGACCCGGAAACTGGCAGGCCAACCGCCTTGGGTGTGCTCCACGTCGATCATGCGCCGAAGATCCAAAGCGCCGCTCACGTCGATGACAGTGTGTTGGCCGACGCCAACGTGTCGGACCCCGAAGGTCTGGCGCGCATGTCGGAGGCGTCCCGCAAGTCAGGGCCAGCACCCTGATAAGCGTCTCTAATTACGGCGAACGCTGATCCATTATAGAAACGCATCGTCGCACAAGACTGGTTTCAATACAAAAATAGCGTTATTAGAATAGCCTGAGAGCGGAGATGTCCCGCTCTCGGGCCTTTTGCATGTTTCCTTCGGAACAGACCTGCTCGTGCCACTGTTTCACAGTCGAGGGGATTCAGAAGGTTCAAGCACCCGCTTATGGCGGGCGTGCATCGACTGGAGTGATGTAATGAGTATTCTTCGCACTTTCGCGCGCTTCGGCTACGTTCCCCTCATGCTTCTCGGCCTCAACGGCCTCGCCATTTACCTCGTCGCAAATGGACACTCCTTGTGGTGGGCGGCACCGATAGGCCTTTTTGCATTCGGCTTAGCATTCTTCATGGAACGCATCCTTCCCTACGAGGAAGAGTGGAACGCTTCTCATGATGACGTATCGAAAGATGTCGCTCACGGCCTCGTCTACGAACTCAACAATCTGAGCGCACTGGCCGTTCTCCCCATCATTGCCATGTTCCGTCCTTGGGAAGGCATCTGGCCAACCGACTGGCCCTTGGCTCTCCAGGTCCTTATGGCCATCACGGTCGCTGACTGCTGCATGAGCCTCATCCATTATTGGAGCCACCGCATCAGCTGGCTCTGGCGCTTGCATGCCGTCCATCACGGTGTCCACCGGCTCTATGGATTCAACGGCCTCGTCCGTCATCCACTTCATCAATCGCTTGATCTCATGCTCGGCACACTACCGCTCATGCTCGCAGGCATGACGCAGGAAGTTGCAGTCCTCCTGGCACTCGCTGTCTCAATCCAGCTCGTGGTTCAGCACTCCAACGTCGACTACGCACTCGGCCCCTTCAAGCACTGGCTTGCCATTGGCCCGGTTCACCGTTTGCACCACGTCAATTGGCACGGCGAAGGAGACGTCAACTTCGGCCTGTTCTTCACCGTGTGGGACAAGATGCTAGGTTCATTCCGTCTCGACAGCCCAACGGCCCCCGTCGCCGGCGACATCGGTATCCAAGATCGCCCGCATTTCCCGCAGGCTTACACCGATCAACTGATGCTTCCGTTTGAGAAGGATCACGGAGCCAAGCGCGACAAGGCCACCCACCTAAACGAGCCAGCCGGTGGCAATCTCTCACCAGCTGAGTGACGGCTACGCGCTGAAGCACAACAAAAAAGGCCGCGAGCGACGCGGCCTTTTTCATGTCTGCATCAGGTGTTCATGGACTCAAAGAACTCACCGTTGGTCTTCGTGTTCCTGAGCTTGTCGATGAGGAACTCGATGCCATCCATCGTCCCCATCGGATTGAGGATACGCCGCAGCACGTAGACCTTCTTGAGCTGATCACGAGGAACGAGCAGGTCTTCTTTACGCGTACCTGAGCGGGCAACGTCGATCGCCGGGAATACACGCTTATCGGAAACCTTACGGTCGAGGATGATTTCGGAGTTACCTGTGCCTTTGAATTCTTCGAAGATAACTTCGTCCATACGCGAGCCCGTATCGATCAGCGCCGTCGCGATGATCGTGAGCGATCCGCCCTCTTCGATGTTGCGCGCCGCGCCGAAGAACCGCTTCGGCCGCTGCAAAGCATTCGAGTCCACACCACCGGTCAGGACCTTCCCTGAAGACGGCACGACGGTGTTATAGGCGCGGCCCAGTCGTGTGATGGAGTCAAGTAGGATGACGACGTCGCGCTTATGTTCAACAAGACGCTTGGCCTTCTCGATCACCATTTCGGAAACTTGAACGTGGCGAGACGACGGTTCGTCGAAGGTCGAGGCGATCACTTCGCCTTTCACCGAGCGCTGCATGTCCGTCACTTCTTCCGGACGCTCGTCAATCAGCAAAACGATCAGATAACATTCCGGATGGTTGGCGGTGATCGAATGAGCGATGTTCTGCAACAGAACCGTCTTACCAGTTCGCGGCGGCGCCACGATCAAACCACGCTGTCCCTTGCCGAGTGGCGAGACGATATCGATGACGCGCGGCGACAGGTCCTTAATGGTCGGATCCTCGATCTCCATCTTCAGCCACTGAGTCGGATAGAGCGGCGTAAGGTTATCGAAGTGAATTTTGTGCTTGGCGGCTTCAGGCTCTTCAAAGTTGATGAGGTTGACCTTCAGCAACGCAAAGTACCGTTCGCCGTCTTTCGGGCTGCGGATCTGTCCTTCAACCGTGTCACCGGTCCGCAGGGCAAACCGGCGGATTTGAGACGGCGAGATGTAGATGTCGTCCGGACCAGGCAGATAGTTCGCGTCGGGTGAGCGCAGGAAGCCAAAGCCGTCCTGCAATACCTCGACAACGCCAACGCCGGTAATGTCGACTTCTTGTTCGGCGAGCTTCTTCAGCGTCGCGAACATGAGTTCCTGCTTGCGCAGCGTGCTGGCGTTCTCCACGCCGGCTTCTTCCGCGAAGCTCAATAGCTCGGTCGGGGACTTATCTTTGATGTCCTCGAGCTTCATTTGTTTCATTGAAAAACTGGCTCCAAGTGCCCTTGCAACATTTGTTCGGAATGAGATGTCCGGGTGATGATGCTGCGAACGTGGTTCGAAAGGTGGGAAATACGTTTGGTCCAAACCGCTACGGTGCGGTCCAACCCAGCTGCAGTGCTAATGAAGCCCCTAACAGCCTGCTCGTAGCCGGGGAGGCCTCGAGCTCTTCTTGAGTAAGTACAGATATATCAGAAGAAACTCTCCCCTGGAAGCGCTTTTCCGATATCGCAATCCACTAAAACGGCTTCACGATCACCAGAAGAACAATGAGCACCATCAGCAAGGTAGGTGCCTCGTTCAGCATCCTGTAGAACCGGCTCGACCGGGTGTTCTTGTCCTCGGCGAACGCCCGCACACATACCGCCAGATAGCCATGGATCCCGCTCATCACAAGGACCAGTGCAAACTTGGCGTGAAACCAGCCGTCCGTCCAAAACCCCGCCCAATAGGCCAGCGCCAGTCCAGAGAGCCAAACCGCGATAATCGCCGGCCGCATGATGATGCCCAGCAGCCGGGCTTCCATCACCTTGAACGTCTCAGAAAGCTCAGATCCTGGCTTCGCCTCGGCGTGGTAGACGAACAGCCGTGGCAGATAAAACATTCCAGCCATCCAGGCGATCACCGCCATGACGTGAAACGCCTTTAGCCACAACATCTCTGCCCTATCCCTTTACGCCGCGAACACGGTCGACCAGGCGGGCGACGTTCTCTGGTGGCGTCTGCGGAACAATGCCGTGGCCGAGATTGAAGATGAACGGCACGCCATCCATCGCTTCGAGAATTTGATCAACTCGCCGGTCCAAGGCGTCGCCGCCTGAAACGAGCAGCAGCGGATCCAAATTTCCCTGAACAGCCATGGAACCACCGTCCTTGCCACCAGCACCCGCCAATGCACGCATAGCCTCCAATGGCTCCGCTGTTCCGCAGCTAATTCCACTGACCCCGGTCTCCCGCACAAACCTGCCCGCATTCGCACCCGCCCCGCGCGGGAACCCCAAAATCGGAACACCAGGATGCCTCGATTCGAGAGCCGCGGTCATCCGCTTTGTCGGGCCGATCACCCAGCGCTCAAATTCCCCGTCGGGTAAACTCCCGGCCCAGCTATCGAAAATCTGAACAACATCCGCGCCGGCACTGATCTGCTGCGAAAGATAATCAACCGACACATCAACCAGAAGGTCGATCAATCGTGCGAACGTTTCAGGTTCGCGATAGGCCAGCTGCCGTGCCGCCGCCTGATCTGGCGAGCCGCGGCCGCCAACCATGTACGTGGCCACTGTCCACGGCGCACCACAAAACCCGATCAGCGTTGTCTCCGCTGGCAGCTCCGACCGCAAACGGTTCACCGTTTCACAAACGATCGAAAACTTCCGGCCCGTCTTAGCCGGATCAAGCCGTGCGATCTCCTGCGCTGTCGTCACCGGTTCGAGAACCGGGCCTTCGCCCTCGACGAACTTCAACGGCTGACCAAGCGCGTCGCAAACGACCAGGATGTCTGAAAACAAAATGGCAGCGTCGAAACCATAGCGCCGGATCGGCTGCAGCGTCACTTCGACCGCCAGGCTCGGCGTGTAGCACAGGTCCAAGAACCCGCCGGCTTCCGATCGCGTTTCACGATACTCCGGCAAATACCGGCCTGCTTGCCGCATCAACCAAACTGGCGGTGGTGAAACAGGCCTCCCTGCCAAGACCTCCAACATCTTGCGGTCCGGCACCGCGGCGTTTGCCATTTGAGCGTTTCGTCCCATGGGTGAATCTAAATCTTCAGAAAAGAGTCTTCAGGTTTTTATTGAGATTCTTAGGGGCGGGAATTTTGGTAATCCGCCTGTTGCTCACTGCTTGTACACGATCATACGGATGTGGACAGCACTCAGACCATGTCTAGTACCAAGCTGGAAGCCGGAGCCACTAGCCGCTATCCTCAGTCTGGAGTCAATGACTTGCGCGTGTTGATGCTCCTGCAAGCTTTGTGAGTAACCTGGGGAAACCAGCCAATAGCCGATGGATGGCGGTAGCTCCTCCACGGGATGGATAAACCCTTCCCCTTTTGATCCAAAACGCGCCAAGTGTGCATAGACTTCTGGATAATCCGCTATGATTTGTGCGGCTGCAGAGGCAACCTTCCATCCAGGCTGGATAACCCCGGATATTGCCCACAGATGACCAACACGCTGCCGAGTTTTTTCCATCTACATCTAGTGTCTGACGCAACCGGCGAGACGCTATCCGCGATCTCGAAAGCCGCTGCGGTTCAGTATGCCGAAGTCCGTCCAATCGAGCATGTCCATCCTCTGGTTCGAACGGGGCGGCAGATGAGGCGTGTGCTGCAGGAGATTGAGCAGGCGCCTGGTATTGTTCTCTACACGGTCGTCAATCCGACACTGGCTGAGCAGCTGGAACGTCGCTGCCGGGAATTGTCCGTGCCGTGTCACGCGGCCCTTCAACCGGTGCTACAACTCTTTGAGAGTTACTTGGGCGCGCCACAAACGCCGACGGTCGCCGGCCAGCACGTTCTTGACCAAGACTATTTCCGCCGGATTGAAGCCCTAAACTTCACGATGGCCCACGATGATGGTCGTCTGCCGGAAGATCCGAGTGATGCTGACATCATCCTGCTCGGGATCTCCCGAACTTCAAAAACCCCGACGTCTATCTATCTCGCACAGCGCGGCTATAAGACAGCCAACGTACCAATCGTACCCGCACTAACCTTTCCTCAGGTGCTGTTAGAACCGCACTCCGCATTCATTGTCTGCCTGGTCGCCAGTGCCGACAGAATCTCGGAAGTCCGGCGTAATCGCGTCATGGTGTTGGCCGACCGGAACATTGACGACTATGTTGACAGCACGATCATAAGCTCGGAGATCGCATTCTCGCGAAAACTCTGCGCACAGCACGGCTGGCCCGTGATCGATGTAACCCGTCGATCGGTTGAGGAAACAGCCGCAACAATTATCCGGCTGATGCAAGACCGGAAGCCAGCGGGAGAAGGAAACGGTCATGCCCAAGACGTCTGATGGCGTGCACATAATCCTGGCCTCGAAAAGTGCCGCCCGGCAAGACATGTTGAAGAACGCCGGCCTGACGTTCGAGATCATACCGGCTACTGTCGACGAGGCTGAGTTACGCGGTTGGCTCAGAGAAGCAAAGAGCACGGGAGCGGCGGTCGCAGAAACGCTGGCTGCTGCAAAAGCGAGAGAGATCAGCGCGGCAAACCCAAAGGCATGGGTTATCGGTTCGGATCAAACACTGGAGATTGACGGCGAGCTGTTGTCAAAGCCCGGCGGCCGGGATGGCGTTGTTGAAACGCTTCAGAAATTGCAAGGCAAGTCGCACGCGCTCTCGTCCGCGGTGGCACTAGCGCGCGAAGACCATGTCAGCTGGATGTATTCCGAAATCGCTAAAATGACGATGAAGCCGCTTTCGGACGACGATATTGCAGCCTACGCCGATGACGCGGGCGAAGCGGTGTATGGCTGCGTTGGTGCTTATCAAATCGAAGGCAAGGGAGCGGCACTGTTCGACAAGGTGGAAGGCACCGAAATGACAATTCGCGGTATGCCGTTGCAGCCGCTGTTGAACAAGCTCGCCGCGCTGGGAGCCATCCATCCATGACAAAGGCGTGTGTGATCGGCTGGCCTATCGAGCATTCCCGCTCGCCCGTCATTCACAACTACTGGCTTAAGTCGAACAACATCCAAGGGTCTTACGTAAAAGAAGCCGTGCCGCCGGAAGACCTCAAAAGCTTTCTTCAAAACTTGGGAGATAAGGGTTACGCCGGCTGTAATGTCACGGTCCCCCACAAGGAAGCCGCATTTCAAATCGCGTCTGAAAAAGACGAAGCTGCGATGGCCGTTGGTGCTGCCAACACCTTATGGCTGGCGGGTAACGTGCTGCATGCCTCCAACACGGATACCTACGGCTTCATGACTTATCTTGGCTTGCAGGCGCCTGCATGGAACAAGCGCGACGCACCAGTTTCGATTCTCGGAGCGGGCGGAGCCGCGCGCGCAATCGTTCATGGCTTCCTCGACGCCGGTGTTTCGCAAGTCAATGTATTCAACCGCTCCTTACCGCGCGCGCAAGCACTGGCCGAACACTTCGGCAAACGCGTTATCGCGCACGACTGGGATAGCCGGAACTATATGTCCGTTGCTGCTGGCGTGCTGGTCAACACCACAAGCGTCGGCATGAAGAACGAAGGTGATCTCGGCATCGACGTAAAGCGATTGCATCCCGATTGCTGTGTCGCAGACATTGTCTACGTGCCGCTGCAGACAGCACTTCTGCGCGACGCGCAAGCTGCGGGTCTGGCAACAGTCGATGGCCTGGGAATGTTGCTTCACCAGGCAGTGCCGGGTTTCGAGCGATGGTTCGGTGTACGTCCGGAGGTGACGGCGGATCTCTACGGGATGATCGCCGCGGGGCTTGAGACCGCATGATGTTCATCCTTGGATTGACGGGCTCTATAGGCATGGGCAAATCGGTCGCCGCCGATCAATTCAAGGCCAACGGCGTGCCCGTCTTCGATGCAGATCAAGCTGTTCACGATCTTTATGAAGGCTTGGCTGTCGCGCCCGTCGGCGCAGCTTTTCCTGGAGTGGTCAAGGATGGCCGGGTCGACCGCGCGGCGCTGACCCACATCTTGATGGAACAGCCGCAAAGGTTTTCGGAATTGGAAGGGATCGTCCATCCGCTCGTCCGGAAAATGCAGAATGAATTCTTGGCGCAACATTATCAGTCGGGCACGCCGCTGGTCGTCATGGAAATCCCGCTTCTGTTCGAAACGGGTTTTGAACGTCTCGTCGACGCCGTCGCAGTCGTCAGTGCACCATATGCCGCCCAGCGCGAACGGGTCTTACAGCGTGAGGGTATGACGAGCGAGAAGTTCGAGCAGATCCTAAGACGCCAGACGCCGGACGAAGAGAAGCGCGCCAAGGCTGAGTTCGTTGTGGATACTGGCGGGACGATCGAGCAAACGCAGCAACAAATCAATACACTGGTTGCACAGCTTCGCGCCCGTTCCGGCGAAGCGTTCCAGAAGCACTGGTCCTAGTCTCGCGTATGATGGCAGGTCTGACATGCGCGAAATCGTTCTCGACACCGAAACAACCGGCCTTAACCCGCGTGGCGGCGATCGCTTGATCGAAATCGGCTGCGTGGAGCTGATCAACCGTTATCCGACCGGGAACGAGTATCACGTCTTCATCAATCCCGAGCGCGACGTCCCAGCCGAAGCGGAAGCCGTCCACGGGATTTCGACGGACTTCCTGCGCGACAAGCCGGTCTTTTCTGCCGTCGCCCAGGACTTCCTAGACTTCATCGCCGATGCCAGCCTCGTCATCCACAACGCCGCATTCGACATTGGCTTCCTGAATGCCGAGCTGGAGCGCCTGAGCTTGCCGGCCCTGTCGATGGATCGCGTCGTCGACACGTTGATGCTGGCGCGTCGAAAGCACCCCGCCGGGCCAAATAGCTTGGACGCCCTGTGTAAGCGGTACGGTGTCGACAACACGATGCGCGTCAAGCACGGCGCCCTGATGGACTCCATACTCCTGGCGGAAGTCTATCTAGAGCTGTTGGGAGAGCGCCAAGGCGCGCTGTCCCTTTCCGCCGGAGCAGGCAGTGGTCTGGCTTCAGCCGGAGGAGCTTGGGCTCCGCAAAAAGCGGCCCAGCGGCCGTCCCCATTGCCTTCACGCCTGACCGAGCAAGACGAAGCCGCCCATGCCGCCTTTGTCGCCAGCCTGGGTCCAGACGCTGTTTGGTTCCAATACGCAGCAGTGAAGTCTGGGGCTGAAAGTTAGGATACCGTCTTCGAACCGGCTCCAGCCTGCTCCTGTTTCCGGCGCATGAACAGAGCGCCGAAGTCCATTGGATCCAGCATCAAAGGTGGGAAGCCGCCGTCGCGCGTCACGTCAGCGACAATGCGGCGCATAAAAGGAAAGATTAGGGTTGGACAGTTGACCAATAGGAAAGGCTCCAGCGCCTCATCGGGAATATTCTGAACGCGAAACAAGCCGCCGTATTCCAGCTCCAGGTCATAGATGACACCAACTTTGGCCTTGGCGTTCCCGTGAAAATGGATGGCGCTTTCAAACACATCTTCGCCCACACGTTTGGCGTTTACCTTCACCTCAACCTGCAGGTCGGGGTTCTCGCCCTTGGTGTCGATCAGCTTGCCAACATTCGGATTCTCGAAAGAAAGGTCCTTGATGTACTGGCCTAGGAGTTGAACCTTGGCCTGAGCCCCTGCTTGATCAGCGGCCGCCGCCCCTGCCTGACCGTTTGAACCTTTTGTCTCGTCCGCCATGTCGCTCAAATTTCCGTTTATTGCGTTCAGTTTGGCGTCGTGGCTACCACGATGACTGATTATGGGCAATCACAAGAGTCCGGCCCTGAAATTTCCGGAAAATTCAATATGGTTGGATCCTGATTAATAGGATCACGGTTGGCTTAAGCGTATTTGTGCCCTAAGTTAATTCCATACGGTCTCATGAGGGCGCGAGACGCGGGCGCGGGTAGACGCGCCGCAATGGCGAACCTACATCCGTTCAAGGCCTTGCTCGTCGATTCCAGGAAACCGCCACCTATGAATGGCACGATAGATCTTTTTACGCTTCTGGCTCTCATTGCCGCGATTGTTGCGATTTTCAAACTGCGCAGCGTACTCGGACGCCGTACCAGCGACGATGACGCGCGCATGGAGCAGCGCGCACAGCGCGCTGCCGAGGAAGCGCGCGCCGCCGCCGCGTCGGACAAGGTTGTCGCTTTGCCGCGACGCGACCGGGACCTGCCGGAGCAACCGGCTCCCGTGAACACGATCTCGAAGGCTGAGCGCGAAGCTCAGATCCGCTCGTTCTCGTCAGACAACGAGTCCCTCAGCAAAGGGCTCATTGAGATCCTCGATGCGGATCCGGCTTTCGATCCGGAACAGTTCCTGACCGGCGCCAAGCGCGCATACGAGATGATTGTCACCGCATTCGCCGAAGGCAATCTTAAAGCTCTGCGAGAGCTGCTGAACGACGAAGTCTACGACAGCTTTGCCGGCGCCATAGCTGAGCGCAAGAAGCGCGGCGAACAAGTCGACCAAAGCTTTGTTGGCATCTCCAAGTCCAACATCCTCGAAGCTGACGTCACCAACGGCACAGCGAACATCACGGTTCGCTTTGTCAGCCAGCTCATTTCCGCAATACGCGACAAGGCTGGTGAGGTGGTTTCGGGAGACGACAGTAGCGTTCAAGACGTCAATGATATTTGGACGTTCGCTCGGGACGTTTCCTCAGCACGAGCTTTGCAATCGCCAAACTGGAAGCTGATATCCACGCAGTCGTCGAACTAACTGCTGAAAGTGGGAGTAGTAGGTATTCCACTAGGCTTTCAAGCGCCAGACATGAGCACGATCAAGCACAGCTATGAAGCGGTGGCGTTTGGCGACTTGCCAGGGTGGGAGGAAGACGACCACGCTGCGGCACTTCGAGCGTTCCAGCTTTCTGCACGTCGCATGGCTGCAAAGGCGTCTCAACCAGACGGTCAGCAAACATCTACGTTTCTTGAGGTTTGCAAGAAGGCGGGCGAAGCAGCAGACGGCTCTGCGAAGCAATTCTTTGAAGACAACTTTACCGCTTGCCGTGTTCGTCACAACGGGCCGGATGGGCTGTTGACCGGTTATTATGAGCCGGTGCTCAAGGGCGATCGAAAGGAGAGCAGTTCGTTTCCCGTGCCGCTCTATCGCCGGCCTGGCGACCTGGAAAACATGGTGGCTGAAAGTCAGAGAGGCGCCAAGGCAGACCAGTTTACGCACATGCGCCGCACACGCGATGGCCTGGAACCCTATGCAACGCGCGCCGAGATCGAGAACGGGGCTTTAAACGGTCAGGATCTCGAGCTGTTCTGGCTTGAAAACCCAGTCGACACATTCTTCCTACACATCCAAGGCTCAGGCGTGATCGCCTTGCCGGACGGCAGCGAACGGCGCGTCGCCTATGATGGCAAGAATGGCCATCCCTACACATCCATCGGCCGCTATCTGATCGACAACGGCCTGTTCCCAGCCGACCAGATGACGCTCGATGCCTTGAAGGACTGGCTGCTCGCCAACCCCGATACGGCGCGGGGTGTCATGCAGCAAAACGAATCCTTCGTGTTCTTCCGCGAGTTGGACGGCGGCTGCCCTGTCGGCGTTGAAGAAATCAGCCTCACACCTGGCCGCAGCCTCGCGGTTGACACCGGCTTCCACGCTATCGGCGCGCCGGTCTACGTCAATGCCCCAACGCTGAAGCATGCCGGCAATGCGGGCGGCTTTTCCAGGCTGATGGTCGCGCAAGATGTCGGCTCCGCCATTCGCGGCCCAGAGCGCGGCGACATCTTTTTTGGCACCGGCGAGGAAGCCGGTTTGCTCGCCGGCCAGACAAAGCATCCCGGAGAATTCTACGTTCTGCTCGCGGAACCCGGAAAATGAAGAAGAGCAAGCCGCCTTCTGGCAAGAATAAGAAGAGCCGGCAGCTCAGCGCATCCGAGACGGCACTTTGGCACCACATGGCGTCTACGCTGCAGCCGTTGAAAGATGCCAAGAATCGAGTGCTGGCCGCGCTCGAAAATCGCGATGAAAACGGAACGAAGGCTCCGCCGCCTCCTGCCGCGAACACCGGCTCGGCGAACAAGCTGACAGGTCAGCCTACCCGGGCCGTGAGCCCGCCTGTGATGCCGCCGGCTCAGCCCAAAGCTGTAGACAAACCGCGCGCCGCGCCGCCTCTATCTCAGTTTGAGACCAAACGCGCACGGCGGCTTCGCTCCGGCAGGATAGAGGTTGACGCGCGCATAGATCTTCACGGCATGCGCCAGAACGAAGCACACATTGCCCTGCGTGGCTTCCTGCATTCCAGCCACCGCAAAGGCCATCGCATTGTTTTGGTCATCACGGGCAAAGGCAGCCCGGCGAACGAAACGTCAGGCTGGGGAGATAGACACGCGCCACGCGGCGTACTTCGCCGCAACGTGCCCCAGTGGCTGTCCGAACCTGATTTGAGAGCGCTCGTTGTTAGCTTCGCGCCGGCAGCGCAGCGGCACGGCGGCGACGGCGCACTCTACGTGCATCTTAGGCGCCGCGGCTGACCATGAAACAATAACAGCAACCGAAGTGCGCCGCTTACGGGCAGTTCTTCGCCATCGCGTTAAGCGCGCTCGTAACGCCGCTAAGCGAATAAGTGTCCGTCGTTTCGGTACCGCGCGAAGATGTGCCAGTGACCGTTAGGCGGTTGCCACGCTTCATGGCTTCCACCAGCTTCAGCTCTTGCGTCGCATCCGCCACGAAGCCGCGATCCTTTTCGCTAAACAGCGAGAAAATCTGCGAACCGATTTTGACGGAGACGTTGCTGTTGGCCTTCAGCGGGTAGCCCATCTTCACGCTGACTTCCGACTTCACACCCTGCTTGGGCCAAGCCGAAACATACAGCGCGACGAGACCGCGATTAGCGCCTGGCGGCTGCATATCGACGGGGGAAGAGGCGACAAAACACATCTTGTTGCCGCTGTTCTCGGTCGAGTTCAGGCTCCAGCTGCTGAAGGTCGCCATCTTATTCGCGCTCTGCGCAACCGCGCTGGCGCAAAACATGCCACCCATGAACGCGATGAAAGCCAGACCGCTAGAAAGAAATTTTGCTCGGATCATTGCACCATTGTTTACAATGTTTCAGGGACCGTGAGCCCCTTTTATTCGCCTCGCCCCCGCCTGTCACCCCGGACCTCAGGACTTTGCCGAAGTGGCCGCGTTCCTGGACCGTGATGGTTGCACAGATGCGCCACCCGTAGCTACGGGACGTGCGGCAAACTGTGCCAGCGAGAGCACCCTGTCGTACATGACGATGGCACCCGCCATTGCGACGTTGACGCAGAATCGAGTCGGTATCTTGACGGTATAGTCACACCGTTCAAGCAGCGCCTCGGACAAGGACCCATCCTCAGGACCAAGAACATAGGCCGCACGCACCGGATGCCGGAAGCTGGGCAAATCGACAGCGCTATCTAAAAGTTCCACGCCTACGAGCTTGCAACCCTGCGGAAGCGCCATCTCGTCAAGACGATCCCAATTATAATGAGGCAGATGCAACTGTCCCTTGGACGTATCCGCGCGCGCCTCCAAGGCCCGGTAGGTCGCGCCAACAGTGAATGTGAAACTGGCGCCAAATCCGTGTGCCGAACGCATGAGATTGCCAAGATTGAGCGCTTTCGACATACGTTCAGCACCAATTGCAAAATATCCGCGGGCGCTGGGAGGCCAGGATTCGGCGGTCATTTGTCTCAAGTCCTCAATGGGGGGCTTGGCGCGGCAACAGGCGCGATCTAAACAGCTGGCCTCACCCTGAATGTCAAAGACCGCGCTCAAGACTAAAGCAGAGCACGAGTGATCGCAGCCCGAGGTGTCATATGAAAGCCGTCCTTTGCAAGACCCTCGATGGTCCCGGGAGCTTGGTGCTGGAGGATATACCCGACCCCGCGCCCGGCCCCGGCGAAGTCGTGATCAAGGTGAAAGCGGCTGCGCTGAACTTCTTTGATACGCTAATTACCCGGGGCAAGTACCAGAAAAAGCCGGAACTGCCGTTCTCACCAAGCGGAGAAGTCTCCGGCGTCGTCGAAGCGCTGGGCGAGAATGTCACCGGTTTAAAGGTCGGTCAGCGGGTCGCGGCCTACTTGGCTTGGGGTGGCGCGCGCGAAAAGGTGGTCGCGGCAGCCGAAGCGGTCATCCCGGTGCCGGACAATGTCTCGGACGAACTGGCGGCCGGCGTCAGCGTGACATATGGCACAGCGATTCATGGCCTGAAGGATCGCGCCAAGGTCAAAGCCAACGAGTGGGTGGCGGTCACAGGTGCATCAGGCGGCGCTGGGCTCGCAGCGATCGAAATTGCAAAGCTTCTTGGTGCCCGCGTTATCGCCGTCGCCTCATCGCCGGAGAAGCTTGAAATCTGCCGCAAGCACGGCGCGGACGTCTTGGTCGACTACAAGGCAGGAGATCTCAAGACTCAGTTGAAGGCAGTCACCAACGGCGACGGCGTTGATGTTGTCTACGACTGCATTGGCGGCGAGTACGCCGAACCCGCCGTGCGCGCTCTGGCCTGGGGCGGCCGCTTCCTCGTTGTCGGCTTCGCTGCCGGCAGCATCCCCAAACTTCCGCTAAACCTGCTTCTGCTCAAAGGAGCCGAAGCCGTTGGCGTCTTCTGGGGCGAGAGCGTCAAGCGCGACCCGATGGGACACCGGGACAACATGACATCCGTGCTGAAGTGGGTTTCGGAAGGCCGCCTCGTTCCACGTATCCACGCGACCTATCCGCTAGCAGAAACGGCAAACGCAATCGGCGTACTCGACCGGCGCGAAGCAGTCGGCAAGGTCGTGTTGACGCTTTAGATCACCAGATGCTTTGCGCATCTTCTCCGGCGAAAGCGGCCGCGCCTTGTAGCGGATATACGGCTTCTTCAACGTAAGGGCCGCCACCCGTCTTTGGCCGGGACGACATTAGATAAAAGCGTGTCACCGCAATCGGCGGACACTTGAAGACGCCGTTTCGCTGGAGAAATCGTGCGACGGCATCGACGCGGGCGTGCCGCATGCGCGCCAGCGTTACGTGAGGTTTGAACGCGCG
The DNA here is from genome assembly GCA_041940525.1 of Hyphomicrobium sp. GTDB lineage: Bacteria > Pseudomonadota > Alphaproteobacteria > Rhizobiales > Hyphomicrobiaceae > JAKAXS01. The sequence goes on from JBGTSB010000021.1 coordinate 30,160, forward strand.
GCTTACGATAGGCAACCCCGCGTTTCGCGCAGCGCGTTCGTTGGCCCGGGCTAGCCTGTCGAGCGCTTCGTTTGGTTCGACACCCATGTAGAGAATGCGTGGATCGTTGCCGCCAAACGCCCCTGCGCCGCTAAAGCGAAGCATGAACGAATCCAGGTCAATACCGTCCAGCTCGCTCGCAAACTCATCCGCGGTTCTGTTGTCGATGTCGCCGGCAAAACGCAGCGTGATGTGCAGATTGTCTTCGTGAGTCCAGTGTGCGCCAGGAAGAGGCACCTCAAGCGCGGAGAGTGCTTCTCTCACGTGCTCTGGCAATGCAATGGCGGTGAATAACCGGGGCATGAGCCCGCTCCCAATATCATCCCGCCGTCCGCGGCACAGCGGTTAAGACTTAACCTGCTTCTTGAGCGCGCTTGCCCGGCGGATCAGCTCTTCCACCTGCGGCAGCATGCGCTCAACAATAATGGCTATCCCTTCCGCATTCGGATGCAAACCGTCATCAAGGTTGAGATCCGGGTTGAGCGCGACGCCCTCTAGAAAAAATGGATAGTACAAGAGGCTGTGCTGGGCGGCCAATTGAGGAAAGATCTCATCGAACGCCAGGCTATAATCCTCACCCCAGTTGCTCGGCGCTTTCATGCCAGCAAGCAATACGGAAATGTTGCGCTGTTTCAGCTTCTCGATGATCGCTTCCAGATTGAGGCGCGTCTGTTTCGGCTCAATGCCGCGCAAGGCATCGTTGGCACCGAGTTCCAAGATCACGGCATCGGTGCCATCCGGCACGGCCCACTCGAACCGCTGCCGCCCGCCCGATGTAGTATCACCGGAAACGCCGGCATTGATCACTTCGACATTATGGCCCTTCTTCGTCAGCGCGGCCTGAAGCTGTGCCGGAAAAGCTTTCTCAGGCGGCAGCCGATAGCCCGCCGTCAAGCTGTCTCCAAACGCAACGATCCGGACCAACGGCGCACCGTTCCCCGCGGTTGCCGGGCCAGCGCCCAACAATACCGCATTGCAAACAAGAAGAAGCATTACCATCTGCCCGAGGATGGACGCGGCCCAAATGGCTCGGCTTGAATTTGGCTGACTACTTTGTGCGCGCATCATTCCACCCCCGTTACGGTCAAACTGTCTATCAAGTAGAAACCCACGGTACTGAAGGCAAGCACTGGCCAAAAATTCCACTGGAGACGTAAGCGACGTGTCAGCACCGATCATTAAACTGGACGATGTCCGTCTCACCCTGCAAAGCCGCGCTGGACCCGTTGAAATCCTTCGCGGCGTTGATCTTTCCATCAATCAAGGGCAGTCGCTTGCCATCGTCGGCCCATCCGGATCGGGAAAAACGTCGCTGCTCATGGTGCTCGCCGGCTTGGAGCGCGTCTCGGCCGGCTCAGTCCGTGTTGCGCAAGAGGACTTTACGAAGCTGAGCGAAGATGAACTCGCAATCGCGCGCGGACGGGAGATCGGCATTGTCTTCCAGTCATTTCATCTGGTGCCGACGATGACGGCGCTGGAAAATGTAGCGCTTCCCCTGCAATTCGCCGGCGACGACGACGCTTTCGAAACCGCTGAAACCCATCTGAAGGAGGTGGGGCTCGGTCATCGCTTAGACCATTATCCAGCGCAGCTGTCTGGCGGCGAACAGCAGCGTGTAGCGCTGGCTCGAGCGCTCGCGCCAAACCCAAAAATTCTGCTGGCAGACGAACCCACAGGGAACTTGGACACACGAAACGGGCGACAAGTCACCGATTTGCTGTTCGGCCTCCAGCGCCGCAAGCAAGCGACGCTCGTGCTCGTCACCCATGATGAGAAACTCGCATCAGAATGCGATCGCGTCATCCAAATGGCCGACGGACAGATCGCATCAGACAAGGCGGCGGTCGCCGCATGACGATGATTACTGAAACAGCCGGCGTGCCGACGCCGCAGCCTTCGCGCGGCTCGATCGGCTTCCCAACACTCGCTCGCATTGCTTTTCGAGAACTGCGCGCCGGTCTCAGCGGCTTTTATGTTTTCATTGCCTGTGTCGCGCTGGGCGTAATGGTGATCACTGCCGTTGGCGCACTCTCAGACGCATTGCGCGCTGGTTTTGAAAAACAAGGCGAAGAGATCTTAGGCGGCGACGTCGTTATGACACGCCGGCACATTCGAGCCACTGGCGAAGACCTTGCATGGCTGAAAGCACAAGGCCAGCTTAGCGAGACCGCAACCATGCGCACGATGGCGCGCACGCCGGACGCGTCCGAGCAGGCGCTTGCCGAATTAAAGGCCGTGGATGCCACTTATCCTCTGGCGGGCACTGTCACGCTTGCCAACGGCAAGCCTTTTCGGCCGCAAATTGCAAAGCCTGATACGGCCGCCGTCGACGCAGCCTTACTTGAGCGCCTCAACCTCAAACCAGGCGACCGGATGCGCATCGGTAAGGCCGAGGTAGAAGTCGTCTCCACGATCGCCAAAGAGCCGGATGCCGTCATCAGTCGCTTCACCTATGGCCCACGCGTTCTGATCTCGCTCGACACGCTGATGAAAACCGGCATCGTCCAACCAGGTGCGCTTATCCGTTGGCGCTACGCATTGAAGCTTCCAAACAACCAAGGTGACAACCCCGAAGCGCTGATCGCGTTCAGGGAAAAACTGAAGGCCGAACGCCCAGATGCCGGGTTCTCTATATCCGACCGGCGCGACCCGTCCCCAAGCGTCAGCCGCACGCTTGAGCGCCTGCGTCAATTCCTGACCATGCTCGGATTGGCCGCCCTCATGGTCGGCGGTGTCGGCATCGCCAACGCCGTTGCAACGTTCATAGACAAGCGCCGGAAAGTCATCGCGGCCATGAAGAGCTTGGGCGCGACGAACCGAACCATCTTTTATCTATTCCTTATCCAGGTGTTGACGATCGCGAGCGCAGGCATCGCAATCGGCGCGGCACTTGGCTATCTCGTGCCGGTTATCTTGAATACGCAGTTTGGCGACTTGCTCCCGATCCGGGCCGCTGTCGAAGTGACACCGGCAAGCCTCGGGCTAGGCGTTGTCTATGGCCTACTGGTCTCTTTGCTCTTCACGCTCTGGCCGTTAGGGCGGGCCGAGCTCGTCAGCCCGAGCGTGCTGTTCCGCGACGAAGTCGAGGCCGGTGGAGAATGGCCGCGTTGGCCGGTTTTGGCAGCGCTCGGCGCTGCCGCTTCACTCCTAGTGGTCCTGTCTGTCTTGCTGTCTGATGCGCCATGGATTGCGCTGTACTTCTGTGTCGGCGTCATCGTGATCTTCGCCGTTTTCTGGGGCTTGGGTACAGCCGCGACGTGGGCGGCCCGGCACGTCCGCCGTCCGCGCGTGCCCGAATTGGCGCTAGCCATCTCAAATATCGGCGCACCTGGCGGTTTGACCCGCTCGGTCGTCCTGTCATTGGGCGCGGGCCTATCGCTGCTGTCCGCCGTCGCGCTCGCTGATGCTTCGCTTGTCAATGAACTGACCGGTCGAATTCCGGAGCGATCGCCCGACTATTTTGTGCTCGACATCCCGAAGTCAGAGTATCCCGCGTTCAAGAGCTTAGTCGAAAAAGAGGTGCCGGGTACGGAGTTAGAGGAAGCTCCGATGCTGCGCGGCCGCCTTGTGAGCCTTGGCGGGCGCAGCGTAGAGTCCATCAAGGCTCCCCCCGATGCACAGTGGGTCTTGAACGGCGACCGTGGCTTGACCTACTCCGACACGGTCCCGGAAGGCTCCACGCTTTCAGCGGGAGAATGGTGGAAACCTGGTTATAGCGGCCCGCCGCTAGTGTCGTTCGAGGCCGAGCTTGCAGAAAAACTCGGCGTCGGTATCGGCGACGACGTGGTCGTCAATATCCTCGGCCGCAACGTAACGGCCAGGATCGTCAACTTGCGCGAGGTGATGTGGGAAAACCTCAACCTAAACTTCGTTATGGTGTTTTCTCCCAACACCTTGGCGGCCGCGCCCCATAACCTGCTCGCAACGGTTTCGCTGCCTGATAGCGCCGATCTAAAAACCGAAGCCGGGCTGGCGCGCACACTTGGCAAGGCCTTCCCTGCGGTCACGGCCATTCGCGTGAAGGACGCAGTTGAAAGCTTCAACGCCATCTTCTCGAAGATCATGATTGCAGTCCGTGTCGCAGGCAGCGTCACACTTTTGGCTGGAGCCTTGGTTCTTGCCGGGGCACTAGCCACGGCCCAACGCCGCCGCGTCCTTGAGGCCGTCATACTCAAAACGCTGGGTGCCACACGCTGGCGCATCCTAAAGGCGCACATGCTGGAATATGCGCTGCTGGCGGCGATCACGGCCGTCTTTGCCGCCGCCTTAGGCGCAGTGGCAGCTTACGTCGCCGTCGAGCATGTCATGGGAATCCCGTTCGCTCTAGCTTGGCAGCCGCTCGTCCAAGCGCTGGCGTTGTCTCTGGGGCTGGTCGCTCTATTTGGTGGCCTAGGCACGCTTGCAGTGTTGCGCGCGCGGCCTGTGCCCCACCTGCGGTCGTCGTAAGCGTTGGTCAGATTGCCGCTGCACACTGAATTCTCAACGAAAATTGACCCTGTGCGGCGCAAATAAAGTCCGCCCGCCATCTTGAATTGGTGTCAGCATAGAGACATATTCCAGAGGCAATATCACGAAATGTGAAAGAGCTTTTGAAAGGGATTTAACTCATGGCTCTCGAAGACAAGTATCCGCAGGCCGGCTCAGCCTCGACCTCGCGCACCGACGTGCGGGTCGACGAGGGTCTGCGTTCGTACATGCTCGGCGTGTACAACTATATGGCCGCTGGCGTCGCGCTCACGGGCTTGGTCGCCTACGGCTTAACGTTCCTTACGACCACAGCTGATCCGTCGCTGGCCGTGGCGCGGATGTCAAATGGCACGATGCTGACTCAGCTTGGCGCGACGCTGTATGGCTCGCCGCTGAAATGGCTCATCATGCTGGCGCCGTTGGCCTTCGTATTCTTCTTGTCGTTCCGCTTGCAGAAGATGAGTGTTTCCGCCGCGCAGATTACGTTCTGGCTGTTTGCCGCCGTGATGGGCGTATCGCTGTCGTCGATCTTCTTGGTCTTCACCGGCCAGTCGATCGTTCAGGTCTTCTTTGTGACGGCCGCTGCATTCGCGTCGCTCAGTGTCTGGGGCTACACGACAAAGCGTGACATCTCCGGCTGGGGCTCATTCCTATTCATGGGCGTCATCGGCATCATCATCGCTGCCCTCGTGAACCTGTTCTTGCAGTCTAGCGCGCTGCAGTTCGCGATCTCCGCGATTGGCGTTCTCGTGTTCGCCGGTCTGACTGCTTACGACACGCAGATGATCAAGGACGGCTACCAGCAGATCCGCCACGATTCGACGGCTGTTGCCAAGGGCGCGATCATGGGTGCGTTGAGCCTGTACCTCGACTTCATCAACATGTTCACCTCGCTGCTCAGCCTGTTCGGCAGCCGCGAGTAGTTGATCGCCAAGTTACGAAAAAGGGCCCGCGGATCATTCGTCCGCGGGCCCTTTTGCTATCTATGCCTTCGCACTGGCTGGCTGGAGCGAGCCTTGCTTAGCCCTTTACTAGCCGAACGACGCTCTTCTCCAGAACTGAAAGAACGCGTCCCAGCTCATGGCCACGCTTCAGAATCATACCCGTAGCGGTTACGACACTGTAGGCGCCCTGCTTGCGGGCGAGCCGTGGATTCTTCTCAATCCTGTAGATGGGATACTCAGCCGATCGCCGGAATACGGAAAAGACGGCCCGGTCTTTCAGCGTGTCGAGAGCGTAATCCCGCCACTCGCCATCGGCGACTTTTCGCCCGTAGACCGTCAGAATTTCTGTGAGCTCTTTTCGGTTGAAGGTTGTAATTGGCTGGACTTCCCGGCCAGAGGCCGCGGATGAAAATGCAGCCGGCTTGCCCGCGCTACGCGGGCTGAATTGTATGGGATCGATTTCGCTCAAGCGCGCCTCCCTTTCAATTCAGCAATGATTGACCCGTATGCCCGGTTTTTCAAGACAATCTGTGCGCGGTGACGAAAAAACCTAACGCGGCCAAGCCGTCGTCATTCCACAGGAATGTCACAATGTGGCGCGACGGTACCGTCAATTCTGCCATTGGCCCGGTCCATCAATCTGTCTCGGAGACTAGCCCCCAATTCCCTTTCCGAGCCTTCTCTCCGTGGACCGGGTCAACTTTCCCAAACTGATTGGATAGCCCCCAAATTGCCCCTGGGCTGCCCAAATGGGGCCCCGGCCCGGCCTAGGGGCTGCCGCAAATCCAAAGCACTCTATCAACCATGCCTTCGACGAGTTTGGCATCTGTCCAACCCATAGCCCCCAAGCCCGTTGGATGGACGCGAGCGAAGGCAGTTCTCCCCTATGATGTTGTGTCCCTGCATGCGAAGGGCCGGTTCCCCCACCGGCCCTTCGTTGCATTTGAACCTCACCGATCGAGAGTGAGGTTGGCGCGCGCAATACGATAGGCTAACGATCTTGCAAAGCCAAAGTATCTGACATTTCAGAAGGTCCGCCAATGCCAGCAAAGGCAATCGCCCAATCTCGATCGAGCAAGCCAAGCACGAAGGCACAGACCAATCCGTTCTTCAAAACCTGGCGGACTCCGTTCCAAATACCACCGTTCGACACGATTGAGCCGAAGCACTACATGCCGGCCTTTCGCAAAGCCTTCAGCGAACACCGGCAAGAAATCACGGCGGTCGCGTCGTCGACGGCGAAGCCAACATTCAACAACACCATCGCGGCCATCGAAAAGTCCGGCGCGCTTCTGTCGAAGGTGTCGGATGTTTTCTACAATCTCGCCGGATCACACACGAATCCGCAACTGCAAGAAATTGAGCGCGAACTCGCCCCGCTGTACGCAGCACACACAACGCGCTTTTTTCTAAACGGCAAACTCTTCAAGCGTATCGACGATCTCTATAAGCGCCGCGCCTCGCTTGGTCTCGATTCTGAACAGCTGCGCGTGCTGGAACGCATGCATCTCGCGTTTGTGCGCCACGGCGCCAACCTCAATGCCAAGGACAAAAAGCGCGTTTCAGAAATCAATGGCGAGCTGGCGCGGCTGCGCACGCAATTCTCGCAGAACGTGCTGGCGGAAGAACAAAGCTGGCACATGGTTTTGTCTAAAGAAGAAGACCTTGCTGGCCTACCCGATGGCGTCCGCGAAGCAGCGGCCCGCGCCGCTGTAGACCTCGGTATCAAGGGTCACGCCATCACGCTGGCTCGCTCCAGTGTCGAAAGCTTCCTGCAATTTTCCTCCCGGCGGGATCTTCGCGAGGAAGCCTTCAAGGCGTGGACGAGACGCGGCGAAAATGGCGGCAAGACGGACAACCGCAAGATCGTAAAAAACATCATCGCCCTGCGCACCGAGCTAGCGAACCTGCTCGGTTATGACACCTACGCCGCCTACGCCTTGGACGACACGATGGCCAAGACGCCGGCTGCCGTTCGCTATCTCCTCGACCAGGTTTGGGCACCTGCGATAGAGACCGCGCGCGAGGAACGCGAAGCCCTGCAGAAGCTCGCGCAGTCGGAAGGTAGCAACAACCCGGTCGAAGCCTGGGACTGGCGCTATTACGCCGAGAAGGAGCGCAAGGCGCGCTATGATCTCGATGACAGTGAGTTACGGCCGTACCTCCAGCTGGAAAACATTGTCGCCGCGGCCTTTGATACGGCGACGAAGCTCTTTGGGCTTCGCTTCCAAGAGCTGCCAGATGCCCCGCGCTATCACGAGGATGTCCGCGTCTGGGAAGTCACAAACAGTAAGCGCGAGCACATCGGCATCTTCATGGGCGATTACTTTGCGCGTCCATCCAAGCAATCCGGCGCGTGGATGTCATCGTTTCGCTCGCAAATGAAGCTTGGCCGCGATGTCCGGCCAATCATCGTCAACGTCATGAATTTTTCGCGCGGCGGCGAGAACGAGGCGGCTCTGCTGTCGTTCGATGATGCCCGCACGCTGTTCCACGAGTTCGGCCACGGTCTGCACGGCCTGTTGTCTAACGTCACCTATCCGTCGATTTCGGGAACATCGGTCTCGCGCGATTTCGTGGAGCTGCCATCGCAGCTTTATGAGCACTGGCTGATGCGGCCGGAGGTTCTGGAGAAGTTCGCCGTGCACGTCGATACCGGCAAGCCGATGCCTAAGAAACTGCGAGACCGTTTGAAGGCCGCGCGCAACTTCAACCAAGGGTTCGCCACGGTCGAATACACCTCATCCGCCATCGTCGATTTGGATCTTCACTCATCGGCACCAAACAATCTTGACGTTACCGAATTCGAAAAAAGTAAGCTTTCGGAAATCAATATGCCCGAGGCGATCGTCATGCGGCACCGCATCCCGCACTTCCAGCACATCATGGGAGGCTATGCTGCCGGCTACTATTCATACCTCTGGTCAGAGGTCATGGACGCCGATGCATTCGCGGCATTTGTGGAGACAGGTGATGTGTTCGACCGGAAAACCGCGCAACGGTTAAAAAAGTACATCTACGCCGCTGGCAACAGCCGGGACCCCGCTGACGCCTATATAGCCTTCCGTGGCCGCCCTCCGGAGATATCAGGACTGCTGAAACACCGGGGATTTGCCCGATAAAAGTAAGCTCCTATTAATGGTCTACAAATTGTACGCTTGGCGTTAAAGGCGCCATTAAACTTCCGCGCGTTAAAAGCATCGTGTCTAACAAAGAAGGCATTCGATGCGTCTCGACCCAACAGCGCAAGGTATCGTCTACGTCCCCGTGCAGCCGGTGGCACCGGTCCATCGTGTTTCGCGCAATGACGCACAGGATGAGGCGAAGTCCAACCAGGACGCTGGTGCGGCGCAGTCTAAAAAGACAGCGTCAACCGCCGAGTTGCGCAATGCCCGCGCGGAAGTGATGGAAGAGCTTTCAGGACAGCAAGAAAATGCCTCCGCCCGCCGCTTCCTCGGTCTGGACCGAGACCAGCTCGCGTCCATCGTGTTCGACCGCAGCGGCGGATACTCGCTTGCCGAGCGGGCATCGATCAAGAAGCTCATTGACTCGAACGACGAGGCCTTCCTCGGCCGTGCGCGAGAGTTGTCCGATATCTCAGGCGACGAACGCGTGTTTCTGAAAGCCCAGATCGACCTGGAAAAATCTAAGAGCGCTTTGGAGCGTGCCGTCCCGGAACGCGAGGAGAAGGTTGATATCGCCAGTCTCGAACGCAAGGTGGACGCCCTCAACAAAGAAGTAGGCGCGCCTGTCGGTATCACCTTGAGCTACCCGAACGGACTACAATCGTTCGGCGCTCCGAGCTTGCCACTCCCCAACCGCGATGACGCAGCCAATGTCTCCGCGGGCGCAACCCGCGCCGCCCTTGTCTACCGCGAAGCTGGCTTCTAAAGCCAGTCTCGTGACGTCGGCGTCAAATCCCCAACCACGCTGCGCCAATGATAGGCCCGTAGTCGGCTTCCTGGACGAGCACGATAACGTCTTCGATAGCGGGCCGCATGAAAGCCGAGCGTAAGAGCTGGATGGTTTCCGCCTTGCCGTTCCAAACGCCAACCGGCGTCAGCTCCTTCACCACGTTATGGTAGTTCAAATTCCGGCCCGAGTTCTCGCCGCGCTTGATCTCAACGTCGACCGACTTTTGCACGACCGCCAGCCAAATCGTCGACTCCTTCACCTCCACACCAGGCTGCGCGGCGCCCAGTTCGATGATCACACTATTGCGGTGCGGCCAAAGTTTTACGGGGACACGCTTGTTCTCGATGGTGGCTTTCGCCTTCGCCAACGCCTCACGGACATCCCGCGGCCTCGAGCCGACGGCTTGCGTAACTCCGTTGATAACCATCTGAGGCGTATAGACCGGCCCTGAGCCGAGCTGCCGCGAATATGCGCGCTGGCGCTCGGAATTGCGAGGTGACGCAAGCGTATCCTTCCAGCCGATGTAGTCCCAAATATCGACAGGCAGCGACAGCGCCATCACATCCTTCTGGTTCTCGGAGATTTCTTTCAGCAGCGAGTCCGCGGGCGGACAAGACGAGCAGCCTTGGCTCGTAAAAAGCTCAATCACAGCCGATACAGGCCGCGCGACGAGATCACCGCCATGCTCCACTTGCGCCGACGTCTGCCGGACGGGCGAAACGAAAAGAACGCCCAAGCCCGCGATGACAAATGCGATCCACTTCTTCATTTGATTTTTATTGGCCATTCCCCACCTCAGTTCAAGCCCAGCGCTCACGCAAAAAGAAAGCCCGGCGTACAGCCGGGCTCTCAGGTTCGTGTGTACTGAGCTTCTTAGGCAGCTGCCGCCAGACTCCTCAGTACGTAATGGAGGATGCCTCCGTTACGGAAATACTCCAATTCATCGAGCGTATCGATCCGGCAGAGCAGCGGTACGTCAATCGTCGAACCGTCTGGCCGCGTGACAATCGCGTTAACCGTCTCGCGTGGCTTGATGCTGGTCAACCCGCTAATGGTAACCGTCTCCTCGCCGGTCAACCCAAGCGAGCTCCAGCTGGCGCCATTCTCGAATGTGAACGGCACGATACCCATGCCGACCAGGTTCGAACGGTGAATTCGCTCGAACGACTGCGCGATCACGGCTTTGACGCCGAGCAGATTGGTGCCCTTCGCTGCCCAGTCACGTGACGAGCCGTTGCCGTATTCGACACCGGCGAGAACGACAAGAGGCACGCCTTCCGACTCATATTGCATGGCAGCATCGTAGATCGACATTTCCTCGCCGGACGGATGATGGATGGTGAGTCCACCCTCCTTCACGTTGCCGTTTGCATCCTTCACCATGTGGTTCTTGATGCGGATGTTGGCGAACGTGCCGCGCATCATCACCTCGTGATTGCCGCGCCGCGTGCCGTACTGGTTGAACTCCGCCACCGGCACGGCGTTGTCGATCAGGTAC
>JBGTSB010000022.1:0-39984 GCA_041940525.1 Hyphomicrobium sp.
GTTGCCGCCGGCCTTGTGACTTCGAAGCAAGAGGACGTCGTTGCCCGGTTGGTCGGCATTGATGGCCAAACGCTGAAGAAGCTCGACATCAAGAATGAGGCAGAAGCACAAGGCATTAAGACAGCGATCGAGAATGGCCAGTTCAAGGTTGTCTCGGTCGATAAGAAGGCTGCCAAACGCAATCCGTTCCCGCCGTTTACGACATCGACGCTGCAGATGGACGCCTCGCGCAAGCTCGGCTTTTCAGCCAAGCAGACCATGAATATCGCGCAGCGCCTGTACGAGGGCGTCGACATCGGCGGCGAGACGACCGGTCTCATCACCTACATGCGAACCGACGGCGTGCAGATTGTGCCGGAAGCGATTTCGCAGATCCGAGATCTCATTTCATCGAGCTACGGCCGGAACTACACGCCGTTCGCGCGAGAATATAAAACCAAAGCCAAGAACGCGCAGGAAGCGCACGAAGCTGTCCGTCCGACGGACCCGCGCCGTACGCCCGATAGTGTGCGCAAGTACCTTCAGAAGGATCAGGCCGCGCTTTACGACCTCATCTGGAAGCGCGCTGTCGCCAGCCAGATGGCTCCGGCGGAGCTGGAGCAAACTTCGGCATCGATCGAAGTGTCCGGCAAGGACGGCAAGACCTATCAGCTGCGCGCGAACGGATCGGTGATCGTTTTCGACGGCTTCTTGAAGGTCTACGAAGAGGGCCGCGACGAACGTCTTGCGGTCTCCAAGGGCAAGGCCGACACCACTGACGACGACGACAGCGAACAAAGCCGCCGCCTGCCGCCGCTGCAAGCCGGTGACGCGCTGACCGACAAGCTCGTCGACACCAGTCAACACTTCACGCAGCCGCCGCCGCGCTTTTCCGAAGCGACCTTGGTCAAGCGCATGGAAGAGCTGGGCATCGGACGGCCTTCGACCTACGCGTCGACCATGGCGGTGCTCGTTGAACGCGATTACGTCAAGATAGACAAAAAGCGGCTCGTTCCCGAAGACAAAGGCCGGCTCGTCATCGCCTTCCTCGAGAGCTTCTTCAAGACGTATGTGGAATTCGATTTCACGGCCGACCTGGAAGAAAAGCTCGACCTGATCTCGGCTGGCGATCTGGAGTGGCGGCAAGTGCTGCGGGACTTCTGGCGCGACTTCACGGCCGCCATCCACGACATCAAGGATCTGCGTGTTTCGGAAGTTCTGGACGCCCTGAATGATCTGCTCGGCCCGCATATCTTCCCGCCGAAAGAAGATGGAAGCGACGGCCGGGTCTGCCCAAGCTGTGGCACTGGGCAGCTGTCCTTGAAGATCTCCGGCAAATTTGGTGCCTTCATCGGCTGCGGAAATTATCCGGAATGCCGGTACACACGCCAGTTGTCGGATCAGAACGGTGACGCAGCGGTTCAAGACGGCAAGGAGCTTGGTTTCGATCCGGAAACCGGGCTGGCGGTCACGCTGCGTACGGGCCGGTTCGGACCCTACGTTCAGCTCGGTGAAGCGACGGAAGATGAGCCGAAGCCGAAGCGCTCATCCATTCCGCGCGGCATTGATGCCGCGACCATCGATCTTGACCAGGCATTGCAGCTCTTGCGCCTTCCGCGTGAGGTGGGCATGCATCCGGAAACGGGTACGCCGATCACAGCCGGGCTTGGCCGCTACGGCCCATTCATTTTGCACGATGGTACCTACGCCAACGTGGAGAGCATCGAGGATGTTTTCACCATCGGCATCAACCGCGCCGTCACGCTGCTCGCTGAGAAACGTGCGGGCAAGGGTGGCCGTTTCGGAAGGGCCGCGGCCAAGACGGTGATCAAAGACCTTGGTGAGCACCCCGAAGGCGGCGGCAAGATCCAGGTGCTTGAAGGCCGCTACGGGCCGTACGTCTCTCACAACAAAGTCAATGCCACGGTTCCGCGCGGCAAGGAGCCCGCGGACGTAACGCTTGAAGAGGCGATGACCTTGTTGGCTGAGCGCATTGCGAAAGGCGGCGGCAAGAAGAAGGCCGGCGCAAAGAAGGCGGCGCCGAAGGCTAAAGCCAAGCCAAAGTCCGCCAAGGACGATAATGCTCCGGCGAAAAAGAAGGCCCCCGCGAAGAAGAAGCCTGCCGCGAAAGCAAAAAAGCCGGCAGCCAAGAAAAAGGCGCCGGCCAAGAAAGCGTAATTGGAGAGTTTCAACTTCGCGATAGGTGCTAGCGACTTTTGCGAAGCTTGGCGACCGCCTCAGCTTGAGGAATTCGCGTCTCCGGCCGCTTCGAGCAAATCACACCGCGATGTCATCGCGGCGAGGCCGGTGCTTGAGAGCACCTGCGCCAGTTCACTTTCCAACTGAGAGAGCATTGCGCCCCCTTCGTCGATCAGTCCGCGCGCCGCCTGCGCCTCCGTCATGGACGCGTTAACGATGTCCGCCGCGCTTTTTCGTCCCCACATGCTGCAACCCCCGCTGCCTTGATACTGAGAAGATCAAACAGCTTTCGGGGCGACTATAGGAGTGGCGCAACGGACTTGTCCTCGTTATCCCCAGGCTCCAGTCTGCGTTCATAGGGCCGTGTGGCAGGGCTGCACGCTGTGCCTAAAACGAGTCCGCTTCGACTATTTTTTGTGGCGATTCAGCCGCCTGCTTGGGCAATTACGCCGGCGACGGCGCGTTGCCATGCCGCATACCGGCGCTCGCGCCAGGCGTCCGCGCTGGCCGTTGGCACAAAGCGGCGGTCGAGTTTCCATAGACTGGCGAAGCCGTCTTGGTCTGGCATCACACCCGCTTTCGAGCCGGCGAGCCAAGCCGCGCCCAGCGCCGTGGTCTCGCGAATGACTGGCCGGTCCACCGGCGCGTTCAACATGTCCGACATGAACTGCAGCATGAAATCGCTGGCTGTCATACCGCCATCGACGCGCAGGACCGTATCGCCAAAACCTTCCCAATCGGCCCGCATGGCGTTGATCAGATCACACGTCTGGAAACCGGTTGCTTCGAGTGCAGCGCGGGCAAGCTCTTTGTTCGTTGTGCCGCGTGTCAGCCCGAAGACCGCACCCCGCGCATCGGACCGCCACTGTGGCGCGCCGAGGCCGACGAAGGCTGGCACCAGGATCACCTCTTGCGACGGGTCGGCGCTCGCCGCCAGATCTCCCGTCTCCGCCGCGGTTTCGACGATGCGCAGGCTGTCGCGCAGCCACTGTACGGCCGCTCCAGCGATGAAGATCGAGCCTTCCAGGGCATAGGTGCGTTTGCCGTTGATTTGATAGGCAATGGTCGTCAGCAAGCGGTTGCGCGACCGAACGGGTGTTTCGCCGGTGTTCAAAACAGCGAAGCAGCCGGTGCCGTATGTCGCCTTCAACATACCGCGCTTAAAGCAAGCCTGGCCGATGGTGGCGGCCTGCTGATCACCTGCCACGCCGTAGATCGGAACCGGTCCGCCAAGAAGCTCTGGTGCCGTGGTTCCGAAGTCATCTTGCGTTTCCTTGATCTCCGGCAGAATTGACGCGGGGACGCGGAACAGGCGCAGCATGTCCGTGTCCCACTGCGCGCGTTCGATATCGCACAACAGCGTCCGGCAGGCATTGGTGACATCGGTGGCGTGCACCTTGCCGCCAGTCAACTTCCACAGCAGCCAGGTGTCGACCGTTCCGAATGCCAAGTGGCCAGCTTCCGCTGCGGCGCGCGCGCCCTCCACGTTATCCAGCAGCCAAGCGATCTTGCTCGCTGAAAAGTATGGATCGAGAAGAAGGCCGGTCTTCGCGGTCACCAGTGCTTCCACATCGCCGCTGCGAAGCTTGGCACATTCGTCCGATGTTCGCCGGTCTTGCCAGACGATGGCGCGATGGATCGGCTTTCCCGTTCGCCTGTCCCAGATGATGACTGTTTCGCGCTGGTTGGTGATCCCAATTCCGGCGATCGCGGAGGCGTCGACATTTCCAGCAGCCATCGCACCGCGAGCGGACTCCAGCGTCGACGTCCAGATGTCTTCTGGTTCGTGCTCGACATACCCGTCCGCTGGGAAATGCTGAGCAAACTCGATCTGGTGCTGACCGGCGACTTGCAAAGCTGCATCAAAAAGCATTGCCCGGCTGGATGTCGTGCCTTGGTCGAGAGCGAGAACTAGGGAAGACGTCATCGGTGGGAAACTCTTCTTTTGCGTCATCAGGATGCCGCACCGTACCGAACCTGACGCGGGACATGAAGACTTGGGCGCTGACCTTTTTCCGCCGGCCTCTCGAAAAACGCGTGCGCATCCAGGATGCGCCACGCCAGAGACACTTCATTAAAACCAACCCACTAAAGAAAGAAGCATACATGGTTTATTAAGTGTTACGTAAGTTTGGTGGCGATAGTTTCTACACGCTCTAATCGAACATTTGATTCGAAGGACTATCATGTTCCAGAATTCCGCGACCGATATCCAGGCTAAGCTCTCCGCGCTTGACCGCAGTCAAGCCGTGATTGAGTTTGAGCCGTCGGGTCACATTAGAACAGCGAACGGGAATTTCTTGGCTGCCGTCGGCTATGAGTTGAAAGACATAGCAGGCCAGCATCACGCCATGTTTGTCTCGCGCGAAGAGCGAGAGAGCCCGGCCTACAAAGAGTTTTGGGCCGCGCTCAATCGCGGTGAATTCCAGGCTGGCGAATTCAGGCGGATTAAGAATGACGGAAGCGAATTATGGCTTCAGGCTACCTACAATCCGCTGTTCGATGCGAAGGGACGCGTCTATCGCATCGTCAAGTTTTGCAGTGATATAACCCAGCGCAAACACGAAGAAACTGATTTGCGCGGCCAGATCTCCGCTATCAACCGCTCCCAGGCTGTCATCTCGTTCGATTTGGATGGGCATATCTTGACCGCGAACGAGAACTTCCTCGCGACCGTAGGCTATGAACTGAGCGAGATTGTTGGACAACATCACCGGCTGTTCGTGGATCCCGGTGAGGCCGCCTCTGACGCCTATGCCAATTTCTGGGAGGCGCTGAAACGCGGAGAGTTTCAATCAGGAGAGTACAAGCGCGTTGCCAAGGGCGCGCGCGAAGTCTACCTGCAAGCTACCTACAATCCCATATTCGATCCCTCGGGGCGGCCTTACAAGGTCGTGAAATTCTGCATCGATATCACTGCCAAGGTGAACGCTCAGAAGACAAATGAGAGGCTGCAAGCCGAACTTGCGATGGACGTAGACCGCATTGTCACGGAAATGGGCAAGGCGACCGGACAGGTCGAAAACGCGATGCAATCGAGTTCACGCACGTCATCCAACGTTCATTCCGTTGCCTCTGCGTCGGAAGAGCTTGTGGCATCCGTCTCTGAAATCAGCCGGCGTGCCCAGGAAGCTTCGCACGTCACGGAAGAGGCCGTTCAGCACAGTGCGCGCTCGAGCGAAATCGTAGGCTCGTTGGCGCAGGCCGCAGACAAGATCGGAGAGGTTGTCGGGCTGATCAATTCAATCGCGCAGCGCACCAACCTTCTGGCTTTGAATGCGACCATTGAGGCCGCACGCGCAGGTGAAGCGGGGAAGGGCTTCTCAGTCGTAGCGAATGAGGTGAAACAACTCTCGCAACAAACGTCCAAGGCCACCGCGGACATCGAGGGCCAGATCACGTCCATTCAAGACGGAACCGCAGCTGCATCCCGGTCCATCGATGGCATTAGCGAGATTATCTCGCGCATCAACGATATTTCGACCGGCATAGCTGCCGCCGTTGAGCAACAGAGTTCCGTAGCCAATGACATCTCGGCCAACATGCAATCGTCGGCGTCCGAAGTCGGTACCGTTAACGACAGCATGTCGCAAATTCTGGAAGCCACCAAGGATGTTAACGAGACGGCACAACGCATGAAGGCTTCAGCCAGCGCACTCGTCGCCTAAAGTTATTCAGCGGCCGCCAATGGGATCCGGGTACTAACTGGCGCCGGTGTCCCGAATTTATTGTCCTCGCGACACTTCGGCAAAGAAATTACGAATGTCGAACCGGCGCCTTCTTCCGACTCACACCAGATCTTTCCGCCGTGGCTTTCGATAATGCTCTTGCAGGTCGCAAGGCCGAGCCCTGATCCAGCGAATTCGTCGTTGTTATGTAGGCGGCAAGACGGCTTGAAGATCTTCTGGTGATACTGCGCGCTGATGCCGATGCCGTTGTCTCGGATGTAGCAGACCCATTTCGGTCCCACGCTTTCGGCCCATATTTTCACGGTTGGCTTTTCGCTCTCGCAGAACTTGATGGCATTAGCAATGATGTTCTGGAACACCAGAACGAGCAACGGCGTGGCACCGCTTACCGTTGGCAGTTCGCCTACCTGTACTTCCGCGCCGCGCTGCTCAACGGTGCAGGTCAGATTGTTCAATGCGTCCGACACAACGCCGCTGAGGCACACAGCATTGACCGGCTCTTTGAAATCGGACGCGGAGTTGTAAAGGCGAAGCGCGGCGATCAAGTCACCCATGCGCGTGGCCGAGCGCTTTATCCTGGACGTGAGTTCTGGAATATCATCGTAGTCGCCAGTTTTGACGACGTCCTCGATCAACCCGTTCATCCCAAGGATTGTGCTTAGCGGCTCCTTAAAGTCATGCGCTAGAATTTTGGCGAAGGCGTTCTGGGCTTCCTGCCGCTCTTGGATTTTGCGCAGCATCTCAATGCGCTCAATCGTCGACACGATGGCCTTGATCAAGCGATCGGAATTTATGTCGTTTTTCGATATGTAGTCGCATGCGCCGGACTTCATCGCCTCCGCCGCCAAGGCTTCGCTGCCCTGGCCGGTGAAGAAGATAACAGGCGCAAGCGGTTCGACCGCCGTAAACTGCTTCAAGACTTCCAAGCCGTTCTGGCCTGGCAGAGAGTAGTCCAGCAAGACGCAGTCTAAGCTTGTTTCTGAAAAGATCTTAAGGCCACTTTGGCCATCTTCTGCTTCAACAATGTTGTAGGATCGTTCGCCGTCCCGGCGCAGAATTCGCGTGTAGTGCTCGCGATCATCTATGCTGTCGTCGACGATAAGGACATTAAGCGCTTTCGGCATCGCGCTCACCCCTCGGCAATATCGCGACGCGGAACCAGTACTCCTTGAGCCGCCTAATCGCGCTAAAGAATTCAGAAATCTCGACGGGTTTGACGACGAAGGTGTTGGCGCCGTTCCTGTAGCAATCGTTGAGGTCTGCCTCCTTATTGGAAGTTGTCAATACGACGACCGGGATCTCTTTAAGTTTCGCGTCGCTTTTGATGCGCGCAAGCACAGCGCGCCCATCGAGGCCCGGCATATTCAAGTCCAGCAGGATGATCGCCGGTAGATCATCCGCGTCCGTCGCGCTGGACAGATAGTCCAGCGCCTCCTGGCCGGTGGTGCAGTGGCGGATAGGATTGAAAAGCTCGCCATCGCGCGTCAGTGCGCGCTCAGTGGCCTCGAAATCATCCACGCTGTCTTCAATGATAAGAATGGGCTTCATGTTCCGCTCCAGGGCATTTCAAGTTCAGATTGAAGAAGAACGTCGTTCCGCGGCCTTTGTCTGATTCAAACCAGACTTTACCGCCATGCTGCTCGACGATCTTTTTGACAAAGGTAAGTCCGGCGCCGGTTCCATCGCTGTGCTTCGGGTCGGCGTTGAGGCGTTTGAACAGCCTGAAGACATCCTGCTCGAACTGTTTGTCGATGCCGATACCGTTGTCCTTGACGTACAGCGTCTCGCCATCGGGGCAGCATCCGATCTCGATCGTTTTTTGGTCCTGACTGTTGTACTTGATGCCGTTCGTCACCAAATTGCGCAGCATTTCCGTGATACGGACCTCGTCGCAAACGGTCACGGGCAATGGCGCCGGCAGCACGATCGCCGCGTTCTCCTCCTGCAGAACGTCCTTCATCGTCAGCTCAATGTCAGCGACGACCGTATTAAGGTCGGTTGGCTTCACTGATGGCTCTTGTTGCGCCAGGCGGGAGTATTTCAGCAGATCCGAGATCAGCTTTTCCATGCGCTTGGCGAGGAACTGCAGACGGTTCAGCCGCTTCACGCAGCCCTCGGGCAACTCAGCGCCGTAATCCTCGAACAGGAAGCTGCAATGATTATGGATCGCCCGGAGCGGTTCTTTCAGGTCATGCGAGGCAATGTGCGCAAAATTGTCCAGCTCATCATTTGAGCGCTTGAGGCGTTCGATCAGATACTCGCGCTGCTTTTCCTCATCGCGGCGCGCCGTGATATCTCTCAACGTTCCAACGAAATGGCGCTCGCCTGCAATGGCGATTTCGGTGATTGAGACTTCCAAGGGGAAGATCGAGCCATCCTTGCGTCGGCCTTCAACTTCGCGGATCGCTCCGATGAAGCGGCGCTCGCCTGTACGTTTGTAACGACTGATGTAGTGATCGTGCCGTTCGCGATGCTGAGTTGGTAGCAAGACCTTCAAGTTCTTTCCGACCAGTTCTTCCTTCTCGTAGCCGAATATTTTTTGGCTGGCCGGATTGACCTTTTCAATGAAGCCTTGAGCGTCTGTCGTAATGAGCCCGTCAAACATGCTTTGGACGATTGTCCCAATCTTGGCTTCACTGTCGATCAAGTCACGCGTTAGCACTTGGAAGGCGCGTGCTACTTCGCCGATCTCATCCAGGCGGTCCGTTGGCAGGTTCATCGCGCGGTTGCGTGCATCAATCGCGCCCAGCTCTAGTGCCATGGTCTTGAGCGGCTGCGTTAGCCGCCTGCTGACGAGCAGGGCTCCTATCAAGGCAACCAGAGTGAGCAGGCCGCCAGTCAGCAGACTCGCCTGCCTTAGCGAGGCGATTTTAGCCAGGACAACGTCGCGGGGCGCGCGGACGATGACGCCGAGCGTCGCTCGATCGTCGACCGACACGCCAACCATGCTGTTGACGTAACGATCACCGACATAAGACGCTTGTGCGTCACCAGCTGGCGCTTCAACTTTAAGCGTCAGCTTTCGAAGTTCCGCATAGTCGGGGTTCTTGAGATAGTTGACGACGAGCTGTCCGTTTTGAAAGTCTAAGAGGAAGCGCCCACCGTCACTCACATAGAGATCCCCGCGCGGCTGTATCTTCCTAAACGCCAGCGTCAAGGCTTTCTGGAAGTCTGCGTTGATCACGATGACGCCAAACGGTTTGCCGCTATCGAACACCGGAACGATCGTACGCAGCATCGCTACCTTCGGCTCGACGATGACTCCGTTTTCACGGTTGTACGTCACGTCGGAGAAAAGAAAGTCGTTGGGCTTTAGCTTGCGCGCGGCATGGAGGTAGGGCTCGTCACCCTTTTTTTGGAGGCGATCCACCGTGACCCGCTCAAATCCGTCCGCCGTGCGGTTGACGCGGACCAGCTCGCGGCCATCGTTCTGGAAACCTATGTAACGCATCTGACTATAGTGCGGCCGTACCGACATGATTGACGTGAAGATCTTCTCAAGCCGGCCCTTCCAGTGAGCCGCACTTGATCCGTCGAGCGGGTCGATGCCGTTGTGGGTTTGCGTGCGTATGATGCCTTCGATCGGCGGCATCTTGGAGATGACGAACGCATCGTTTTTAATGTCGAGATAGGCCTGCTTCAGCTTGTCCGCGATCAGGCGGGTCTCTCCGGTGACGTTCTCAAGCGCCATTTCCAAGGTGTTCGCCTCTGAACGGATATAGGCCACCGAACCGACGACGGTGGACGACAAGATCGCCGTCAGACCGCACATCAGGATGATTTTGGAGCTTATGAGTTTGGGCAGCAGTGCAAAGATGCGGTCTAACATGGGGGGAATCCAACGCAGCGTTTTGCACTTAAAATTGCAGCGTTTATGCTATTCTTTTTTTAAGAACGCGCGGCGGATCCGTTCAGACAAAATTTACCTTCGCCTCTTCGCGAATGACTTCTCCGGCGCGGACACGCCGATGCGGCCTGCTTGAAGTTGGGCAGAGCGTCGTACCACTGAGGCGCGCAATTTCGTGCAGCCGGTTCCCGAGCGTCAAGAAATGTTAGCGCAATCCTGTTGGGATCAGGCCGCCAGCACGTGCGGCGACCAATGAAGAACGTGCTTCACGAGCGCGTTCAGCTGGGCCGGATTGTAGGGCTTCGCGAGCACGAATTCCGGCTCATCGCTAGCGCCCGTCAGCACAAGCTCAGGGTAGGCGGTGAGATAAATTGTCGGCACTGGCACGCTGGCGTTGATTTGGCGGGTGGCGTCCAGGCCGCTGGTCCCGTCGGCCAGCTTGATGTCGCTGATGATCAGATCCGGTGTTTCGGAGAAAGCCGACTCCAGCGCATCACTCTCAGTCTTGGCGATGCACGAGCAATGATGACCCATCGTCTCGATCTGAGCCTTTATCGCTTCAGCGATGATCAGGTCATCTTCGATGATAAGGACCGTCACGCCGTCGCGAATTGATCTCACGCGATAGTCTTGGCAGGCGTCGGCAATTGCCTTTGGCGATGTGTTCAAGATCTTCGCTGTTTGCTCATGGTCCAGCTGATGGAATTCAGTCAGCAGCGCAGCCTGGCGTTCGAACCCTGTTGGCTTTGCAAGCCTCGCGCTGTGCCGGTCCAAGCCTGTGCCGGCCGTGGCAACGTGATGTCGCATGTGTTCGCCGAACCAGCCATTCCAAAGGCGGCTAACACCGTGAAGCAGGCCGGCCTGCGAGGGAGACGGGCCCAAGTCAGGATCACCGCTCAAATCCTCAACGGCACGCTGGACCAGATGATTGCCCCAGTGCGTGGAACCAACGATCGCGCGTCCGTACTGACGTGCGCCAGGTAAAAGGTCATGCATCACAGTTGGCCCAAAACAAAAGTTGATAGATTAATGCGTGGCGCACAGCGAAAACGTTATCAAACGAGTCGCCCAAGAGCATGACGTTGACGCAAGCAAATTGCAAACAAGATAATTTCAAGCCCATACAGGCTTAACACTTCGCTAAGACAGGAATCGTAAAGTACAAACGTTGTAGTTTATGAGAATGGTTTTGGTATGCGAATTGCCGGATACACGCGTGTATTGCGCGCGCTCACAATTGGTGCAGCGGTTACGCTCAGCTTGATGATGATCATCGCGAACTGGCTTTAGAACTTTCGAAGCTATCCGGCCCGGATTCCAACCGCTGGAGTACGCCGAGCAAGTCGGCCTTGAGTTCAGACATCTCCTGCGCTGACATTCCCAATCGGCAAGTCACATACTCGTGCACTTGCGAGACAGCGCTTTTCAACTCGACGCCCTTGTCTTGCAGCCAGACCTGCACCTCACGCTCGTCGCAACGGTTGCGCCGGCGGTGAACGAGACCAGACTTCTCCATCCGCTTAATGAGAGGTGTCAGCGTTCCGTGATCAAGGTGGAGCAATTGGCCGATCCGCGTCAGCGTTAGTCCGTCGTTCTCCCACAGCACCAGCAGGACTAGATACTGCGGATAGGTGAGACCCAGCTCCTTTAGCTTGTGCTGGTATGTATTTGTTAGTGCGCGCGTGGTCGCATAAAGGGCAAAGCAGAGTTGGTAATCGAGGCTTAGCAACGACCAGTCGGGTTCTTCATTAAGCTGAGCTGACAATAGGCTTTCCCAAATCAACAAATAAAATAGCCTGTTTACGCTCTAGGCATTGATGCAGATCAACTCGCGTTACGATTCGAACGCGAGTTGAATTCCAGATGCACACAGGATTTCGCGCCCTTTGCCCCTGGTTGCGCTTAGGTATACAGCGCTTGGTCTATTCTATAGTGTGCGAAGTCATTGGGTGCCCATTTGCGCCACCGCCGTTGGAAAGTGAAAGCGCTCATGGCCCTCATCGCGCCTACTTTGGCAAGCTACCGGGCCTCTTCGCTATTCGCTTTGGCGACGGCCGTTGTCGCTACTCTGACCCTAGTTGGTGGCTGGTTATTGGGCTCTCAGGTGTTGATACGCCTGAACCCGTCGTTTCCGGGCATGGTGCCTAGCACCGCCCTTGCGCTCATTTTGCTCAGCGCGCCCTTCATTGTTGATCGTCCTGATACTCCGCTCTTTAAGCGGGCCGCTGCCCTTGCCGCTGGTACGGTGGCAGGTGCCGACCTCATCGTGATCTTCTCCGGCGTGGCCAATGGAATCGACGCGGTGCTGTTTCCCGACCTGGCTCGCTTGCGAACGAACAGCATGGCACCAGCAACGGCCATCGGTATTCTGTTTGGTGCGGTCGCACTCTATTCGACGACTATGAGGAGCACTGCTGCCGATAACGTTTTGACGGCAAGTGGCACCATGGGCCTGCTCGTCTCTGGCACCGCACTGATTGGCTATGCCTTTGATGCCGAAGCGCTCTACAATGTGGCTTGGTATAGCGCTATGGCCGTGCATACCGCGTTTGCCCTCGCGCTCGTGCTGCTCGCAATTCTGTTATCGAGACCGGACGTGGGTTGGCTTTCGGTTCTGCTCGGCCACGGCGCGGGGAGCCAGGGCGCCCGGCGGCTCTTACCGGTTGTTGTGATCCTACCTATTGTCTTGTGCTTCGTGGCGCTTATGGCCAGTGAAGCCGGTTATCTCAATGCTAACTTCCGCCTCAGCGTCGTCGCGCTGGTGATGATCGTGCTGCTAGCAACAAGTGTTATTGGTAACGCTAAACTCCAGAACGCGGTGGAAGACCGGCTCCACGCGACCATGGGAGATTTACGCGTTACTGTTCAGGAGCGCGATCTACTGCTGCGCGAGGTCTACCACCGGGTTAAAAACAATCTGCAACAGATCAACGCTATGATCGCGCTGGAGATGGGAAATGCCGATGAGCCGGCGACCAAGGCGGTCCTGGCCGCCACAGCCGCTCGCGTCAACGCCCTCGGTTATGTTCACACGCTTTTGGTTTCTTCTGAGCGTCCGTCGCACCTTGATGTCGAAGCGTTTCTAACCAGCTTAGTCACCAATCTGGTGGCCGGCCATGGCGGTGAGGGTCGAAAAATCACGGCAAAGGTGGATGTTGATCACGACGTCATTGGTATTGATCCCGCCATTTCGATCGGATTGCTGGTTAACGAACTCGTCACGAACGCGGTCAAGCACGGCTTTGCGGGCGACACTGGCGGCGAAGTCACCGTGCAGCTCAAACATCGAGACGATGGCACGCGCGAATTGATCGTGCGCGACAACGGCTCGGGCGTCGCGGAAATCGCTTGCGATGCCCCTGTCGGGACAGGGCAGCGCATTATCATGGCGCTTGTCGCGCAGCTGAAGGCAACCCAGACGGTTGAGCACGAGGGCGGGACGGTCGTGACGATCCAAATCCCGGCATCATCATTGGAAGTCGAGGCCTATGCCTAAAAAAAGGATCATGGTTGTGGAGGATGATTTCATCATCAAAGAGTATCTGAAGCAGCTGTGCGAACAGTGCGGCTGTGAGGTTGTCGGCGATGCAGCGGATGCTGCTGAAGCATTTATGGTTTTCCAACAGCAGTCTCCGGATGTCGTGCTGCTCGATGTTCGCCTGGGTGGCAAGCGGGATGGCGTCGACGTGGCCAAACAGATTTTCGAGACTGGTAGCGATGCACGGATCGTTTTCATCACCGGCTCGAATGAACCACCCATGATCGAGCGCATCAATTCCGATCACCCGTTCCGTATCTTGATCAAGCCGATCAAGGGTGACGAGCTGCGCGAAGCGCTCGACGCAGCCTGAGCCCTCGGCGCCGGCCAATTTTCTTCTTAGAATTGAACCTTTTCTCCAACCGGTGCAGTCTGCTGTCAGCAGATGATCACGGGGGGATTTCGTATGAAGATTTTGGCGATAAAGACGCTTGCCGCGCTGAGCGTTGTATTGGGTGGCTTTGGGCCTGCTCTGGCGCAGAATTTCCAGTGGCAAGCAAACGCCTTCAACGACCGGGGGCGCTACACAGCCTTTCTTACGCAGTCCGTGCCCGAGACTGACAACGTGGCCTTTCGCGCCCGCTGCCGGTCTGGATCGAGCCGCTCGGCGCGAGCCACCTTCGTCTACAACGTCGGAAACCTCGCAGCGAACACGCCCCTTTCGGTGGCCTTCTACATTGACGGCCGCCAAGTCGAAACGAAGCAAGGTGAGGTGCACTTGCCGAGCGGCGAAGAAGGCATGGCCGGCATTCGCATCCGCGTCGGTATCAATGATCCGCTATGGGAGATCCTGGCTGCCAACACCTACATCAGCTACGAAGCCAATTCCATGGGCAAGGCGGGGATGCATCTGTCCGGCTCACGCCAGGCCGTCGAACGTTTTCTGGGTGAGTGCCGGGGCATCTTCGGCATGCGGTCCAACACACCTCAGCAAGTGCAACAGGCGCCAGCCACGAGGCCACCTAGCGGCCCGGCTGGTAAGGTCCGCTACAATTGCCAGAATGGGCCGCAGATGACCGTCGTCTACCGCGGCAGCTCGCTTCGCTATGTCTATGACGGCCCCGACAGCGCCATGCGCACCATGCGTCCCTTCCGCGGCAACCAGCGTCATTTCAAGGACGGCAGCAACTCCATCACGCTCGAGCCCGACCGCAACACCGTCGACTATCGCGAGGGCGAGGATTTGTACGATCGCTGCCGGCGCTTTTAAGGGAGTGAGCGCGGGCTTATACTTTCACTTTCAAAACTGAACGATGGGTGTCGTGTCATGGCCAATAACATCACTCAACCCGAGCATTCCCTTCTTAAGAACGCGCTCCTTGTCTTTGGGATTATTTTTTGTCTCGTCTATCCGATCGGATTGATCTGGCCATCGGGCTGGGTCTGGCACGGTGGTCACGGACAATATTATTTGCAGATGATCTGCGGGCTTTATGCCGTGCTCGGCATCTTCCTGATCATCGCCTCGCGAAATCCGCCTGCGCACCGCAGCCTCATCTCCTTCACCATCTGGTCGAGTATCGTTCATGCCATCATCATGGCTATCCAAGCCGTCTACGACGGCAACGAACTTGGCCACCTGATTGGTGACGTGCCTGCCTTGCTGCTCGTGGCTGCCGTGCTTTGGTATCTTATGCCTTCGGCAAGATTTCCGACTGCGGATTGACCTGTCGTCTTGGCCCGAGCAGGTGGTGCTGGCTGGAGTTGCCCTGGACTTGGTAAGCTGCCGCTCCGCAGCGTAGCTCTGTGATCGGACAATCGAGCTCCCTCAACACTGGCCGGACACATTGTCTTGTTCTAAGCTTCGGGTATCGCAAGTCATCGTTCTTTTTGCGGGGCAACATAGGGGATCGTTTTGCGACCTGTTCTCCAGCGTCTAACCGCCGTACCGGTGCTGATCCTTCTCGCGATCATGTGCTTCGCACCGCGAGCCTGGGCGGAGAACGAGACCGCCGAGTGTAAAGAGCCCGCCGGTTTTGCGATCCTCAGCTCGCCGATTTCACCCTCTAAGCATGCTCCATTGCGTGTGTTCATCGCCACCGACGAGCCGCTGGATGCAACCCTTTCGCTGGTTCTCCCGGATGGCAAGGTCGCGCTGGAGGTTGATGAACGGCGCGGCGGTCCGCCGTATTTCTGGTTTGCCGAGATCGCCAAGCCAAAGCCAGGCACGTGGCGGGCGAAGCTGACGCGCAAGGGAGCATCTGACGCGTGCGCCACGATCACGCGAAAGATCACGGTTCGCAACTCTCGGGCAAAACGACCGGGTGCCACCAGAAAAAGCGTTTGGCCGGTTCGTCAGTCGTGGAGCCGTGCTAACGAAAACCTTTACTCTGCCTGGATTGAAAAACTCTTTGATGTACCGCTAGGAGAAGACGCATCATGGCGGGCGCTTCACGAAGTGCTGCGGGACACAGACCGCAATGCGCTGCACAATCACCTGGGGCTGCGCGAAGACGAAAAAGGTTTGATCATCCGTCCCGACTGCGCAGACCTTCCCTACTTCCTGCGCGCCTATTTCGCTTTCAAGACAGGGCTGCCATTCGGTTATGCGAAGTGCACCCGCGGCGCAGGCGGTAAGCCTCCGCGTTGTCCGCGGTGGTGGACAATCCGCGACGAAGAACCTCCACCGAAACCTCCTAAGAGCAAGACACAGACGAACGGCGACTTTTTCGGCCTGTTTCAAACGCCTGCACCGCAACGCAAAGAGCTCACTCCCCAACGGCCGCGCGGTCTGGTTCCAGGTTTCGGTTATTACCTCACCACGTCCGTTGCCAATGGCGTTCATTCGGGTGCTGGCCGAACAATGGCGCGCGACAATCGGAGCGACTTCTATCATGTCGCCATGAACGACGACCTGCTGCGGCCGGGCACATTGTTTGCCGACCCCTACGGACACCTTCTCGTTGTCGCCAAGCGTTTTGGACAGACAGACGACCGTGCCGGCGTTTTGCTTGCCGTAGACGCACAGCCTGATGGCACGGTGGCCATCAAACGATTCTGGCGCGGCAACTTTCTGTTTGCCAACGATCCTTCGTTGGGTGGAGCTGGGTTCAAACGGTTCCGGCCCGTCGTCTCGAAGAAGAATGGTGCGCTTCGCCGCCTGACGAACAAGGAAATCGCCGCGAATAAACAGTACGGCGACTTTTCTCTTGAACAGTCGAAAGTATCCGTCGAAGAATTTTACGATCGCATGGACGATCTCATCTCGCCGAAGCCGCTTGATCCCGTGCGCGCGATGCTCGAGAAGGTGACGGCTCTCGAAGAGCAAGTCCGCGCGCGCGTTACATCGGTTGAGAACGGACGCAAGTTCCAGAACAAGAGCAGCCGTATGGTGGATATTCCGAACGGCTACGCGATTTTTGAGACCACAGGGCCGTGGGAAGATTTCGCGACGCCTTCTCGTGACTTGCGTTTACTCATCGCCATCGACGTCGTGCGCAAGTATCCCGCTCGTGTCGCGCGCCGGCCGGAGCGCTATGCCATGCCTGCCGGCGTAAGCGCCGCTGACGTTGAGGCCAAAATGGCTAAGACACTTGAGGAGGAGCTTAGCAAAAGAACGTTCTCATACACGCGGACCGACGGCTCCGAGTGGGAACTGTCTTTGAAGGACGTTCTGGCGCGCATCAAGCTTCTCGAGATGGCCTACAACATCAATGACTGCGTTGAGCACCGGTGGGGCGCGCGCAAGGGAAGCAAGGAAGCCGAGACCTGCCAGCGCCGTGCCCCCGCCGCGCAGGTGAAAAAGATGCACGGATACCGCACCTGGTTCCAAGACCGCCGCCGCCCACCGCGGAGCTAGTGGTCGAAACTAATGCAGGGTTCTTCCAGGTTATCGCGGAGCAAGATCGGGCCATCGAGACAACGTGTGCCAAGCGCTCGATAGCCGCGTTTCGAATGCCGTGGCCCAATCGGCTTGCGATCATCACCCGAGTAGGGACGGATCTGTGGAACAGAAGCCAATTGATCGCCTGCCAATCGCATGGAGCCGTCGCTGGCCTACAATTCAGGAGGCTACCGTGATTTCGGCTGGACGGTGCTCCAAAAAAAAGAGGCAAGCGGTTTTGACACCGCTTGCCCAAGGTCTTCCAACAAGCTTGATCGTTTTATGATTAGTTTTGAGCAAGCTTCTTTGGCAGCTTGAACGTCCAAACCATGCCACCTTGGTTCAGGTTCGCTACCGTTTTGGCGACTTCACCGCCCCACAGAGGAACAGCGCCGCCCCAACCGGACACGACAGTGATCATCTGCTCACCGTCCTGCTCCCAAGTGATTGGAGAGCCAACGATGCCAGAGCCGGTGTTGAAGGCCCAAAGTTCTTTGCCGGATTTGGCGTCGACAGCTTTCAGGTCGCCTTCAGGCGTTCCGTAGAACACCAGGCCACCAGCGGTTGTCAGAACGCCACCCCACAGAGGTGCTTTGTTCTTGATCGTCCAAACGATCTTGCCAGTTGCCGGATCCACGGCTTTCAGAGCGCCGATGTGATCGTCGAAGATCGGCTTGATCGTGAAGCCAGCACCAAGGTAGGCCGCACCCTTCTTGTAGGTGACGGGCTCGTTCCAAAGGTCCATGCCCCATTCGTTGGACGGCACGTAGAAGAGCTTCGTCTGCTGGCTGTATGCCATCGGCATCCAGTTCTTACCGCCGAGGAACGACGGAACAGCAAACACGACCTTGCCCTTCTTACCATCCTTGGACTCTGTCGGGTTGCCAGGATAGTTGTCTTTCACGTACTTCGGACGGCCGTTCTCATCCAAGCCTGTCGCCCACGTGATGTTTTCCACGAAGGGGAAGCCGCGGATGAACTTGCCGTTGGTGCGATCCAGAACATAGAAGAAGCCGTTGCGGTCAGCCGTAGCAACAGCCTTTGTGCCGTCGAGGTCGAAAGAGACGACTTCGTTGACACCGTCATAGTCCCAGCCGTCATGTGGCGTCGTTTGGAAGCCCCATTTGATATCGCCTGTTTCCGGATCAATGGCGATGCGGGCACAGGTCCAACGGTTATCGCCTGGACGCATATGGCTGTTCCAAGGAGCTGGGTTGCCAGCGCCCATGAATATGAGCTTCGTTTCGGGGTCGTACGTACCGCCGAGCCAGGTTGCGCCACCGCCGGTCTTCCAGAGGTCGCCCTTCCAGGTCTCGTTCTTCTTGCCGGTCATGGTCGATGGCTTGCCGTTGAGCGTGCCCGTATGACCTTCGATGGTCGGCCGCGTCCATACGAGTTCGCCACTGTCGACCTTGCGGGCTTCAACGCGGCCAACAACGCCAAACTCACCACCAGAAACGCCGGTGACGATGATCGGTCCATGAGCTTCAGACGGAACGATTAGCGGCGCTGCGGTGTAGGAGTACCCAGCCTTGAAGTCGTCGATCTTCTTGGTCCAAACGACTTTGCCCGTCTCCTTGTTGAGAGCGACGAGCTTCGCATCCAGCGTGCCGAAGATAACCTTGTCGCCGTGAATTGCGGCGCCGCGATTGATGACGTCGCAGCAAGGCAGAATGCCTTCCGGAAGGCGATGATCGTACTGCCAGATTTCACGGCCCGTCTTGGTATCGATGGCCCACATGCGGCTGTAAGAGCCGGTGATGTACATGACGCCGTCTTTGACGAGCGGCTGTGTTTCCTGGCCGCGCATCTTCTCACCGCCGAGCGACATGGCCCAAACAGGAATAAGCCCTTGAACGTTTTCAGTGTTGACCTTGTCGAGCGGGCTGTAGCGCTGACCCTGCGGGCCAAGGCCATTACTGACGACGTCTTCTGTCGTCGCGGCATCATTAACAATATCGTCAATACCAACGTCGGCAATCGCCGGCGCGGCAATCGCAACCGAGAATGCCAGCACGCTGGCTGACGTAAACAATTTCCAGGATGTCATGCGTTTCCTCATGTATGATTTTTTCTAGCTTCATCGGCGCAGCCCAGTGAGGAGTAGCGGCTCACTGGGCTGGCGAATTGCCGCTGCGACAGTATCTCAGGGGGAACGGCACACTAATTACACTTTGGTCCAAAGCAGCTCGCTCATGCTGCTTGTCGTCAAAGCACGGTTGTGTTTTGGGCCGATGCCTGCCCGAAACTGCTATTGCGTTGGACTAAAGTATGAGTCGGTGAAGGGCCGCTCAAAACGAAAGCGCGGCCAGGCGGTTTAGGCACTCTACTCGTCAACGCGAGGCAAGAGTTCCGCTTCGAGTTTTGGATAGAGGTGCATGACCGAGCGCTCATATTCATAGCGCGCCAGAGCGATTGGCTGGCTCCAGTCTGGCAACGGTTCCGCCATGGCTTCTGTCATTGAAAGCCCCTTTTCAAAGGCGTTCCGAACGGTTTTGTTTACAGCGACGAGCCAATCGCGTGTTTGTTTGATGCCGCGATTGCCCGGCTCCGCAGGTCCATGACCGGGCACAAGCAGTCCATGAGGAATGCCACCTAAGTTCGCCAAGGCGATACGCCAAGCCTCGATGTCGGCATGGGGTGTGGTCGCGGCACGGTCAAGGAAGACCAGGTCTCCAGCGACGAGAATGCCTGATGCTTCATCGAAGATCACCAAGTCACAGTCGGTGTGCCCTCGCATGACAAGCGTGCGTAGCCGCCGGCCGCCAAAATCTTCAACACCTGTCTCTACGACCGTTGTTGGCAGGACGAGCTCCGTCCCTCGCATCCAGTCTCCCGTTATGCGGTACATGGAGTCGGAGAACCCTTCGCCCATCTGTTTCAACCCCGCGATGACGGCTTGTGGGGCCGCGATCTTATCGGCGTCGAATCCTTGATTGCCGAAGACGTGATCGGGATGAAAATGCGTAAGGTAGACCCTTGCGATATCTTTGCCGGTAAGCTCTCGGGCAAGCGAGGCAAGCTGCAGTCCGTACCGCTTGGACGGGCCGGTATCGACGATTACGGCACCGGCTTTGGTATCGAAGATGATGATGTTGGCGATCGCGCCGCCATTCTTCGGCAATATGGCTTCTTGAGCCCCAGCTAGCATCCAGACGCCATCGGTGAGGCGGTGTGGTTTAAGCGTGTAGGTGAGTGGTGCCGCCCACGCTGCAAATGCCGGCAGCATCGGAAGAGCAGCCGTACCGGCAAGCGCTCTAAGGATTGAGCGCCGGTTCGGGACTTCTAGGTCGGGTAAGTGCAACGTCTTCATCCGCCGGGGCTGCCCGCTGGGACCAGAGCTTTGTAAATGTTGCCGTTGTTGTCGCGGCTTTCGACTTGCACGGCGATGCTAGACTGTGGCAGGCGCAGATGCATGGTGAGCGTCGGGTCTTCGCTGACCGGTTCGAACATTTCAATGGACGCGAGGGAATTGCCCAACTGATCGTTCAATCGAAGTGTCTCGATGAAAAAGGCTGGCGTGTGGTCTTCTGCAAGTCCCGTATCCATTGGATGGCGTACTCGCAGGCGCAGGCGCGCTGAGCCGTCGATGCCGCGCCAGACCTTCGCCTGTGCCTGCCCAACCGTGTCTGACCAATCGGCGAGCCCTCGCACGGCCGCGGGTGCGGTGCATCCTCCGCCGGCCGCATCGGCGAAGACACCTCCAACATGCCAGACGCCATCAGCAGTTAGTGCCGCCGCGCGTATTGGCGTGCCCTGTTCGACTTTCATACGGAACGACAGGACTGGCTGTGCCTTGTCTGGATGAAACGTCAAGACGTGTACGATCGGGTTGAGGTCGGCAAAAACGATGAGTTTCTTCACGCCTTCTAGGGCTCTGGCGTCGGCCGTGACCGGAACTTGTGTTTGGTTCTCGATTGTCGAAGGAACCGTCACTCTAACCTTCTCATCGAAGACGACCTGGGCGGAGCCAAAAAACCGCTCCGACAGCTCGTCCCACATAACAGAGTTCAGGGGATCTGCCGGAGCTGCAACACCTGCTGGCGCAGTCGCGCAAAGACATGCGAACAGTGTCAGTGCAAATAGAGTCGGATGCTTTGCTCTTGCCATGGCGAGTCCTACCAAATCGCGGAACGTGAAACCGGCAAGAGCCCCTACGACCCGTCCGGATGCACGTAGGTTATACCATGCCGTGCAAAGATTTTCTTCATCGAACCGGAAGTCTTTAATTTTGCAATGATATCTCCGACCTTGTAGCCCAGATCACGACTGTTCTCGTGGACGGCCATGCCGATGACCCACGATCTACGTACGATGCCATCCATCTTGGGCTGCACCATAACCGGTGTCATGCCTGCTTCGCTGAGAGCGCCTTCGATCAGCGAGCGAACGCCCATCAAAGCGGCGATCTCCTTGTTGGCGAACTCCTTGACCCCGTCGGCCGGCTTCCTGTGGTGGGCAATGTTGTCGATGAGCGCGCCATCCTCATAGGTCATCAAAAAGTAGTCAGCGACGCTTGCCAATTGCACGCCGATTTTCGGCGGTGTCTTGAACATGTCGAAGGTGAAATCTTTCGGGATCATGTCCGGGTGGATTGCGACCGCGATCTGTTCCTGGAAGTACGGATTGACAATCACAGCCTCCATGTTGCGCACCCGAAACTCGTGATCGTACGGGATGTGCATGACGATATCGCCAACGCCACCACCGGTGCGCGGCCCTTGCCAGACGTTGACGCGGACATCGTCGTCCGCGGTTTCACCTGGCATGCGCAGGATGATCTCCGGTTCAACGCCGAGCTCAGCGGCGATCGCCTTGCCGATGTCGACATCAATCCCCTTGGGTTTGCCATTCTCGTCCAAATACGAAAATGGCTTGTTGTCATTGTAGGCGATGATGCGGATTTTTTTGCTGGCGATGACGTCGTCGAGCGGCCGGGAAACGGCCGCCGAGGAAGTCTGCACCAGCAGAAGTGCGGCCACGATCAAAGAGGAAAGCGCGAGCCCGAGCTGGCTCGCCGCTTGCCTCACGGCCAGAGGCCTAGTCAGGCTACCATGCATGACCGGCCTCACTCGTCGGTGTAGCGCGAATCCAGATAAGTGCGGATCGCCCACATCGCTTCCTGGCTGATCAATCCTTCGAAGGCAGGCATGATGGTCGTGCCGTCAGTCTTGCGTGCGCCATTGCGAATGCGCTCCAGATACCATTCGTCGCCTTCCTCACCCGGTGGTAGGTAGCGCAGGTCGGGAGACAAACCGCCGGAAATGGCCTGCAGTCCGTGGCAGCGGGCACAGTTCTGATTGTATCCGGAAGCACCGATTTCCTTTGCGAGCTCGTTGCCACGGTAAGGATTGGTTTCACGCCATTCCTCGCCCAGCTCTTCCAAGCCCTTCGTATCAATCGGTTGCGGCTGTACATCTCCATGCGCCAGCGCGCCGGTGACCGTCAAAGCGCTCATCGCGGCAAGGCACGATAGCCTCACCACCAAATTCCAGGAAGTCATTCAAAGCTCCTAAAGATGTTTCCTCATGCCGCGCCTTGGAATAGCGCTTGAATATTCTGAACTTGATCAGGCAACCAACGGTTCAGTTTGGAGAATATTAGGCAAGCGGCCCCGGCGGCTCTATAGCCCTTTAGTGCATGCCGCAATCCCCCAAAACGGGCGTGCCAAGGGCGTTGAAAATGTTACATTGTACTATTGTACAATGTCGTTTGACCGCTTGGCTTTTTAGGCTTCGAAGCATCGTGTCCAACGCAAAAAGAACTGCTAAAAATGAGCCTTCGTCTTGAGGCAACGCAGCGCAGTCGGTACGAACGGGAGAGGCTCTTTTGCTGAAGGCGACCATCGCAAGGCTGTGCGTCAGTCTTTGCTGCGTTTGGGCGCTTCCATCGCTCCCGTCGCATGCGCACGAAGTTTATATCTCGAATGAGAAGGACAACAGCATTTCGGTGATCGACACCGAAAGCCTGGAAGTCGTCCGCACGTTTCAGGTTGGGCAGCGCCCGCGTGGTATTACCTTCTCGCGCGATTTTTCCAGGTTTTTCGTGTGCGCGAGCGACAGTGATGCCGTTCAAGTCTATGATACCGAGAATGACGAGCACCTTTACGACTTGCCTTCGGGCGCTGACCCAGAACAGTTCGCGGTCGCGCCAGACAACAAGCGCCTTTACATCGCCAATGAAGACAATGCGATCACGACCATCGTTGATCTTGAGACGCGACAGGTCATTAAGCAGGTCGATGTCGGCGTAGAGCCGGAAGGCATGGCTGTTTCTCCCGACAATGCGCTCGCCGTAGCTACGTCCGAGACCACGAACATGGCGCATTTCATTGACGCCAAAACGTTTGAAGTTGTCGCCAACGTCCTGGTCGATGTCAGACCGCGCGATGCCAAGTTCACGCCGGATGGGAGCAAGGTCTGGGTGTCGTCTGAAATTGGCGGAACGGTTTCTGTGATCGACGTGGCGACCAAGAAGGTCGAAAAAGTCATTACTTTTGAAGTGCCCGGCGTCACCAAGGATATGATCCAGCCCGTCGGCATGGTCATGACAAAAGATGCCAAGCTGGCCTTTGTTGCTCTTGGTCCGGCAAACCGCGTTGCAGTTATTGACGTGGAGACCAAAGAACCAATCAAATATTTGCTCGTTGGCCGCCGAGTCTGGCACATGGCATTCACGCCGGAAGAGGATATGCTCTTCACGACGAACGGCGTTTCCAACGATGTCACGGTCATTGACGTCAAGGCGCTCAAGCCTATCAAGTCGATCACCGTTGGCCGCTATCCCTGGGGAGCAGCGGTTCGTCCAACACCCAAGTCGTAATTACTGAAGCTTTTTGAATTCATGGAAGGACGCGCGGCACTCTGGTTTTGAAGCTTTTGGAATTGAAATAGTAGAGCCCGGACACGCGCGGCTGATGCAGTCATGAAAGAGTTGTCTTCGCTGGTTCGCCGATTTTTAATTTTGGTCTTTGTTTGCGCTGGAGGCAGCGTGGGCCTGGCGCCTTCGGGCGCGTTGTCTGCCAATGACGTATTCGACCCCGACACCGGCTATCGCATCGCGCGCTATCGTTCGCCAACGCCAAGTGACGTGCCTGGCGGCACGGCAATCGACATCGACGAATACGACAAGCTGGTCAAAGCCGGGGCAGTTTCCATTGATGTCATGATTGCGGAGGGCGCCGGCCCTGATCCCCAAACAGGCGCGTGGCGCGTTTCAAAAGAACGACAATCTATCCCAGGCTCTGTTTGGCTTGCCAACGTTGGCCTCGGCCGGCTCTCGCCCCAGATCAAAGCGTATTTTGAGGCGGCTCTGAAAAGGCTGACGGAGGGGGACAAGTCGCGGCCAATCATCGTGTTTTGCTTGGCAGACTGCTGGATGTCTTGGAATGCCGTGCAGCGGGCTGCCGCTCTTGGCTACAAGAACGTCTATTGGTTTCCCGAGGGGACAGATGGCTGGCGCGACTGGGACCGGGCATTGGAAGAAAAAACACCGGAACCGATCGAGGTTGCTGCCGGCGGTTCTGAGGCATCTGCAGATGGACCGAAAACGTCTGGGCTGCCGCTTGGCGAAAAAACTGTGACTCTTGTCTCGGCCAGCGGCGAAAGACTGGATATCGCAACGGTCACCTTCGCTGAGGCTGCCGATGGTACGGCGCGAAGCTTCACCGTTTCTCTCGATACCGAAAAATTCAAGGATCAGTTTCTGTCCATGCGGCCGTTCTTGTGCATACCCGGCAAGAAAGAGATGTGGTGCCACTTGGCCTACCCGTACGAGCTTAAGCGCGTCATCACGGCCGATGATCTGCAGGACCTCGAGTACGCGCTGCTGTTTCTGTTCAAGCTGCATACGGCCTACGGCATCGACGCTTGGAATGGACTCTATTTCAAGCTGGAAGCCGGCGCGAATGGCGCTCTGACCGGCACCGTCCACGAAGCCGACTTTAAAGTGCTCGCTGCCCCGCCAGAGAAAGGTGATCTACGCCCCATTCCCCACGACGTACTGAGCGAAATCGATCCAGCCAAACACCTCTTCGCCCGGATCGAGATCCGATAGTTGGAGGCCAAGAAGAGGGTGCGCAGCCTAGTGGAAATGGCAGGGCGACAAGCGCTTAGCCCGCCGCCGCCTCGAGTTTGGCGATGTCGATTTTTCTCATCGTCATCATCGCGTCCATGGCGCGTTTAGCCTTTTCGCGGTCGGGGTCGGTCGTCAGCGCCATGAGCTGC
The DNA here is from genome assembly GCA_041940525.1 of Hyphomicrobium sp. Classification (GTDB taxonomy): domain Bacteria; phylum Pseudomonadota; class Alphaproteobacteria; order Rhizobiales; family Hyphomicrobiaceae; genus JAKAXS01. The sequence goes on from JBGTSB010000022.1 coordinate 25,301, forward strand.
TTCGGCGTGATCTGCCAGGAGAAGCCCCAGCGATCCTTGCACCAGCCGCACATGCTTTCGGCTCCGCCGTTTCCAACGATCGCATTCCAGTAGCGGTCGGTCTCTTCCTGGTTTTCTGTCATCACCATGAAGCTCACGGCTTCGTTGGACTTGAAGGTTGGCCCGCCGTTCAGGCCAAGAAACGGCCGGCCGAGAACGGTGAACTCCACCGTTAGTTCGCTTCCTTGCTTGCCGCCCGGATAGTCCGTCGCGGCAGCGTTTCTGCGGCCAACAGCGCTGTTTGGAAACGTCGCCGCGTAGAACTCAGCCGCATTGATCGCTTCGCCGAAGTCGTACCACAGACACATCACGAGTTCGTTCATATCAGTCTCCTTGGCGTTGATGCTTATGTTTTGGAGGATGCGTTCAGGAAGACGGCGCGTTGCGCTTCGTATGCGCGCTGGAAGGCTGGCCTTGCTTCACCGCGTGCCACGTAGTTGGAAAGGTTTGGGAAGTCTTCGAGGAGGCCCGTGCCGTGCAGCCTGCGCAGCACGTTCACCATCAAGAGGTCTCCTGCGCTGAACGCGCCATCCAACCTGTCCGTTTCACCCAGGCGGCAAGACAGATCTGTCAGGCGGCGCCCGATTCGCTTCTCAAGCTCGCCCAAGCGCTCCTCATGCCATGGCTTATCGCGCTCGAGCATCACAGCCTGGTCGTACTCTACGACTGGAAGCTCCACGGTGTTAAGCGCGGCGAACATCCACGTAACGGCTCTCGCCTTTGCGTTTGGATCATCTGGAAAGAGGCCGGCATGGTGTTCGGCTATGTGGAAGACAATCGCGCCAGTCTCGAACAGCACCAGGTCATCGACCTCGTACGAGGGAATCTGTCCGAACGGCTGCAGACGGCGATGTGCCGGCTCCTTCAGCTCAGCGAACGACACGAGGCGAACATCGTACGGCTGGCCGGCTTCTTCCAGCGCCCAGCGCACCGGCATGTCGCGCGCCATGCCCTTTCCCCCATCAGGAGAGCGCGCGAAAACGGTGATTGTTGGAATCGTTGCGGATTTCACGGCCTTGCTCCTCAGGAACCGAAGGTTCAGCGACGCATACTTGCGTTCTTAGAGCGAAGACGTTTGGCCAGGCCTGGATTCGACAGCTGGTTCCTGAAAATTTTTCATGGGCAAGCGCGGTCAAGGAGCTTTGCCTCGCAGGGTTCCGTCTCAGCGGCCTGAGGAACCGACAGTGCGCCCGGGCGTTTGCAACTCAATAAGGTTCAAACCCGTGGTGAGCAATCCGATGAACGAAGTCACTTTTCCGCTGCCGCTGGTGGATACGATCAACGGCTCTATCGTCTTCCCTTACAAGCCGGCGCACTTCCATCGGCCGGTTAAGGTGGTTGTGCTTCCCGCCGCTATCGAATTGCTCAACGGCCAGGATTGCAGACAGGAAACGAAGCTATCCGCGGTCTATGAAAAGAACCGCCTGCTTCTGCAGGAAGCCGCGAACAGAAAATTGGGATCGAACCGTTCGGTCTCTCAAATTGAACTTTCCGACGCCGACCTCCTGCTTTCAATCGCGCAATTGCGTGTGCAGTTTAAGTCCGACCAGTCGGCGCGCACCGATATCCCGTCTCCGTTTGCATCGGTTTAGGCGGATGCATTGAACCCTTGCGTCGCTGTCAGCGCGCGCTGAGTGCGCCTTTATGCAAACCCTCCCGACAGCCACACCGCTAAGAGCAAGGCGGGCACCAGAACGATCGACGATCGGACAAAGAGGCTCTTGGCCGTGGGCCGCGACCACTTCATCAAGCTCTTTTGATAAAACGCCAAGGGCACGAGGACAGCCGTTGGCATGAACCAGATCAGGTGGCCGACGGCGAGCTTGCCTAGTACGGCCGTTCCAATCGCAAGCCACCAATATCCCACCGTGACGTGCGTGGAACTTGGCTGCACGCGCCTTTGGAAGACAGACAGCGCCGTCCACCCCACAGCGAAGAAAAGCGCCAACACCCAGATGGCTATGTTGAACAGGTTCATCGCTGCGCCAGTTTTCCTACTTCGTTGAGCTGAATCGCCAAATGGCTTGGTTGGTTCCAGTGTGACCTGAACAAGGGACTATGCCAACGTCAGCACCGTCACCGCCAAAATGCGATTGCCCTTGTCGAGTTCGGAAGGCACACCTTGCGATCGCAAATCGCGCTCGCCTGGAGTTGATCTTGTCAATTTGTTTGTTTACGAACTAGCCATTACTTTAGTTCGTGGGGAAATTATGGATTGGACCGCATTCTTCCAGTTACCATCTAAATTCACGGTTTGGGACATCTTAGACTCTCAGTTTCTGACAACAATCCTTGCTGCCGCCTTTGGCGTAGCCCTACTTCGATATGAATCTAAGCTACGTGAAGCGCAAAACGACGCGCGCGCTGCCGAAGAAGCCTTGCAGGCCAGCAAAGCGGCGGAAAGAGAGCAAGAAGATCGAGAAGAGGCTGCTCCACCTGCACCCCCGGTTACTCCCGGTCCCGTAACCGAACCTAACCATCGTGAAGAAGCTCGCCTGTTAATAGATCAGGCAAAGGACTATCTATTGGAGCGCGCTAAGCAGGACGGTGACGGGCGACACAAGCGCACTTACGAGAAAATTTCCGGCCATTATCCACTAGATTTGGCTGTCGCATTACGAGATCGGGGGCAAATTAACAGCAAACAGTTCAACGCAGCATTCTCGTTGTTCTCTATCTGGAGTCCGTACTCGCGGGGGAAAGGCGCCAATAATCCGGTACCTACCCAAGTGTACAATCATATACGAAAATGCAAAGAAATGCTGGTGCAGTAAACCATATCGAGGATATTGACGCTTGAGGGCAATTGATCGGGTACATGCGATACAAGCGATCGTCTCCAAGATGACGAGCACGATGAGCTTCGACGACGTTGCCGTCTTCTTTAGAGCAATGGACATCGAGCCCGACACCGATGAGTTTGGGGCCCCAATTGGTGGATCGATAAAGACTGTAGTCCGAAGCTATGTCGACACTTGTCCGAATGCAAAACTTATCGAAATAGCAGAGCAACTTGACCTAAGCCTCAATCTCAGTTCATCGAGCGTCGCCCTGCTCGGCAAGAGCAGATATTGGCTGGCGGATCATTTTCGTGTTTTTATCAGCCATGTTCACACAGAGAAGAAGGCCGCAGCTAATCTTAAGGCCATTCTTGAGAGATACGGTATAACGAGTTTCGTCGCCCACGAAGACATCGTCACCAGCGACGAATGGCGCGACGAAATTTTACGCTGTTTGAATTCGATGGATGCCCTGGTGGCGATCCTGTCGAGCGATTTCAAATCGAGCAACTGGACGGATCAGGAAGTCGGATTCGCTGTTTGCCGTGACGTGCTGATAGTCCCAATCAACAAAGGCCAACAGAGTTACGGGTTTATAGAAAAGTATCAGTCGTACAATTCCATCGGAAAGCTGGCTCGAGAGGTCGCGCAAAATATCTTTGATACGCTGTCGGCCAATCCTCGCACCAAGGAGATGCTCGTAAGTTCACTTACCTATCGGGCCCTCTAAGTTGTCGATATTCCGGCTCAACCAACTCAACGCGGTTAAGGGCCTAGAGAAGCACCATTGGGAAAAGTTGAGCAACGGCGTCCAGGCCCAACCTGCGCCGAGCAAAGAATTGATAACTGCGTTGAACCCGATGTTGGCTAGCTGGGGCCCTGATTTAATGATCCCAGCTGGCAAAAATAAGCCGAGCCAGTTGGATGACGAAATTCCGTTCTAGGGTAAGCATTTGAAGTGCGCTCCTAGAGGAGATTGGTGGAGAGGGTTGGATTCGAACCAGCGTAGGCGAAGCCAACGGATTTACAGTCCGTCCCCTTTAGCCACTCGGGCACCTCTCCCACCTTCAGCCTTGCGCCGGATGGCACCGGCTGGCTGAAATAAATGCGCCCCGTGCTTTGTCTGCCGCGGGGCTAGGCGTTCTTATTAAAAGCTAACCCTTCAATGTCAAACAGAAAAGCGTCACACTCCGGCGCAACCCGCTCACAACCGTTAGCAAGATCGGAAGACCCCATGTCCGGCCCGCGGCCCTCGCGCCCCCACAGACAAGAACGCGTTAAAAACCGCGCACTTAGAGCAGCCGCGCAGGCGGCTTCCGGCGATGACGGGCCGATCACACTGTTCGGCGTGCATGCGGTGGAGGCGGCGCTGCGGAACCCGTCGCGGCGCTGTTTGCGGCTGGCGGTGACGGAGAACGGCGCGCGGAAACTACAGGACGCGCTGGCTGGCCGGTCTTCCTTGCCGATCGAGCGCGTTAGCCCGCGCGATCTGGACCGGCAGCTTGGCGCCGACACGGTGCATCAAGGCATGATGCTCGAGGTCGAGCCGCTGGGCGAGCCGAGCCTGGATGACGTCGTGCGCGGAGCAGAAAGCGGCGGTCCGGTCGTCGCGCTCGATCAGGTGACCGATCCCCACAACGTCGGCGCGGTGATGCGCTCGGCCGCGGTGTTCGGTGCCAGCGGTTTGATCATGACGCGCCGGCACAGCCCGCCGCTGAACGGCACGCTTGCGAAGTCGGCGTCCGGTGCGCTGGAACTCGTGCCGGTGCATCTGGCGCAGAACCTCGGCCGCACGCTGGAAGACTTGAAGGCGCGCGGACTCCTCTTGCTTGGGCTCGACGGAGCGGCAGAGCCGGCGATTGAGGATGAGGACTTCACGCGCGGCACGGTTCTAGTGCTCGGCGCGGAAGGCAAGGGTTTGCGGCAACTGACGCGCGAGACGTGCGACCGGCTGGTGAAGATCTCGGCCGCGGGGCCGCTGGCCAGCCTCAACGTTTCAAACGCGGCGGCCGTGTCGCTGCACTTGGCATCCCAGCGCCGGGGCAAAAGATAAGGCGGCCCGTCTCCGGGCCGCCTCGCCTTAGAATTCAGTGTCTCGTGAAACCGGCGAACTGGATCAATCGCAGACTGTCGGGCGCCAGCACTTGTAGTGCCCGCCGCGGCAGACTTCATCACCGTAATCGTTTTCATAGCAGCGGCGTGGTTTCCAGCGACACTCTTCGCGACCTGGGTAGCAGGCGTCTTCATAGTATCCGCCGCGTGCGTCGGCTGCCGCGCCGAGAATGCCGAGGCCGATAATGCCAGCAGCGATACCGGCGGCGACGCGTCCGCCACGACCGGCTTCCGCTTCGGTGACCGTCGCGGCGGTTGTTCCTGCCACGAGCGTCAGGGCGAGCAGCGCGCTCGCTACCGTTTTCATCATGGACTTCATGAGTAGGCTCTCCTTGCTTGAGAGATATGCCAAAAAGCGTTGAAATCTCTTGCCGGAGCCGCTCAGTGCGCGCGCCCGGGCATGATCACCCGCCGGATACTCCATCCCATATGAATACGGCGTGAACAGGGTGGAATTTCAGCAGCTTGGGGGCCTAACGCGAAGCTGGCCCGGGCGGTTCCCCGCCCCGGCCATAGTGGATCGCCGTTGTAATGATCGCTGCGAAGTTTACTTCAGGCTGTCGCCGTAGCCGCCGTAGTAGTCTTCCTGGCCCACAGGGTGGCCCCAGACCGGATTGTACTGCGGGTAATCGTAGTACTTGCGCGTTTCCCGGCGGCGCCAGCGCATTTCCTCGGCCGGACGCCACTGGCCTGAGTTGTAGTAGGGGTACCAGCGGCGCTTTTCAGGCGTGTAGGCGTAGGGGTCGTAGAGGTCATCGCCACGGTGCCAGCCAAAGGCGGCAGCCGGGTTCGCGCCCATTGCCGGGGCCAAAAATGCGGCCAGGGCGATTGCCAGTGCAAATTGTGCGAGCCAGCGCATGGCGTCCTCATTCGGATGTTTGAGGGATATCAATAGGCGATTCGGGTGACGATTGTAGATCGCCCTTGAAGTTTTGCCAAAGGCCGTGGCATGAGGACGACAGTTTGACCGGGCCTCCCTGGGCGGATTTGACCTTTGATTTTGGCCCGGCGGGGCTATAAGGAGGCCCCTTCCGGATGCATCGTTTGTCATCGCGCTCGCGAGCGGCGTTGTTTTCCGGTTCAGACCTGTCGCGGCTGACGAGATCAGCCCGCGCTCCTCTTGGGGCACTGTCCCAGATGCCGGCTTAGCTCAGTGGTAGAGCAGCGGTTTTGTAAACCGAAGGCCGGGGGTTCAAATCCCTCAGCCGGCACCATTCCCAGGGCTGGATAGGCGCTTCGACGGGTGGACCCACGTCTGTCCGAGCCCCCTGCCCCTTAACACCCCATTTACCCTGCCTCGCGCTAGGGGCCGCCATTGTTCCGTCTGGGACAGGGGGAGGACGGAGTTTTTGGCATATACTTCTCGCATCACGCTGATGATCACACGAGAAAGGAACCTCGATGACTTTGAAGACTGTTGTTTGTATCGCCGCCGCCGCTACTGGCGTTGGGCTTATGGGAACGAGTTTGGCGCACGCCGCGCCTCCAGGTTTTTGTGAGCGTTATGCGGAATCGGCTGTACGCCAGAATGAGCGCAATCATCGCTGGGACTGCGGCTATGCCGGGTTGCGCTGGCACGGCTGGGAGAAAGCACATTACAAATGGTGCCGCAATGTCAGCAAGGGTGTTGCGCGCGAAGGACGCCGCCACCGCCGTTGGATGCTGGAACGCTGCCGCTGGTAATCCGCACGTAGAATTACGCCATGCCAAACGTGCGGCCGTGATGCCCACAATTGGCATGGCTTTTCCTGTTCCTTTTGGCGGGCTTGTCAAATGATTGCCATGGGTGTGCCGTGACATGCGCCGCGTTTGTGATCGGCGATTTCTGTCACGAGCACTTTTTTGCCTGTTTCGCTGGCATACAAGACAAGCCCATGCGGCCTTTGGGCTCAATTCATTTCATACGTCTTGGCCGGTGCTGCCCGCCAACCCATGTCATTTCAAGATGAGCCGGACAACGGCCTGAAGCGTTCCAGTATCCGCCGCTTGCCGCAGATGTTTGCGGGCAGCGACGGCTTTGAACACCAACGGACGGACTTGGTTCAAGATGACGGCAAGACTTATTGAAAAGCGGCGGTTGCTTTCGGCGAAGGCGCTGTTACCCGCTCTGGCAATTCTCATGCTGCCCAGATCCGCGGACGCTGGCGAGCTGGACTGCGCGACGCTCGACAGTCAGCCGGTGAGCGAAGAGACGGTGACGCTTCAGCTGGCGGCTGGTGATCGCCTGACGGTCTCGCCTAAAGATGCAACGGCGGAGCAGACCGTTACGGTGCACTCTCCGGCTGGGGCATACCAAACGGAGTTGCCGCACGAGTTGAGCGTTGACACCTACACGGCCGGTTCCTGGACGATCGAAACGCCAGGCGCTGAAGAGGCGTTTTCGTTGAGTTGCAGCTCATCGGCAACGGCAAAGGATGAAAGCGCTGCTGCCGGCGCCACCACAAGCACGACACCGTCTTCCACAAACTCCACGGCGTCTTCAGGCGCGGCGCTCGGCTATCTGCGCAGCCGCACAAGTCAGATGCGAGCCAATGAACCGGACTTGTCACAGCGGCTGAAGAATTCGAACAGCACGTCGGGCGATCCACTATCGATCAACGCGTCCGGGAACAACGTCGCCGTTTCGACGACGTTGCGGAAGATCGTAACGGCGGAACAGCGTGAGAAGGACGAGAAGTTGATCGAGCTGAAGCGCAAGCGGGATCCAAACTACAAGCCGGATCCGGCCCTGCGCTCTGGCCCAGACGTCTGGATGAGTGGAAAGTGGACGCACCTGGACGATCAATCCGCTGGGTCTGGCAAGGGTGCGTTGACGCTGGGCATGGACTCCCGGCTGAGCCCGCACGTTCTCATCGGCATGCTGGCACAGACGGACTGGTCAAATGACGAGAACGCGCTGTCCGGTGCACCGGCTCAAGGGAACGGTCTGCTAGCCGGGCCTTACATTGTCACGCAGCTGCATGAGAATTTGATCTTCGATGGCCGCGTTGCGTGGGGGTACTCAGAAGATGACCTGACAGCGATGGATGGCGTTGACGACGAAGTCTACACGCAGCGATGGCTGGTCAAAGGGCAGTTTACCGGAGATTTCAAGTACGACGCTTTGAACATTGCACCGCATGTGGGCGTGCTCTACGTCGAGGATCATGGCGCAGCTGGACAGCTTTCGTTCGGCCCGAAGTTCAGCACAAAAGTGCCGCTGAAGGATAAGGGTTCGATCGCTCCGTTCGTGGCGCTGAAGGGTCTCTATGGCTTTGAGACCGCGCCTGGGGCTGGTGAGGACCTGTCGGACGCGGCTGAGGCAGCGTGGAAGGAAGACCTTTCAACGCGGCTCGAAGCAGGACTGACTGTCGAGGATGGTAGCGGCGTCAAGCTGCAGGGAGAAGCTTTCAACGAAGGCTTCAACTTGGAAGACGCGCGTGGCGGTAGCGCCAAGGTGACGGTGCCGCTGAACTAGTTCTTGGGTTTGGCACAAAGCGAACAAAAAAGGGAGCGCTTATCGGCGCTCCCTTTTTGATGCTTTGGATCTAAACGTTAGTCGCAGTTGCGATCAAACTTCCGGCATGCCCAATCCCGTCCGTCGTCGCATTTATATGCGAGGCGGCGGCAGTAGCCTCTATCGTCGTCATAGTCGTCGTTGGCCCTGGCGGCTTCAGAAGCGATACCCAAAAGGATCGCGGCTGCGGCCCCTGCAGCGATCCCTTTGCCGATATTCTTTCCACGGCTACGACGCTTGCCGCGACGTGCGCCACGGCGGCCCTTCTTGCGCGCTTGGACTAGTTCAACCGGAGACTTGGCTGTTGCTGACGAGGTGACGCCGGCCGCAGCGCCGCTAAAGGCATGCGCGGTTGGCATGGTGGCCGCCATGGCGATCAAGGCGGCGCAGAAAACAAATAGAAAACGCATTGGCTCGGAACTCCCACTGTTGCCTAGCGAAACGATAGTCAAGTTGCCCCGGTATGTCGCGGACAAATTGGTCTTTCAGCTCAATTCTTTTGTCCGCTATATGATTAATTACCGTGTAATACGTTGCTTGTATGGCGGCTTGTTCGCATGTTCCGGCCTGTATAATGAGTATTCCCCAGACAATTCCGCTCACCCACAATCATCAGGACTGACTTCGTGACCGCAAAGAAACCAAGCGACAGCAAAACGGCTGGCAAACCCGCAGAAGGCTTGAGCCGGGAAGAAGCCCGACACGTTAAGGAAAGCCGTCGCCCTCGAGCAGCCGTGGTCTACGAAATCATCCGTGCGGAGGGCGAGGCGGAGTTGCTGCGGCCTTTCTCGGCTTTGTGGTGGTCCGGTGTCGCCGCCGGCATCTCTATTGGGTTGTCGTTTTTGACCGAGGCCGCCCTTGCGGCGCATCTCCCGGAGTCAGAGTGGCGGCCGATCATTGCCAAGCTTGGATATGCCGTAGGCTTCTTGGTGGTAATCCTCGGGAGGCAACAGCTGTTCACCGAGAACGTGCTCACTGCCGTTCTGCCAGTCATCTCCCGGCGCAAGATGGATTGGCTCACCAGTATGCTGCGGCTTTGGGGCATCGTGCTGGCCGCCAACTTTGTTGGCTGTTTTGTGTTTGCGTTGTTCTTGTGGGGGCTTCCGCTCGTAGGGCCCGATGTTGCCAGAGAGCTCTCTCACGTGGTGGACCGCCTTATGGCCAACTCTCCGTTTGAGATGTTCGCGAAAGGCATCGGCGCGGGCTGGATCATCGCCGCGCTCGTTTGGATCCTCGCTTCGCACGAGGACATGCACTTCTTCATTATTGGACTGCTGACGTACCTGATCGCGCTGTTTGGTTTCACGCACATCGTGGCTGGAACGGTGGAAGCGCTTTACGGCGTATTCAACGGACATACGACGTTGTATCTCGCGCTTTTCAAATTCTTCCTACCGACACTCGCCGGCAACGTGTTCGGCGGGACGATCTTATTTTCTGTTCTGAGCTACGCGCAGGTTCGCGAGGAGATAACGCGCGGACGAGCGAGGTGACCCAAATGAGCCGCCTCGCACGTTGACTTGGAATTCGATCGATTAGGCATCGCGCGGCATGATCAGCCACAGCAGGATGTAAACCAAGATACCAGGAAAAGCCGCCGACGCGATCGATACGAGCACGTAGAGGAACCGCACCAGCGTTGGGTCCCATCCTACCCAGCGCGCCAATCCGGCGCAAACTCCGGCGATGATGGCCCCGTCTTTGACACGGCGCAAATCGTTTGATGGCCTATAGACCGTTGGTTCTGCCATTGTGCACCTCGCTTAGTTTCTGGTGTTGCAACGCAATGGGCTAGCCAGTGTTCCACGCCGAAGTTCACCCCGCATTATAATGCGACGATCTCCAGCTCCGGCTTAGTTGTTCTTATCGTTACACCTTTGCAATTTGGTTGCGGAACGCTCTGGCGCTGACGGTGTTGTTTGCCATGGAGGTTGAACGACAGCGGAGAAAGGACTGATGAGCGTCGACGGCAAAACTGTTGATTTGGATGACATTGGGGACCGGCTAAGGACCGAATTCCGTGCTGATGCCGACCTACCGTCCAATATGCGTGAGGCTCTGAAAAAACTTCGTCTGGCCGAAGAGGACATTGGTTTGGATGATGACGAAGACGAAGAGAGCGGAGCTTTTGGATTGGCTGAAGAAGAAATGCGCGCGCGCTGATGACCAGGGTTTTTCGACCCGAGTCACCAGCGCGCTTAACGAACACGTACTCGACCTTCAGCGCCCGATCTTGCCCCGAACATCTTTAGAGAGCTTCGACACAGTGCCGACATCTAGGCGCACAGGTTGCCGATCCATGCGAGCGACAACCGCCTCATCATGAGGACGCGTTGGTACGACTGCATCGCTGGCTGGGAATGTCATTTCCAGCGCATCGTCTAGGTCTTCATCCAATAGCTGTTTCTTCATCGGACTTCTCACTTCGCAAAGAATTTCTTGCTGCGAGTTGCAGCGTGTCCCGACTTAGTTGTCTGAGTAGAGAAAGAACGTGTGTGAATGCCCGGAGGTTCCGTTGCGTCCTTGGCTAGCCTAGTTCGTGCTCGCCGTCTTCGTAGACGTTCGCTGCTCGAAAGACGCCAATGACGCGCCTTGTGAATTGGGCTGCTTGACGCGCTGTTGGGCGATGGCCTTAGCCCGGTCACGCGCTGACCGGAGGAACACGTCTAGCTGAGACCCCCAGACATTCCAGCCGGCGCGATCATTGGCAATGTTGTGGCCTTCCCGGCCATATGCCGCCAAGAGATGCAGCTTGACCGCGCCTCCGCCCGCTGACCAAGACTTGGCCATGGTGCTTGCCAGCTTTGGATCGAAGAAGCTGTCGTTGCCTGCGTAGAACCAGGCTGTCGGTACGCGGGACGTTCGGCCGAAGCGGCCGGCCGTATCAATGAGCTGTTGGCGTCCGCAGATTGCGCCCTCGACGCCGCCGGCATAAGCGCCGCGACCCCCGGCGAAGTTGATGACCGCCTGTACGCCCTTTGGATTTCGTGATGCGTAAGCCAGCGCCGCCCAGCCTCCCGACGAGATACCAGCCACGACAACGTCTGAGGGCGACACGAATGGCTGGTGCCGGAAGTAGGAAACGACCGCGCTGATGTCGTCAGCCGCGGTTTGGCCGGCGCGGTAGTGGTTGGGCTTTCCGCAGCTGTCCATGCCTTCGGACAACGAACCGCCGGTTGCGCCGTGGCCACGCCGCTGCGGCAGCACGACAATGTACCCGCGCTCAACAAACCAGCGTGAGAGCCAGTAGTAGACCGGCATGGACACAGCCATCCGCGTTGAAGCGGAAGTTCCATGGTTGATGACAACGAGCGGGTGCGGTTTATCCGGATGTTTTGCAGAACGGGCGGGCCGGAAGACCGTGGCCCTCAGATAGCGGTCCGGCTCCCCGCTCGGCAGCATCCAAAACTGCTCGCGCATGCGGGGGCCTTCTGGACCGAAGGGGCCCGTGACATCGTTACTCCCGGCGAATGCTGCTGAGCTAATCCAGAGGGGCGAAAGTAGGCAACTTAGAATGATGGCCGCCAGCGCCGCGCCGCATCCGCAGCGCCGCCTGTCACACAGCTGTAAAGCCATTCGTTCAACAATAAACGAGGTTGGTCTACGGGCCATAAATCCCCCCACCGGCCAGTGTGAGCCTTCGATTGGGCATCGACTTTTCCAGCTGGTCAACCGCACAAGAAATCTGGCGTTGTTTTGGCGATGCGGTGCGACTGGCCGGCAACAAAGTTGCGTTTTTCGCGGCGCACTTTCCTTCAGGGCCCTGCCGAACTGTGCATAACCTCAGGACATCCATGCGCCGCACAAGCGGCCCTGCCTCGACTCAGTGCAACACTGAGGGTAACCACAGTCTCTTGCGCAAAATGAATCTGACTGCTGGATAAAAACGCAAAACAGCAGCCTCTATTTTTTATTCTATATAGTTTTGAGAAATTAATGCTGCGAAATTCAATTCGCGTCTAGTTACTTTTTATATATCTTATTCCCGCATGCTTAGACCATCGAACGCATTAGTTTCGAGGTGTTTGCGTGCTCTTTGATTCCATATTCAGGGATGCCATGCCCGAGCATTGTAAATTGCAGTGCCGGAACGAGGGTCCAGCCTTTCTGAACGTAGCCAAGAACCTCTATGGCTTCTCTCGCATCGACTATCTGGCGCTGAACATTCCTGTCAGTGGCTGGAAAAAGTTCATGCACTGCCGGCACGCCAACGACTCTATCGCACAGGCCATGACCAAAGACGGCTTGGCGCACGAGGTTATCTCCACGCTGGACTGGACCGGCTTGAAGCAAAGCGAATGCCAACCGATCAGCGAATGGAATGAAGCGGTGCCATTGGACGAAACGGAGGACGGAGTCGTCTTCCCGTTGCGCGCGCTTCACGGAGAAATCGTATTTTCTGCAGTAACTTGGCTCAAAGACGACGAGGACTGCGCGGCGAAGGAATCGATCGCCACGCGCGACCTTAGGGTCTTGATGAACTACTTCCATGGCCAGTTACTGCGCATCAATGGGGTCGACGCAGACAATGAGATTCTGATGTCGGCACGCGAACTCGACTGTCTCAGTTGGACGGCAGCGGGCAAGACGGCCTGGGAAGCCAGCGTCATCTTGGGGATTAGCGAACGGACGGTGCGTTTCCACCTGAATGTCGCTAGAGAAAAACTTAAATGTACGACGACCACTCAGGCCGTCGCCAAAGCAATTTCACACCAATTGATTGATATATCCGCTTAATTTTCACTACTCCTAGCGCCAAACTCCGGGAAAGGCAGTGTCTTTCCCGGAGTTTTTTATTGTCTATTCTAGAAACAAAAATAGGACGTCCTCCTGGGGACGTCCTATTTGTTTCGGATCGGGTTTTCTCGCGGAGTTTATTGCTCCCGGAATGCCCGGTTGAAGCTATCCATTACTGGCCGCATCATATACTCGAAGAAAGTCCGCTCTCCGGTCTTGATGAAGACCTCCGCCGGCATGCCCGGAGTAGGCCGGAACGCCTTGATCTTCGAGCGTACGTCTGCGTCGTCCAGGGCAACCCGGACGACGAAGCTGTCCCGCGCCGAACCGGATTGCTCCCGGTACTGGACACTTTGTTCCGCCACGGCGTCGGCAGACAAGTAGACGACGGAGCCTTTGATCATGGGCGTCAGCCGCTGGTTCAACGCACTCAACCGAATGAGGGCTAGCTGACCGGAGTGAACGTGAGAGATATCCGACGGGGCAACTCGCGCTTCGATGAGCAGCGCATCATTGACGGGCAGGATCTCCAAGATGACAGCGCCCGGCGCGACCACGCCGCCACGCGTGTGGTGGTTCAGTTTGACGATCACGCCGCGGACGGGCGACCGGATGTCGGTTCGTTTCAAAACATCTTCGGCGGCGCGGATCTGTTCCTGCACGTCGTCGAGCTCGCTTTCGGTTTCCCGCAATTCCTCGACAGCCTTCTGCAGCCCAGCCGATCGAACTTGCGTCACTTGCTGTTCGGCGCGGGCGATGCGCTCTTTGCTATCGGCGATGCGGCCTAAGATTTCTCCGAGTTCACCGGTCAGTCCGGCCTCCGAACGGCGCAAGGCCAGGACTTCTGTTTTTCGCATTAGCTTGCGGTCGAGCAGCTTGCGCTTGTCTTCCAGTTCCTCGGCGAACAGTTCGAGACGCTGATTGATCGACGTGACTTGCGCTTGATATCCGTTGATGCCTTCACGCAATCCGGCGATCTCTTTCTTCAAGACCTCAACTTCGGCCTTGCCTTTAGCCATCCGGGTTCGCATCTCATTGCGTTGCCGGCGGAAGATCGTTTTGACTTCCGGATCGTCCTTAGCGTGTTTCAGGCTTTCGGGTACTTCAAAGCTGTTACGCCCGTTGACTTCCGCATCGAGACGCGCCTGCATCGCCAATAGGCGATAGCGGCGAAGAACGAGACGGCGCAACTTGGCGCGCGCGGCTGTGTCATCCAGCCGGATCAATAGTTGTTCGGGGCTGACAGTGTCTCCCTCGCGGACGAGCATTTCGGAGACGATGCCGCCCTCGAAGTGTTGGATCTGCTTATTCTGCCCCGTTGCCACGAACGTTCCCGGCGCGACGACGGCGCCTTCCAATGGAGCGATACCGGCCCAGACGCCGAAACCGCCAGCCCAGACCAGCAGCACCGACAAACCGACCAACGTCGGCCATTTGACGCTGGAGGGAACGGAGCTGTTCCACTGGTTCAGAGTTTTCCGGTCCAATGTCATCTGCTGAGCCCTCTGCCCTATGCCGAA
>JBGTSB010000023.1:0-33104 GCA_041940525.1 Hyphomicrobium sp.
CGTCCTGCGTGAAGTGGCGCACGCGCATCATGCCGTGAAGTGCGCCGGAAGGTTCATAGCGATGAACCTTACCGAACTCCGCGATCTTCACTGGTAGTTCGCGATAGCTCTTCAGGCCATGCTTGAAGATCTGCACGTGGCCCGGGCAGTTCATCGGCTTGCAGCAGAAAACGCGTTCATCAGGCAACTCGGTGGTGAACATGTTCTCACCGTAGTTTTCCCAATGGCCGGACAGCTCCCAGAAATGCTTCTCCATCATGTCGGGAGAGTTCACTTCCTCGTATCCGGCCTCGATCTGCCGTCGGCGCATGTAATTGATGAGCGACTGGAACAACTGCCAGCCCTTCGGATGCCAGAACACACTGCCGGGCGCTTCTTGCTGGAAATGGAAGAGGTCCATCACGCGGCCAAGCTCGCGATGGTCGCGTTTCTCTGCTTCCTCCAGTCGCGTCAGATAGGCCTTGAGGTCATCCTCACTGGCCCATGCCGTACCGTAGATGCGCTGTAGCTGAGGATTGTTGCTGTCCCCGCGCCAGTAGGCACCGGCAAATTTCTGCAGCTTGAAGGCTTTGCCGATCTGGCCCGTGGACGTCATGTGAGGGCCGCGGCACAGGTCGAACCAATCGCCCTGGAAGTAGATCTTCAGGTCGTCGCCTTCGGGGATCGCGTCCACGAGTTCGATTTTGAACAGCTCGCCCTTGTCGCGGAAGACCTGCTTGGCCTTATCGCGGTCCCAGAACTCTTTGGTGAAGGGCTTATTCTTGGCGATGATCTGCTGCATGCGCTTTTCGATCTTCGCCAAGTCATCGGGAACGAACGGCTCGTCCTTCTTGAAGTCGTAGAAAAAGCCGTTCTCGATAACGGGACCGATCGTGACCTGCGTTCCGGGCCAAAGCTCCTGCACGGCTTCGGCCATCACGTGCGCGCAGTCGTGCCGGATCAGCTCAAGTGCTTCCGGATCAGTGCGCGAGATGAAGCGGATCTCCGCATCCGCGTTGATGGGATCGGCAAGATCACGCAGTTCGCCGTCCAGCGTCATCGCGACGGTGCGTTTTGCCAAGGATGGAGAAATGGATTTTGCGAAATCCAGCCCGCTCGTTCCGCTTTGGATTTGGCGCTGGGCGCCATCGGGCATCGTCAAGGTGACGTCAGACATGTCATGCTCCTGTTCTCACTCACTGCATACCGCGCAGGTAAGAAAATGCGGCCTGAAACCGGGCCGCCCGGCCCGCAGCTTTTGCCTGCCCCCCGGGGCAAATGTCAAGGACCCACCATGCTGGAGCGCGCTGTGGCTTGTTGAACTGCACACAGCTACCTCGCCTCCCCGCGAAACTATCCTTTAGTCAGATCCCCTCTCCCCAACGTCATGCCCGCGCGAGGCGGGCATCCACGACACGCCTCCACATTTGCGGCGTCAGCGGTGTCCCAAGCCCATCCATCGGTGCAAGTCTTCACCGCCGCCGTGCCCAAAATCGTCAAGCCAGATCACACGTGTCGTGGATCATCACCTTCGTGATGATGACGGTGGTGGGGATGAAAAGTGGAGGAAAAGAGCCCGCAGGGCTCAGGGAGCAAGGCGACCCGGCGCTTAGCGCCGCCCCCGCGGAGCGCCCTTGGCGCGTGAGCGCAATCAGTGCGTCGAGCGTCCGATGATTTTTCCGGTGATTTCCGGGTGCTGGTCGCTGACGCCGCGATCATAGGCCTCGTGAACCGACGACAGGGCGTCATGGAACGACATCTGCCCATCCAGCGCGACAGCGTTGGCGATGTGAACCGCGAGATCGGAAAGCAGACGGCCCCACTCGGACACGTCGTGGCTGAACGTCTCTGGGTCGAACGTCACGTGCAGCGAGCCATCGGCGATCCAGGCCCTCAAGACCTCCACCGCCTCTTCGGCGCCTTCAATTCCCTCTGGCGGGTCGAGCTCTGTCAGGACATCATCAAAATCATCATCGGTCATGGAACGTCTCCTGACTTGCGCGTAACGGTGGTGCCGCGTTGACAACGGCCTATCCTTGCGATTTAGGCATGCCAATCATGTATGCAGTGAAAGAAATATTCTACACCCTGCAGGGAGAAGGCGCGAATGCCGGGCGTCCCGCGGTGTTCTGCCGTTTCGCCGGCTGCAACCTTTGGTCCGGCCGCGAGCAGGATAGGGCGTCCGCGCAGTGTACCTTCTGCGATACCGATTTCGTGGGCACGGACGGGCCAGGCGGCGGGCGCTTCGTATCCGCTGAGGCGCTGGCGCAAGCGTGCGCTGAAGCAGCCGGGAAAGCTGATCTGGACGGGCTGTTAATTGTGTTAACGGGTGGAGAGCCAATGCTCCAGCTTGATGCGCCACTCGTGGACGCTCTCCACGAGAAAGGCTTCCAAATCGCTATCGAGACCAATGGAACGCTGCCCGTGATCAGCGGGCTGGACTGGGTGTGCGTCAGCCCGAAAGCGGGCACGGAGGTTGTCCAGCGCTCCGGCGATGAGCTGAAACTCGTCTATCCGCAGGCGGGGCTCGACCCTGCGACCGTCGTCGGCTGGGTCTTTGAGCATCGCTACCTACAACCCATGGACGGCCCGTCGGTGGCCGAGAATACGGCCGCGGCAGTCGTCTATTGCAAGGCGAACCCGCAATGGCGCCTGTCTCTGCAAACCCATAAACTGCTGGGTATCCCGTAACCGTGCTTCATTTGCGCCCTTGAATGCGAGGGCTGACATCGCCTAATGAAGCGCCATGCAGATCTACAAAGAATTCCAATTCGAGGCGGCGCATTACCTGCCAACAGCCGCACCAGGCACGCCGAACGCCCGCGTCCATGGTCACTCGTTCCGCGCGCGCATCGTGATTGACGGCCAGCCGGACGAAGAAACCGGCTACATCTTCCACTTCGACGATCTGACGAAGGCAATGGCCGAAACGCAGGACGCGCTGGATCACCGGCTGCTGAATGATGTTGAGGGTCTTGCCACGCCGACGCTGGAGCGCATCGCCATGTGGATCTGGAACCGCTTGTCCAACCGCATTCCCGGCCTCGCGCAGGTGCAAGTCATGCGCGAGAGCTGCGGCGAAGGCTGCATCTATTCCGGCCCTGGCTCTTCTGACACGAAGGCGGCTTAGCCATGGGAAAGAAAGCGGACAGCCCACAGCTTCTCGGCAAGCAGCTGACCGGCATTCCCGAAAGCCCGGAAAAAGCCATTCTCGACCGCGTTTCCAATCCGCACAGCGACACGCAATACGTCGCCCGCTTTTCCGCGCCGGAATTTACCTCGCTGTGCCCCGTCACTGGCCAGCCGGATTTTGCGCATCTCGTGATCGACTATGTGCCGGGAGACTGGCTGCTCGAAAGCAAGTCGCTCAAGCTGTACCTTGCCGCCTTCCGCAATCACGGCGCCTTCCACGAAGATTGCACCGTGGCGATCGGAAAGCGTTTGGTGAAATTGCTTGAGCCGCGGTTCTTCCGCATCGGCGGTTATTGGTTCCCGCGCGGCGGCATTCCCATCGACGTGTTCTGGCAGCATGGAACCTTGCCGAAAAACGTCTGGCTGCCAGACCAGGGCGTCCCCGCGTATCGCGCGCGCTAGCGCGAGGCGCAATTACTCGCCTAGCTTCGCACCGGGCGCTCCGGCAATGGAAAAACGTGCGCTCAAATCCGCGGCAGCGCTGCCACCGGCATAAACCTCGAACGGCGCGTTTTCGATAATCAACTTGCCTGCGTCATCGTGATAGCCCAACTCGCGGGCGGCCAACTCAAACTGCACGGTTTTGGTTTCGCGGGGACCGATCTCGACCTTTTGAAACCGCTTTAATTGCCGCATCGGCCGCGAGCGGCTGGCGATCAGCTGCCGTGAATAAAGCTGAACGACCTCCTGCCCCGAGCGGTCTCCCATATTCGTGACATCAACAGACACCGTGATCGTCCCGTCCGCAGGCAACACGCTCTGCGACACGCGGATGTTGCTGTAGCCGAACGCGGTATAGGTCAGCCCATAACCGAACGGGTAGAGCGGGGAGAAGTCTTCGTCGACATACCCGGTCGTATAGCGATCACCTGTGTGTGGCCGGCTTGTCGGCAAACTGTCGTATGCCAGCGGGATTTGACCCACAGAACGTGGGAACGTCATCGGTAACCGGCCGGATGGCGCATGCTCGCCAAACAACACCTCAGCCAGGGCTGTCCGTCCTTCCGTTCCCGGATGCCAGGCCACGACAATGGCCTGCGCGTACGTATCGGCATAGGTCAGCGTCAGCGGCCGTCCTGTCTCGACGACCAGCACGAGCGGACGTCCGGTTTTGACGAGCGCCTCCAGCAGGTCTTGTTGCATACCGGAGAGACCGAGCTTTGTGCGCGACACGCCTTCGCCCAGCTGCAAACAGTCCTCGGAGACAACATAGACAACAAGATCAGCGCGCTGTGCCGCCGTTATCGCCTCGTCCTTGGATGCGTAGTGTTGACCACACCGTCCCGTAAAAGCAGGCACATAGGTCAACGACTGTCCCGGTGCCAACCGCTCACGCATAGCGGACTGCAGCGTTTGTGCTTGCGGCGTCTCGTAGCCGGCAGGGGAAGACCAGGTGTGATCGCCCTTGGTCGAATTCGCCGCCGTGCCAATTAATGCGATCGTCTCGACTGACGTTGCAATCGGCAAATAATGCCCGTCATTCTTCAACAAAACAAAGCTGTCGCGCGCAACGCGCCGCGCTGCGTCACGCATCTCGCGCATGTCCAAAGGAACCGGCAGACGATCGTAGTCGGCCAGAGGCTTGTCGAATAATCCAAGACGAAACTTCACCCGCAGAACGCGCCGCACGGCATCGTCGATGAGACCGGGTGGAATACGGCCTTCCTTTACTTCGGTCTTCACGAAGCGCGTGTAAGCGTTGCTTGCCATATCGAGATCGATGCCCGCCAGCAGGGCATGCCGCGCGGCCACCTGCCGGTCCGGTGCCACACCGTGATTGACCAGCTCTCCAATCGCCACGAAGTCCGATGTGACAACGCCGTCAAACCCCAAGCGGCCTTTCAACACGTCGCGGATCAAGCCGCGGTGCATCGTCACCGGGACGCCATTGACCGTGTTGAACGACGCCATCACGGTCTCGCTGCCCGCTTCAATAGCGGCAACAAACGGCGGTAAGTAGCGGTCATACAACTCCGAAACGGACAGCTGCGTGCCGTTGTAATCGCGCCCGCCTTCGGCTGCGCCATAGCCGACGTAGTGCTTTACAGATGTCGCGAGTCCGCCGCGCCGGTAGCCTCGTACACGTGCGGCGGCGAATACCGCGCCCAGGTACGGGTCTTCGCCCGCGCCTTCCACCACGCGGCCCCATCGCGGATCGCGCGAAATGTCCACCATCGGCGCGAACGTCCAGTTGATGCCGACGGTGGAGGCGTCCTTGGCCACCCAATAGGCGGCTTGCTCAGCCAGCAAAGGATCCCACGTGGCGGCCCAAGCAAGCGGCGGCGGGAACGTCACTCGGAAGGCGTAGATCGCGTCGATGGCCATCAGCAGCGGAATCTTCAGGCGGGACTCGGCCGCCGCCCGCGCGAACCCGCGAACATGCTCAGGGTTAACCACATTGAGCATGCCGCCGATTTTTCCGGCCCGCGCCAGCTCCATCTGTTTTTCCGGCGGGAAATGGAAGCTGGGCAGGTTCAGCTGGCCAATCTTCTCATCCAGCGTCATTTTGGCGAGCAGCCGCTCCACCCGGTCGTCAATGTCGAGGTTTGCCTTCGGTGGCACCGCTTCCCCGAGGGAGCCGGTTGCCAAGACGGCAAAAATAATCAGAGAAACGAATAGCTTCCGCATCAGATCCCAGCTGGTTTTGCGTTGCGACAAAACCTATATTCGCAAGGGGCCCGCTGGTGAAGAGGCAGATCTCTTCACCATGGCGAACCGAGAAGCGGCCGGATGTCGCGGCGGGGCTTTACTCCGCCGTCATTTCAAAGCATATGCGGCACTCAACCTAATCGGAGAACCGATCTCTAATGCCGGCTGACACGAAGGCGGGAGCCCGGCGCATCAAGTCCACGCCGCTCGATATCGACTGGGCGGCCCAAACCCTGTTGCCGGTGGAATTCGGCGGGCGGGAAGTGACCTTGGAAGCGCGCGCCTATCAAGGCGAAGACCCGGCTAACCAGGCCATGGCCTTGATCAACCGCGGAACAGGCGACGAGGCCGACGCCACGGCAAGCGTGCGCGTTCACTCCGGCTGCGTCACGGGCGACATCTTCCACTCCCTGCGTTGCGATTGCTATGCCCAGCTGCAAGAGGCGCTGGCCCGCATCGTCGAGCTGCCGAACGGCGTCCTGATTTACCTCCCCTACCAGGAAGGCCGCGGCATCGGCCTGTTCAAGAAAATCCAAACCTACGCCCTGCAGGACCAGGGTCTCGACACGGTCGACGCTAACCTGCACATCGGCGCGCCGATCGACGCGCGCGAATACTCGATGGCCGCCTGCATTCTGGAAGACCTCGGCTTCACGCGCATTCGCCTGATGACGAACAACCCGGCGAAGGTTAAAGCTCTGGAAGCCGCCGGCATCGAAGTGGCCGAGCGCGTGCCCCTGCTCGTGGAGCCCGGCCCCCACAACGAGCGCTACCTGGAAACCAAACGCCGCCGCATGCGCCACAAGATTTGAGGCCTTCCAAAGCGTCCTGTCGGCGATTCTGCTGTTCCTCGCGGGGCTTGCGATTCGCAATATGTTCCGCATCGGATGAGCCTTGCCGAAATCGCATGAGCCAAGTCTTGCGGCGGGGAAATGGGGCCCTATCTTGAAGGAACCAAAGGATCCCGGGGCAGCCATTTGGAGGTCGTCCCCATGACTAACGTATCTCAGCATCAGCATGACAATGCGCGCTACATCGCCGGCCTGGTCGGTCCCGTTAGCGTCGTCTCCGGCCTGTCGATGATCATCAATCAAGACGTGTTCTTGGCGATGATCGGGCAGCTGACCGGCAACATGATGATGATCTTCATCGCCGGCATGATCGCGCTCACGATCGGCATCGCCATCTTGAAGGCCTATCGCGTTTGGGACGCGAGTTGGCGCGTGCTCATCACCATCTTCGGCTGGATGTCGGTGTTCGGCGGCCTCGTGCGCATGCTGGCGCCGGACCAGGCGCTGCGCGTGGCTGAAGCGATCATAGGGCCAAACATGATGCTCGGCGCCGGCCTTGTCGTCATCGCATTCGGCGCGTTCTTGTCGTTCAAGGCCTACGTTGGCGGCGGCCACTAATTCGTTCGGCACTCGAAATTCACGCAAAGGAAATCAGCTTCGTATGCACGCAACCATGAAAGCAGTGATGACCATCGCGGCCTTCGCGATGGTCATGACGGGAGCACTCACGCTTGCAACGGCCCCCGCGTCAGCCGACGAGAAGAAAGGACCACCGGAGCGAAGCATCACCGATCTCGGCAACAACATCTATCGCTTCCAGAATGACGCGCACTACTCCGTCTTCATCGTCGGTGCTTCAGGTCTGGTGCTCACCGATCCGATCGACGCGGACGCCGCGCGCTGGCTGCGGGCTGAGATCAAAAAGCGGTTCGGCGATTTGCCGGTGCGTTACGTGATTTACTCGCACAATCACCCCGATCATGTCTCCGGTGGCGAGGTGTTCGCCGGGCCCGAGACAACAATCATCGCGCATGAAAAGGCCGCTGAAGACCTAGCGCGCAACAACGTGGCAACCGCCGCGCCAAACGTCACCTTCAACGACAAGCTGACCTTCACCTTCGAGGGCCGCCGCATGGAGCTGGCCTACTGGGGCCGCAATAATGGCGCGGGCAGTATCAGCCTCTACGTGCCGGACGCGAAGTGTCTCTTCGCCGTTGACTGGGTGCTGCTGAAGCGGCTGCCCTGGCGCGAGATGTATCACTACGACCTGGATGGCATGATCGCGTCACTGGAAAAGCTGCTGCGCGAGGTTGACTTCGAACTCGTCTCGCCCGGCCATTCCGTCACCGGCAACAAGGCGGACCTGCGCGAGTTCCTGTCATACTTGAAAGACCTGCGCTCAGGTGTGCTCGCCGCGATGAACGAAGGCAAGACGTTGGAGCAGACGCTGGCTGAGTTGACGCTGTCAAAGTACAAGCACTTCGCCAAGTACGAGGAGTGGCGCAAGGGGAACATCAAAGGCGCCTGGGCCCAACTGGCCCAGACCTCCGGCCGCTTCGGCCAGGACCGCTGACGCACCTGGAGCCCGCCTTCCCCTCGACCGTCATCATCACGAAGGTGATGATCCACGACACGCGTGTTCTGGCTGGACGTTTGTACGGCCCGGTCACGCCGGACAAGCCTCACACGCCGCTGGCCGCACCATTGGTGAGATGTGTCGTGGATGCCCGCCTGCGCGGGCAGGACGTTTGGGGGAGAGCGTGGGCCTTGACCGGCTCCGGTGCCGATCCCGGCAGGCAGGGGCGCGGCCACGGCGGACAAGCCTCACGTGCCGCTGGCCGCACCATAACCATAGGTGAGACGTGTCGTGGATGCCCGCCCAAGGCGGGCACGACGTTTGAGATAGCGGTTTGGCATGAGCCGGACTGGGCCGGTGGCCTGGGCTGAATGCACCGCAACGCCTTCCCCAAACAAAAAAGGGCCGGTCGCCCGGCCCTTTCGAATTCCATCTAGCGCGATTTCATCAATCGCAGGGCACCGAGACCGATGCGCCAATCGTGGGTGAGAAGCGCTTGCAGCCCAAATCTTTCTTCTTGGCTGCCTCGGCGGTGCCGAGCGTCTCGCCGCGTTCCAAAGCTGCCGTGGCTGTCGCCGGACCAGTCTTTCTCTTCTTCGGCTCTTCCTTCACGGGCTCTTCGGCCGCCGCCGTTTCTGTCTCTTCCTCTACGCTCTTTTTCTTTTCCTCGACCTTGGCCTTACGCGACTTTGACGGACGATGCGTCTTAGCCTTCCGAGTGCGTGACCGCGACCGATGCCGACGTGCCTTGCGTTTCCGGTACTTGCGTTTGTGCGAGTAGGATTTTTTCTTGGCCTCGTAGGGTGCGCTCACAACAGGAGGCGTATATTCGCAGGAAATACAAGCCTTTGCGCTGGGGGCGAAGAACGTCATCGTCGCGAAAATAATCGTGGCGATGAGAGTGCAAATCCGGGTCATCATAGGTCTCCGGCGAATGGAAAATTGCAAATCAGTTCTATTAGTATCATGCGCCGCCGATATCGCGAAGTCACGTGCGGAACATTTGATGGTGCAGTGTGGCTCCTAGCTTAATGGTTCGCCAACGGATCAATGGGTGGCGTCACCAAACCAGTTCTGTCATGGCGCCAACGGCGGGCGGCGCATCACCCGGATTGAACAAGGTTTCCAGCTTGTTAAGGACCAGTCGGCCGCCCTCAACGACATCGTCGCGGTGAATGCCGCCTGCAATGAACAGCGCATCCAGCCCGGCCCGGCGGGCACCTTCCAAGTCCGTTCGCAAAGCATCGCCGATGACCAGGGTCCGCTCGGGCGCGACGCGGCTGCCCCGGAAGCCCGACGCCATGTCGAACGACATCTCATAGGCCGAGGCGTGCGGCTTGCCCGCCCAATAAACCGGCCCGCCCATCGTCTCGTAAAGGTCCGCGATTGCCCCGGCGCACAAATAGAGCGTGCCGCCGACATCGACCACCAAGTCAGGATTGGCGCAAACGAAGGGCAGGGCGCGCTTCAGCGCCGTCTCCAGAACGGGCCGGTAATCCTCCGCCGTTTGCGTGCGGTCGTCATCCAGGCCTGTGGCCACGATCGCCTCCGCTTCGGCGAGCGCCACCGGGCGGGCAGACGATTGCGAGAAGAAAGCCGCATCGCGATCACGCGGGCCGATGGCGTACATCTTGGCGAAGCCCTTCTCAGCGATGTGGCGCAGCGCGATCGCACCGGACGACACGATGCCGTCCCAGGCTGACTGGGGGACGTTCCGTGCCTCCAGCATCTCTTGTACGCGATGCGCTGGAACCGGCGCGTTGGTGAGCAGGATGACCGTGCCGCCATTCTCTCGAAAACGGGTTAGGGCCGCGCATGCGTCTCGATAGGCCGTGACGCCGTTGTGAACGACGCCCCAAACGTCGCAGAAAATTGCGTCATAGCGAGACAGCAGTTCGCCAGCGGACGTCAAGATCTCAGGCACGCCAGGCTTTGCTGACGAGGGGGCGGGGCGGGTCATGGAGGTTTTCCAGATCGTTGGCGACGGGTGCCTTATAGGCAGCCGGGCTGAAGAACGGAACCCCGCCTTATAGTAGCGACCACTGCCCGTAGACCACAGCCCAGCCAAAGATGATGGCGTTAGACGCCATATGCGAGGCGATCGGATCGGAGATGCGCCCGCTGCGGATCATGAGAAGGGCATAGACCGCGCCTGCCAAAGCGCCTGCCAGCCAGCGCTGGTGGATCGCGCCGAACAACACTGACGTTACTGCGACTGCGGCAAACATGATGATCACTGGCCCGAACCGCGCGCCGGCCGACGTGATGGCATTGTACAGATAGCCACGGAACGCCAACTCCTCAGCGACCGGAACGAAGATGATGGTACCGGCGGCACGAATTGCCAGCCACGCGATCATCAGCCAAGCTGGAAGGCTTGCGAGCCACTGGCCAAGCTCAGCGCCGGCGGCAGGGTTCGGATCGGTTGCAATCCAGGCTGCTCCCACCGCAAGACCGGCGGCAATGGACAACCACGACACACGCATGACAAGCGGCCAGTAGAAGCCTCTGAACATCCACAACGCCGCGCCTATAGCCACGACACGCAAACCGTATAGCCATTGATCATTCGGAGCGAATGCGGACGCTACAATGCTGGCAGCCATCAAGCCGATGAACGGAGCAAGCCACGCCAGCGCATCCGTGCCGGTGCGAGCGTGAGTGTGCGCTGCCGATACCGATGCGTTTGCTTCAGCGCGATTCTCCCGCCTTTGGAAAAT
The DNA here is from genome assembly GCA_041940525.1 of Hyphomicrobium sp. Classification (GTDB taxonomy): domain Bacteria; phylum Pseudomonadota; class Alphaproteobacteria; order Rhizobiales; family Hyphomicrobiaceae; genus JAKAXS01. The sequence continues at coordinate 10,908 of JBGTSB010000023.1, forward strand.
CGCGAGCTTGTGCCCCGCCATCATCACGCCCACGGTCACCAGAATGAATGCAATCCATCCGGCTTGGGAATGGAAACCGCCGACAGCCATCTTCGGCGAAACGTGCGCGCCTAAGCTGACGAGCGCCGCGATCCGCACGACATTAAATAGCCAGATTGCCAAGATGCCAGCGGGAATGAGAAAGAACGCGTTGGGGAAGGCAAGGTGTTTGCGGAAGACGATCAGGTAAAGTCCCAGAACCGCGGACACGAGACCGATGCCTTCATATCCTGAACACTCCGGCGCGATCTGAACGAGAAAGCCGCCGACGCCCAGCTCTTGCGTCGTGACGTTCATCACGACGTTGTTCTCATAAAGCGATAGCAACGCGTACGACGCGTTGAGCGTCGCGCCAGCCAGGGGAACCCAGCCGAACTCCGCCAGTAGGCTAATGAGCAAAACGAGAACGGCGGACACAAACGCGAGGATGAGCGAGACCCAGGTCTGCGAGATCAACGACCACCAGAACCCGACGGGCGCGGCCGTGAGCATGAGCGACGCGCCGAGAATGGCCAGCAAACCAAAGTAGGGTGCGATCCATTGCGTGTAGATCTCAGCCGATGACGACAAAACCAGGCTGGCCACCACGGTGGCCATGAACAAAACCAGGTTGAGGGAAAGCCAAAGGGCTATTGGATGCGATATTAGAGATTGGCGCCATTCACTCAGCAATGCCTGACGGCGCGGCCAGTTGAGCAAGGCATATCCGGCTACGCAAAGAACGGCGATATGAGCAAGGTCACCTGCAAAACTTAAAATGAACTGCAGAGCTAAGGAGCGTTCCTGATTAACGAATGGCGGGTCATAAGCGACCGACAAAACGAGGGCTTGAAGCAGCCCGAGAAAAATAATCAGGACCGAACGCCAAATAATGGATGGCGCTCGCATTGTATCAAAATGGCGCGCTGAAAAATCTCGTTCAGAGACATTCGGGCTGGAAACGGACATACTGCTCACCTCGCTTATCAGAGACGGCCTTTGTGTCGTTTTCAGACACTCAGACCGTCTCTAAGCAGTGCGAAGCAAGAAGTGTGCATTCCGGCGCTATCGCTCGGATACGATTACTTCTTATGTTTTTCGTAGAGGACCGCGGCGATCGAGACGAGCAGCGCGGCCGCAGCGATCCCGGCCGGCCCATCGAATTCAGGAACGGGCGTGCCGCCGCCGCCTCCTGAACTGGTAACCGCGGCGCAAAATGCGGCGAAGTAGCCTCCCATAACAAAACTCCTTTACTGGCATTCCAATTTGGCGCTCACCCGGAAAGCATAACCGGTTCGAACTCCAACGAGCATCTCACACAAAACACGTGAGACGTGCGATCAACCCTTCATTAACCTTACAAGTTGGGTTCATTACAGAAACTGAACAGCAGGTTTCGTGCCAGTGATCTGCAGTTATTCGATTGCCAGAGTTAACAATCAACGCAACGGTCAAAAATTGACCGTAAGGCCCTTTCGGGAATGCCGACGGAAATTATCAAGGCCAAATGCAAAGGCTGTCCATACCCGTCGGCTTCATCGGATGCAGAATGCTCTGCAAAGATCCTGTCCGACCAAGTCAGTTATTTCATAGGCAGCAACAGACTGCGGCTAAGTCTAAAGCTGCGCCGCTGCTCTCAGATTGTGCCTTGGCACATCCAGCGCGCAGGACTAGCCTTTCGGTGGCAGATTAGGAGACGCGTGGCGCGCATGGGTGAACCAATTCGAAACATTACGATTGTGGGCGGCGGCACGGCAGGCTGGCTAACGGCTGTGTTCCTCAATCGCTATTGCCGCTCAAAGGATGGCAAACAAGACCTCCAAGTCACGTTGGTGGAGTCGCCCAACATTCCAATCGTCGGCGTCGGCGAGGCGAGTTTGCCGGGCATGGTCGTTCTGCTGCATCAGCTCGGCATTTCCGAAGCCGAGTTCTTTGAACGCACGGATGCCACCTTCAAAGTCGCGGCGCACTTCATCAATTGGAATCACGATGATCATGGGAAGCCCATTGAGTTTCTCAATGTTCTGAACGCACCCAATCCAATAGACGGACGACAGCTCGCCGACTACTTCGTCACGTTCGACAGCGAACGCTCCGCACCGCACGCGGGCATGTCGTACGTGCGCGGCTTCTCTCCGGCCGTTGACGTCGTGCGCGGAAACCTCGCGCCGCGCCGCCCCGGCGAACCCGATTTCAGCTCGGAGCTCGGCTACACCTATCACTTCGATGCCACAAAGCTCGCCGCCTTCTTGAAGGAGATGGCCGTCAAGCGCGGCGTGAAGCACGTTCTGGATGACGTCGATGCGGTCAACCTGGATGAGCGCGGCTTCGTCAAATCCCTGCAACTGCGCGAGGGCGGCGAACATCCCATCGAACTCGTTGTCGACTGCACTGGGTTCAGAGGCTCAATTCTGCAGCAGGCGCTCGGTGAACCATTCGAAACCTATGACGATCACCTGCTGAACGATCGTGCTGCCGTCATGCAGATTCCGCACAAAGACCCGAACGTCATCGCGCCGACGACGCGGGCAACCGGTTTTTCGTCGGGCTGGAATTTCAACATCCCGCTCACCACGCGCGTTGGCACGGGCTACGTCTATTCTAGTAACTTCATCTCCGACGACAAAGCGATTGACGAATTGCTCTCCTTCTACGGTGACCAAGCCAAGGGCTGCGAGCCGCGTGTCATCCCCATGCGCACCGGCCGCGTGCGCAACGCCTGGGTCAAGAACTGCGTCGCGCTGGGTCTCGCCAGTGGCTTCATCGAGCCTTTGGAAGCCACCGCGATATTCATGTCTGATCTCGGCTCGCGCTGGATGTACCACCACATGCCGACGACCGACTTCGAGCCGGAACTGGCGGCAGCCTACAACCGCCAGATCAGCCGGCTGTACGAAGAGGTGCGTGACCTCGTTCAACTTCACTATCACCTGAACAACCGGCAGGACTCTGATTACTGGAAGGCCGCGCGCGAAATGAAGCTGTCGGACCGGCTCAGCGAAAACCTCAAAATGTGGCGCTACGCCACCCCCGATGCACAGGATCTGGACACAGCATATCTCTTCAGCAATCCGGTTTATGTGCTCGTCCTGATTGCCAAAGGTTTTTACAAGGACCGTCCGCTTGCAACCGCGAATGCCTTGAGCCGCGGCGACTACGATCGCTATCGCGAAACGATGCGAAGAACGCGCCCTCAGCAGTTGCAGGGTTTGGTCAGCCAAGCCGAATTCCTGAGAACAGGAGGCAAGGCCAAGACAGGTGCCCGGGTAGGCCAGCCAGGCGCATTTAGAATGCCCGAGCTTGGCGCCAGCCAGACCAAGATCAAGTTCCCGGTGCAACCGCAAGCTGTGCGAGGTCGCCGTAAGGGCAAACGTGGTTGATGCAAAAGTAGCCCAGCGAACTTCCTAAGCTCCGAAGAAATTTACCAAAAAGTCGCCCGGCGAATGTTGCTGATGTGTGACTGTGCGCGCTCGTGGCTGTGCTAGAACTGGGCCATTAAGAGTTCAGTAACTGTAGCGTAAGTCCGGCCCTGGCCGGCTTTGAGTTTCGTATCATGCGTTGTTTGGCTGTATTTGTTTTCAGTTGCGCTGCTCTGTTCGGCGCCAGTGCCCACCAAGCCGCCGCCCAGTCTTGGACGGGCGCCTATGCTGGAGTCCACGCCGGCTACCGCTGGGCTGACCTTGATCTTACAACACCGCCGTACCAATTCATGTCGGGCGGTGCGACGTTCCAAGTTCCGGCGCGCAACGAAAGCTTCAGCATTGAGGGCGCTCTAGCCGGTCTCCACGGCGGTTACAATCTCATGATTGCGCCGTCGATCCTGTTTGGCGTCGAGGCCGATATCTCGTTCACCGGCGGTGATAGCAACAGGGCAGCATCGTTCAGCGCGCCTGGTATCGTTTGTGAAGTAGAGAATGAGTGTGAGATTTTTCCGGATATCAACGCCTCGCGCGTCACGAGTATTGATCTCGACTGGCAGGCAACAATCCGCGCCCGTCTCGGGTACACAACTGGCTCGACGTTGTTCTATACGACCGCCGGCGTGGCATTCATGAATGTCGACTGGACGGAAACGATGACGCTGCCCGCCGGGCAGTCCAGTGTATCTAAGGAAGAAACAATCACCGGCTTTGCCGTCGGCGGCGGTGTCGAAACATTCCTGTCGTCCAACCTGATTGGCCGCATCGAATATCTCTATGAAGATTTTGAATCGCTCTCAGTGCCGCTCGTTCTGACACCCCAGACCGGCGACCTGGACCTCACCGCCCACAAACTCCGCGTCGGCCTCAGCTACAAGTTTTAGGCCGCTACTTTTTTGACTTGCCGGTATGTTTTCGAAGGTGTGTATTAGGCTATCGGTTGTCTAAAAATACAATTCGAGCGGCGCATCACGACGTTGATTTCCAGGTCCGAGCATGCGCAAGACCTTGATCGTTATTACAGATGGTCCTACATCATATTCTTGCTTTGGAGCAAAAGATGGAACCGGACGATCTTTCAGTGGAACCAGGTTGGCATGGATCGATCCGTATTCGAGTCGAAGCGGGTGCGAGGCAGGCTCAACTCGTTGACCGCCTGAGGGAGGCCGGTGCTGCCTCGGTCCACGCCGGTCGCTTCGGCATCGACGCCGAGGTCGACGATCGTATCGTCCGCGACGCTCTTTCCCTCAAGGTCATCCTCACTGATGGCGAAGTGAGGCTGGTTCCAAAGGACAGTTCAACGGACAGTGTAGTCAACCCGAACGAGGCTTACGTTCCCATTCGGCCTAAATTTTTCTAACGCTGGGTTGCACGAATTATCAGATGGCAGTTATTCTCAAAAAATTCTTTTGAGAGGTTGCTATTATGACTGATATTCCTGTTCGGTTCGTCCCGCGTGGGCGCGCTCCAATTAGTTTCGATGACATGGCATCTGCTCCGCCAGATTCTCTGGCCGGCATGGTTGCCCCTTCTAAGGCAGAATCTGAAAAGAGCCGCCGAGCTCTTATGGATCGCCGGATAGCTGCCGAACGCACGCCCCTGAACCGGCTTGTCGCGACAATGGATCGTGACGAATTCAAGGACATGTTCGGTAACGTCAAGCTGCGCGAGAAAAAGGTCTCGACCAAAGCCGCTGTGACGAGTCAGGAGACGATGTTCACTGCCGACGCGCTCGAAATTCCAGATGCCCTCAAGGACACGATTGCCTTCGCATACATCCCAACTCCAGTTCAATACTACTCGCCGCGTACTGTTCCTCCCAAACAAGATATCTACCATCTACGTCTTTCCGACGTGCAAATGGCTCTTAATGCGCCGAGGTGCCATCGCGGTGGTTTGACGGGTGCTAAAGTGCGGGTTGCGATGGCTGACAGCGGCTTCTGGCTACATCCTTATTTTGTCCGTTCTGGTTTTCATCTGATACCGACCGAGTCGCCAGGATCCGGACCAGCAGATGAGGATGCATCCGGACATGGAACAGGCGAGTCGGCAAATATTTTTGCCATCGCGCCGCAGGCCACCGTTTACGGCGTGAAACATGGGATAAGTGCGGCGGCAACTCTGGAACGGTGTATCGAGAAAAAGCCTCACGTGATGACAAACTCGTGGGGCTGGAGTTGGGACACTAAATCACGTGATGACCTAAGACAAAATGATCCGCAAAGGTTCAACGAAGTTCTCGATGTTGAGCAAGTCATAGGCGCCGCACTCGATCAAAACATTGTGGTCTTGTTTTCTGCGGGGAACGGGCACTTCGCGTTCCCCGCTAGTTTCCCAGGTGTAATCGCAGTGGGTGGGGTCACGTTGACCGAGAGCGGTGAGTTGGAGGCCTCATCTTACGCCAGCTCTTTTCAAAGCCAGATTTATCCTGGCCGAAACGTACCGGACGTTTGTGGCCTCGTAGGTCGTGCTGGCAGCGCGCCATTGACCGGCCACATCATGTTGCCAGTACCGCCGGGTAGCGACCTAGAAAACAGTAACTTCGTCAAATCAATTCCGGACATCGGTTGGGGCATCTTCTCAGGCACTTCTGCAGCGTGTCCCCAGACGGCCGGCCTTGTTGCGCTGCTCAAGCAGATCGATAACAATCTCACGCCCGCCCAGGTGCGGCAGGTGCTGGAGGCGCGTGCTTTTGACATAACTCGAGGCAAGACGGCGATGAAGGATGAGGCCGAGATTGGGACTGATCTTGCCACTGGAGCCGGCTTAGTTGATGCCCTACGAGCATGCAGCTTTGTTGGCGGCATAGTTTAGAACTTCCCAGGATATGCTCGTTTGGGCAGCAACCAATCCTATGCTGCGGAGTTGGTCTATCTATCAGAGCTCGAATTCTCGTGCCGTGAACGCTTGCTCCGCAGTTACTAGACTACGCATTGTTGGCCATCGCGCTCTATCCTGGAAACGCTTTTCCGTTCAGTGTGTTAGAGGGAATATCGATGGGAGATTTGGGAATGGTGCTGCCGGTGGGAATTGAACCCACGACCTCTTCGTTACCAACGAAGTGCTCTACCCCTGAGCTACAGCAGCGTTATTGATTTCATTGGGAAAATACGGGCCTGGGTATCCCTGGCTACCGCTCTTGCTCCGATTGAGTATGCATTCTCAACCGTCGGACCACGGCGTGGCCCTCAAGCTCTTCCCTCGTCAATCAGGGGCTAATACCCGATCCGCGCGGCCAGGTGCAAGGCAAAATGGGGGCGATCGGGGATTTGGCGTTGGGGCATCTGGCCAGCCACGTTCTTTCGGCCTATTTGGGTCTCATCCTCCGGTTTGGTCATAGCAGGCTTGAGCTAGGTCATGGCATCTAACGACACGAAAACTCCGATGACGGAGGCGGATAAGCGCCAGCAGCGGCTGGAGCAGCAGCTGCGTGCCAATCTGCAAAAGCGCAAGGCTCAGGCCCGGGCGCGCCGCGACGCTGGCGGGTAGCGGCCTGGCAGCACCTGCGCGGCTGAAGCGCTTGCCCTATGTTGTGCGAAGCACGTATTCATGGCGGCTGAATTGGCCGGCAGGGCTTTCAGTCTGGGCAGAATGCTCGGAAAAGTACGAGACTTAGGGTAACGGGGCGGAATGGATCGCATCAAGATCACGGGCGGAAACAAGCTCAACGGGGAAATTCCGATCTCCGGGGCCAAGAACGCGGCCTTGCCGTTGTTGATTGCTTCGCTGCTGACGCCAGACCGGTTGACGCTCAAGAACGTTCCCAATTTGGCGGACGTCAATCTGCTGACGCGCATCTTGCGCAATCACGGTGTTGACCTAGCGGTTGACGGGAAGCGGCCGGGTGTTAGCCCGCACTTGGGCGAGACGTTTCATCTGACCGCGCGCGACATCGTCGATACCACGGCACCATACGAGATGGTTTCGCGGATGCGCGCATCGTTTTGGGTGCTGGGTCCGTTGCTGGCACGCATGGGGCAGGCGAAGGTCTCGCTGCCTGGCGGTTGTGCAATCGGAACGCGTCCCGTGGACATGCATCTCACCGGACTGAGGGCGCTGGGCGCTGATATCGATATCGATGCTGGCTATGTGCTGGCCAAAGCGCCGCCGGGTGGTCTTCGCGGTGGACGCATTCAATTTAACAAGGTCTCCGTAGGCGCGACGCATCAGGTGTTGCTTGCCGCCGCCTTGGCGAAGGGGGAGACTGTTATCGAGAACGCCGCGCGCGAGCCTGAAGTTGGCGACGTGGCGGAGTGTCTTTCCAAGATGGGTGTCAAGATCGAAGGGATCGGGACATCAACGCTGCATGTGCAGGGGCAAGACAGTTTGGAAGGCGCGGTGCATGCCGTTCTGCCGGATCGCATCGAGACCGGAACGTTCGCGTTCGCGGTTGCGGCGACGGGCGGTGATGTCACTCTCATGGGAACGCGACGGGATCTGCTTGCTAATGCGCTGGAGTCTCTTGCTGAGACCGGCGCGGAAGTGACTGACGTTGACGGCGGCATCCGCATCGTTCGCAACGGCGCGAGCATTGAACCGGTGACGATTGAAACGCAGCCGTTCCCTGGCTTTCCAACCGATCTGCAAGCACAGCTCATGGCACTGATGACGCGATCGGCTGGTACGAGCGTTATCCGTGAGACGATCTTTGAGAACCGCTTTATGCACGTTCAAGAATTGGTGCGGTTAGGTGCGGACATTCAGCTTCACGGTGATACGGCGACGATAAAAGGTGTGAAGTCGCTTCGCGGTGCGCCCGTTATGGCGACAGATCTTCGCGCTTCGGTGAGCTTGGTCATAGCTGGTCTAATGGCCGAGGGCGAAACGATCATCAATCGCGTTTATCATCTGGACCGCGGCTTTGAGCAGCTGGAACAGAAGCTATCGCGTTGTGGGGCCGCGATTGAACGGTTGTCCAGCGGATAGGTTCGCCGTGTGGGTTTCCTCAAGCCTCATACTTAATTTTCATGTTGTGTGCTGGGCCGTGTAACAAAACGGCAGGCGCGTGCGAACCTCTATCAAGCTCGCACATGAGACGGCCGCTCAAGGCGCAGCGAAAACGCTAAACGTCAACACACCATCATCACATGAGGTTAGTTATGAAAACGCATTTTCTTGCGGCGGTTCTGTTCGCCCTGACGTCTTCGGCTGCTGTTGCTCAGAACATCACTGAGAAGGCCATGCAAGATCATCCCGGCCATACTGGCGCTGGCGTGACCGCGCAGCCCACGGCTATTCCGTCCTCTGGTTCTGCTACTCAGAAAGCCATGCAAGATCATCCGGGCGTAACCGGGTCGGCAAGCTCATTTGCGCCTGCGACGAACGTTCCGGACAACAGCCTTGCTGCCAAGGTTCAGCGCGACCGGTTGCAGTATAACTAACGAGGAAATGGCCGGCGGATGGCCCGTCCATTCCGCCGGCCGTCCGGCCGTTTAGGAGCGGCCGGTTTCGGCAGGTGCCCTCCCCGCTGCCGACGTCCTTTCATGGCTGGCTGTGTTGGCAACAGATATCAGCTCGGCCATGCAGCCCGCAGTGTCGTCCGTGCCACCGCCGAGCACGCCGCCGTAGTACATAAACGGCACGTTAAGCTCAGCGAGCTGGGAACATAATGGCAAGGACGCGCCATGCTCGACGCAGTCGAGAATTGCGCCATCTATCCTTTTCCGTTTCATGAGCATCATTGCGGTATGGACGTTGCCGACAACATGAACGGCCGCGCCAAGGCGGACGAGCGATGAACGCAGCTTCGTGCCTTCGTCGCTCTTGCCTTCAACAACGAGAACGCTTCTGCCAGACAATATATGTGGGTTCATTCCTTGGGTACCCGCGTGCGCGATACCGGTCGCGCGTTCCGCTAGGAGCAAGGCACCTGAATGCCCGCAGTCCCAAACGACAGCCGCAATGTGATGAGCAGCGTGCGACTGACTATGCAAGATTGCTGCTAGCGCGACGCTACCGCGCCTGACGCGTTTGTCCAGGAAATTTGATTGTGCGTTGCACTCTCGTGGAGCCCCGGTCTGTTAGGACGGATTTTTTTCTGTGCGGGTCCATTGGTAGAGCCAAACTTCAGAATCCTTACCGTTGATGCCGCCGAGTTCGCATCGCAGTTCCACCATCTTGGCTTGGCCTGGTTCAAACAGAAAGGAAACGCGCAATCCATCCGTCATAGGATTAGGCTGCACGGCGACGGACGAGACCGTTCCGTCGGTCGCGTTGACGATGGCCGTTGGAGCGTCGCTTACTGTCTCGTTGAGTTTGTAATCGATCACGAACCGTTGCACGCCTTGATTGATGGCTGGCTGGTCTGGTGTGCCGGAGCGACTCCAGTTCACAGTTGCGGCCAATGCATCTGATTTGACATCATTTGGCCAGCTGAGGCGGTAGTTGAAATCGTAGCGCTTGCGCGGCTGCAGAGGTCGTTCCGGCCGCCATTGCGCGACAATGTTGTCGTGAACTTCGCTCTCGGTTGGAATTTCGAAAAGCTCAACTGCCCCTGCGCCCCAGTCGTTTGTCGGCTCTATCCAGGCGCTCGGACGCTCATGATAGTTCGCCTCCAGATCCGCATAGAGTGTGAAGTCGCGCTGGCGTTGCATAAGGCCGAAGCCCGCTGGGGCGTAGCTTCCAAAGCTGCTAGCGCGCAGCGCCTGCGTGTTGCGCAACGGGCGCCAGATCTGCTCGCCATTGCTATTGCGGATCAGCAGTCCGTCTGAATCATGGACTTGCGGGCGATAGTCCGTCTTGTGGTGAAAGCCGTCTCCGATCGCGTAGTAGTACATGCTGGACAGCGGTGCGATGCCGGTGGTGGTCAGTTCGCGCCGGGGAAACAAGGCCGAGAGCACGTCAACGGTCGTCGGGTTGCCGGGGTGAACTGTGAAGGTGTAGGCGCCTGTCACCGAGGGGCTGTCGAGCAAGGCATGGAAGACGAGCCGGTCCGGACTGTCAGGTTCTTCGATCCAGAAACTTGTGAAGCGGGGAAATTCTTCACTGCGTGGTTGGCCAGCATCAATGCTCAGCCCGCGCGCGGAGAGACCATATTTTTGTCCGGTCGAAAGCGCGCGGAAGTAGCTCGCACCTTGGAAGACAATGACCTCGTCCATCATCTCAGGATTGTTGAGGGGGGCGGTTACTCGGAACCCGGAGATGCCGAGGTTAGCCTTGGGTGGAATTTTGCGTTCCGGCAGATTGTGTTGGTAGTATCCGGCTGGCACTTGGACAGGCGAGAACACGCCATCTTTTGCGCGGTAGATGCGGATCGGGGTGTCAAAACGCGAGCCTAATGGCATCGGGTGGATCTCAAAGCCAAGATCTCGATCGGCCCAAATCTGGTTTCCCGGCCGAACACGGATGCCGAGGTAGTCAATATAGCTGATGGCTGAAACGGCTGGATGGCGCTCCGGTTCTTGGTAGGGGCTGGTGGCCAATGTTTTAGCGTGCGCGATGATCTGAGTGCGAATAGCGCTTGTATCGGCGTGAGCTGCTGCCGCCGTGCTTATAGTGGCAGCGACGGCGGCGGCTATGAAACTAAGTGGTTTGGCAATCATTGCCGCGCTGGACCCTGAATTATGACCGGACAGTAGAGCATCCGACATTGTGCCGGAAATTGCCACCGACTGACAAGTTACCGGTTCGTAGTCCCGCGAAACGGACGTTCCGGGTCAATTGATGGGCTTTTGCCGTAGAGTCAGGATTATTCCGGCAACGCAAGCGACGATTGCCACGTTGACGTAGAGTGCCATAGGGTCAGTGGCTTTGTCGCTCCACAGTGCTATGTGCGTTGAGGCGGCGAAGGTGAGTAGCACTGCGGTTCCTGTTTTGAAGATCCAGGAGACCGCGCCAGTGCCTTTCATGATGATCGAAAGGCCAAGCGTCGCAAGTGTCAGCAACAGGTAAGTGGTCAGGATCAGCGCGTCGGACGCCGTTAGCAGGCCCGTGATGATTGACCCTGCGATTGCGAGCGGCTGGCCCCAACCGACGGCTGTCCATATGCGCTCCCAGTGAGGAGCAGGGCGTCCGGCATCGCGCCGTCTGGCAAGCCAAATTGTGACGCCGGTGTAGGTCACGACGCTTAACGCTAGGCCGAGGATGCCGTAAAGCAGTTTTACGGGCATGCCGCCAAACCAGCCGAAATGAACCGGTTGCAGCGCGCCAAGGATTTGTTTTCCGATTGATCCTTCTTCGACGCCGTTATCACCGAGCAGTTTGCCGTTGCCATCAAAATTGTACGCGTTGGCGAAGGCTAGGTGACCTGGCGTGCTCATGCCGACAGAGGCGATTTGTCCGGCTTTGCCGATGTGCTGGATGTTGGCGTTTGCAAAAACAGCCTCTGGCTTGCGTTCCTGGATCGAGCGGATCATGGCCTGCAGGTCAGGTATCGGCGCTGCCGTTTCATCCGCGCTGGGCCGTGGTCCGAGGACTTCGGCAAATGCCCGCTCGGAGTCGCCGTCGTAGGCAGCTAGCGCCAGCACGCCGACCACGAGTGTCGATAGCCCCAAGAGCGCGCCGGTCACGGAGACCGCGATGTGAAACGGCAGTCCCCAGACACTGAGCCGGTTGTGCAGATCGGCTTCCTGGAGTCTGCGAGAACCACCCCAGCGGAAGGCGAAGGCGTCCTTGAATATGCGAGGATGCGAAAGCACGCCCGATACAATGGAAGATAAAAGCGCTACACCGGTTAGCCCGACGAGAAACAGACCCCAAGTGTTGGGCAGGTGAAGGTGGATGTGAAGGTCTGTGATGAAGTGGGTCCAGGGTGCTTTGATGCGCGACACCAGGTTGCCGTCCGCATCCGCTAGCCAACTGCCCTCCACGCCGGTTTCATGGTCGTGGTAATGAACGGACAGTCGCGGATCGCGCCAGCTGGGCCCGAGGATGGTGAGATCGTGGCCGCCGTTGTCTTTGACGGCTTGTGCGTAGCCTTGTTGAGTGACTGCGCCGATGGCCGAAGTTGATGCTGGCTGGAAGATGAGAGGGGATGTCGGTTGTTCCCACCTTTGCAGCTCAAACATAAAGACGACGATCGTTCCGCTCAGGCAGACAATGTAGATCAGCGCGGCAAAGGCCAGCCCAAGCGCTGAATGGCCGGCCAACATGGCGCGCACAAAATTTGGCGGCAGGAATGGGCGGCGCTTGGCTGTGGTCTTTGCGATGTGGACATTCATCAGGTTAGCACCTTGGGCAGGAAGGCTATGCCATATCCGGCGGCGGACAGACAGACCAGGATGATCGTGGCGCGTATGAGTTTCGGATCGCTGAGCGTCCAGGCCATGCCGGCACCCCAGAGGACGGGCACGAGAATGCCGCCGATGACAATACGGTCGGGTGCGTCCATTGGCATGGAGACCGCGAAGGCAACGCCGAGGCCGATTGAGGCGATGCCGGCCAGTACGATGGCGAGCAGGCTTTTGCCGATGGCTCGTGGCCAGTTCGTCGGCCGTTGTTCGGGTTCAAGGGCGAGGTCCGATGTATCGCGCGGACCGGTGGTTCTACGTTGCACGGTCGCGGCAATTAAGGCGTAGGCAACGGCAGAGATTGCGAGAAGGCCAAAGGCGGTGCCAAGCTCACCGCTCCAGACCTGGGAGAAGATGAGAAAACCCGCGAAGATCAGCGCCCAGCCGGCCAAGACTTTGTAGCGGCCGGATTTCCGGTTCGCCCAGCGGCTGCGCAGCACCAAGAGCCCCGCCAGCAGGAAGATCACGGCCGCTAGTGCGCCGGCCCAGTGAAGGATTGTCGCCTCAGTCAAGCTGATGACCCTTTGCGTTTCAGGCTAGAAGCTTGATGCCTTTACGGCAAAGGCCGGGAATTGTCGACAGAAAGTGTCATGAAATTGACGGGCAATCAGTGCCGTCCGTGCGCATCTTAAGCGTGGCTTACGCCGGCTGACGCCTGGTTTTGCGACTTGGTGCCAGCTTTTGGGATGGTGAAGTGTATCGTCGTTCCTTTGCCTTCGCGGGACTCGCACCAGATTGATCCTGTGTGGCGCTCAACGATTTTCTTGCAAGTGGCAAGTCCTAGGCCTGTACCCTCGTATTCTTCACTGGTGTGAAGGCGCACGGCGGGCATGAAGATTTTGTTTACGTACTCTTCAGCGATGCCGATGCCGTTGTCGGTGACAGAAATTTGCCAGTGATCGCCTGCACAGTTGGCGCCGATGGTCACTTGCGGCGTTTCAGAGTCGCAATATTTGATGGCGTTACCGATGAGGTTTTGCAGCAGCTGGATCAGTTGGGGCTTGTCGCCATTCACGTCCGGCAACGCGTTCGCCATGATTTTGGCTCCGGTTCTCTCGATCTCCGTGCCGAGGCTGTCAGCGGCCTCTCCGACCACTTCATCCAGCGAGCATTTCTCGAACTTTGGCTCCGCATCCTGGATGAAATTGTACTGGCGCAGGGTTTCGAGCAGGGCAGACAGACGTCCGGAGGCCTTAGCGATACGGCCGCTGAGGAATTTTGCTTCTTCGTCGTCGTTGTTGTCCAGTGCCTCCGACATCAAGCTGTTCATGCCTTCAATGACGTTCAAGGGCGACCGCATGTCGTGAGAGGCAATGCGCGTGAAGTCCCGCAGTGCCGCGTTCGTTTCGCCGAGCTGGTCGATCAGCGTTTCACGCTCGGCCATGGCCTGCCACCAGTCCGTCGTGTCGCGCATTGCCACGATCGTTGCTGGCTGGCGCTTATACTGTATGCCATTGAATGATACGCGCAGCGGGAATGAGCTACCGTCCCCGCGAATGCCGGTGGCGTCGCGATACTGTTGTTGGTTATGCGCACCTTTGAGCTCGTTCAGAAGCGTGCAGGAGGCGTCTCCATCCGAGGGGCTCAGGATGTCGATAATGTGGGTGCCGCCGAACGCTTCTTGTCGAATGCCGAACAAGTTGGAGGCCTGCCAATTGGCGCGGAGGATTTCGCCGCTAGCATTCATGATGAGCGTTGCGTCGGGCGCGGATTCGAAGAGGGAATCAAATTCATCCAGTGCATGCTTTTGTGCGACGATGGCATCGGCGAGTTTCCGGTTCTTTTCGCGCAGCTGAGCCGGTGTCGACATGGTCATGAGTTTGGGGATCAGCGGGATCAGCAGGAAGGCCGTAGCCGCTGATACGATTGCGGTAGACGCTTTCACGAGGCCCTGCAGGCCGTATGCTGGCCACCAGAGCGTGAGCAGGCCGATGAGATGGGTGGTGCCGCATAGTAGGATGAAGGCCGCGAATAGGTGCAAAACCCAAGGGAAGTCCAGGTCCTTGCGAGAGTGCAGGTACCGGTAGATCATCAATGGGATCGCGAAATAGGAGACTGCTATGATGGTGTCGGATATGGCGTGCATTGCGACGAGATCCGGCCGCCAAAGCAGGCAGAAGCCGTGGGGCATAAAGGATGCCGCGCCAAATAGGTACTCCAAGAGCGATTGCATGGCCGTCCCGTCCTTTCCGCAAGGATTGCGTTATGGGCGGCAGGCTAGACGCTTGAACTTTGCTGAGGCCTTCGAATGTGGCAGCGCCTGCACAAATTGCTTGATCTTAATTATCTGATTCTAGTGATAGATTTTGCAAAATCCATCACTGGCATGCTGAACTTACTGTTTCGATGAATTTGTCTATATCAAAGGGTTTAGCCAAACGAGCGCAGACGACTTGTGAAGACGTCTCTGAGTTTGTCATCTGGTCAAAGCGGCCTGAAATTAGAACTACGTTGGTTTTTGCAAGGTCGACAAGGTCTCCAGCCGGGCCGGCTCGCATACTGGCGTCTAAGATAACCGCCGCATAATTCTTACGCTGCAGTTGTTGGGCTGTTTGAGCATAGTCGTGCGTGCGTTCGACGTCATGTCCCTCACTGGTTAGTGCGATCTCGAGCACGTCGGCTAAATCAATGTCATCTTCTACGAGAAGGATTTTGGGCACGGCGCTTCTCTGTTTTGCGTTTGGATGACGATGTTAGGGCCCTCACGATGACGGGGGAGGGTTAAAATGCTGTACTCATCTAATCCAGCGTGATTTTGTAACTTTTAAACCATGCTGGACTGCTGAGCAATTGTCCGCGGATGATTTGTGCCCAATGGTTCCGGTTTGCAACGTCTGGCGGCTTAGTTGGCCGAGACCGTATAGGAGAGTGCCCTCGTGTTTGCGGCGACCCGCCGGGACAAAGTTCTGATCATGTGTCTCGCCTCATTCGCGGGGCTGGCGGCGATGGTGTTTTTCACCTTTGACTTCGGGCGGCACTATTCGCGTCTCGTTGAAGTGCAGTCTTCCATCGTGCTGAAGGCCGTAAAATTTCAAAGGGTAATTGGCTACGGTGGGTTCATCCACGATTTCAAGAATGCCGTTCTGAGGCCTTCCGAGCCTGCGTATCGAAAGGATGCGCGCCGGAAACTTGATGATGCGATGGCTACATTGGAGGAGCTTGAACAGCTCTCGCGGGACTTCGGGCTAACGGCAGATTTTGCAGACTTGCGGGAGACCCTACAAGTCTACTCCGAAAAGACTGATCAACTTGCCGCGCTGGACCCAGCTTTGAGCAGTATGGAGCGAGACCAGCTTGTTCGCATTCCAGATGATGAAGCGATCAAAGACCTTGCCGGCTTTTTCTCCTCGCTGATTCAAGACATCTCCCGTAAGCGCGCAACGCTCTACACCGAAAGGCGATGGTTGACGGTCCTCACGGTGCTGCTAGCCGCCTTGGCATCGGGCACGTTGCTGTATCTTTACCAAGATAGGCTGCGCCAGCGTGAGCAGGCGGAGCAGATCACTCATTTGAACCGGAAGATCCAGGCGGTCATCGACACGGCTATAAACGGCATTGTGGCATTGGATGAAGATGGGCGAGTGTTGCTGGCCAATCCGGTGGCCCGACACATGCTCGGGGGAATTTCTGAATCGCCGCCCTTTGAATGGCCGGACACGATCCAGTTCCTCGACGCGGAGACGCTTGCGCCTCTGAATGAAGAGGCGGACCCGTTCCGCCGGGCGCTCAATGGCGAAAAACTTCGCGACGAAGTCAAAATCATGACACGGGGCGCTAAGGGGCTACAGCGATATGTGCGGATTTCAAGCGCCAATGTCTCGCGTGCTGGATCGCCCATTCATACGGTGGTGGCGTTGTCCGACATCTCGGATCTGGAATTGCGGCGTCAGCAGGTTGAACGCTCGGGCCGGCTGGAAGCGCTGGGCCAGCTGACAGGCGGCATCGCGCATGATTTCAATAATATCCTAGCGACGGTTCAATACGCTATTCAGTTGAGCCTTCGGCAAGGCGTGGCCGATGCGACCGAGCGCGTCCTGAACATCGGGTTGAAGGCAGCAACGCGTGGCGGTCAGCTGACGGCAAGGCTCTTGTCGTTCGCGAAGCGACAGCCGGGCCGGGCGGAGTCCAAGCTTGTCAGTGATGTATTCGTTGATGCGGAACACTTGTTGAGCACGACGATTGAAGCAAACATTGAGCTACGCGTTATTGCGCCCGACGCACCGCTCTACCTGTATTGCGACCATGCTCAGCTGGAAAACGCACTGCTCAATCTCGTGCTGAATGCGCGTGATGCGATTTTACGGACCAGCAAGGGTAGTAAGATCACATTAGAAGCACGCGCGGTATCGCAGGCGCACTTCGATAACGAAAGCTTTGCCGCCAAGGGGTTCGACAAGGAGCGCGACGAGGATCAGCACCGTTCGGACGGCAAAGCGTTCCGCTATGTCGAGATTTCTGTGACGGATGATGGAGCGGGGATGAGCGAAGAGGTGAAGCGCCGCGCGATCGATCCGTTCTTTACGACGAAGGGCGCGACGTTGGGCACGGGACTTGGCTTGTCGATTGTCTACGGTTTTGTGCAGCAGGCTGGTGGGGAGCTGCGCATCTATTCTGAAGAAGGCTTCGGTACAACGGTGCGGCTGCTATTGCCGCGCGGCGTCGCCGGCGATCTGCGAGAGGCGCCAGTGGCCCGAGAGGCGCCAGAGCCGGGAGGCGGCCAGACTATTATGGTTGTCGAAGACGAGCCGGCGCTGCTGAGCATGTTGACGGACGTTGTTGAGTCCTTGGGCTACCAGACGCAGACGGCCAAGAACGGTGCGGAGGCGTTGACGAAGCTGGAAGGCGGGACAGCCTGTGACGTGTTGCTGACTGACGTTGTGATGCCGGGTGGTGTGGGCGGATTTGAGCTGGCGCAGCGCTTGCGCGGTCTGCGGCCCGAGGTTCCGGTGATTTATATGTCCGGTTACACGGGGTTCTCAGATGATGAGATGGGTGATGTCACCGGGCCGATGTTGTTTAAGCCATGCTCGACCATCGACTTAGCGTTTGCCTTGAAGCGCGCCGTGAGTGGCGCGGGCGAATCCCTTGAAGGATGAATTATTACTTATCCACAAGAGGATGCCTTTGAGGCGTTGGCTGATTGTTGCCAAGCCGCCGGGCTGTCCCGTATGGTGAGTTTAACAATTTGGCTTGAGCTGCTTCGGCGCCCCTCTCAGGGTTTTATTGCCCTCCTTCGTGCGCCCTCTCTTTCAGCTCTATTTCTTCCTACAATTTGGTGAACTGCGCGAGTCTCTAGGGGCTTGGTGTGCGCGTGGAGGTGTGTTGTGTCACATGTTTTGGCAATGGACGAGAGACAGGAAAGGCATGAAGGTCATTTAGAGCCGGAAGCCTTGTCGGTGTTGGTGCTTGAGGATGATCCGGCTGACCGCCGCATGATCAAGCGCACGATGAGCCAAGTGCGCGGTTTCGAAATCGATCTGACATTTGCTGAAACCATGGAAGCGGCCAGGCATGCCGTTCGCGATAAGTCATTCGATGTTGTATTTGTTGACTATTATCTTGATGAGGGGTGTGGCCCCGATCTCGTGCCTGAGCTCATTGATGGCCACCCGCACTGCGCAGCAATACTCCTGACCGGTCAGCTCATTCCCTCGACCCATCACCATGCGATTTTGAATGGTGTGACTGCGAGTGTGAGCAAATACAAGCTGGACGCGTGGCATCTCGAAACAACGATGCGCCACGCAATCTTGGAGCGATACCGGCTAGCGAACTTCAAGGCGCGGACGGCTGATGCCGAAGCGACAGCACGGACACTGGCGACAAGCAATAGGCATCCAGCGATTTCGGCCTACATCCAGTCCGCATTGGAAGAAATTCTGGAGAAGACCGAAGCCATGGAGCGCAGCGTTGTCGACGGCAACGCCGAGACGAACCTTCCGCGGCGGGCACGTCAGCTCCGGTTCGTTGCTGATGATTTGATGAACTTCTTTGCGGATTGCGATGTCGTCGTCGCGCCAAACACCAGTACGTCGGCAGTTCCGGCGGTTTGCGACCTACAGTCTGTACTGCTTGACGCTACAAACTTCCTGCATCCGGGTTGTGGTCAGCGCCAGGTGCGGATCGAAGTGGACTATGCCGAAGCACCTTTAATGGTTCAGGTGCACGAAAGCCTATTGCGTCGGAGCTTGACGGACATTCTCGCTGCTTGCTTGCAGCGTGTTCCGCGCGGGGGCCGCTTGTTGATCGATTTGGCATCGCAGGAAGATGGTGGAACGGTCAGTATGGTGTTGCGCGCCGACCAGCCGGCGACGGATACGGTCGTGTTCGATGCAGAGTTCGCCGATCTTATTGCCCGCGGGATGTGCTTGCTTGAACCCGCTGGCGCAGAGCTTTCGCTCAGCAGTGATGCTGGTGTCGAAAGTGATATTGCGTCTATCACAATTCCAGCTGCCGCTGTCTCATCGGCTCGCTCTGGCCGTGCCAAGTGCCATCACGAAGCGCCGGTCAATGAGCGGCAAACCCTTTTCACGGCAGACGCATCGCCTCAAGTCCCCGTTTGATGTGTCTGCCGTGAAGTCGCCCTCCATCCCAATCCTTGGACGGCTAGAGAGTGTAAGAGTTTGTAAAGCGTATGAGTAAGTTGCGTAAGTATGCGTTTGTTGAGTTTGTGATGCGTCAGTTGCGTTTGTCGTGAGTAAGTATGCGTTCGTGGTGTTGGGAGTAAGTGTGAGTTGAGTAAGACGCCCTCTTTGGCGCGCGTATCCTGAGCCAGTGTCTGTGTATGAGGCTTTGATCAGGAAATGTGGACACGCATTCCACGAAACGCCTTTGTGGAATACGTGGACATAGGTTTGGTGCCAAATTTGAAGTTTCTGCGGCCTGCCCTACCCCGCATTGGGCAGGCCGCAGGATGAGCAGCCGTTAGGCTGCTCTGGCACGAGACTTTCGCCTTAGTCTCGTGGGGAAGGTGCAATGCGGCCAGGCCAAAGGAAAGCGTCAGGCCGCGTTGCACCTATTCTCTGATTGGTGGATTGAAGTCGATCATGGATTGACTCAAAACCTTCACTCAAAAAATTTACACAGCGGTCCGCAAAAAATGCCGGACCTTTTCGGGCTAGAGCGCCGCGATCATCTTGTGCAGCCGATTTTCAACGTGCTGTGAATAATAAGCTGACCGGATCGTCGACTCCAGCAGCGTTGGTGAAATGTCGGCTTTGTTAATGAGGCCAACGGCGCCAGCATCCAACGCAATGTCTAAAACGCTGGTGTCGGGCAGGCCCGTGACGAGGATCGGCAACATCTGGCTACCGCGCCCGCCAATTTCTTGAAGAAACCTTATGCCGGAATCGATCCCAAGATCGTAATCGATGAAGGCAACGTCGAAGACATCTTCGGAGCAAACTCGTCTTGCATCTTCGATTGTCTTGGCTCGGGTGACCGATGCCTTGATCATGTCCATGCGATTGAGTGATCGCCTAATCGCGTCATAGTCAGCGTAGCTGTCATCCAAAACGAGAACATTGATGCTCTCTTTTGTCTTCGAGCTTCGCGACTGCCCGTGCCTGTACGTGTCGTGCGTTCCGCAAACATCCAGCATGATACGCGCCCCGATTTTACATGTTCAAAACATGTACGCTTAGTTCCCTCGAAACTTCCGGGCACCAATCGAACATAGAGACACGGCGTGGCACAACCTTGGACTGGGTCGCGCCCCACAATTGTTGTGGACAGTCGAATCAGTGGAAAATTTGTAACACCGCACTTGTCAAAGGCTAAGTGCAGCCGTGTTCAGGATGTTTCCAGCATTTTATGTCTTGATGACCCTGCGCGGGATCCTCGTCATAGCGAGGAACCACAGCGCGGATGTGAGGGCTCACAGAGTGGGTCAGGCAATTTGCTCGGTTTCAGCACCGCCGGAAAGAACGATGGCGGCAGCCCGGGCTGCTTGCGAGCGAATGCGTGTTTGCGCGGACATCTGACGAAGCGTGGCGCTTAACTGGAGGAGTTCTCGTGTGTGCGCCAGTGGTTCAATGTTCGCGTCTTTTTGTTCGCGACGAAGCCTTTGCAAGCGCCCAAGGACTTCTTCGCATAGCAGTTCAACAACCCTTGAATCATTCAACGAGTCGCTCATTTCCCCTCCGAAACAAGATCACGTTAACTGCGGCCCTGTCAGCCGCGAGGCACGTCATATGCCAGACACAAACGCGGCGCGCAATAATCGTGCGTAAGAAAATTGGTGATATTTTTTTGCCCGCCAAGAGTTTGAAAACGCGTGTATTTTTACGGTCACACGATGCGGCAATTCGTACCTTGGTGGCATAAGCCGTATCCGCGTGCTAGCATAACTCTATAGAAATTCATGCATTTGTAGGGACAGGCACTGCCGTATGGCGAAGGCACGCTCGAAAGTAGCCAAACGCGGTCAACCGCGCACCAAACGCAGTACCAAAACAACGGCGCCGCCCACGGCGAAGCGGAGTGCGGGGAACACGTCTGGAATCCGGATTGTCGCAATTGGAGCATCCGCAGGCGGTCTTGAGCCGATAGAACAGTTCTTTCATGAGACTCCCGAAAAAACCGGGTTTGCTTATGTCATCGTTCAGCATCTGTCGCCTGACTTCCGCAGCATGATGCCGGAGCTGCTGAGCCGGAAGTCCAACCTCGTCATTCGCCGCGTTGAAAACGGGATGCTCATAGAGCCGGATGTCATTTATCTTAATCCGCCACGTTCAACACTTGAGATTGATGGCGACAAATTCCGTGTCTTTGGAGAAGGCGAACATCGGGAGTTTAATCTGCCGATCAACGGATTTTTTGAATCGCTCGCGGTTCATGCCGGGGATCGTGCGGTGTGCATTGTCATGTCGGGCACAGGTTCGGACGGAACGAACGGCGCGCTTGCTATCGCCGAAGCCGGTGGAACCGTTCTGGCGCAAGACCCGCTTACCGCAAAGTTTGAGAGCATGCCGCGCTCCGTGATCGAGCGCGTGCCTCAGTGTCTGTTTGCGCCTCCGACTCGACTGCCAGCGTTGTTGCAGCGCGTTGTTAACGGAGAGGTCATTGAACAGACCCCGGACGCTATTGAGTTGGACCTATCGTCTCCCGCCAAGGAGATCATCCGGCTATTGCAAATGCGGTTTGGACTGGACTTTGGCTACTACAAGACGACGACGGTTGGCCGAAGAATTCGCCGGCGGTCGGAGATGGCCAAGCACAAGGAGTTGAGCGACTATGCGGTCGCCTTGGCTAACGATCCCGAAGAGTTGGAAGCTCTCTATATTGATCTCCTAATCGGTGTGACAGCGTTTTTCAGGGACAAGGCTGCGTTCGATACCATTGCTGGGCGTTGTATTCCTGAGCTTGGTACGCGCATGTCCAAGGGCCGCGATGTTCGACTGTGGGTTGCAGGCTGCGCTAGCGGTGAGGAGGTTTACTCTCATGCTATCTTGCTGGCGGAGCGGGCGCGTATACTAAAATGCGACCTGCGTGCGCGCATCTTTGCAACGGATATTCATCCCCGCTCATTGAAG
>JBGTSB010000023.1:33163-39426 GCA_041940525.1 Hyphomicrobium sp.
TTGGCTAGCCGCGGCGTCTATCCGCCGAGTGCCTTGTCCGATATCCCGGAAGATATCCGTGACAGATATTTCGAGCGGTATGGCGATGACTTCCAGCTCGTAAAAAAAATTCGCGAGCTCGTCGTGTTCTCTAAGCACAACTTGATCAAGGATCCGCCTTTTACGCGCATGGACCTGGTGAGTTGCCGGAACCTTCTGATCTATCTTGACGAGCAAGCGCAACGCAAAGCCATCGCAATGTTTCACTTTGCCTTGCGGCAGGGTGGGACGTTGTTCCTTGGGCCGAGTGAGTCTCTGGGCGACTTCAGCGATGAGTTTGATGTTCTAGACTCGCGCTGGCGCATATTCCGGAAGCGTCGAAACGTTCGATTGCTTGAGGCAACGCGTCTTTTGCCGCTGTCGTCGGTGAAACAAAAGCCAGAGTTCGCTGCTGGGAGAGACTCTGGACCCGGAGAAGGGGGACCCCAACACTACGTAACTGCCGGTGGACTGCAGAGAACGTCGCTGTTCCGCATCTATGATGCGATGCTTGCTAAGTTTGTTGGAACCAGCCTTTTGCTCAATCAGAAGGGCGACGTTCTCCATGTCTTCGGTGATGCCGGCCGGTTCTTAACGTTCCGAAGCGGCCACTTTTCGCAAAAGGTGAATGATCTTGTCGATAATCAGCTGAGGCTGACGGTCAATGCGGGCTTGGACCGCGTGACAAAGTCTATTGAGGACGAGTTTGAGCGGATTGTCGTCTACACGCGTGAGAATGAAGAAAAATCGATTGGGGTTGCGATCAGAGTGAGCGTTCTAAGTACTGGAGCGGTACCTGAGGACAATCCAGTCCTGCTCACCTTCACGGAAGTGAAGGAAGTGCAGGGCGAGACAACCATCATCGATGAAAATCGCGTCGGCGAGCAGCATGACTTCCTGCAGAAGCGCATCCACCAGCTCGAGCGGGATTTGCGCTTTTCCGAAGAAACTCTGCAGACGACCGTCGAGGAGCTGGAAACCTCGAATGAAGAACTGCAGGCCACGAACGAAGAACTTCAGGCGACCAATGAAGAGATGATGGCGGCCAACGAAGAGCTGCAGACTGTCAATGAAGAGCTTCATGCTGTAAACGAAGAGCTTTACACGGTTAGCTCCGAGCATCAGACCAAGATCGGTGAGCTCGTCAGCCTCACGGGCGACTTGGACAATCTTCTGGAGAGCACCAACATCGGTGTTCTGTTCCTGGATGTTGAAAAGAACATCCGGCGAGTCACGCCCGCTGTGTCCGCGACGTTCAACATTTTGGATCGCGACATTGGCCGGCCAATTGGCCACGTGACCTCGCGGTTCGAGTTCCCTGATCTCGATGAGGCTGTCAGCCGGGTTATTGGCGAAGGGTGTTCGGTAGAGCGGAACATCAACGCTGAGGGCCGGGATTTCTTGCTTCGCATCTTGCCTTACCGGCAGCAGGAAGAAATTGACGGCGCGGTTATGACGTTCGTGGACATCAGTGAGATCGCCCGGGCCAACCGCAGTTTGGCGCAGTTCGCGGATATCGTAAGCCACGACCTTAAGGCGCCTTTGCGAGCAATCAGAAATGCTGGCGAGTGGATCGTGGAAGATCTCCGCGAGAACGCGGACGAAGAGATCAAGGAGCATGTCAAAATGCTCGTGGAACATACCGAGCGGCTGGATGGTATGCTGTCGGATCTGCGCGAGTTCTCCAATTTGCAGGCGACGCAGTCCAAAACCGAGATGGTCGATGTTTCCGCCGAGCTGCAACAGATTGGCAGGCTATATCGTAAGGATCAGCTCAAGCTGGTGGTGGACTCTACACTCCCTCCGTTAGAGACGGGCAGGGCTGCTATGAGGCTTGTCTTGCAAAATATCGTCGACAATGCCGTCAAGCATTCGGACAATCAGCCTGTGACGGTAACTGTGAAGGCTGAGACTGCGTCCAACGGCGTGCCCGCCTTCGAGATTAGCGATGATGGGCCGGGCATTGACCCACGGCATCACCAGCGGATCTTTTTGCCCTTCCGCAAACTGAAGCAGTCGGACGCTGGGGGTGGCAGCGGGATCGGTTTGGCACTTGTAAAAAAGGTCATTGATGATCACGGCGGCATGATTGAAGTTATCTCTGATCCCAAGACCAACCGCGGCACAACTTTCAAGTTCAACTGGCCGCGTTAGGCTGGTTTGCTAAGGCTTTTCTTCCGCCAGTTTAGAGACGAGACTGCTGAGCTTGTTCAGGTCAACCGGCTTTTGCAGAATGTTTTTCACGCCTAGATTCTTGAGAAAGTCGAGCTTGGCTAGGCCCGCCATGTCGTTCAGGTAGCCTGAGACGGCGATGACTTTAGTGTTATCCAGATGCAGCCGGGCCATGCCGGTTACGACGATGCCGCCGGTCTCGGGCATGATGACGTCTGTGATGATGACGTCGAACTTCGTCTCTTTGATTTTTTCGACCGCTTCGGTACCGCTGTAGACGACCGTGACGTCATGCCCATCCTCTTGTAGGCCCCGGCTCCATGTATCGGCGAGGTCTGTGTCGTCTTCCGCAATAAGCACGCGCGCCATGCAATCTAGTCCTTCGTGCCGGTTGCGGCCGTGTTACCGCCCGTCCGGCTATTGTTTCGTGGCGGTCCCAACTGAGGCCCTATTAGAGCATTTCTTGTCCATTTTATCGGGGCTAATTCAGCATGGCTGGCTGACCCGAAACCGACGCAGATCAGATTGCCACCATCCTGATCATCTTCAAGCAAAAGATTGCAAATTTGCATATCAACACCGGCGTGGTGTGTTAACGCGGCATTGATGTGTAGGTTTTGTTGGCGCACAGCGGGCAAAGTGTTTGAAGACTTCGCGTAATACTCTGATATGCGCTTTTTATTGCTCCGCTTCGGGCGGTTGCTTTTCAGCTGATCTGTCAGCCTTCTCCTGCGCGACTTGCGCCGGCGTCAGTGTGGGCAACAAAACCGTTGCTGCCGTACCCTTGGAGACTTCGCTGCGCAACAGGAGATATCCGTTGTGCTGGCTTACAAACGCTGCCACCAGCGAAAGTCCAAGGCCGGTGCCTGAGCTGGCAGGCTTGGTCGTGAAGAACGGGGTTGCCGCTTGGGCTAGCGTATTTGGGTGCATGCCCGTGCCGGTATCGTCGACGCGCAGAGCGATGTATTGGCCAGGTTTGATAGTCTGTCCGCCGATGTGTTGCTTGGTATCGAATGTCTGGACGGACGCCGACAGCTTGATCTCTCCACCCGGTGCTAATCCCGTCGCGTCGCGCGCGTTCGCGACGAGGTTGATGAGGGATGTTTCGAGACCGGATTGGTCGCACAGCACGTGGGTGTCACTGGGCGCTTCGCCGATCTGAAGTTTCGTGGTTGAGGGGATGGCTGTCGACACGAGCTGGCGGACATCTTTCAGCACGTTGTTGATGTTGACCACGGTGAGCGGCGCTGGCGCGCGGCGCGCGAAGCGCAGCAGGTCTCTGGTCAGTTCAGCGCCCTTTGAGGTTGCCTTGAGCGCGGCGTCGAGGCTGACCTTGATTTGCTCTTTCGCAAACGGTCCGCAGCGTTCGATCAATTGCAGATTGGCGAGGATCGTTGACAGGATGTTGTTGAAGTCATGGGATACGCCGCTTGTCAGACGGCCGATGGCGTCCAGCCGTTGAGACTGTGCGAGTTGCTCGCGCAGGCGCCGGTCTTCGCTCACGTCTCTTACCGAAACGCAGGTGACGTTTTTGCCGTCCTGTGAGGTTGGGCTGGCGTTGAATTCAGCAACAAATGGCGTGCCGTCCGAGCGTAGGCCGCGAACCTCGCTTCCGGCGCCAATTCGGTGGTTCTGCGGGGCGGTGTTGAGTGTCGCGCCATCAATATCTGGCATCAGGTCTTGCGCTGGCAGGTTGAGAAGGTCCGCCAGGCTGTAGCCGAAAATTGTGCTCGCTTGCTTGTTGGCGCGCAGGATGCGGTCATCTTGTCCAACCATGAGGGTCGCGTCGGGAGCGTCCTGGAACAGTGTTTCGAATTCGGCGGCCGCCTTCTCCTTTTCCGCCAGCGCGTGCTGCAGTTCGGTGTTCTTAAGCCGCAGGTCAGCGGGCGAGGGGAGAGCAACGGCTTTCGGGATCAAAGGCCACAAAGTGATGGCCGTCGCCGCGGAGATGGCGCCGGTTGCCAGTTTAACCAGGCCGTGCGCGCCGTAGACTGGCCACCACAGTGTTAGCAAGCCTACCAAATGGGTTGTGCCGCAAAGAAGGATAAAGGCGGCAAACAGATGCAGCACCCAAGCGTGTTCCAGGTCGCGCCTTCTGCGGGAAAATGTGTAGAGCGCAACGGGTATGGCGAAGTAGGACAGGGCGGTCACGGCGTCGGCGACGGCATGCATGGCGACGAGGTCGGGCCGCCAAAGCAGGCAATAACCGTGCGGCATAAATGAAGCCGCGCCGAACAGGTATTCTAGAATGCTGGACACGGCGTTTGCTCCCGGCGAGTGAGGCCAAGGCGCCGTTACACCAAGCTATACAGCAGCACTTTTTGTGATGAAGCTGTAGCCCGGCAACCTGACTGAACTGCAATAGTGGCGAAGCATCTGAATGCTCTCGGCTAGCGAAGTCCCAGCAGAGTCCTTGACGATGTAACCTGCGACCTTGTTGGCGTAGGCTCTATTGATATCACTTTGCAGATCGGATGTCGAAACGACGAAAACGACAAGGTTCGCCAGTATTTTATCCTTGCGAACCGCTTCGATCAGTTCATGACCAGTAATGCCGGGCATGTTGATATCGGTCAGCAACAGCACGGGCGGGTGATCGCGATCCGCCTTGCATTCCTGCAGGTATGCGAAGGCCTGGTCTCCGTTCTCGAAAACCAGGATGGGATTGCTCAGTCCGTGTTTTCTGGCCAGGCGCTTGAAGTGGCGGACGTCCATCTCCTCGTCTTCCACCAGCGCGATGATTGGCTGCTTATTATCGTTCATACGCTTACCCCCGTATCGCATCTGGGACGCTACCACCCCGTCAGTGCCGAGCCAATCCCTTGACAGATGTTGCGCGGCAGTGCTTGGCGCGCTCGTGCAGGCACAGTGCCGCCGCTCAAATCGTCAAATTGTAGGGATGTATGGAATGTCGGCTGAGACGGGCTCAGTGGAACCGGCGACGCAATAGCGAAGCTCTCGTCGCCAAGTTTTCAAAATGGCTGGTACCACTATCGGTGCCGGCCCGCAAGAAAACGGTGCAGCGACGCGAGACCACGTTGGGGATATCTATCTCGTGCGCGTGAGGGGAGGATATCAAAGGGTAGCGCTCGTGTGATCTAGCGCGTTCAACGTGCTGGTCCGGAGCAGAAAACTGGCACTCCCTAGGGGAATCGAACCCCTCTTTCCAGAATGAAAATCTGGCGTCCTAACCGATAGACGAAGGGAGCGCTGGGGGGACGGTATAGGGGCGTTTGCGGCGGCTGACAAGCGGGCTTGGCTTGATCTGGCATACACTCCGTTGCGGCGGATTTTCGCGGGGGCTGGTTAGCCGAGCTTTTGCGCCTGTTTCCAGGGGGTTGCGGCCGGTTTGCACGCCGTTTCTGGGTGTGTGAAGGCCGTGTTTGAGAGGTAACCCTCCGTTGCGTCCGCTGAGGATTGGCGCCGTCAATAATTGCCTTGCCCTGGAATCCAGTTGGTGCCGGCCAACGGCACGCGGGCCATGGCGGCGGCCTCGATCGTCAGCGCGCACAGGTCCTCCGGTTCCAGATTGTGGATGTTGTTGTGACCGCAGGCGCGCGCAACGGTTTGCAACTCCAGCGTCATGACTTTTAGGTAGTTCGCTAAACGGCGTCCGGCCTTCACCGGGTCGAGCCGCTGCATCAACTGGGGATCTTGCGTCGTGATGCCCGCTGGATCTTGGCCTTCGTGCCAGTCGTCATAGGCGCCGGCCGTGGTGCCGAGTTTTTGATATTCGTCTTCGTAGACGGGATCGTTGTCGCCGAGGGCCACGAGCGCTGCGATGCCGATGGACACGGCGTCGGCGCCGAGCGCGAGTGCCTTGGCCGCGTCCGCGCCATTGCGGATGCCGCCGGAGACGATCAGCTGGACTTTACGGTGCATCCCTAAATCTTGCAGCGCTTGCACGGCTGGGCGGATGGAAGCCAACGTTGGAATGCCGACGTGTTCGATAAAGACTTCCTGGGTGGCGGCCGTGCCGCCCTGCATGCCGTCAAGCACGACGACGTCGGCGCCAGACTTCACGGCTAGGGCAACATCATAATAGGGACGCGTGGCGCCGATCTTGATGTAAA
>JBGTSB010000024.1:0-37041 GCA_041940525.1 Hyphomicrobium sp.
TTTAAGGACGCCAGAAACGGGCTGCCCATGGGACCTCCAGCAGACATTCGAAACGATTGCCCCCTACACCGTGGAAGAGGCCTATGAGGTCGCCGACGCAATTGAGCGCGATGATCTAGCCGACCTGAAGGACGAGCTAGGCGATCTCCTGCTTCAAGTGGTCTATCACGCGCGCATCGCCCAAGAGCAGAATGCCTTTGGATTTGATGATGTGACCGACGCGATCACCCGCAAGATGATCCGACGCCATCCGCACGTGTTCGGTGACGCCGAGACACGCGCAAAGGGCGCCGCGAAAGGTTTCTGGGAAGCGATTAAAGCTGAAGAGAAAGCAGAGCGGGCAGCGGAACGCGCCAAGATCCATCCAGGCAAGGAAGACACCAGGGCACCGTCTATCCTCGATGACGTCCCCGCCAGCATGCCCGGCATGACACGAGCCGTGAAGCTTCAAGCTAAGGCAGCGAAGGTCAAGTTCGACTGGCCGCACATCACGCATGTATTCGACAAGGTTCACGAAGAGCTCGGCGAGCTGCGAGACGCCATCGCGAACAACCCAGACGACAGTGCCCACGCTGAAGAAGAATTCGGTGACCTGCTGTTCGTGATGGCCAACATCGGCCGTCATCTCAAGATCGATCCGGAAAAAGCATTGCGCGGCGCCAATCAAAAATTCATCCGCCGTTTTCAATACATCGAACAGAAGCTCGCCGACGACGGACGCAAGCCCGAGCAGTCTAACTTAGAAGAAATGGATGCTTTGTGGGATGCAGCGAAGGCGGCCGAACGCAAACCGTAAAGCTTGCGCCGCCGCCGTTCACAACTCGATCTGGGTATTTAGTTAGCTTGAATATCAACGCCCGGAGCGTTGATGCTCACGGATGACTGCTGGCTGTCGTAATAAAGATAGCCAAGCCCCGCGACCGCGATCAGCAAGACCAGAATAGCCAATGATTTTGCGTCCATCGATAGATCCTTCCGAAATTCATACAAAGCGTCGCTTGAGGACGCGAATGCTGAACGCAGAAAGATACGCAAAGGTTCATTGGGTGCTTGGTAATTTTCGTAGACGACGCCTTAGGTCTTGGCTTTGCCGGCCAAGCCCGCCAAGTCCGCTACCAATGCCCTAACGCCCTTAAGCCGCTGTTCTGGAAGATCCCAACTGCCCTTGTAGACGACCTTGTGATCGGACTGCACCTTCGCCCTGCCCTTTGACTTTTGCAGGAACTGGACCAGCCCTTCGGGATTGGCGAACTGGTTTTTGTAGAACGCGACCACGGCCCCCTTCGGCCCAGCGTCAACCCGCGCAACGCCGGCTTGGCGGCACAGCCCCTTGATCTCCATGACATCGAGCAAATGATCGACTTCCGACGGCATCTCGCCAAAACGGTCGACCAGCTCAGCGGCGAATGCATCGATATCCGCGCGCGTCTCCAAAGACGACAAGCGGCGATAAAGCCCAAGGCGGATCTGTAGATCAGCAATGTAGCTCTCTGGGATCAGCACCGGCGTACCGAGCGCGATCTCTGGGCTCCACTGGTCCGCGCCTTCAAGGTCGCCACCCTTCATGGCAGCAACAGCTTCTTCCAGCATCGACTGATAGAGTTCGAACCCAACTTCGCGAATGTGACCGGACTGTTCTTCACCGAGCAAATTGCCCGCACCGCGAATATCCAAGTCATGCGATGCCAGCGAGAAACCGGCGCCCAGCGTATCGAGCGACTGCAAGACTTTCAGACGCTTTTCCGCACCCTCCGTCAGAGCCTTGCCCGGCGGCGTTGTGAAGTACGCGTAGGCGCGCGCCTTTGACCGGCCGACGCGGCCGCGCAACTGATAAAGCTGAGCCAGGCCGAACATATCCGCGCGATGCACAATCAGCGTATTCGCGTTTGGCACGTCTAACCCGGATTCGACGATCGCCGTGGACAGCAAGATATCGTAGTGCCCCTCGTAGAAGGCCGTCATCACGTCTTCCAATTCCGTCGGCGTGAGCTGCCCATGCGCCCGCGCAATCTTGAACTCCGGGACCGCCTCTTGCAGGAACTCGGCAACGTCGTCCAAATCGGAGATGCGCGGCACGACATAATACGTTTGACCGCCACGATAACGCTCACGCCGTAACGCTTCCTTCAGCGTCACCGGATCGAACGGTGAGATGTACGTGCGCACAGCCAAGCGGTCGACAGGCGGAGTTGTAATCAAGGACAACTCACGCACGCCGGTCAGTGCCAACTGAAGCGTGCGCGGGATCGGCGTCGCCGACAACGTCAGCACGTGAACATCCTCGCGCAGCTGCTTAAGCCGCTCTTTGTGACCAACGCCGAAGTGCTGCTCTTCGTCGATAATCAGCAGCCCCAAACGCGAAAACTCAATCTGCTTGCCTAACAGCGCGTGCGTACCGATCACGACATCGATTTCCCCGGATTTCAGCCCGGCCTTTACCTCGGTCAAATCCTTCGGGCTGATCAAGCGGGAGGCTTGCGCGACCTTCACCGGCAAACCTTGGAAGCGCTCGGCGAACGTACGGTAATGTTGGCGTGCCAGCAGCGTCGTCGGCACCACGACCGCGACCTGCAGTCCGTTCAGCGCCGCGACAAAGGCCGCACGCAAAGCGACCTCCGTCTTACCAAACCCGACGTCGCCGCAAACCAAACGGTCCATCGGGCGGCCCGATGCCAGATCCTCGGTAACAGCATCGATACTCGCCGCCTGGTCTTCCGTTTCCTCATAGGGGAAGCGCGCGACGAACTCATCATAGGCCCCCGCCGGTGGAGCCAATACCGGCGCTTCCTTCAACTGCCGCATCGCCGCGATCTTGATGAGCTCAGAGGCAATTTCGCGCAGACGTTTCTTCAGCCGTGCCTTGCGAGCCTGCCAGGCGACACCGCCGAGCTTGTCGAGTTGTGCATCACTCTCGTCCGCACCAAAGCGCGACAACAATTCGATGTTCTCGACCGGCAGGAACAGCTTGTCGCCACCGGCATAGATCAGCTCAAGACAATCATGCGGCGCACCCAACGCCGTGATGGTTTGCAAGCCGGCAAAGCGGCCAATACCGTGATCGGCATGAACGACCAGGTCGCCAACCGATAGGCTCGTCGCTTCGGTCAGAACATCAGCTGCCTTGCGAGCCTTGCGCCTCGGCCGAACAAGACGGTCACCCAGAATGTCCTGCTCGCCGATAACGGCCAACTCTGGCGTCTCAAAGCCCTGCTCCAAACCGAGCACGGCCATGGCGGTCGCACCGGCAGGCAAAGATAGAGCCTCTGGGTAGTTGTCGACCTTCATCAGGTCTTTCATGCCGTGATCACTTAAGAGAACCGAGAGCCGTTCACGCGCACCAGGTGTCCAGGCTGCAATGATCACCCGCCGTTTCGAAGCGCGGATCGCGCGGGCATGCGCCACGACCGCATCAAACACATTCGCGTCGACGTCCTGTCGTTCCGGGGCAAACGTCCGTCCGCCTTTGCCCTGCATCGAACGAACGTTCGGCCCGGCCGCTTCATCGAACGGTGTCAGCCGTATAGCCTTATGTTCGGCGATGATCTTGCCCCAGGACGCGCCATCGAGATACATGCGCTCCGGCGGCACGGGCTTGTAGGGCGGCGCCCCGAACGTGGCCGTCTCCAGCGAGTCTACGCGCGCCTGATAGTGCTCGTTGATCTCTTCAAAACGGCGCTGGATCGCCTCACCCGTCTGATGGTCGAAACTGACACGCGCGCCCGGCACATAGTCAAAGATGGTCTCAAGCGTCTCGTGGAAAAACGGCAGCCAGTGCTCCTGGCCGGGGTGCCGTTGCCCAGCGCTGACGGCCTCATAAAGCGGGTCGTCGCTCGTCGCGCCACCAAACAGCTCAATGTAGCGCTTGCGAAAGAGCGCTGTCGGACCCTCGCCAAAGGCCAATTCCGATATGGGCGCCAACACCAGCTTCTGGACGACCTTCATCGTGCGCTGGCTTTGGGCGTCGAAGGACTTGATGCTTTCGAGCGTGTCACCAAAGAAGTCGAGGCGCACAGGATTGGTTCGCCCAGGCGGGAACAAGTCCAATATGCCACCGCGCACAGCGTACTCGCCCGGCTCCATCACGGAGCTCGTCCGCGTATACCCTGCCAACATCAGCCGTTGTGTTAGCTGACCCATGTCGATGCGCTGCCCGGCAGCCAATGGCTTCAACGATTGGCGGATGAAGGCTTGTGGCGGAACGCGTTGCAGAACCGCGTTGACGGTCGACAAAACGATGAGCGGTTCCTTGCGCTTGCCCAGAGTGAGCTTGGCCAGCGCCGTGATGCGCCGCGCAACGATGTCGGCATGCGGCCCAACACGATCATACGGCACCGTATCCCAGGCTGGAAAGGCGACGACCTTCGCCTCAGGCGCAAAAAACTTCAGCGCAGTTTCAAGCGCTGCCAGCCGCCGATCGTCCCGCGCGACGTGCAATAACAGCCCCGGCGAACCATCGGGCAAAGGTTCTCTGAGAAGGTTGGAGAGCACAAGCGCATCCAAACCTTCCGGAACACCAGAAAGTATCAAGTCCTGCCGGTCCATGGTCTCAGCCGCTGTCATTCTCAGGACCGTGTCTCAATCTCGTTGTTGTCGTCCTGTCCGCCCGCCGGCAATCCGTGGAACAGCCGCACTTTTCCGACCAGATCAGCAAACTGCGAACCTTTTGCGGACACGCCATCCAGCAGCCAGCGTTGCAACTCAGGATCAGCCAGAGCCACGAATTGCTCGAACTCATCCAAAGCAGCCCCGCTCATCTCGTCGACGGCGCTATCGGCATACCGGCCAAGCAAAACGTCCATCTCCTTGGTGCCGCGATGTTTCGCGCGCCATCTGACGCGGCGGCGTCTGATGTTCAGCTCGTCTTCCATTCCTCAAGCCGTGTCTGATGAAATTGTTGAGCGCTTGACGCACCCTGATCCGAACGCTTTCTATGCGCTGATTAATCCGTGGTATAGCCGTGTTGGGCCCGCCCGCAAAGGGCCACTGGTGCCACAGGGCGGTTCTGGCCGAACTTTGGCCTTGAAGACTAAAGGTCAGCGCAAACCCGATGCGGCCCAACTCTCTCAATGCTTTATTTGCCTCAGCGCAATCTTTGCCTGGCATTGGCCCGCGCCTTGTCGTGCTGCTTAAGAAAGCGCTCAGCTTGCCGCCCGGCATCGCTGAACCGCGCGTATTGGACGTCCTCTGGCATCTACCAACCGGCGTAATCGACCGGCGCGCAGAACCCGACATCAACACTGCCCAGCCGGGCGCCATTGTCACACTCAAAGTGCGCGTGCTGAAGCATCGCGCACCACCCCGCGGAAACCGGCGCGCACCATACAAAGTCTCCTGCGAGGACGAAACCGGCCGGATCGACATCGTGTTTTTTCACGCCGAGCGCGCCTTCGTAGAGCGCCAGCTGCCTCAAGGGGAGATCCGCTACATTTCAGGCCGCGTCGAGCGTTACAACGACGTACTGCAGATGACCCACCCCGATTACATCGTCGCGCCGGAACGGCGCCAAGACCTGCCCTACCTCGAACCTGTGTATCCATTGACGGCAGGCTTATCAGGAAAGGTCCTGCAAAAAGCATCCCGCGAAGCCTTGACCAAATTGCCGGACGTTCCCGAATGGCAGCATCCCGATTGGCTTAAGCGCCGGTCGGCGGAAACGATGGCCCCGGTGTTGAGTTTCACCCAGGCCCTCACAAGGTTGCATCACCCAGAAGAAACTGGTGACGTTTCACCCGCCAGCGCCCCATGGCAAAGGCTGGCGTACGACGAGCTTCTCGCCAACCAGCTGGCTCTCGCCATGGTGCGTGACAATTACAAAGGCCAGCGCGGCCGTTCCATCGCCGGCGATGGGTCTGTCCGAAAGCGCATTGCCGAAGCCCTGCCCTTCAAATTGACCGCCTCGCAAACCGCAGCGGTCGCCGATATCGCCGCCGACATGCAGGCCCCGCGGCGCATGCTGCGCCTTTTGCAAGGCGATGTCGGATCAGGCAAAACCGTGGTTGCATTGTTGGCCATGGCCATCGGCGTCGAAGCGGGCGCTCAAGCCGCCATCATGGCGCCGACAGAAGTTCTCGCGCGCCAGCACGCCGAAACGATCGCGCCGCTGGCGGAAAAGGCGGGTCTAACAGTCGCTCTGCTGACCGGACGTGAAAAAGGCAAAACACGCAGCGGATTGTTGTCACGGCTCGAAACCGGCGAGATTGACATCCTGATCGGAACGCATGCTCTGTTCCAAAGCGACGTGATCTTCAAGGACCTTGCCTTGGCCGTCATCGACGAACAACACCGCTTCGGCGTGCACCAGAGGCTAGCGCTACAGTCCAAGGGCAAAGATGGTGGCGCTGACGTCCTCGTCATGACTGCCACGCCAATCCCGCGCACGCTCCTCATGACGCACTACGGTGATCTCGACGTCTCAAAGTTGCTTGGCAAACCCGCTGGCCGAAAACCCATCAAAACAACGATGGCCTCGACCGAGAGGCTCACCGACGTCATTGAGCGAATTCGCGCCAACGTCGCCCAAGGCGCACAGGTCTATTGGGTATGCCCGCTGATCGAAAGTTCTGAGAAATCGGAATTGGCCGCCGCAGAAGAACGTCATGCCCACCTCGCTCAGATCTTTGGTGAGAACGTCGCTGGCCTCCTACATGGAGGCATGAGTGGAACGCAAAAAGACAAAACGATGCAGGCGTTCGCAAACAACGAACTCAAAGTGCTAGTCGCCACGACTGTGATAGAAGTCGGGGTCAACGTGCCCAACGCGACAATCATGGTCATTGAACACGCTGAACGCTTCGGTCTCGCCCAACTGCATCAGCTGCGCGGCCGGGTCGGGCGAGGAGACCGGCAATCGTTCTGCTTGCTACTGCACGCTCCGCAGCTCGGCGAGACTGCTCAAAAGCGGCTCACCATGATGTGCGAAACCGATGACGGCTTCCAAATCGCCGAAAAGGACCTTGAGCTGCGCGGTGGCGGTGAGGTTTTGGGCGCGCGCCAAAGCGGCGACGCTGAGTTTCGCGTTGCCGACGTTCCTGGCTTCGAAGATCTGCTGACGGCGGCACGAGACGACGTGAAAATGATTATCGCCTCAGATCCGCTCTTGCAGTCCGAACGCGGGCAAGCTCTGCGAACGCTCTTGTATTTGTTTGAGCGCGACGAAGCCATCCACCTATTTCGGGCAGCTTAGCCAATCCGCTTTTTCAAGCCGCGGCGAAGCGGCGGCGCCAATCCTCGGTCTGCTGGTTCGTCATGGTGACGATGGGAGGCGGATCACGGTCTTCGTTCGTAGACAATAGCGCAGAGAACGCCGGTCCAGCTGGCTGGGCAGTCAGCCAATGCACAAAGCCCGACAACACCAACCCGAAGATCACAGGCGACATCCAAACGAGAAGCCCGGGCGATGTCTTCCAACAAATGAAAGCAACAATTGCCCCGATCGCCGAATGGATCCAGTGAAGCTTCAGCGCTTGCATGAGCCCGATACTTTTTCCTGAT
This sequence comes from Hyphomicrobium sp., assembly GCA_041940525.1. Classification (GTDB taxonomy): domain Bacteria; phylum Pseudomonadota; class Alphaproteobacteria; order Rhizobiales; family Hyphomicrobiaceae; genus JAKAXS01. The sequence goes on from JBGTSB010000024.1 coordinate 7,492, forward strand.
CGGCTCTGCGCGCTCCAACCGGAGTCATGCCCCAGCCAGATCTGCACAATTGCCGCCGACTGAGTCATCATCAAAATCGGTGCAAGCAGCATCGAGAACAGGGTTTCGACGATGACACCAAGAAATGCTCGCGGCGTCCCTAACAGCTCGCCAGCTTGGTACGAGCGCTTGATCTCCAAAACCAGGCCGAGCCACTTCGGCAACAAGACAACGGCCATCGTCGCCAGGAAAAGGCGCATAGCGGCACCGGGATCAATCACCGGCCAGATCGGAAACAGCGTCTTACTGTCTTGGAAATAACTCGGAATGAGCTGCTGCCCCTGCAGCGTCAGCACGATGCCGACCGCAAGCGACGCGGCCCAGATTGCCGACACCAAATAAGAAAACGCGCCCATCGCCAAGTGCACGCGCCCCATGGCGGTCAACCCGCGCCGGCCGACGATCTTGAGATGCTGCAAATTGCCCTGAGCCCAGCGCCTGTCGCGCGTAATCAGATCAGCGAGACTCGGCGGCACGCCCTCAAAAGATCCCGCGATCGATGGCACCATATGCACGCCCCAACCTGAGCGCTGTAGCAAGACCGCCTCGACAAAGTCGTGGCTCATGATATGGCCGCCGAATGGTTTTGGCCCAGGCAGTTCCGGCAACCCGGCGGCCTCGGCAAAAGCCCGGGTGCGAATAATCGCGTTGTGACCCCAGTAGTTTCCTTGGTCGCGATGCCAGAAGGCCAGCCCTCCCGCCACGGCAGGCCCGTACACGTTACAGGCATACTGCTGCAGTCTCTGCAGCAGCGTTGTACCACCGATAATTCGCGGAACGGTTTGGATCAGCCCGGCATTATTGTCTCGGTCCATCGCTAGCGCCAGCTTCACCAGCGCCTGCCCCGACATCACACTGTCAGCGTCCAGGATAATGAACTGCTCATAGCCGCCGCCGAACCGCTCGACCCAATCCTTGATGTTCCCGGCCTTACGCGCCTTGGCCTCGATCCGACGGCGGTAGTAGATGTTGATGACTGGCGCCAACGCATCAATCAGCTGCTTGTACGAGGCCTCTTCAGCTTCGCCCTCCGCCTCGCCGCGCGTGTCGGACAGAACGAAAACATCAAAAGACCGCGCGTAACCAAGGCCCTCCAGATCACTCGCGATCGCATTGATCGTGCCGGCCACGCTAGCCGGATCCTCATGATGGACGGGAAAAAGAAGCGCAGTCTTCTCTCCTGGCTGAGACAACGTCTCCGGGAGCCGAATGCTGTCGGCCTTCTCACCGGCAAACAAAGGCAGAAAGCCCATCGCACAGCTCAGCGTGCCGAGCCCAATCCAGCCAAAAGCGATCGTCGACAGGATCAGAAACACAAGCTGGATCGGTGTGACCTGGACCACCGACAAAACGTTGTAGAGCTCATAACCAAAAGCCGCGGTCAAAAGCGCCGCACCAAAAAAGACAGCCGCTCGCGGCACCCAATAGCCTTGCCGCTTCGTCTGGCGTGTCATCGAGATGCGTTCGGAAAAATCCTGAGGCGGCATCTGCAGCGGGTGTTCAGGCAGCGCCAGCAAAGCCGGATCGCTCGCATCCTTCACAACTACGACCGCATTCGTTTCGGCGTTTTGTTGCGCCGGCTCCGTCATGCCTGCGTCCACCGGAACAACCAAGTTTCGGAGATCACCCTTTCACCGCTCTTCAAGGCCAAACGCAGCTCCGCGACCTCGGTGCTGGAGGTGTTGAACTCAAACGCCACACGCACGCCGTCAATCTCCGGATGACGCTGCACAACCAAATTGGCCGCCCTTCCCGCGCTGACACCGAGCTGTGCAACAGGCAAATCCTTGAGATTGGCCACAGCAGGGCCTTCGAAATCGATGACGAAGCGCTGGGTATCCGCCTTCTTCATGCTGCCGACGAAAGTTTTGTGGACCCAAGCCCCGCTCCAAGTCGCTGGAACATCACTGGACCAGTGAAGCCGGTAATGGAAACGGTGCGCGACATCAGGTGATAAAGGTTTTGCCGGCTTCCAGTAGACAACAATATTGTCGTGGATCTCTTCTTCCGTCGGAATCTCGATCAGCTCAACATAACCGTCACCCCAACCGCCCTTCGGCTCAACCCACGCTGTCGGGCGTCGCTCATAACGCGCCTCGAGATCTTCAAACGCGGAGAAAGCGCGATCCCGTTGCGCCAACCCGAACCCCTTTGGGTTCTTATCGAGGAAAGCGCTCACCTGCAGCTTCCTTGGATTGGCCAACGGACGCCACAGGCGTTCGCCCTTCCCGTTGAGAATTGCGAGCCCTTCACTGTCGTGAACAGCCGGACGGAAGTCACTGTTGACCCGATTGTTCGCTGAACCGTGCAAGAACATGCTGGTCAAAGGCGCAAGACCGACATGCGTCAGCGTCCGCCGGGGAAACAGCATCACGTCTACATCCATAACCGTCGCATCTCCGGGCCGGATCACGAACCGGTAGGCGCCCGTGACAGAACGGCTATCGAGCAATGCGTGCACGATAATCTCGGGCGCGCCCGGCTGCGGCTTCTCAACATAGAACGCGCGAAAAATCGGAAACTCTTCGCCGGTCGGCTGCGCCGTGTCCATCGCCAGTCCGCGCGCCGATAGCCCATACTGCTGATGCCGCCCGATCGCGCGGAAATAACTTGCGCCTTGAAACACGACATACTCGTCATTGACGTCCGCCCGGTTCAGCGGACCGTGGATTCGAAAACCGGAGAAGCCAAAAGGGGCTTCCTTCGGTGAAGAGCCAAGCAACCGTCCGACATTGAACACATCCCCATTGGCCTTCAGCTGCCTGGCCTGGCCATTCTCCACCAGCCAAACTTCCACCGGCACGCTGTAAAGCCAGCCCATCGGGAGAAGTTGCAACTCAAAATCCAGCCGGTCGGGCCGCCAGATTGCCTTATCCGTCTTGAAGCGGATGTCGCGATACTGATCGTAGGAGAGCTTGTTGAACGGTTCGGGAAGGTCAATCGACGGCCTGGTAAAGTCGGATTTCGACAAGCCCTTCGCAATACCGCGCAAGGCATCTTGAGAAAACGCCTTGGGCGCACCGGTAAATATGTCGTCAGGCTGAGCCCCCTGCCCAAACGCCGGGCTCGACCGTACGAGTGAGCCCAACAGAGCCAGCCCCCCCAAAGCAGAGGATCCCAACAACATGGTGCGCCGGTCGACCCGCGCGCTCTTCTTGGCATTCGTCATACGTTACTGGTGGCTGTGGGCGACTTTTCGCCAATTCATTCCATGAGTTGCAGATGCTGCGAGATCGGAGTTCTCAAGCAGCCGTGGTGAACGGTTGCACGACTGCAAATGTTCCTTGTGCCATAACCAATCCCCCAACGCGCTTTGGTAATATGCGATTATGGCAACTTTTGTTGCTACGCACCATAGGACACAACACGTGTGTCATCTTGCGGTGAGCACCATCTTCAGCCTCGCGCTGGCCAGCTCGTTTGTGCTAATCCGGCTCTATCAGCGCTTTTGGTAATCGGCTCATCCTGGGGGGGACCATGATCGAAGAACCAGCCATGATCGATGCGATCATCGACACACGCCAGCAGATCGACTTTCTCTGGCAGTTTTTTGTCACCGTCCAGATCGCCATCTTCGCGCTACTCTTTATCTATGACCGCGCTGTCGAGAACATGAACTTCGTCGCGAAGATCATGGGCCTAGCCGGAATAGCACTGTTCAGCTGGATTAATGGCAACGCGCTCGCCAACACCTACCTGCTGCTAGACTCGATGGTTCAGCAGTATGCCGTCTGGTACGGCACCCCTGGCCGCTTCGAACCCGGGTTCCTCGAGCACTTCGTCCAAGCCAGCTACACCGACCGGCCACAGCTCGTGCTGATGACCCACACCATGGCCTTCGCCGTCGTATTGCTCGCCCTGTTGACGCGCAAACTCCTGCGCCCCAAGCACAAATGAACGGCAATATGCCTCTTGCATCGGCACATTTTACCCCGAGTCAGGTGCCGGACCTGCACAATGTGATTCCACGTTTGATCAATAGCGATTCCGCATATCACCGGCGAATTCTCATAAAACCTGCCCCTAAAACGCACGCTGCTGCCCCCCTCCACAGCAAATTACAGCCTTCACACTTGGAGGCTGCACCATTGATTTCATTGGATTTTCTAAATATGCGCGTGGCAGCGTTGCAACAGCGTGACCAATCCTTGCGCGTTCTGCAGCTTTCTTATTGTACTGGTCGGATCGTTCCTCGTAGTTTGCATACCAGTGACGGGGCGAGGGAACGGCACCCAGTGTCAGAAGCGCGACGTCGAGTAAGCCTCCAAACGTTTTACGACCTACAGATTGGGAGAAGGCAGAATGAAGAAATATAGCCTAAGCGCCTTTGTGGCGGCCGGCCTCCTCGCAGGTGGCCTGTCCGTGACAAGCGCAAACGCAGCAGACCTTGGGGGGAATTGCTGTGCAGATCTAGAAGAAAGAATTGCTGAACTAGAAGCAACGACGGCTCGCAAGGGCAATCGTAAAGTTTCCTTGACGGTATCCGGCTGGGTAGCTCAGCAGGTTATGTACTGGGATGATGGCGTCGAATCTAACACCTACGTTGGCGACATCGGCACAACGCTAGCATCGCACGTGAAGTTCACGGGCCAGGCAACGATCTCGCCAGGCTGGAACGCTGGTTACGTTCTGCATCTTGAAGCAAACAGCAATGAAAACCTGCTGGGCTTCGATGCTGACAATCCCCAGGGAGCAAACCTGATCACCGGCACGACCGGCGGCGTGGAAGTCTTGCAGTCCTACTGGTTCATCAAGAGCGATACGCTCGGTAAAGTCAGCATCGGTAAGCAGTCACAGGCTTCGGACAACACCGCAATCCTGGTTGACGGCTCCGGCTCGCTCGTTCCTGCAAACTTCGTGGCGTTCGACTACGGTGGGTTCCAGGCACGCAGCGCTGTGGATGGATCGAACCAAGGCATCTTGCTTGGCTTCTTCGGCTGTAACGACTGTAACGGTTACCCAACCAACAACGTTCGTTACGACTCACCGACGTTCGGCGGGTTCTCGTTCTCGGCCTCTTGGGGCGAAGACGACTTCTGGGATGTCGCAGCTCGCTACGCTGGCGAATTCGGCGGCTTCAAGGTTGCTGTCGCAGGCGCCTACGCTGAAGCTAGCCGCCTCTACAACAGCTTCGCTGGTGCGAACACGAACTACGGCTTGCTGGCTCCAGACTCCGAACACTTCCAGGTTGGTGCATACGTCCAGCATGTCCCGACCGGTCTGTTCGTCTATGGCGCCTATACTGACTTCGAGCAGGATCTCGGCGGAGGCGTAGATGCCGAAGCTCAGACCTACTACATCAAAGCTGGTCTTCGTAAGCGCTTCAACCCACTCGGCCACACCGTATTCTACGGCGAGTACGAAAACGGTCAGACAGAAGCTGCGGGTGTAGACCTTACCGAAGGCGAACTTTGGGGTCTTGGTGTTGTCCAGGAAATCGATGCAGCCGCAATGTCCATGTGGTTGACCTACCGTCACGTAGAGCCGGAATTCGAAAACGGCCTCGGACCTGACCTGGAAGACTTCGACTACGTGAAGTTCGGTGCTTTGATCAACTTCTGATCCTAGCCACTTCCAATCGAGAAAGCCGCCCAGAGATGGGCGGCTTTTTCTTTTTGGGAACTCCATGTAGACATTGGTGATCAGCACCAATCACCTGTCCTGTGTTGGCCGGCGACGATGCATCCGATCCCCCGAGGAGGCCGCGTGTTCCTATCTTTCTTCTCAGAATTGCGCTCAGCCAAAGTGCCAGTCTCACTTAAGGAGTACCTCACACTTCTCGAAGCGATGAACGCGGAAGTGACCGGCCGCAAGGTCGAAGACTTTTACTACCTGGCCCGCTCAGCGCTGGTGAAGGATGAACGCCACCTCGACAGGTTTGACCAAGTCTTTGGCCACGTATTTAAAGGCCTGGAGTCGCTTTCGGAAACGGTCGAAGCCGACATTCCGGAAGAGTGGCTTCGCGCTATGTCCAAGCTCTACCTCTCTGACGAAGAGAAGGCTCGCATTGAAGAGCTCGGGGGCTGGGAGAAGATCATGGAGGAACTCAAAAAGCGCCTCGAAGAACAGAAAGGTCGGCATCAGGGCGGCAACAAGTGGATCGGAACTGGCGGAACGTCGCCATACGGCGCCTACGGCTACAACCCTGCCGGCATCCGTATTGGGCAAAAAGAGAGCCGTCACCGCCGCGCGATCAAAGTTTGGGACAAGCGTGAGTTCAAGGACTTTGACGACGGGGTCGAAATCGGCACCCGCAATATCAAAGTCGCTCTGAGAAAGCTCCGTCAGTTTGCGCGCCAAGGCGCGGCAGACGAACTCGATTTGGACGGCACGATCCGGGGCACGGCACACAAAGGCTATCTAGACATCCACATGCGCCCGGAGCGGCGCAACGCTGTGAAAGTCCTGATGTTCTTCGACGTCGGCGGCTCGATGGACTGGCACGTCAAGGATGTCGAAGAGCTATTTTCCGCAGCGCGCAGTGAGTTCAAGCACCTTGAGTACTACTACTTCCACAACTGCCTTTATGAATCCGTTTGGCGCGACAACGCGCGGCGCTACACGGAAAAGACACCCACCTGGGACGTCCTGCACACCTATCCGGCCGACTATAAGGTCATCTTCGTGGGCGATGCCGCCATGAGCCCCTATGAGGTCACGCACGCGGGCGGCTCGGTCGAACACATGAACGAAGAGGCCGGTGCCACCTGGATGGCGCGCGTGCTCGACATTTACGAGCACGCGGTCTGGCTGAACCCGGTCCCGGAAGAACACTGGAATTGGACGCCATCAACCCGCATGCTCCACCGCATTATGGGCGGACGCATGTATCCCTTAACATTGGACGGCCTGGATCGCGCGGTTCGCGAACTGATGCGCTAGGGCCACATCGGCGCCCCCGCCAATCACCGGAGGCATGATCATAGCGGACGAATGGCGTGGCTGCATTGCCTTTGCCGCATTTTCCGGCAATTGTACCGTGATACATGGGGTTCTCGGCTGGCGCTGAGTGCCGCCTTTAGCAGGATTTGAAGCCGATGAGGCTTGTGCAAACGATACTCGTTCTAGCGATGGCAGCTGGTTTCTCGGGCTGTTCGGAAGGCCCGAGCCTTTCAACATCGTCGATCTTCGGTGGTGGTGAATCCAAACAAGCCGCCGTAGTGAAGCCGACCAACACGCCAACCAACCGCGCGTTGCAAGTTGGCACGACGGCGGCACGCGCCTCCAAATGCGGCTATAACTTCGACGCGGCGCAGCTGCGCGCAAATTACCTCGCTTACGAGGCCGGCCTGGCACCGGGAACCGACCAGTCCTCCGTCGTAAAAACCTACGACATCTCTTATTCGGGCATCACAAAAGCAGTGGCTAACAAACCAGGCTATTGCACCGACCAAAAGACGAAAGACATCAAGGCGGCCCTCAACCGGCATCTCGCTGGCGACTACACGCCTGACCCGCCAAAACAAGTTGAGAAGGAAGAAGGGATATTCTCAAGTTGGGCCAGTGAAGGGGGCGACGACAGCGGCGTCCGGAACACCTTACCCACCGCACATAACTGGTAAGACGGCCCAGACCGTACCGCCTCATGCAGCAACTGCTTTTCATTGAAGCGATCGTCAAAGGCGCCATCGGATTGGTGCTGTTGAGTATTCCTGGCGTGGTAACAAAGCTTCTCGGCCTACCGCAAACTCCGACTGGATTTTGGCCCCGCCTGTTGGGCGCAACCCTCATTGGTATTGCGATCGCCTGCGTCGTCGAGGGCGCCATCACAGGCGCTCGCGGCCTGGCGATGGGCGGCGTGCTCGCGATCAACTTCGCGCTCGCCTCTGTCATGACAATCCAACTCGCAACCAACGCCGCCGCCGAAACCGTACGGGGCCGCGTCCTGCTCTGGATCTTAGTCGCTTCGCTCTACGTGCTGATCCTTGTCGAGATCGCCCACGTTTAGCGGACCCGTTTTAACCCGTTCGGGATTGGCTACGGCCGGCTAGCGCACGCCAAGCTTCTTTTGCAGGCTGGACGATGAGGTCGTGTACTGGAACGTGACCTTCTTGTCGGGGTTCACGATCTTCACGGCGGCCTGGGCCATCAGGGCTGCCTCATGGAAGCCCGATAGGATCAGTTTCAGTTTGCCAGGATACCAGTTGATATCGCCGATCGCGAAAATACCAGGCTCGCTGGACTCAAAGCGCTCCGTGTCGACGCTAATCAAGTTCTCATGCAGATTGAGGCCCCAATTCGCAATCGGGCCGAGCTTCATGGTCAAACCAAAGAACGGCAGCAGCGCGTTACAAGCCACCTGCTCTTCGCCTTCTTTCGTTTTGACAGTCACGGATTCCAGTTCGCCGCCTTCACCGTGAAGAGTTTTCATCTGCCCGATCAAAAGCCGGACCTTACCCTCCGCCACCAGCGCGCGCATCTGCTCAACCGAATGCGGCGCGGCACGGAATTCATCGCGCCGGTGCAGCAGCGTCAAACTGTTGGCAACAGGAGCCAAGCTCAAAGTCCAGTCAAGCGCGCTGTCACCTCCGCCTACGATCAGCACATCCTTGCCGCGCAGAGTTTCAATGCGACGCACGGCGTAATGCACCGATGACCCTTCAAACGCTTCTATGCCTTCAAGCGGTGGACGCTTGGGTGTGAAAGACCCGCCGCCAGCGGCAACGACAACAACCTTCGCCCGAAACGCGGTACCTGCATCGGTCTTCAGCGTGAACCAGCCATCCTCGCCGCGCGACAGTTCTTCCAGCTGCTCGCCGAAATGCATCGTCGCACCAAACGGTTTGATCTGTTCTAGCAGCCGGTCCGTCAGCTCCTGCCCCGTAACGATCGGAAGACCCGGAACATCATAAATCGGTTTTTCGGGATAAAGCTCGGCGCACTGCCCGCCAGGTTTCGGCAGAATATCGATCACATGGCATTTCAAGTCGACCAGCCCAAGCTCGAACACGGCGAATAACCCGACAGGGCCAGCGCCGATAATCACGACATCGGTCTCGATGGGAGCGTTGCTCGTATCCATGTTGGTCCTTTGCTCGACCGCGCACGCCTGCCAGGCGCAACACCCTGGCAAAGCAAGCTTAGTTTAAAACTGCTTGGCTGGAACGCGAACGATCAATCCGTCCAGCTCGTCGGTGACGCGGATCTGGCAGGACAGCCGGCTCTCCTCGCGGACATCGAACGCAAAGTCCAGCATGTCCTCTTCCATGTTCTCCGCGCTGCCGGTCTTATCGCGCCAGTCAGCATCAATGTAGACATGGCAGGTCGCACAGGCACATGAGCCACCACACTCGGCCTCAATACCAGGGACGTCAGCCGACTTCGCGGCCTCCATAACCGTCATGCCGGCTTCCGCCTCAACAACAGCTTTGGAGCCATCAGGTTGTATAAACGTAATTTTCGCCATGCTTGAATTGATACCGCTATCCTGCGCCGGAGAAGTCCGCAGACTTAGACGGCAGAGCCGAAGAATTCAAGCTATCCCTAAGCCGAGCGAACGGCGCCTTGAGCGGCTATATAGTCTGCGACATCTTGGACTGCTTTCTGGATCGCAGTCACGAAGGCTTGCCGCTTGCTAGGTTGCGTGGCTCCGGTTTTCTCCGCATCAGCCGCCAGCTCAGCCACTTCCTGAGCCCCCACTGCCCGTGCCGATCCCTTCAAAGCATGAGCGGCTTCAATCCATTGGCGATCGGACTGTGCCTCTTCCAACTGCGCAAGAGTAAGCGGAGCCTGCTGCCGAAAGAGATCCAGCAGCTCCTCCTCCAACGCTACGTCACCGCAAGTAAAGCGGCGCAAATGAGTGAGATCAATCGGATGGCGCGCGGTCATTGGCGCTGCACCTCAAGCTCAGGGACAGACAATCTATCGCAGGCTGCCTGAGCCAAGTTAAAACTTACTAAACGAATCACTTGCCCGAAAACGCCACGCGCATGGCCCTCAGACCCCATCGTGGCAGATGACTTGATTTAGCCCCAATACATCACTAGAGCCCATAAAGTCCTGGCTTATCAAGCTACAAGGTCATCCACACCGCATGTGTGGAAAGTAAGAATATCTTTGATTAATTGCAAAACCCGTTTGAGCGTGGACCGCTAAATACAGTATCACGTAAGAACGGGGAGCTTGATGGACCAGTATTCAGGCTGGTCTCTTAGCGGACGGGCGAATGGCGCAGGACAAGAAGATCGCAACCGAAGCGGTGAAGGACAAGGGTGCATCAGCGAACCTGTCTTTCGCGGCACGCATGGCCAGCGCTAGCTCGAAGCCGGCCGAACCACCACCACTACCCGGTGCCAACGCCGAGCCGTTGAAGAAAGTTGCTGGCCCTCCCCCTCCGCCTCCAGCAGCGGACAAAACCGCTAAACTCGCAGCAGCGTCCGACAAGGTCGAACCCCTGTTGCCGAAACCAACAACCAAGCCGGCAGCGCCGCCGCCGCCCGTGCCGGACGCGAAGATAGCAGATAAGCCCGCCACGAGCGGCCCACTCCGCGCTCAGGCCACCGCGCCTAAAATAAAAACGGAATCCCCACCAGCGTCGGACACCGATAAGGATGAGGCGGGCAACCCACGTCGTCTCGCCCGCCGCCGCCCGGCTGGCCCCGTTCGCAATCGCATCGCCGCCAATGACGATGCCCCATCCATCGGCGGGTTGATCTATGCGCTTGAGCAAAAGCCATCCAACAAGCCGTACGTTTACGCAGGCATCGCCAGTGCGATCTGGTCAGTCATCGCATTGGGCTTTGGCTACTTTATCGTCAGCGCCGAATTGAATACCGGCGCGACGATTGTCGATGTCATTTCCCGGCCAACCACGTTCTTGTCAGGCGCCGCCGTTGTCGTGCCAATTGCCGTGTTGTGGTTCCTCGCACTACTGGCCTGGCGCTCCGAAGAATTGCGGTTGCGCTCTTCAACGATGACGGAAGTCGCCGTGCGCCTGGCAGAACCTGATCGCATGGCCGAACAATCGGTCGCCTCTCTAGGCCAGGCCGTGCGCCGCCAGGTTTCGTTCATGAACGATGCGGTTAGCCGGGCGCTGGGTCGCGCCGGCGAACTGGAAGCGCTTGTTCATCACGAAGTGTCCGAACTGGAACGCTCCTATGAGGTCAACGAGCGCAAGATCCGCGCCTTGATCACCGAGTTGACCGGAGAGCGCCATGCCCTGCTCGATACATCCGACAAGGTGTCTGAGTCTCTGTCGCATCTCGGCAAGGAAATTCCAGAACTCATCGAAACGCTGTCAAAACAGCAGATCAATCTTGCCGGCATCATCAAGGGCGCCGGCGACAACCTGACAGCACTCGAGTCTGCCGTGGGATCGAGCGCCACCCGGCTTGAGACAGCGCTTGGCGGCCGCACCGAACAAATGCAGACGATGTTGGAGAACTATACGACTGCATTGTCGTCGGCCTTGGGCTCGCGAACAGACCAGATGCAATCGGCGTTCGAAAGCTACATGGAGAACCTCGATCAATCGCTGGGCGCGCGCACCGATACACTGCAAGCGGTGTTTGAGGAGTACGCTAAGGCGCTTGACACAACACTTTCCAACCGCGCCCAAGCGCTCGACATTCAGCTTGTCGAACGCACAAAGTCGCTCGACGAAGCCTTCAACGAGCGCCTTCGCCTGTTTGACGAATCCATCATGCGCTCCACGTTGGCGATTGATGGCGCAGTCGCCGAACGGTCAGAGTCCCTGACGAGCGCGCTGGACAGCCATGCCAAGACCTTTAGCGAAACGATCACGCGCCAAGCCCATGACCTGGATGAATCGCTTATGCACGGCATCAACTCCGTGCGCCGCTCCAGCGAAAACATAACCCGCCAATCGCTCAAGGCGATCGAAGGCTTGGCCGGACAGTCGGACATGCTCCGCAATGTTTCCGAAAATCTGCTGGCGCAGGTGAACCAGGTCACGAACCGCTTCGAGAACCAGGGACAGGCGATCCTTCATGCGGCCAACTCTTTGGAATCGGCGAACTTCAAGATCGACTCCACGTTGCAGCAGCGCCATGCCGAACTGTCGCGCACCCTCGATCAGATGTCCGGCAAGGCCGACGAATTCGGACGTTACGTCCAAGACTATTCCAGCAACATCGACTCGCTCTCATCTGCTGAACAACGCACACGCTCGGCGGCCGACGATCTCCAGCGCAGCTTCTCTGCCATGTCGTCGTCAGTGGACGAGCAGCTAAGCACCTTAAAGCAGCGCGTTGAATCGACCGGCGAAGACGCGCGGCGCCGCTCAGCGAAGACCGCAGCCGAAGTCCAGGCCGAACAAGCGTGGATCCGCGAGCAGCTCGACAAGATGCCAGCCGAAACGCGCGAAAACGCATCGGCTATGCGCAACGCCCTGCAAGAACAGCTGCGCGCGCTCGAGCACCTATCAACGATTTCCGGTGGCCGCACACGCGATGTCGCCCCGCCGCTTCCATCATCCACTTTGACGGGCGCCTATCAGGCGGAAACCAGACCTGGCGCAGGCCCAGCAGCCGGAGCGCCCCCTCCACGCCGCCGCCTGCCCTCACCGCCGCCAGGTGGCTCGCACAATCAGGGCCCACCACCCACCGGCATGCGCGGTGCTCCGAGCGGTGCCGCTGGCTCGGCGTCTCAAGCAGACCCGCGTGAAGGCTGGTCCCTCGGTGATCTTCTGGCCCGCGCCTCTCGCGAAGAAGGCCAAGACTCTGGCAGCGTCGGCGGACGCTGGCAGACATCGTTCCCGCTGAACATTGAGGTGATCGCACGGTCCATCGACCCGTCGACAACCGCCGCCATCTGGTCGCGTCTGCGCGCCGGACAGCGGGGCGTCATGGTCCGCTCGATCTACACACCAGATGGACGAGCAGCATTCGACGAAGTAGCCCGCCGCTACCAATCCGATCCGGAATTGCGCACCACCATTGATCGCTATCTGGTGGACTTTGAACGCCTGCAAAAGGAGGCGGATATGAAGGATCCGACCGGCCGCAGCGTTCAGGCGCACTTGGTCTCTGATACCGGACGTGTTTACCTGTTCCTGGCGCATGCGAGCGGACGCATCGCCTAACAGGCGCTAGCAGAGATGAATTCTGATAGTCCAAAAGACGTGCTGGACGTGACAGCCACGATCGAAGCGTGGCCCCTTGCCAACCCGTTCGTGATTTCGCGCGGCGCCAAGACTGAAGCGCGCGTCGTCGTCGCCACCGTGTCGGACGGCAAGCACACAGGCCGTGGCGAATGCGTCCCTTACAGCCGATATGGCGAAACACCCAAAGATGTCGCCGAAGCGATCAACACCGCCAAGATTTCACGCGATCGTTTCCACCTACATCAGATCATGGGCCCCGGTGCAGCCCGCAATGCTCTCGACTGCGCACTTTGGGATTTAGAAGCCAAGACCAGTGGCCGGCCCGCTGCGGAAACCGCCGGCCTCGCGCCGCTCAAACCCGCGCTCACCTGCTACACCATCAGTCTCAGCAAGCCAGAAACAATGGCCGCCAAAGCAGCCAGCGTGAAAAATTTGCCGCTGCTCAAATTGAAACTCGGTGGAGACGGTGACGACGCGCGTATGAGAGCCGTCCGCCAGGCTCGACCGGATGCGCGCCTTGTCGCCGATGCCAATGAAGCATGGACACCGCAAGACCTAAGCAAGCTCATGACGGCGGCCGCGGAGTGCGAGTTAGAACTGATCGAACAACCTCTCCCTGCCGGCAAGGACGGACCGCTAGGAGGGATCGACCATCTCGTCCCTATCTGCGCCGACGAAAGCGTGCATGTTTCAGCAGACATGCCAGACCTGCGCGGCCGCTACGATGCCGTCAACATCAAGCTCGATAAGGCCGGTGGTTTGACCGAAGCCTTGATCATGGCTCAAGGCGCACGAGATCTTGGTTTTCGCATTATGGCTGGATCGATGGTCGGAACGTCTCTCGCAGCCGCACCGGCCCTGCTGCTCGCCCAGTGCGCCGACTGGATCGATCTCGACGGACCTTTATTGCTCGCGAAAGATCGTGACCACGCGCTAACGAGCGAGAATGGATTGATCCAGCCGCCCGAACCCGCTCTCTGGGGTTAGCGGGCCTGCTGACTGGCATCTCCCGGCGTCCACAGCATGTCGCCCTTCCAGCGCAAGTGCACGTAGAGCGCAGCAACAAAACCAGCGAGCGAGAGCACCGCAACAGATAAGTACGCTTGCCCCTTCAGTGCTGTGTAGACCGGACCGCACGCCAGTGTCGCCGCGCCCATCATCACGCCCATGGCAACCGTCGCATACAGCGCCTGCGCCGTGCCCGCCACGCTCGGCGGGACTGCCCGATGAATAAAATGGATCGCCGCAAGGTGAGTCGCGCCATAGGTCAGCGCATGCAAAACCTGCAGCGGAAACAGCAGCGCAAGCGGTGGGTCAAACGCCATCGCAGTCCAGCGAACAATCGCCGCACCCGCTCCAGACAGCAGCAACATCGTGATCCCGGCAACGCGCAACGCGAGGGCCGAGTAAGCAAACAAGATCACTTCGACAAAAACTGCGACCGCCCAAAGCACTCCAGTCCACGTTGGAGAAATCCCAAGTGACGCCCAGTGCAAGGCGCCGAAGGTGTAAAACATCGCGTGCGCCGCCTGCACGGCACCGGCGGCAAACAAGAACGCCAGAAACAATTTCGAGCGAACAAGCAACGACAGATCACGCGCGTTCAGCCGCGATCCCGGAACATGATCTCCCGCGTGCGTCTTGCTGGGCAGCCAATAGGCTGCAAGCAGCACAAGCGCTGAGCTCAGGACCAGAACCCAAATTATCGTCCAAGCACCCGCCGCGGTAATTAGCGCGCCACCTGCGGCCCCCACGAGGATGAACACGATCGAGCCCCACAGCCGCATGCGGCCGTAGTCCAGCGCGTAATCCTTGACCCCGCCGATCGCCACGGTCTCGGTCAAGGGCATGATCGTCATGGTGCTAATGGCGAAGACCAAGCCAACCGCCAAGATCGCCAAGAAACCTTCCAGCGTGGTCAAAACGGCCGTAGCCGCAAGAGTCGCGAATGCCAGCGCAAGAATGTAGCCGCGATAGTTGCTGCTCCTGTCTGCCGCCATAGCGACAAACGGAGTGACTGCGAGGCGAAGGAAGAATGGTGCGGCGGTGATGATCGCAATCTGGCGCTCATCAAGCCCCTTCCAAGATAGCCAAAGCGGAAAGTACGGCAGGTGGAAGCCATAGACGAGAAACAGCGCCGCGTAGAACCCGCTCACCTTGAGCGCGTAGGCCAGCCCTCGCTCATCACCAGGGACGGCACCAAAAGCCTTGTAGATCATATGCTGCCACAATCCTTGACAGCCATTAACCGCTCAATCATCCGAATCACCGTAGTCTCGCCCAAATACAGCCTGGCCAGGCGGAAAAAACATATGAGCGACAACAGCCTAACAAGCACGTCTGAAGACGAGAGCGAATATCGCGCTATCGAAGGTGCTCTGCTAGAGACGCCGAGAGGCCGCTGGTTCTTGCGCGAACATAGCCGCCGATCTCGCTCTGTCGATAGCAATGCTCTCGACGACGTCATCTGTCATCTACGCAAAACCCTAAAGGCCCCGCCGGCCCTCTTGAGCGTGCTGCGCTCCGATGTCGAGCGACTACGCGGGTTCATCGCGACCCAGCGCCACGCCATTGCCGATCAATCCGCGACAACACACCTGTCAGGCGATCCGGCTCAAGACCCCTCGGCCGCCCAAGCCGAAACCATGCTGACCGCCACGGAAGACCTGCACGCCCTGGTCTGGTCCCTACGCGACCGCATCCCATCCGCGGAGTACTGCGAAGCCATCGCCAAGCAGGCCTCGCGCATTTACGCCTTGAGCCATTCACAGGCCATTGAGTCCGACCGGGCGGCGCAATACGTGGCTGCCCTTGATGAGATGTATCAGAGACTGTCGGCCCTGCTCGAAACCATCCTCTACGAGCTACGCACCGACGAACCACCTCATCGCCCTGCGATCCCCGACAGAACACAACAGCGATAAAACAAAAAGAAAGCAGCCCACGTGTGAGCTGCTCTCTTCAGGTTCGACCAGGATTGGGTTCAGGTCAGATTTTTTCGTCTTCGAGCAGAGCGACGACGTTGCGAGCACTCGCTGGGGTAAAGCGGGTAGCCGCGGATGGATGATGCTCGTTAGCGGCCGTCATGCAGCTATGGCTGGAACAGAACGGCCCCGTACTGAAAGTGACCGATTCAAGTGCCGACAGGCTCATGACGGTGATAAACAGGCCAGCAACATAGACGCATGCCAATGTTGCGAGCGCGCGAAGGAAGGTGTCTAAGGTCATCGAACAGCCCCTGAGTTCGATTTGAACTTCAAATGATACTACCGGGCACTGAGAATACCTGACGTAAACCGTTGTACCTGGCGCGTTTCATCCTGCGGTAAGTTTAGTGAACAACGTCTTAACGTGCGACAACATTACACGAGTCGAAAGTGTTTTGCACCAGGGCTCCCGTGCAGTGCAGCATTGTGGGTCCTAGTTGCCAACGGCAGGTGTTGCGTCCTTTAATGGACACGAGACGGAGCGTGCATATTGCGGCGCCGGAACGGTGCTTCGAAAGAGGCTGGAAAGCGGGTTATTTGAATGACTGACGTGACGTTGCCGATCGTGGCCGTGTTGTTGGCGGCACTCGCGATCGCGGCGCCGCTTGCCCGGTGGCTCGGCATCGGCAGTGTACTGGGTTATCTGATCGCCGGGATCTTGTTGGGTCCCTACGGCCTGACGAGCCTGTTCTCGACGCATGAGGCCAGCCAGCTCCTGCACATTGCCGAGTTCGGCATCATTCTACTCCTCTTCCTCATCGGTCTCGAACTGCGCCCGCGCCGACTGCTGGCCATGCGCAACGCGATCTTTGGGCTTGGTGGCGCTCAAGTTGGCATCTCCGCCCTGCTATTGGCCGCGGCCGCCGCTCTATTTGGAATGCCTTGGAATACGGCCCTTTTTGCCGGTTTGGCGCTAGCGCTGTCATCAACGGCCTTCGCACTGCAGGTTCTGGAAGAAACCGGCGAACTGTCCGCCCGCCACGGCCGGCTCGCGTTCGCCGTGCTGCTGTTCCAAGACCTTGCCGCCATCCCTCTGATCGCCTTGGCGCCGCTATTCGCCGTCGGCGCGGCCAACGCAGCCGCAAGCATGGACCTTCGAACCGCCATGATTGCGCTGGCAACGATCGCCGCCGTCGTTGTCGTCGGCTACTTCCTGCTGGACCACGTCATACGGCTCATAGCCCGCACGCGTGTGAAGGAGGCGATGACGGCGGTCGCGCTCCTAACCGTCGTCGGCGTATCGCTCATCATGCAGTCTGTCGGAGTGTCCGCGTCTCTCGGAGCGTTCATCGCGGGCGCGCTTCTGGCCGAGTCGTCCTACCGGCACGAACTCGAGGCCGACTTGCAGCCTTTCCAGGGATTATTGCTCGGACTGTTCTTCACCGCGGTCGGCATGCAGCTCAACTTGAGCATCATCGTTGAGGCTCCGCTGCTCGTGTTTGGCCTAGCCGCAGGCTTGGTCGGCATCAAAACACTCGTTCTCTCACAGATCGGCCGCGCCCACGGATTGGATAAGCGCCCTGCCCGCCGTCTCGGGCTATCGCTCAGCCAGGGCGGAGAATTCGCATTCGTTCTGTTCGCCGCCGGCGTGACCGCTGGTGTCATGACAGGCGGCAATTCAGATCTACTCAGCGTCGTCGTCACCATGACGATGGCCGCCACGCCACTGCTGCTGGCAATCGACACCTGGCTAGCTGACCGCAAACCGGCAGCTGCACCCCTTTTTGATCCGATGCCAGACAATGACAAGCATGTGGTCATCGCAGGGTTCGGCCGCTACGGGCAAATCGTGGCCCGCATCCTGCGCGGAAAGAAAATACCTTTCACCGCACTCGACATCTCCGCCGAGCAAGTCGAGATGGTCAAACGCTTCGGAGCGCAAGCTTTCTACGGAGACGCCAGCCGGCCAGAAATCCTGGACGCTGCCCAAATCGGCAAGGCCAAAGCCTTCGTCCTAGCGATAGACGACGTCGAAGCCTCCATGCGCACAGCCGAACTTGTCCGCGCCCAGTTCCCGGATTTGCCTATCTTGGCCCGGGCCCGCCATCGCAACCACGCCCACCGGCTTTTGGATCTCGGCGTGACGACCATCCAGCGCGAAACCTTCCACTCCGCTTTGGAGACCACCCGCCAACTCCTCAGAGAGGTCAGCATCTCGGAGAAGGAGATCGAGCGCGTCATTTCCACCTTCCGCTCCCACGACGAGCGCCGTCTCAACGACGACTACAAGGACTACTCGGACATGGAAAAACTGCAGGCCCGGGCCCGCAGTGACGCCGCCACCCTGGAAAAGCTCTTCGCCGAGGATGATCAGGAAGAAGCCAAGGTTGCCGCAAAAGCCGCCAAAGAGGCCAGCTGACGCATTTTTAAGCTGAACCGCGCCCGGCGAAAAAACCCCTCGATCCGAGCTTTTGCCGGGTAGACGCGATCCTGCCCGGCCGTTACATGTGCGACCCAAATATGACAATCGGGGTTAAAGGACCGGGGCATGGCCACGCAAGAGCTAAGCAAGAACAAAGTCACGCACAGCCAGATGGCGAACGCCATCCGCGCGCTTGCCATGGACGCCGTCCAACAGGCTAAGTCCGGCCATCCCGGCATGCCGATGGGAATGGCCGACGTCGCAACGGTGCTCTTCACGCAAGCCATGCGATACGACCCCGCCGATCCTGAATGGCCAAACCGCGACCGTTTCGTGCTCTCCGCCGGCCATGGCTCTATGCTGCTCTACTCGCTGCTGTATCTCACCGGTTATCCCGGCATGGACATCGAGCAGTTGAAGAAGTTCCGCCAGCTCGGGTCTATGACCGCCGGTCACCCCGAGTATGGCCACGCACCTGGCATCGAAACGACGACAGGTCCGTTGGGCCAAGGGCTCGCCAATGCTGTTGGCATGGCTATGGCCGAGCGCCTCTTGTCATCGCGGCTTGGCAACCTCATCGACCACAACACGTATTGCATCGCCGGCGACGGCTGCTTGATGGAAGGCATCAGCCAGGAAGCCATCTCGATGGCAGGTCATCTGAAGCTCGGCAAGCTCATCGTGCTCTTCGACGACAATTCGATCTCGATTGACGGATCGACGGATCTCGCCGTTAGCGATGACCAGCTCGCCCGCTTCAAGGCGTCCGGCTGGAACACCACGCGCGTGGACGGACACGATCCGCAAGCCATCGCCCAAGCCATCGAAGCCGCCAAAGCAGACCCGTCCAAGCCCTGGCTGATCGCCTGCAAAACAGTGATCGGTTATGGCTCGCCCAACAAGGCTGGCACAGCCTCGGCACACGGCGAAGCGCTGGGACCTGAAGAAATCGAAAAAACCCGCAAGGAACTCGATTGGCCTTACGCTCCGTTCGAAATTCCTGATGAGATCCTGAACGCCTGGCGCGATGCCGGCAAGCAGCATGCGGAAGCGCGAACAGCCTGGGTCGCAGACTACGGCAACGCTGACCGTGAAGCCCAGCTGATGCTCGGCGAAGCAATGTCTCAGACCGGCAGCACCAAGGTCGCAGCCGCAATTGATGCCGCGCGCAAACAATTCGCGGCCGACGATACGAAGCGGGCAACGCGCGTCTGGTCGAAGATGACCTTGGAACACTTGGTGCCTGCCCTGCCGCAACTGATCGGCGGCTCCGCCGACTTGACCGGCTCAAACGGCACCAAGACAAAGCACCACACGCCGGTAACGCCGGACGATTTCTCAGGCAACTACCTGCATTACGGCGTCCGTGAACACGGCATGGCCGCTGTCATGAATGGCATGGCGCTTCATGGCGGTATCGTCCCATACGGTGCAACGTTCCTCGTCTTTACCGACTATTGCCGCCCTTCGATCCGCCTGTCCGCCTTGATGGGCAAGCGCGTGATTTACGTCATGACGCACGACAGCATCGGCCTCGGAGAAGACGGTCCAACGCATCAGCCAGTCGAGCATTTGGCCGCCCTGCGCGCCATTCCAAACCTGCTCGTACTTCGTCCCGCGGACGCCATCGAAACCGCCGAAGCCTGGCAAGTGGCGCTGAAGAAAACCGATGGACCGGCAATCCTCGCCCTAACGCGTCAAGGCGTTCCAACACAGCTACGTCCCTCGCTGACGGACGAGAACCTGACGGCCAAAGGCGGCTACGTCATCGTCGAGCCGGACGGCGAACGCGACGTCACTCTGATTGCCACCGGCTCGGAAGTCGGCATGGCCGTCGAGGCGGCAAAACTTCTTGCCGAAGATGGAACGAAGGCAGCCGTCGTTTCCATGCCGAGCTTCGAGTTGTTCCGCGAACAATCCGAAGACTATCAGCATGCCGTTCTGGGCTCAGCCGCCCGCGTTGGCGTTGAAGCAGCCGTGCAGCAAGGCTGGCACGAATGGCTGCGCCACAAGGACGGCTTCGTCGGCATGTCAGGGTTTGGCGCGTCGGCGCCCGCCGGAAAATTGTTCGAGCACTTCGGCATCACCCCCGCCCACGTCGCGGAGGTCGCCCGTCAACAAATGAAGATCGTCGCCACCGGCTAAGACGGCAGACAGAAACAAAAGGCTCAAGGCTTATGAACTTCGAAAATTTGAAATCATCGGCCTCGGCTGACGTTCGCGGCAAACGCGTCCTCGTGCGCGCCGACCTCAACGTGCCGATGAAGGATGGGCGCATCACCGACGCCACGCGCCTGGAGCGCGTCGTTCCCGGCATCAAGGATCTCGCCCAGCGCGGCGCCCGCGTGATCGTCATCTCGCACTTCGGCCGCCCGAAAGGTGAAGTCAAACCCGAGTTTTCCTTGAAGCCTGTCGCCGAAGCCATGAGCGGTCTCTTGGGCCAACCGGTACAATTCTCCGGCGACTGCGTAGGCAACCAAGCAGTTGAGGCCAGCAAAGCGCTTCAGGACGGCCAAGTCGCCGTTTTCGAAAACCTGCGCTTCCACAAAGGCGAAGAGGCCAACGACAAAGACTTCGCGGCCCAACTGGCAGCCAGTGGCGACCTCTACGTTAGCGAGGCCTTCTCGGCTGCACATCGCGCACATGCATCGACCGAGGCAATCGCACAGCTGCTACCTGCCTATGCAGGCCCGTTGATGATGGAAGAAATCGCAGCATTGCGATCCTCTGTCGAAGAGCCAGATCGCCCGGTAGCGGCAGTTGTCGGCGGCGCAAAGGTCTCAACGAAAATACCAGTTCTCACCAACCTCGCCGCGAAGGTCGACAAACTGATCATCGGCGGCGGCATGGCCAACACGTTCCTGCTCGCGCAAGGCGTTGAAATCGGTAAATCACTTGCCGAGGCCGACATGAAAGAAACGGCACTGGAGATTATGAAGGCCGCCAAAGAACGCAGCTGCGAAGTCGTGCTTCCAAAAGACGTCGTCGTGGCAGCCGAATTCGCAGCAGGTGCGCCATCCCAAACAGTACCCACGTTGGAAGCTCCCGCTGACAAGATGATCCTCGATGTCGGGCCGGAGTCGGTGAAGCACTACATCAGCGTCATGAGTAACTGCAAAACGTTGCTTTGGAATGGCCCGCTTGGCGCCTTTGAAATCGACCCCTTCGGCGAAGGCACGTTCGCGCTCGCACGCGCGGCAGCCGACCTGACCCAAGCCGGAAAAATAAAAAGCGTGGCTGGTGGCGGAGATACCGTGGCGGCGCTCAACGCAGCAGGCGCCACGCAGAACTTCAGCTATGTCTCGACGGCCGGAGGCGCGTTCCTGGAGTGGCTGGAAGGCAAGGATCTGCCGGGCATCGTCGCCTTGACGCGCGGCTGACGCCGTAGTGACAGCCCCGCAAATCAAGGCCGTCGTCTTCGACCTCGATGGAACGTTGATCGACAGCGTTCCCGATATTGCTTCCGCGCTAAACATCGCACTCCAGGCTCACGGCTTCACGCGTCTAAGCGACGAAGCTGTTACGGGAATGGTCGGGCGAGGCGCTCGAATACTTGTCGAGCGCGCGGTAGCAGCCAACGCCACGGCGGCACCAGAGCCGTCCGTCATCGCAGCCGTGCACGAAGCCTTCCTCGCCGCTTACGCTCGCAATCCCGCCGCGATGGCAAAGCTGTTCCCCGGCGCATCACAAGCCATCACCCATTTGCGCCAACGCGGCCTCGCCCTCGGCATCTGCACAAACAAGCCCCACCCAATCACAATGGCTGTGATGGATCATCTCGGCCTACAAGCCGCCTTCCAATGCATCCTGGGCGCGTCCGCCGAAATCAAACTCAAACCTGCACCCGATATGCTCTTGGCGGTCCTTGAACGCCTCAATGCCGAACCCAAAACCGCCGTGATGGTCGGCGATAGCGAGACGGATGCAAACGCCGCCCGCGCCGCAGGCACGCGCCTCATCTTGATGGACCACGGCTACAGCGGCGGGAACTTGCAGGCACGCCAAGCCGAACTCGGCGCGGACGTGATCCTCTCACGCTTCGACCAACTGCCAGGCGCCATCGAACAGCTGACGGCACCGGCAACACCGCGCTAAGCTAACAGCTCGCTGACAAACCACCGCAACCAGAACTCTGATGATGGCACAATCACAAGCACACCCGCCCATCGTCCTGTCCATAGCCGGATCAGATCCATCCGGCGGCGCCGGCATCCAGGCGGACCTAAAAACCTTCTGCGCGTTCGGCGTATATGGCGCGGCCGCGATCACCGCCCTCACCGCCCAAAACACCACGGGTGTCCAAGGCGTCCATGGAATTCCCCCGTCATTCGTCTATGAGCAGATCGCTTCCGTTGCAGCGGACCTGAACGTCGCTGCTGTCAAAACCGGAATGCTGGCAGATGAAGCGACAGTCTTGGCGGTCTGCCAGGCGCTGGCTGACTACAAGCTTTCACCTATCGTCGCCGACCCCGTGATGGTCGCCACCAGCGGCGACGTGCTGCTTGAGAAGACAGCGATTGGCGCGATCAAAGACGCGCTCATCCCAATCACCGACGTGGTAACGCCAAACCTGCCCGAAGCCGCGTTGTTGACAGACATGCCCCAGGCGGAAACCGAACAGGATATGATTGAGCAAGGCGCAGCCCTACTCAAACTCGGCTGCAAAGCCGCCCTCATCAAAGGCGGGCACAGCCTGACCAAAACCGATGCCACCGACATCCTAGTGACGAGCGCGGGTTGGCAGGCCTTCCGTGGCCCAATCGTCAAAACCCGCAACACCCATGGCACCGGTTGCACCCTCTCGTCCGCGATCGCGGCCGGTCTAGCAAACGGCCTGGAGCTCGCTGAAGCCGTCGCAGACGCTAAGAGCTACGTCACTCAGGGACTCCAAGCCGCCAGCACCTGGCAGCTAGGCGCTGGACAAGGCCCACTCGATCACCGCACTCCCACCCGACGCCCCTAACTTCAAGGGCTTGCGCGGCGATGTGGCTGTTGTGCATCGGACCCGACAACAACGGATATCCACATCTTGCGCACAGCACGAACGTCTGCGAATGTCGCGATCATATTCGGGGGAATATGGGGGACGGCGCAGGGCGATCAGGGACGCCTTACGCTGTGAGGAAAGCCGGTCCGAGGTTTCGGGCCGGTTTTCTTTTTGCGCATACTGATTCGAAATGCGCACAACGTTCAGTCCAGCGATTTCGTGGCGACAAAAGCACACACCGCCCAAATAGCGAGCACTGCGCACGGTCAACTGGCGATCGCCGCTTGAGGTGCAGCACAAACTGTCACTAGAGTGACGCAAAGGTAAAACGCGTGCGGTCGAAGAACCGCGATCGGGGCAGCGGTCCTGGGGGAGAAAGTAATGCGCGACACGAAGCAGACGGCTAAGATACTCTTGCTGGGATCAGTGGCTGCTGGTGCCCTTGCCCTAAGCGCCACGGGCGCGGCAGCTGGCGGGTTTGAAGTTCGCGAACAGTCGGCCTTCTTCCAGGGCACGTCCTTCGCCGGCGCGGCCGCAGGCGGCTCAAGCCTCAGCTCAATCTTCTGGAACCCAGCCGCATCCTCCTTCGTCGGCAATGGCATCACCACCGACAGCAGCTATTCGCTGATCCTGCCGGAAACGAACGTTGAAGCTGAATTCTTAGGTACGCCGGGTGGCGGTGGCCCATTCCCGGCCGCACTGGTTCCCGGCGAGGACAAGGTCGACATTGGCCGTGATGCGATCGTCCCGGCAAGCTACGGGGCCTACCGCTTGAACGATAAGGTCGTGCTGGCAGTCGGGATGAACTCGCAATACGGGCTTACTACCAAGCCGGACAATATGAGCTGGAGCGCTAACTATCTGGCGCAAACCAGCAAGATATTCAGCTTGAATATCAATCCAAGCGTTTCATACCAAGTTAATCCATGGCTTTCGGTCGGCGTAGGACTCCAAGTTCAATATTTCGAAGTCAAGACGCTCCGCACCTCGCTCTATAACGGGAACGACGCTGATGACATTGGTGTCGGCGCGACAGCAGGCATCAACATCACACCATTCCGCGGCACGTCGATCGGCTTGGGTTATCGCTCCCGCATAGATCATGATTTAAAGGGTGACTTCGACGCAGCCCCTGGAGTGCCACTGCCGTCCGGCAACCTTTCGCTTAATCTTGACACGCCCGACAAAGTTACACTCAGCATGCGTCAAGATCTGTCGCCGCGCATGCGGGTTTTTGGAACCGTGGAATGGACGAATTGGAGCGTTCTCGACGATGTTCCAATCAACCTTCCAGCACCGCTTGCAGGTGCGGCACTCAACGCGAATTGGGAAGATGGTTGGCTCTATGCCCTCGGTGCGGAATATGACCACTCACCAAAGCTGACTCTGCGTGCTGGCGTAGCCTATGAAGAATCTCCTATTCAAGATGACACCTCGCGCCTAGTCCAATTGCCGGACAACGACCGTATTTGGGCCAGCGTGGGCGCGACGTACAAGTGGAGCGATACCACCAAGATCAACATCGCCTATTCCCATGTCTGGGTCGACGACGGTGACATCGAGCGCGAAGCACTTTTGCCAGGAGGTGGGTCCTTCTCCGGCGTCGCAGAAGACAACGGTGCGGACATCGTCTCTGTCGGCCTAACAATGCAGCTGGGCAGCCTTGGCGACCTGTTCGGCCGCTCCCACGAGCCAGTGCCGCTGAAGTAATCCAGCGCTCACTACAGCAATAAACATTGGCCGGTTCCCCTCGGGTGCCGGCCTTTTGCTGTGCGCAAATCACCCCCCGCTGTTGAAAACTGTGTCAGTCCCGCGACACACGCAGGCAAACCCGTCATGGTCCGGGTACTACTCATGACTTCTTAAGCGACTCACCGCAGCTATGGTCGGGTACGCGGACCAAACCACGGTTGCTTCTACAGAGGGATTTACGGATGCGGGGCCAAATTTCGTTTCGGCATTTCTTTGCGATCTTCACAGGTCTCGCAGTCTCATCATCACTTGCAAATAGTGCCCTCGCTGGCGGCTTTGAAATCCGCGAACAGTCGGCCTTCTTCTCCGGCACTGCCTACGCCGGCACGGCAGCGGGAGGCTCAAGCCTCAGCTCGATCTTCTGGAACCCAGCAACGTCGTCTTTCGCGGACCACGGCATCACCACGGACAGCAATTATTCGTTTGTTCTGCCGCGCGCCGAGTTGCACGCTGATAGCGTCACTGGCTTGGGGGGCGCACCTGTTACAGGGGATATGGACGTCGACATCGGGCGCAAGGCGATCATCCCCGCCAGCTACATGGCCTGGCGCTACAATGATCGATTGGTATTTGCCCTCAGCACAAACTCAGCCTTCGGACTGACGACCAAACCTGACAATGTCGCCTGGGCGGGCTCAGGCATCGCGACAACCAGCAAACTGTTCAGCATCAACGCCACGCCCAGCTTCTCCTACCAGCTGACACCGAATGTCTCGGTTGGCGCAGGCCTGCAGATGCAGTACGTCGAGCTGAAGCACTTGGACACAGCGGCCTACGACGCTGATGCCGACGACTTTGCACTCGGAGCCGTGGCCGGCATCAACATCACACCTTTCCGCGGAACGTCCATTGGCGTCGGCTATCGTTCGCGGATCAGTCATGACCTCAAGGGCAAGATCGCAACCAAGCCCGGCGTTGCTCCGGCACCCTTCCTGAACGGCACGCTCGCCGCAGAGTTGGATACGCCTGACAAAGTCACCTTCAGCTTCCGGCAGGAATTGAACAGTCGCACACGACTGTTGGGCTCAGTTGAATGGACAAAATGGAGCATCCTGGGCGAAATACCGGTCATGCTCCCAGCAACGCCGCCCGCTCCCTTCGAGTCCGGCACGCTTGTCTTTAACTGGAAAGACGGCTGGTCCTACTCGCTCGGCGGTGAATACGACGTGACACCGCGACTGACAGTCCGGGCAGGTATCACCTATGAAGAATCCCCGATCCAGCAGGCATCATCCCGCCTAGTCCAGCTGCCCGATAGCAACCGCATCTGGTTTGGCCTTGGCGCGAGCTACGCCTGGAGCGACAAGACGACAATCAATATCTCCTACCTTCACGTCGAACTTGAAGAAGAACGGTTCTCACGTGAGGCCCTAACAGGCTCGTTTGGCGGAACCATCACCGGCACATCCGACGTGAGCGCGGACGCAATCTCTGTCGGTCTCACCATGCGCGCCGACAGCCTGACGGATCTGCTCACCTTCAAGTAGGGCTAAATCTCAAGCCCGCTTTACAACGGCATCAATCGCCATCAGATCACTCAACAGTGCCTTGAAATCCTTCAACGGCACCATGTTGGGCCCGTCTGATGGCGCGTTGTCGGGATCCTCATGCGTCTCGATAAAGAGACCAGCGACACCAGTCGCCACGGCTGCCCGCGCCAGCACCGGCACAAAGCGGCGGTCACCGCCAGAACTCGTTCCCTGGCCGCCCGGCTGTTGAACGGAGTGCGTGGCATCAAAAATCACTGGCGCCCCCGTCTCCGCCATAATCGGCAGAGCGCGCATGTCACTGACCAGCGTATTGTAACCAAACGACGCGCCGCGCTCGGTCAGAAGCACATTAGGATTTCCAGAGGCCGTTACCTTGGCGAGCACATTCTTCATGTCCCAAGGCGCTAGAAACTGCCCCTTCTTGATCTTAACGACCCGGCCTGTCTTAGCAGCCGCGATCAACAAATCTGTCTGCCGGCATAGAAAGGCAGGGATCTGCAGGATGTCCACGGCCTCGGCGACGGCTGCGCACTGGCCCGGCTCATGAACATCCGTGACAACAGGCAGGCCAAGCGTCTCGCGGATCTCCGCAAACACCGGCAGCGCATCTTCTAGACCGATACCGCGCTTACCTGAAAGCGACGTCCGGTTGGCCTTGTCGAAGCTGGACTTGTAGACAAGCCCTATTCCAAGATCACCGCAAATCTCCTTAAGCGCACTTGCCATCTCCAGAGCATGCGCGCGGCTCTCCATCTGGCAAGGACCGGCAAGCACCGAAATTGGCGCATCATTGGCAAACGTCACGGTGCCGACGGTGACGCGGGCGTTTGGAGCTGTGGACGATGGATTTGTCATGAAGCGCTTATAGCCTGTTGCCTCGGCCGAAACGAGATCCATCACCGAACGGGGGTGCGTTAATCCGTCCCTCATTGTCCGGACAATTATTGGAACCTCGTCTCACACGAAGCGTTTGTTTGGGGTTGTATAAGTACGAAAGCGTAAATCTTTGGAGTTTGGGGCGATGAACGACCTTGCAGGACGGCGGATAATGCTGGTCGAAGACGATATTTTGGTGGGTTTGGACCACGCCGACCGGTTGAAACGTGCCGGCGCAGAAATTGTTGGCCCCTTTGCTCTCGTCAAAGATGCCATCAAACACGTGGAGTCCGGCGACAAGCTTGATGCGGCTGTCATCGACTTTGTTCTCGCAGACACAAACAGCGAGGAGCTCCAGGACACGCTCGACAACCACGACGTCCCGTTCGTGATCGTGACGGCGTATCCGCGCGTTCTCGTGCGCCGCGACCGATCGCACGCTGTTTTGTCTAAACCTGCCACGACCGAAGAGCTGTGCGATACAGTCAGCCAGTTCTTCGAGCCGAAAACCGAGCCGCCGACGCAAGGCGCCATCAGCTCCTAGACCAGACGGCTCTGCTCCACGGCCGCCGCTATAAAACTCGCAAACAGCGGATGCGGATCAAACGGCCGCGACTTGAGTTCCGGATGATATTGCACGCCGATGAACCAAGGATGGTCGGGATATTCCACCGTTTCGGGCAACAGCCCGTCGGGTGATTGCCCAGCAAATATTAGACCCGCCGCTTCAAGCTTGTCCTTGTATTGCGTGTTCACTTCATAGCGGTGCCGGTGGCGTTCCGAAATCTCGGTCGCGTCATAGATTTTCGCAATACGGCTGCCCGATTTCAGCGATGCTGCAAAGGCGCCAAGCCGCATCGTACCGCCAAGGTCACCACCTTGGCGGCGCTGTTCCAGCTCTTGTCCGCGCATCCATTCGGTCATCAAGCCGACGATCGGAACGTTGGCGGGACCAAACTCCGTCGAAGCCGCGTCGCCGATCCCCGCCAGGTTTCGGGCGGCCTCAATGCATGCCATCTGCATGCCGAAACAGATTCCGAAATACGGTACACGACGCTCGCGGGCGAACTTCACCGCCAAAATTTTACCTTCTGAACCACGCTCCCCAAAGCCGCCAGGAACCAGAATTCCATGGACATGCTCAAGGTATGGCGCTGGGTCTTCGCGCTCGAAGATTTCGCTCTCGATCCACTCCAGGTTCACCTTCACCCGGTTGGCGATGCCGCCGTGGAACAGCGCTTCCATCAGCGACTTGTAGGCATCCTTGAGCCCGGTGTACTTGCCGACGATGGCAATCGTCACCTCGCCTTCCGGCGTCGCAATGTTTCGCGAGATGTTTTCCCAGCGGCTCAGATCAGGCTGTGGCGCGCCAGAGATATTGAATGCTTCCAGCACCTGCCCATCCAGCCCTTCCCGGTGGTAGGCAAGCGGCACATCGTAAATTGATGCCACGTCGAGAGCCTGGATCACGGCCTCCTCACGAACATTACAGAACAGCGCGATCTTTTTGCGCTCGGCCCGCGGCACTTCGCGGTCTGACCGGCACATCAAGATGTCCGGCTGGATACCAATCGAGCGAAGCTCTTTCACCGAGTGCTGTGTAGGCTTGGTTTTCAACTCACCCGCCGACGGAATGTACGGCATCAGGGTCAGATGGATGAAAACCGAAGAGCCGCGCGGAAGCTCGTTGCCGAGCTGACGAATGGCTTCGAAGAACGGCAGGGCTTCAATGTCGCCCACCGTCCCGCCGATCTCGACGAGCACAAAATCGATACCGTCATTGCCGGTCGTCACGAATGTCTTGATGGCATCCGTCACATGCGGGATCACCTGCACGGTGCCGCCCAGATAGTCGCCACGCCGTTCCTTGGCGAGGATATCCTGGTAGATGCGTCCGGTAGTGATGTTGTCCGACTTCTTCGCCGGCACGCCGGTGAAGCGTTCGTAGTGGCCTAGGTCGAGGTCCGTCTCCGCGCCGTCATCGGTCACGAACA
>JBGTSB010000025.1:0-36976 GCA_041940525.1 Hyphomicrobium sp.
CCCACGCACATGGCATTGACGAGGATGTTGTTGTTGTACCCGGCGTCGAAGTTGACCTCACCACCAACGGTCGGCACGCCAACGCAATTGCCATAGCCGCCGATGCCCGCGACGACGCCATCAACGAGATGGCGCGTCTTGTGATGCTCCGGCGATCCGAAGCGTAGGGCATTCAAGTTAGCGACCGGACGCGCGCCCATGGTGAAGACGTCGCGCATGATGCCGCCCACGCCCGTCGCCGCGCCTTGATACGGCTCGATGTAAGACGGGTGGTTGTGACTTTCCATTTTGAAGACCGCGCAGTCGCCATCGCCGAGGTCGACGATGCCGGCATTCTCGCCAGGTCCCTGGATGACCTGCTTGCCCGACGTCGGCAGCGTCTTCAGCCAAAAGCGTGACGACTTATAGGAGCAGTGCTCGGACCACATAACCGAGAAGATGCCCAGTTCAGTCATCGATGGCTCGCGCCCAAGGATTTCCAGCAGCCGCTCATACTCATCCGGCTTCAAACCGTGAGCGGCGACAACTTCAGGCGTAATAGCGGAGGCGGTATCCTGCATTGGTCCCCAACAACGTTCGTCTTTTAAGCCATCGCTTCGGTCACGCTGACCAGGGCGCTCTCGAAGATGCGCCGGCCATCCGTGCCACCGAGGGCCGGCTCAAACAAGCGTTCCGGATGCGGCATCATACCGAGGATGCGTCCAGTCGTGTCTGTAATTCCGGCGATGTTGCGCTGCGCCCCATTGATGTTCGACGCCGGCGTCACACTGCCGGTGCTATCGCAATAGCGGAAGGCCACCAAACCCTCGCCCTCGAGCCGGTCTAGCGTATCCTCGTCCGCGAAGTAGTTGCCCTCCGCGTGCGCCACGGGAACCCGGATCACCTGATCCTTCTTGTAGCACTTCATGAAAAACGTCGTGTCCTGCTCGCACCGCAGGTGGACATCGCGACAGATGAACTTCAGCGAAGCATTCCGCATTAAAACGCCCGGCAGAAGTCCGGATTCGCATAGCACCTGAAAGCCATTGCAGATGCCCAGTACTGGCGTTCCCGCCTTCGCCTTCGCAACCACATCGCGCAGGATCGGCGAATGCGCCGCCATTGCCCCGCATCGCAGATAATCGCCATAGGAAAAACCGCCCGGCAGCACGATGAGATCGGACGCTGGCACAGACGAGTCTCCGTGCCAAACCATGTTCGGCGCAAACCCGGTGATCTTCTCGATCGCAACCTTCACGTCGCGATCGCAGTTGGAGCCGGGGAATACGATGACGCTGGAGCGCAACATCAAGTCAGCCTTTCACATGGGTGGTGCAAGCGGCGATGCGCCGGACTTGTCGCGCTCGACCTGAGCCCGCGACGCTTCCGTCGCCGCGTGGTCAATCGCCTTGAAGTCCGCCATCATTGCATTGAACTCCGCGGTCGGCCCATAGCCGCATCCCTTACGCTGAGCCGTCCAAACACCGGTGACCTGCTTGCGCCGGGTTTGCAATGTCACGGCTGGATGAGCCGGGTGGCCGGCTTGGGTAAACGTGTAGACGACCTTCCATTTGGGCGTCGGCGGCAGAACGACAACGTCCATACCGTTGGCTTCGCCCGTCTCGATCCCGGGTGTCGACAGCACGGAGGCGCGGATCGCTTCGAACCCTGGCTCGCACTCAAGCTTTGGCGCGTCTTTGGCAATGGCAATGCCATGTCCCAGCAACGCCGCCGAAAGCCCCAGCACGATTGCCGTTCGTGTTGCCATCAGCCCACCAGCTCGTAGCTGTAATTTTCAATAACCGTATTGGCGAGCAGGTCCTTGCACATCTTCTCGATGGCTTCTTTCGCCTTTGCCTCGTCCGTCTCGGCTAACGACACCTCGATAAATTTTCCCTGGCGAACCTCATCGACCCCGGAAAAGCCAAGGCCTCCGAGCGCATGCTGGATCGCCTTGCCCTGCGGGTCCAGCACACCGTTCTTCAGAGTGATGCGAATGAGCGCTTTCATGGCCACCAGTTCGTGTTGGTTGAATGATGGCGCTGTGTTACGCGCTGGCGCAGGCGAAGGCAAGACACGGGGCCGGGCAAACGGGCGCAGCTTTCGGGTCTCCTGTGCGCCCAAAAAAGAACCCCTCCGCGAAGGGAGGGGTTCCAGCAAGCCTCTATCGATGAGGGTCAGTTTGAGTTCGACGTGACTAGAACAGGACCGCCGCCCTTGGCGGGCCGGGTTTCCGTCAACACGCCGAGCCGTTTGGCGACTTCCTGATAAGCCTCGACAACGCCGCCGAGATCCTTGCGGAAGCGGTCCTTGTCCAGCTTATCCGACGTATGGATGTCCCACAGACGGCAGCAATCCGGGCTGATCTCGTCAGCCAGAACAATCCGCATCTGCTCGTTATCCCACAGCCGGCCAAATTCGACCTTGAAGTCTACCAGCCGGATCCCGATGCCCAGGAACAGCCCGACGAGGAAGTCATTGATGCGCAGCGCCAGCTGCATGACTTCGTCGATCTCCTGCGGATTGGCCCACCCGAACGCCGTTATGTGTTCTTCGGAGACAAGAGGATCGTTAAGCTGATCGGCCTTGTAGTAGAACTCGATGATCGAGCGCGGCAGTTGCATGCCTTCTTCAAGGCCGAGCCGCTCCGACAGAGAGCCAGCAGCAACGTTGCGAACGACAACCTCTAAAGGGATGATTTCGACTTCGCGGATCAACTGCTCACGCATGTTGAGACGCTTAAGGAAATGCGTCGGCACGCCGATCTCACCGAGGCGTTGGAAGATGTACTCAGAAATACGATTATTGAGTACGCCTTTGCCTTCGATCAGCTCGTGCTTCTTGGCATTGAATGCCGTTGCATCATCCTTGAAGTGCTGGATGAGAGTTCCCGGTTCTGGGCCCTCATAAAGCACCTTGGCTTTGCCTTCGTATATGCGACGCCGCCTGTTCATGGATCCTGGTCCTTTGACGATCACGCTCATGCTCTTTTCAACGCTACCGGTTTCACGTCCCGTCGTGCGGCACATTGATCTTACTGACTCTTTTCCTATTGGAAGTTGACGAGGCCAACCCGTCGACAGGGACTTTTTTCAAGGTCAGAGACTAGCCGAACCGGGGGCCGGAAACAATCTAATCTGGTGGCGAACACAGGGTTTGGTTCACAGCCTAAGCAAGCCGTTGATTTGTCGGCCGGACCGGGTTACGCACCACCGATATGAGGCTGGTACACTACGACGCAGAGCCCGGGACAGTCAAGCACAAAACGAGAACATTAAGCATTTCACATTCAGGCTTCGGAGACGAATATGACGACCTATGACGATCGCGAGAAGGCTTTCGAGAACAAGTTTGCTCGTGATGCCGAACTCAAATTCAAGGCAGAGTCACGCCGCAACAAGGCCCTCGCCGAGTGGGCGGCCGCTAAACTCGGCATCACCGGCGACGAAGCCGTCGCTGATTACGTGAAGGCCGTGCGCAAGGCGGACTTGGAAGAAGCCGGAGATGACGACGTGATCCGTAAGGTGATGCGTGACTTCGAAGAGAAGCGCGTCTCCGTCACCGAAGCCGAGATCAAGGACAAGTTGGTTGAGTTCCTAAGCAAGGCCGTCGCTGATCTGGAATCCGGCGGCTGACGCGAGCGACGTTTCGCAACTGCAAAACAACGGCGGCCCATCTCGGTGCCGCCGCTGTTATTTCAGCGGCTGAGTCCCTGCAGAAAACTGCCGAACCGCAAAAGCCCATCCGGCCAAGGCCCATGACCCGATGCGGTATTGATGTGGCCCTGTTCACCTGCGTCGACAAACTCAGAGCCCCATGCCTGAGCAAGCGTTCGAGCCCGCTCCAGCGTGCAGTATGGATCGTTCGCCGAACCGATGAGCAGCGATGGAAACGGCAGCCGCTCAACCGGCAGCGGCGCAAATCCGGTTTGTTCGGCAGCCAACGTCTCACCATCTGTGAGCGGCCAACTGCCGGCGTTATCGACGTCAGCGGGCGCCACGAAGAACGCACCGGCCAACAGACCTTGCGGCAGCTTCGGCGCCGCGTGAACCACCGCGGCGACGCCAAGGCTGTGGGCGACAATCACCGGCGGCTGCTTGGATTCCGCCACCTCCGACAGAATGCGGCCCATCCACTTGTCTCGTTCAGGGTCGCGCCAGTGCTCCTGCTCGATGCGGCGCGCCGTTTTCAGGCTGCGCTCCCAGCGGGACTGCCAATGGTCCGGTCCCGAGCCCGACCAGCCCGGCACAATAAGGATATCAACTTCAGAAGTGCGCATGCGCTAAGCCCAGGCCGCTGAGATTTAAGCCTTGCCAAACACGCGCTCGAAGATCGTGTCGACATGTTTGAAATGGTAACCCAGATCAAACATCGCCTCCAAGTCCTGGTCTGAGATCTTCGCCGTCACGTCTTTGTCGGCCTTCAACTCAGCCAGGAAATCGGCGCCGCGCTCCCAGGTCTTCATAGCGTTGCGTTGAACCATCGCGTAGGCGTCTTCGCGCGAGGCCCCGGCTTGCGTCAACGCCAGTAGGACACGCTGGGAATTGTGAAGGCCGCTCAGTTTATCCAGGTTGGCTTTCATGTTGTCTGGATAGACGACGAGCTTGCCGATCACGCCAGACAGACGAGCAAGCGCGAAGTCCAGAGTGACTGTCGCGTCCGGGCCGATCATGCGCTCAACCGACGAGTGCGAGATATCGCGTTCGTGCCAAAGCGCCACGTTCTCCATCGCGGGCAGGGCATAGGCGCGCACCATCCGGGCCAGCCCGGTCAGGTTTTCCGTTAGAACCGGGTTGCGTTTATGCGGCATGGCCGATGAGCCCTTCTGGCCCGCTGAGAAGAACTCCTCAGCCTCCAACACCTCGGTGCGCTGCAAGTGGCGGATCTCGGTAGCCAGCCGCTCCATTGAAGACGCAATCACGCCAAGAGTTGCGAAATACATCGCATGCCGGTCGCGCGGGATGACCTGCGTGGACACCGGCTCTGGCTCCAGCCCAAGCTTCTTGGCGACATGAACTTCAACGCGCGGATCGATGTTGGCGAAGGTGCCTACGGCACCGGAAATTGCGCAGGTCGCAACGTCCCGCCGCGCTGCCAGTAAGCGTTCCTTCGCGCGCTCAAATTCCGCGTAGGCCGCTGCCAGCTTGATCCCAAACGTCGTCGGTTCTGCGTGAATGCCGTGGCTACGGCCGATCGTCGGCGTCGTCTTATGCTCGAACGCGCGCGCCTTTAGGGCTTCCAGCAATTCGTCGATGTCCTTCAGCAGAATGTCTGCCGCGCGCACCAGCTGAACATTCAGGCAGGTGTCGAGCACGTCAGACGAGGTCATGCCCTGGTGGACGAACCGCGCCTCCGGCCCAACGTGCTCAGCCAAGTGGGTGAGAAACGCGATCACGTCGTGCTTGGTCACGCGCTCAATTTCGTCGATCTTGCTGATATCGAATTCGGCCTTGGAACCTTTGTCCCAGATAACCTTCGCGGCTTCCTTTGGGATGATCCCGATCTCGCCCATCGCCTCGGCGGCATAGGCTTCGATCTCGAACCAGATACGGAAACGCGTTTCCGGCGCCCAAATGGCGGTCATCTCAGGGCGGCTGTAGCGCGGGATCATAGGGGCCTCTTGCATATTATCGTATTGGAAGAGCCGAGGCCTAGCAGAGCACTCCCTTCGCATCAATCGCCTGGTGGGCCCGCAAGCAGTCTAATTAGACGCGGTGTATATCTCTTCGCAGGATCACCGGCCTATTTCCCGTTTCGCAGGCGACAGCGGTCCAAACGAAGCGTCCGCCACCCTCCATGCATTGGTGGCGGATCACCAAAACGGCGCCCGCACCAGCAAAGAAAACGGCAATCAATATCCCAGCAATCCACTGATGACTTCGGCGGTCCACCATTTCATTCTCCAAACAGAGCCTTGTAGCTCGGCGGTCCGGCCCAGTTCGCCGGTTCTGGGCCAGCCTCGTAGACGCCTCTGGCGACTGCACGAGCCAAAACGTCCGCGCCATGAGACCCCAAGCGCGCCAGCGCGTAATGATCGTCTGCGAGCTCTATGGCACCAGTCGCCATGACGAACACACTATCCCCATCAAGCGGCGTATGCACGGGATAGAGTGAGCGCGCCAGCCCCGTCTGCGCCATCACAGCCAGCCGGTATGCCTGCGCCTTTGTCAGCTTCGCGTTCGTCGCCACCACGGCCAGCGTCGTGTTCTCGCCCAAGGGCGATTGACGCAGCGATCCGCCCATACCTTTCAGCGATGCCGTGGATAGACAAGCTTCGAAGTCATTGGGAAAGCCTGCGCCGCCGAACTCATCAGCCTTTTCAAAGGGCGCAGCCCAGAAGTGCCGGGACATGCCTATCGTCGCCGAACCCGCCGCGTTCGCCGCTACCAACGCTCCGACGACCAAGCCGCCCCCCAAGTCAGCCGACGCACTGCCAAGGCCACCACGCAGGCCGGACGTCGTCGCGCCAAAGCCGGCTCCGGCCGATCCAAGCGCGAAGCTCTCGCTCGCGCTCTTACAGGCGCTCAACGCCAGGCGTTCATAGACTTGGGGATCTTGCGCAGCCGACAGGTCGCCGCCGTTGACCAGATCAAACAGGATGGCTTGCGGCACAATGGGGACGTGCACGCCGGCGACCGCAAAGCCCTTGCCTTGCTTCGCTAGAAACGCCTGCACGCCACTGGCTGCCGACAGGCCGAAGGCTGATCCGCCGGACAGCACGATCCCATGGACGTGGTCCACCGTGCCGGCCAGACCGATGGCGTCCGTCTCGCGCGTTCCAGGGCCGCCACCTCGTACATCGACGGCCGCCACGACCGGCTTTTCGGGCAGCACGACAGTCACGCCAGTCAGCGCTTTTGAGTCGTGTGCATGCCCAACGGCCAATCCAGGGACGTCAGAAATGGAATTGCGACAACGTGTCATAGATAAAAACCGGTGTCTGTTGCTGCTGGTCGAACAAACGGCGCAACCAGACTGGAAGCGCATCGCTTTATAGCATCCGCTTCTAAACAGCGCTCAGCGTTGCGATGCGGGAGATAAGCTCCGCGCGCGCCGGAAAATTCAAGCGCGCCCGAGACGTAGTAATGCTGCGACGCCGAAGTAGCGAATTGGTCACTATGAAATATCGGGCAAGAAAGCTGCCTACGTAGAGCCACAATTGGGGTGCAATCGCCGCGCCCGCCTGAGTTTCCAGTAAGAACAAGGGTTAGGGTAACTGTGTGAATTGGATCACGTGGAGGGCAATCCAGCTCCGATTGCCTTGTAATTCGCAAGTTTTGGAGCACACTTACTGAGATCCGCCATGTAACGGGAGAAACAGGCGGAGATAGCCGTTGAGACTAGAAACAGTCTGCTTGAATGCAGCAATACGAATAGCGGTTGAGGTTACGAAGAATGTCCCAAGAAACGCAGAGCGATATTGCTCAGCTGTGCGGCCAGATCGATCAGCTCGATGATCCTCGGGAATGCTATGCTCTTATCCAAGAGCGCATCCGCACATATCGCTCCGCCGGCAATCAGGTGCCGGACGCGCTGTGCAACATGGAACGTCAGCTTTTCCGTGAGTGCCTTGACGAGTCGCAAGGCCGGTAAAGACTGAATACCCGTCAGGGACGGCCCTCGCTTTGATGGCCGTCCTCTGATGCGGCCTTCAATGGCTGCCCCCGCGAAGAGACGCGGCTCCAACGCCCTTCCTTCCACGATTTGAGCGTAAACGAAGGTATGGTCGCGTCGCCATTGGCCGTGAATGAAACGGCTCCGAGGTCGGGAAGCAAAACGGTTCTCGCCGCTAGCGCGTCCGCCGGCTCCGCAGGATCGGCGCTTTTCGCCGCTTTCCACATCCGCAACGCTGCGCCCACGTACATCCCAGCGGCTCGACCAAAGTCGCGATCTCGCGGAGAGAGCACGATCAGCCGTGCCCAAGACGTCGCCTGGCCGACTTTGCCATCCGCCAGCGCTTCGTGACCTACCATCGGCACGCGCACATCTTGCGCCTTTAGCGCTCGTACGATCAGGATCGCTTCCTGCGGATAGGCGGCGATCAGGATTCCGCTGCCTTCCACATTTGTTGCTTGCGATGTCAGAAACGCCGCGACCCGCTTGGCGAAGTCCGTGTAGTCGAGCTCGCTCGCCACAAACGGAAACTGTTGCACGTGGTCCTCGTCGATCCCGTCTGCGGCGAGTACCTTTTGCGTCCGCGCTGCCAGCGCGCGCATGGCGGCTGTGCGGTCGTGCAGCAAAGCAAAGCGGGCACCCCGTCCGGCGGACTCAACGAGCGCCCGAGCCGCCGCATCGCCCTGCCGGTCATCACGGGCCCCAAGCCGGAACACCAGAGGGCCTGCACGCGCATCCGTGAGGACAGGATGGCTTGCACCCGTTGCGATAAACGGAATGCCGGCGTCGGCGTAGATGGCTGCGGCCGCAACCGCGGCGCTGGAACAAGGATGGCCGATCACGAGGGCAGGCCGGACGGCCACGATCTGTTGCGCGGCCAGCCTGGCTCCTTCAGCGCTGCAGGCATCATCTTCGAACTGAATCTGGAAGTCGCCCGTAGCCGCGCGCGCAGCCTCACGCATAACCTTGCCGGCCGGTGCATGCCGCCCGCTAAACGGACCAGACACCACGACAAGGTCGTTGCCAGCGGCGCCCGGGCCGTGGAAAGCGGCGGTTAGAACAGCGAATGCGAAGACGGTTGAAGCAACAGACCGCCGCCCGCGCTTACTGAGCGCCGGGTTCATTCTCCACATAGGTATAAGAACCGTCGTCCTGCTTCTTCCAGGTGTACATCACGTAGTCGACACGGGTGATATCACCCTTCTCGTCGTAGCTCAGGTCGCCAATCACGGTCTTCCACGACTTACCGGACTTTATCTCTTCCGCAACCTTGCGGGGATCAAGAGACTTGGCCGATTCCGCAGCTTGCCGGATGACCTGCATCGCCGCGTAGCTGTAAAGCGTGTAAGCCTCCGGCCTATAATTGCGCGCTTCGAACTTCTTGACGACTTCCGCCGCCTCCGGCCGCTTTTGCGGATCTGGCCCGAATGTCATGAGCGTGCCTTCAACACCGTCGCCAGCCAGCGCCGCAAATTCCTGGGTCACGATGCCATCGCCGCTGATGAATTGCGCTTGCACGCCTTGGTCGCGCATCTGGCGCAGCAAGCCGCCGCCTTCCGTATGCACGCCACCCCAGTACACGACGTCCGCGCCGGCTTGCTTGATCTTGGAAACGAGCGCTGAAAAGTCCCGCTCGCCCATGTTCACGCCTTCGTACATGACTTCGGTCACGCCGAGTCCGTTCACGACCTTCCTGGTCTCATCAGCCAAGCCTTTGCCGTAGGTCGTCTTGTCGTGAACGATTGCGAGCTTCTTATCCGCGAAGTTCTTGGCGATGTATTCAC
Organism: Hyphomicrobium sp.; assembly: GCA_041940525.1. Classification (GTDB taxonomy): domain Bacteria; phylum Pseudomonadota; class Alphaproteobacteria; order Rhizobiales; family Hyphomicrobiaceae; genus JAKAXS01. The sequence goes on from JBGTSB010000025.1 coordinate 9,378, forward strand.
CGACGACTTTGCCCTGCTGGTCATCACGTCCGCATGTCCGAAACACATTCCACAGTCCGCGGTCCGTTATGTTCGGGTTGGTCGACCCGGGCGTTATCATGAGAACGCCGTTCTCAGCATAGATCGACGAAGCAGGCAGCGAAACGCTGGAGTTGAAGTGGCCGACCACGAACCGGATCCCTTCGGCCGAAAACTGGTTCGCCACGGAAACACCCTGCCTGGGCTCACCAACGTCGTCGCCCGGAACCAGCTCGATCGTCTTGCCCAGGATGCCGCCGGCTGCGTTGATGTCGTTTACAGCTTGCTCAACGCCGTTCTTGAGCTGCGCGCCAAACGCGGCATTTGGACCAGTCATCGGACCGGCGACACCGATGCGGATCGTGTTGGCGTCGTCGCCGCCATCACAGGAGGCGGCAAAGACCGCGAACGCGGCGGCGGCCAACAATTTCAAAATGCGCATGCTTCAAACCCTCAATGTCTGCTGGAAGCGATTGGCCCGCATGTTGGGCGCAACCGTGCGAAATGTCACCAGCCCAAAGGAATGCTAGGCCCCGGAACTCGCTTTCCGGCGCCAAGTAAGCGGACTGGTTTTCTCAAACATCCACGGATACTGCCGCACCATCTGTCCCGTACGATATAGCTGATAGCCAAAAAACGTGACCGCAGTCAGGATGGCGGTGTCAATGAGATAAGCCGGTAGCGACAGCAGCGGCTGTTCGAACAAAGCGTACTGAATGTAGCGCACCGCGAGCCCTAGTCCCGCAGCATAAACAACCGCCATGCGAGCCTTGCCCCATCCACTGGCTACCGCGCGTCCAGATGCAAACGCCGCCGCGCCACCGATGACGAGCGTGCACAGGACGAAAACCCACAGGCCATTATCGCCGCGCGTTTCATACAACCCGAAGAACAACGCACTCTCCGGCATCAGTGGCGTCCCCCCTCAAGATAAGCGTGGCGGATCTGTGGATCAGCAAGCAATTCCGCGCCACCGCCCGACATCGTGATTGCTCCGTTGACGAGCACATAAGCCCGATGCGCCAGCTTCAGCGCGTGATAAGCGTTCTGCTCAACGAGGAAGACGGTTAGTCCCTCACGCGCATTGAGATCGGCGATAACGGAGAAGATCTGCTTCACGATCAGTGGCGCCAAACCAAGCGACGGCTCATCCAGCATCAGCAGTTTCGGACGGCTCATCAGCGCGCGCCCGATAGATAGCATCTGCTGCTCGCCACCTGATAGCGTTCCTCCGCGTTGATGCAGCCGTTCCTTGAGGCGTGGGAATATGGTGAGAACCTTGTCCAAATCCTCAGCGAAGTGGCTCGTGTCCAGCACCGTTCCCATCTGCAGATTTTCGCGAACGGTCATCCTCTGGAAAATGCGCCGTCCTTCTGGCGCCTGTGCAATGCCAAGCCGTGCCAGCTCATGTGTCTCCAGCCCGGTGATGTCCTGCCCTTCGAACAGGATGCGTCCTTCGCGCGCACGCGGCGAGCCGAAGATCGTCATCATCGTTGTGGATTTGCCTGCTCCGTTGGAGCCAATCAGCGTGACGATTTCGCCTTTGCGCACCGTGATGGCGACCCCACGCAAAGCCTGGATGCTGCCGTAGTAGGCGGAGACGCCGTCCAATGTCAGCAAGTCGGCGCTCATACGTCGCCTCCGGCCACGGCCTCGGCTGTCTCTTCATCTTCAACGCCGAGGTAGGCGGCAATCACTTTTGGATCGTTTTGAACCTCGCTGGGCGTCCCGTCCGCAATCTTGATGCCGTACTCGATGACGACCACGTGATCGGAAATTTCCATCACCACCGACATGTCGTGCTCGATCAGAAGAACGGATGTCCCCGTCTCGTCGCGGATCGCGCGGATCAGTTTTGTCAGCTCGTGGCTTTCCTTCGGGTTCAGTCCGGCGGCCGGCTCATCAAGACACAGAAGGATCGGCTGCGTGCACATCGCCCGCGCGATTTCAAGCCGGCGCTGGGCCCCATAAGGCAGATCGCCAGCTGGATCGTCAGCGCGAGCAATCAGGTCGACTTTTTCCAGCCAACTCCGCGCTACATCGACGGCCGCCCCTTCGGCATCCTTGTAGTGCTGCGTGCCCGCCAGCCCGCCAAGCCCATAGGCGGAAGCGTGCATGAGTGTTCGGTGTTGGGCAACGACCAAGTTCTCTAAAACCGTCATCGCCGGAAACAGCCGGATGTTCTGAAAGGTTCGCGCAACGCGAGCATGAGCCGCGATTTCATGATCGGGCATACGTTCAAGAAGAAATAGCCCACCGTTGGCGTCCCGGTCACAGCGCAAACCGGATTCCGTCAGCTGTTCAAGCGCTCCCGCGTCGACCGGGCCTTGATGGGCGAGAGCGATGCGCCCACCAGTTGGCTGATAAAAGCCGGTGATGCAGTTGAAGACTGTCGTCTTGCCCGCCCCGTTCGGGCCGATCAGCGCAGTGATCGCACCGCGCTCAACGGCGAACGACAGCGAGTCAATCGCCAGCAATCCGCCAAAGCGCATGGTTAGATGATCGACGGTCAACAAGGGATCAGCGGGTTGCAGCATGACTTACGTCTTGCCTCCCGCGTTGTAGCCCGAAAGCGTGATGGACGGATCGCGCTGGGCTACGAACCCGCGCGGACGCCAGACCATCAAAGCCACCATTGCGAAACCGAAGATGAGCATCCGGTACTGGCCAGGATCGAACCCTGCGCCAAAGATGGCTTTCATCCAGCCCAGCTCGCGCAGCAGTTCCGTGCCGCCAATCATGACGACGGCGGCAATAGCCGCGCCGACCTGACTGCCCATCCCGCCCAGGACGACGATCGCAAGAATGATCGCGCTCTCCATGAAGACGAACGACGTTGGGGATACAAAGCCTTGCCTGGCGGCGAACAGCGGACCGGCAAGACCGCCAAAAAACGCGCCCGTGGTAAAGGCCGAAAGCTTCGTCGTAACGGTGTTGATACCCAAAGAGCGGCACGCGATTTCATCTTCGCGCATTGCCTCCCAGGCACGCCCCAAAGGAAGCCGCCGCAGCTTCATCGCGACCCAATTGACGAGCAGTGCCAAAACCAGGACCAGGTAAAACAGGAACACGACGCGATAGAGCGGCGAGGGTGACAAGCCTAGAAGAGCAGGCAACCCATCCGGTCCGCCCGACAATGAGAATCCGAAGAAGCTTGGCCGTGGAATGCCGGCGATCCCGGCTGACCCGCCCGTCACCGGCACCCAGTTGACCAAAACCCTTTGCACGATTTCCGCGAACGCCAGCGTAACGATCGCCAGATAGTCACCGCGCAAACGCAACACCGGCAGTCCGATCATCAACGCGTAAAACACCGCGAAGATGCCAGCCAATGGCAAGCACAGCCAGAATGAAACGCCATAACGCGTGGTCAAAAGCGCCGTCGTGTAGGCGCCCACCGCATAGAACGCGACGTAGCCAAGGTCGAGCAGTCCAGCCAGCCCGACTACGATGTTAAGGCCCCAGGCCAGCAGAATGTAGATGAGAATCTGCACGCCGTAGTTATCGATCCATTTGATCGAGCCGGACGTGCCAGCGGCAGCCATTGTCAGAAACGGGAAGAAGATCAGAGCCAGCAATCCGGCCAGCGCGATGCGGCGTTTGACGTCGGGGCTGATCTCTACGTGAGGCGTGGGAATAGAAATCGCGCGGCGCGGCAGCGATTGCCACATCACATAGGCAAAACGGCCAGCGAAAGCGATGGCAACGAATATCGCCACAACGTCCCATCGCGACTCCAAGGTCAGCCGGCTGGAATAATCTTGCTTGGTCCGCCACGCGACGATTGGAAAGCACAGGCCCAATGTGATCAGCGCAGTTAGAGCCGCGCTCTTGAGAGCCTCGATCCACGGGGTGTCCGGCGGCGGAGTGCTTGGTTGGGATTGCGGCTTTGCCGCCTCGGCCGCCATACCTCTAAACCTTCTCGACGTCAGGCCGCCCAAACAGCCCTGATGGCATAAACACCAGCACGATGATCAAGATGAGCAGCGCGGCAACATCCTTGTAGTCGAGTGTGAAGTAGGCCGACCAGAGCACCTCGACGAGACCGATTAGCAGCCCACCCAAGACAGCGCCCTGCAGCGATCCGATGCCACCAAGAACCGCGGCCGTGAATGCTTTCACACCAGGAACGTAGCCGTCCGCGAAGTTCACTTGGGAATAATTCACGACCCACAACAGTCCCGCGACGGCGGCTAGCGCGGCGCCAATGACAAATGTCAGAGAGATCGTCCGGTCCACGTTCACGCCGAGGATTGCCGCCATCTTCCGGTCCTGCGCGCAAGCCCGTTGTGCCCGGCCTAACGGCGTCTTCTGAACCACGAACCAAAGGACCGCCAAAAGCACGGCTGTCGTCACCATGATCACGATCTGCTTCCAGGCCAGCGTGATGAAGCCACCGGAAGAAAGCTCAAAGGTGATGATTTCGGTCGGCACCATTTCCAATGGTTTGTTGTTTGGACCCTGGGTGACCTGCACGAAGTTCGACAGGAAGATCGACATGCCGATTGCCGATATCATTGGTGCCAAACGAAATGAACTTCGCAATGGCCGGTAGGCAACCCGTTCCACCGTCCATGCCCAAAGTGATGTCAGCGCCATGCCCGCCAGCAAAACCACCAGCAGCGCGAACGCCAGCATGACGGTGCCGAAGGCTATGGACAGAGCGAGGAACAAGATGAGGGCAATGAACGCGGACAGCATGAAGACATCGCCATGAGCGAAGTTCACCATGCCGATGATGCCGAACACCATCGTGTAGCCGATGGCAATGAGGCCGTAGATTGAACCCAACGTTAGTCCGTTAATGACCTGTTGGACGAAATATTCCATGCCTCCCCCGGCGCATGCCCTCTACCGCTGGAAACAATCATAAGTACCAAAGCTAGGGATGGAAGCGGCTTTTTCGCCCCATCAGAGCATATTGTGCGTGCCGTCGCAGAACGGCTCGTCGTCGGTGGATTTGCAGCCGCACAAATTGAACATGCCGCTTTCCTCAACCGTGAACCGCATCGGCTCAATGCCGGTATCCTTATGATTTCCGTCGCAGAACGGCTGTTTCTCCGAGCGCCCGCAACGGCAGAAGAAGTAAGGCTTCTTGGCGATAAGCTCCACCGAGTAGGGACCAAGCTGAGCGGCGACCGGCTCGTTATCTGACATGCAACATCACTCCCGCAGTAAAGCTTTCTGTTACGCCCCCTCAGCCGGAAGAAACAACCCTCGCCGGGGTGGGAATTTTCAGCCGGTCAGATGGCGATAACGTTCAGTGTAGCCTTTTCGACCGTTATCTCACCCTGGTCGTCAATCCAAGTCAGCTCGATTTCGCCAGGGCCTGGCACTTTCAAGGGGATGGCGAACGAAGGGTTAGAGGCGATGCCTGGCCCGAACGACCCCTCGAAGAAGGTCTGGCCGGCGAACTTGGCCGTGAACGTATGGATGATGTTGCGCGGAACGATCTTGCCCTTGGGATCCTTTCGGTTTCCTGTCTCCATGACGTGACGGATGATGGCGCGGATCTCAATCACCTCACCAACCTTGGCGCTATCTGGAATTTTGATGCGAGCTTTCGCCATGTCCGCTGTCCTATAACCCGCAGCCGCCAATCGTAACCTGGACCGAATGCGTCGCCGAGAAGATGCGCCCATCGGACAGCTCCGCCAGCCCGACGACTTCCTGGGTTTTCGCCAGGCGCATGCGGCCGGAAACACGTGCTTCGCCAGTAAGCGGGAACAGGCGGAATGTTGCCACGTGCCCTTGCGGGTTCTGCGTTGAAAGCAGGTGGAAAGCTTTGACGTGATCTTGCGACGTCATCGGGCTATCGACCGATAACTCGAACAGAACCATGTTTCCGTTCTCGGCGAGCTCGGGCAGGTCCATCGTAAGGCCTTCGGGCTCCGGCGTGCGGTCGCCTACGATTTTGGCATAAGCCAGTTGGAAGCTTCGTGTGCGCTCTTCGCCGCTCGGCTTGGCGTCGGCCGCGCTCGGTTGAGCCACGACGCTGCGTCCAAACGCCAACAGCGCGGAAGCCCCCAGGAAGGCCCGCCTGCTGATGGTTATCGTATTAGCTTGCTTGCGCACCACCGCTTTCCCGATCTGGCGAGAGGCTGCTTCAAACATCAATCTCTGACTGCTAGCATAGCGCATGAGACCGATGCAATTCGGCATTCGTGTGAACTGTTTAGCATCTGCCAGCGTAACTCTTGAAATGTCGTTGCCGCCGCAAAACGCCCTATTTGAATCTCATATGGGGTTAGAACAAGAAAAGTGCTGCAGGCCAAATGAGCGGCACGGATGGGAGGTTGAGGCATGCTGACAGTCGATCGGCGCAAAGTTGTCGCGGGGATGGGCGCACTGAGCGCTTTTGCCGTGTTGCCCCGGGCCCGTGCCTCAAGCGCGAAGATCGTCATCATCGGAGGTGGCCCTGGCGGTGCCACGGTCGCCAACCACCTCAAGCGCAGCGCGCCCAGCTTGTCGGTCACGCTCGTCGAGCCTCACGCCGCCTATACAAGCTGCTTCTTCTCAAACCACTACATCACCGGCTTGCGATCATTTGAGTCGATCACGCATAGCTACGATGGCCTGAAAGCCCTGGGCGTCGGCGTGGCGCAAACGGCCGCCACCGGCATCGATACCGCAAAGAAGTTGGTCCAACTCGCAGACGGCTCTGCGCTCACCTATGACTTTCTGGTCGTCGCACCGGGCATCGACTTCAAGTTCGACGGAGTCGAGGGATATTCGCAGGAAGCCGCGGAAAAGATGCCCCACGCCTGGAGGGGAGGTCCGCAAAGCCGTCTATTGCATGATCAGCTGGTCGCGATGGAAGACGGTGGCACAGTTTTGATCGCCCCACCTAAGGACGCCTATCGGTGTCCACCCGGCCCGTACGAGCGTGCCTGCATGATCGCGCACTATCTAAAAACCAACAAGCCGCGCTCCAAGGTGATCATCGCTGATCCGAAGCTGTCGTTCTCCAAGCAGCCGGTCTTCATGGAAGCGTTCCAGAAATATTATAAAGATATCATTGAGGTACATCTCAGTGACGACATAGACGACTATTCTCTCGCTAAAGTCGACGTGAAGAGCGGTACGGTCACCACCAAGGCGGGTCTGACCATCAAGGCCAGCGTCGCCAACATCATTCCCGAGCAGCGGGCCGGAACCATCGCCGCCAAGGCTGGCCTGACAGAGGGAGACTGGTGTCCGGTCAAGCCGGAGAACTTCGAATCTGCCAAGGCCTCCGATGTCTACGTTGTTGGAGACGCCAGTATTGCGGCTGTCATGCCAAAGTCGGCCTATTCGGCCAACAATCAGGGCCACCTGATCGCGCAGGACATTCTGGCCAAGGCAACAGGGTCGAAACAGCCCGAACCCCGATATCACAATACGTGCTGGTCCTATTTGGGGCCGGACGACAGTGTGAAGATTGGCGCGGACTACGCCCCTGGCAAACTCGGCAGCAAGCGAGGACTACTCGCAAACGATCCGTTCGTGTCGCACCCTGGCGAGAGCGCGGAGCTGAGAAAGACGAACTACCAGGAAAGTGTCGCCTGGTACGACACGCTTGTCGCTGACATCTTTGCCAACAAGCGCTAACGGCCGGCTATCTGCTGGATGGCTGGCTGGTGTGCCGCCGTGCCAACGAGGGCCCGCTTGAACATTTGTCTCGGCAAAACATTATTACAGCGGTCGCGGGCCTCGCATGATTGCTGATGCCACGTTATGCTGATTTCGTTTCATATGCTCCGGATACCAACAACACGAAGGAGTGAACCGGCAAGCGCAAGATTGACCTTGACGTAAACGTCAACTTGTGGATTCCCTTCTGCTTTGAGCCACCAGGCCACAAGCGGAGTTGATAATCAGTAGAATGACGCGCGCTTAACGGTTTGTTGGGGTTAACAAATTTATAAATGCCGGACTTTCACCGGCTTATGCTTTGGGAGGCTGCGAGCCATGGCAACGCCCTTGTTTTTAGCAATCGCATTCATCGTCGCCTTAGGGTTGGCGATCTGGCGGGCGCCGATCTGGCTTTGGGCCGCCGCGGTCGCGATCGCCACGTTCCTGTGGCAAAGCCCGATCGCGCATGGCGCGGATTACGAGCCGTCTTCGAACTTTTGGCAGGTCGTAGCTTGGCTGCCGGCCATCTTGCTAGCCGCTCTATCCATTCCGCCGTTGCGCCGCTCCCTACTGGTTGAGCCAGCGTTCCGCGCGGTCAAATCCATTCTACCCAAGGTATCCGACACCGAGCAGCAGGCGCTGGACGCCGGCACCGTCGGTTTTGACGCCGAGCTGTTCTCCGGCACCCCGGATTGGGACAAACTACGCTCCGTGCCGCCCATCGTGTTGACGCCGGAAGAGCAGGCCTTTCTAGACGGGCCGACCGAAGAGCTCTGCGCGATGATCAAGGATTGGCAGGTTCGCCACGCACGCCGTGAGATCCCCGAAGAGATCTGGGCCTTCGTGAAGAAGCACGGCTTCCTGGGCATGCTCATTTCGAAAGAGCATGGCGGCCTAGGATTTTCACCCCAGGCTCAGTCACTCATCCTGGGCAAGATCGCCTCGCGCTCGCCAGACGTCGTCACCATCGTCATGGTGCCGAACTCACTTGGCCCGGGCGAGCTCATCGAAAAATACGGCACCGACACTCAGAAAGAGCACTACCTGCCGCGTTTGGCCCGGGGAGACGAAGTCCCTTGCTTTTCGCTGACCGGTCCGACCTCAGGTTCCGACGCCGCCACCATGCGCGACATAGGAACTGTGACGCGCGGTATGCACGACGGCAAAGAAGTGCTTGGCATCAAGCTGTCGTGGGACAAGCGCTACATCACGCTTGGCCCCAAGGCGACGCTCGTTGGCCTCGCCTTCCGCCTGTTTGATCCGGACAAGCTGCTGGGCAAGGGCGAAGACATCGGCATTACCGTAGGGCTGATCCCCGCTGATCATCCCGGCGTCAACATTGGTCGGCGACACCTGCCATCCGGCGCTGCCTTCCCCAACGGTCCGAACTGGGGTGAGGACGTCTTCATCCCGATGGACTTCATCATCGGCGGCGAGAAGATGGTCGGTCAAGGCTGGCGGATGCTCATGGAATGCCTCGCGGCTGGCCGCGCCATCTCGCTGCCGTCCTCCGCGACCGCGGGCGCCAAGATGATGCTGCGCGTAACAACGGCTTATGGCCGCATCCGCAAGCAGTTCGGTCTGCCCGTCGCCAAGATGGAAGGCATCCAAGAGCCGATCGCCCGTATGGTCGAAACCGCTTACTTGAACGAAGCCGCCCGCGCTGTGACCGCCTCCATGGTCAGCCGGGGAGAGAAGCCATCGGTTATCTCCGCCTTGATGAAGTACCAGACGACCGAGCGCCTGCGCAAAGCCGTCGACGACGCGATGGACATCCACGGCGGCCGCGCGATTTGCGATGGACCGACAAACTACCTGCAGTCGGCCTACCAGATGGTCCCCGTCGGTATCACGGTCGAAGGCGCGAACATCCTGACGCGCACGCTCATAACGTTCGCTCAAGGCGCTCTGCGCGCCCACCCCTACCTCTATAAAGAAGTGCAGGCAGTCCAAAATCCTGACAGCGACCAAGGCCTCGAGCAGTTTGAGGATGCGTTCCTCAATCACTTGAGCTTCTCTCTATCCAACGTCGCCGGCGCCTTCTTCCATAACGTGACACTCGGGTTCTTCGGATCAGTTCCGGAGAAGGCCCGCGGAATGGAAAGCGTTTACCGGCAACTCTGGCGCTCCTCCCGCAACTTCGCCCTGGTGTCCGACCTCACGGTCGCCCTGCTGGGCGGCGGTCTAAAAACCAAACAGCGCATCACCGGCCGTCTAGCCGACGCCCTATCGGAACTATACCTGCTGTCCTGCGTGCTGAAGCGCTTTGAGGACGATGAAAAGCCGGTCGCGGACCGGCCGATCGTTGCGCTCTGCGCTCACAACAGCCTGTACCGTTTCGAGCAAGCGATCCGCGGGGCCGTTGACAACTTCCCCAACACGCCGGCCCGCTGGCTGATGCGCGTCCTCATCTTCCCGTTCGGGCGTCATTATTCGCCGGCTCCAGACAAGCTGGGCTCGCAGGTCGTACGCCTGGTCCTGGAACCCGGTGACGTACGTGATCGTCTGACGCGTCATATCTTTGTATCCGAAGACGTCAACGATCCGACCGGCATTCTTGAAGTCACGATGAAAAAGGTCATCGCGGCCGAGCAGGCTGAAAAGAAGCTGGATCGTGCCATCCGCGCAGGCACCGTCCGCCGCTACCACGGCATCGACTGGTTCGCCGATGCCGTAAGCAAGGGCGTGCTAACGCAGGACGAAAGCGAGCAGCTTCGTGAAGTCGAACGGCTCGTGGCCAAGGTTATCGCGGTCGATCATTTCGACCCGGCTGAACTGCGGCCGAACTATATGACGCCTGGACACAACGCCCGGCACAATGAAACATCGTCTGACGGCAGCCCCCATGCCGGCCAGGCCGCGGCAGAGTGAGAGTAGGGAGACCCTGAATGTCCGAAGCATCCCTGAACACCAGCCAGCTCGATTTGAGCGATTGGCGCTACCACGTCGACAACGAAGGTATCGCCTGGGCGACCTTCGACCGCGAAGACGCATCGGCGAACGCCTTGGGCCGGCGGCCAATCGAGGAACTTGGAAAGATCGTTGAGGCTGTTGAGCGCGGTGCGCAGGACAAGACGGTGCGCGGCCTCGTCATCATGTCTGGCAAGGAACGCGGCTTCATCGTCGGCGCCGACATCAACGAGTTCGAGGCGTTCGAAACAGAAGCTCAGGTCACCGAGAACATCCGCCCCGTCAACGTCATGTTCGACCGCATCGAGAACATGCCGGTGCCTGTAGTGGCTGCCGTGCACGGCGTCTGTGTCGGAGGCGGTTTCGAACTTATCCTGGCCTGCCACTACCGCATCGCGACGCGCGATGACTCAACGCGTGTCGGCTTCCCCGAAGTCAAACTCGGCATCTTCCCTGGCTTCAACGGTACGGCCCGCTCCATCCGCTTCGGCGGCGCTATGGCTGCGATGCAGAACATGCTGACGGGCAAGATGATCCGAGCCTCCGCGGCGCGCGCAATGGGCTTCATTGATCAGCTGGTTGATTCCAAGGGCGCCCTGCGCTGGGCCGCCCGTAAGGCCGTGCAAAAGAAGCTGAAGTCTAAGCCGGCTGGTCCGCAGAAGGCGCTCATGTCGAAATGGCCGGTGCGCAAATACCTCGCAAACAAGATGCGCGAGATGACCAAGAAGAAAGTGCGCGAAGATCATTATCCCGCACCCTTCCGCCTCATCGATCTGTTCGAAAAGTACGGCGGTGACTATGAAGGCATGAAGGCCGCGGAAACGCGCTACTTCGCCCCTCTCATGGTGTCGGACACCTCGCGCAATCTGCGCCGCGTCTTCAAGCTGTCTGAGAAGCTAAAGGGGCAAGCACCGAAGAAGCTCGGCTGGAAGCCCATGCGCGTGCACGTTATCGGTGCGGGCACGATGGGCGCGGACATCGCTGGCGTCTGTGTGGCCTCTGGAATGGAGGTCACGCTGCAGGACTTGTCAGCCGAACAGCTGGACAAGGGCATCGCCGCCCAGGGCAAGCTGTTTGCGCGCAAGTTCCGCACAAAGGCAACACGCGCCGCCGCGAAAGCCCGTCTGATCGCCGACCCGGAAGGCAAAGGCATCGGACGCGCCGACGTCGTCATCGAAGCGATTGTCGAAAAGCTCGAGGTGAAGCAGAAACTGTTTGCCGGCCTTGAGGAAAAGATGAAGCCCGGCGCCGTCATGGCAACGAACACGTCGTCGCTGATGATCGAAGACATCGCTCAGCCGTTGAAAGATCCCGGACGTCTCGTCGGCATTCACTTCTTCTCGCCCGTGCCGCTCATGCCGCTGGTGGAAGTTGTGCGTGGCAAGGAAAGCCGTGAGGAAGATGTACAAAAGGCTGCCGCCTTCGTAACCGCGATCGGCAAGTTCCCGCTCGTTGCCAAGTCAGTCCCAGGCTTCCTCGTAAACCGCCTGCTGGCTCCATACATGATGGACGCCATGGCCCGCCTGGAGAAGGGCGAAGAAAAGGAAAAGATCGACGAAGCCGCGCGCACATTCGGCATGCCCATGGGCCCGATTGAACTCGCGGACAACGTGGGTCTCGATGTTTGCGCTCACGTTGGCAAGATCCTCGGCATCTCACCCGAAGGGTCACGGCTCGACGCACTCGTGAGCAGCGGTAAGCTCGGCAAGAAGACCGGCGAAGGCTTCTACAAGTGGAAAGACGGCCGGCCCGAGAAGGGTGATCAGAAGTACGACAAGGCCGAGCTTGAGCAGCTGGGTAAGGACCTCGTTGAGCCGCTGATAAAAGGCGCGCAGAAGGCCTTGGAAGAAGGCGTCGTGGAGTCGGCCGACTTGGTCGACGCCGGCGTAATCTTCGGAACCGGCTTTGCGCCATTCCGTGGAGGCCCGTTGCACTACCGGGCCTCTCACCCCGTCGAACAGCCGCGCATCGCCGCCGAATAATGAACTTGAGAGCCCGGGCAAGCGCCACGGGTCTGCTTTGAGGAGCCGCTATGAACCAGCCCACGTTACGCCGCATAGCCGTAGTTGGCGGTGTTCGCATCCCGTTTTGCCGGTCCAACACCCTGTATGCCGATCTGTCCAACCTCGACATGATGAGCGCCGCGTTGAACGGCCTGGTCGACAAATACAAGTTGAAGGGCGTGCACATCGACGAGGTCGTTGGTGGCGCCGTCGTCTCGCACTCGAAGGATTTCAACATAGCGCGCGAAGCCGTGCTCAGCACCAAGCTGGCAACATCGACGCCGGGCATCACCATGGTACAGGCCTGCGGTACGTCACTGCAGGCAGCCATGGGCATTGGCGCCAAAATCGCAACTGGAGAAATTGAATCCGGCATCGCGCTCGGCTCCGACACGACGTCCGATCCGCCAATCGTGTTTTCCAAGAAATTCGCTAACCGCCTCACCAAGGTGACCCAGGCCAAGACGCCCATGGAGAAGCTGAAGGTCTTTAAGGGCTTCGCACCCGGCGAACTGGCGCCAAAGCCGCCGAGCGTCGCGGAGCCGCGCACGGGTCTCACCATGGGCCAGCATTGCGAGTTGATGGCCAAGGAGTGGGACATCTCCCGGGCCGATCAAGATCAGCTGGCCTTCGAAAGCCACCGCAAGGCCGCCGAAGCCTACCGGTCCGGCTACATGGACGATCTCGTCGTCCCCTGCGCCGGCGTCTTCCGTGACAACAACATGCGCGAGGATGTCAGCCTGGACAAACTCGCAACGTTGAAGACCGCCTTCGACAAGTCCGACAGGGGCACACTTACGGCCGCCAACTCAACGCCACTGACCGACGGTGCCGCATGCGTGCTGCTATGCTCGGAAGAATGGGCGACCAAGCACGGTCTTCCCGTGCAGGCCTACCTGACGTTTTCTCAAACCGCCGCCAATGATTTCGTCGCTGGCGAAGGCCTGCTGATGGCGCCGACAATCGCAGTGTCCAAAATGCTCGATCGCGCAGGCCTGACGCTGCAAGACTTCGACTTCTACGAAATTCACGAAGCCTTCGCGGCCCAGGTACTGGCAACGCTGCGCGCTTGGGAAGATCCCGAGTACTGCAAGCGCTTCCTGGGCAAGGACCAGCCTCTGGGCTCGATTGATCGCTCCAAGCTTAACGTCAAGGGCTCATCGATCGCTTTCGGCCATCCCTTTGCAGCAACCGGCGCCCGCATTGTCGGCAACCTCGCCAAACTGTTGTCGGAGAACGGCGGGCGCGGATTGATCTCTGTGTGTACCGCTGGCGGAATGGGCGTGGCGGCCATCATGGAAAGCGCCAAGGCCAGCGACGTCCAGATGGCGGCCTAACGCCTCGGCCCTACAACCGATCACCTTGGATAGAGCGGCCTTCCACCGGAAGACCGCTCTACACTTGTGAACATGCCCTTGCCCTCACGGCGCCTGTGTGCTGTGCAACGGGATGAAACAAAACGAAGGCGCCCCATGACAGACGAGATCAATGCCCGCAGGCTCGAGGCCGCGAAGGCCATTATCAGCGAAGTCGCAGGCAAGCTGAACTTGAACGCCTGGGTTCGACTTTGGGACGGCTCCCGCCAGCCGTTAGGGAAGAACGTGACGAGTGACTTCGAGCTCTCGATCGCCGGGCCTGGCGTTATCGGCTCCATCCTTCGCTCGCCCACGCTCGATACGATCATCCGTCAATACATCGAGAAGGGCCTTGATTACTCCGGCGGCTCGCTCATCGACTTCGGCAAAAGCTTGAGCCGGGAAGGCCAGCCCTCAACCCGCATCAAACTGCTCGATACCTTGAAGCTGGGTTACAAACTGAAGCCATTCTTGCGCGCGAAGCCCGACGACGCGCGCGACGAGCAAGGTTTCAGCGGCGACATCATCGGGCGCAAGGAACAGCGCCGCGACAACACCGCTTACATCTCGTTCCATTACGATTTGTCGAACGACTTTTACGCGCTCTTCCTTGATCCGGAGATGGTCTACACCTGCGCGTATTTTACCGATTGGAATAACTCGCTTCAGCAGGCCCAGTTCGACAAGCTGGAAATGGTTTGCAGGAAACTCCGCTTGAAGCCTGGCGAACGCTTTCTCGATATCGGCTGCGGCTGGGGTGCACTCGTATGTCACGCCGCCAAGTATCACGGTGTGAAGGCACACGGCGTCACGCTTTCGAAAGAACAGCTGGCGTTTGCCAAGGAGAAGGTGGCGCGGCTGGGTCTGGAAGACCAGATCACTTTTGAGTTCGTCGACTACGCGAACATGGGCGGCAAGTTCGACAAGATCGCATCCGTCGGTATGTACGAAGCGATCGGTCTTGAAAACATTCCCCGCTACATGAAGAAGGTCCGCTCGCTCTTGAATGACGATGGATTGTTTCTCAATCACGCAATTTCGCGGCGCGCCAAGAAGCCGGGCGGATGGCTGCCAGAGCGCGTGCGCCCGGAACAGCGCGCGCTCGCCAAGTACATATTCCCAGGCGGCGCCTTGGATGACATTGGCAACACGGTTGCGCAAATGGAGCGCGCTGGCATGGAAGTGCTGGACGTGGAAGGCTGGCGCTGTCACTACGAGCTGACGACCAAGCTCTGGCACGACAGGCTCGTGGCACGCCGCGAGGAAGCAATCGCTTTGGTCGGTGAAGAAAAATACCGGATCTACGTCGCTTACCTGGCGGGCTGTTCCATGGTGTTCGCTCGCGGCACTGCGCGGCTATTCCAGACGTTGGCCAGTAAGTCCTCGCGCCGTCCGCCGCCAGTTCCAAACACGCGCGCGGATCTGTATCGCTAAGCCGTTACTGCTCGACCTTTTGCGAGCCGCCGCCGCGCAGATACTCGTGACACGTCGCCCGCAGCTCTTTCAGGTCGCGCAGGGTCCGGTCGATGTCTGCGCGCTTTTTCGTCAGGTCTTCCAGCATGTCTTCCACTTTGGCGAGCAGCATTTTCGTCTGCGCCAGCTGGCCCGGATCGGCATCATAGAGTGACAGGTACTCGGCGATGTCCTCCAGCGTGAAACCGAGGTTTTTGCCCCGAAGGATTAGCATCAACCGCGCCCGGTTCTTGCGCGAGTAGGACCGGTTTGCCCCCTTACGCTCCGGCTTGATCAGCCCGCGGCTTTCGTAAAAGCGGATCGTGCGTGTGGTAATGCCGAACTCGTCGGCCAATTCACCGATCGTGAAGCGGATATCGGGATCGTTTTCCAGCTCGTTCTGGCTGGAAGGAACGGACGCACGATTGTGGAGGGGTCTTGCCATTTATGCTTCACCACGCTGGGTTTCTTCAGCTTTCAGCTCTTTCTTCGATAGCTTGCCAATCATCGTTTTTGGCAGCTCATCCCGGAACTCAATTTCCGCGGGCAGCTCAATCTTAGACAGCTTTGCCCCCAAATGCTGCATGATATCGTCCGCGGTGGCTGTCTGTCCGCTGCGAAGCTTAACGAACGCCTTGGGTGCCTCGCCACGATATTTGTCCGGCACGCCGATCACGGTCACTTCTTCCACCGCCGGGTGCGTGTAAATCGCGTCTTCCACACGCCGCGGATAAACGTTGTAGCCGGAGCAAATAATCAGATCCTTGATTCGGTCCTCAATATAGAAGAATCCGTCTTCGTCACATCGGGCAACGTCACCGGTGCGCAGATAGCCATCTGACGTGAACTGTTTCTCGGTCTCGTCCGGCCGCTTCCAATAGCCTTTCATAACCTGAGGCCCATGGATGCAAATCTCGCCCTTCTCGCCGGGTGCGACTTCCTTGGAAGGATCATCAAGTGAGCGCAGCGAAATGATCGTTCCCGGCAGCGGCAAGCCGATCGACCGGTCTTTCACCGGACCATCCAGTGGATTGGCCGTCGCGACAGGCGCGCTTTCAGAAAGCCCGTAGCCTTCTACGACCTTGGCTCCGGTGAGCGCTTCAAATGCGTGTTTGACTTCCAGTGGCAGAGGGGCACCGCCAGACAGACAGAACTTCAATGAGGACAGATCAAACTGCTTGGCCTTCGGATGATTGGCGATGGCATTGAACAAGGTCGGTACGCCAGGCATCAAGGACGGCTTAGATTTGTCGATCAGCTTCATGGCGTCGTTCAGCACGAAGCGCGGCATAATCAGAATTTCGGACGCCTTGGCGATGCCGACGTTCATGACGACCGTCATGGCAAACACATGGAAGAACGGAAGGACGCCCAACATCCGCTCTTTGCCGTAAACCAGATGAGGCGCCCAGGCCATGACTTGGAGCACGTTCACATAACAGTTGGCGTGGGTGAGCATCGCACCCTTCGGCGTGCCGGTCGTGCCGCCTGTATACTGCAGCACGGCAATGTCGTTTTCCGGATCAATGTCGACGGGCGTCCGCTCTCCCGCGTCCGATAGCAGAGGCCCCTCCAGCAAGATTTTTTCGCGCTGGGGTGAGGCTGACGGTCTTGCCAGCTCCTTGCTCTTGAGCAGCTTGAACAGCACGGATTTCGCCCCGGGCAACAGCGCCGGGAATGAACAGACAATCGCCCTGTCCAGGCAACCCTTGGCCACCAGCCCTTCGACCTTATCGAACAGAAGCTTCAGATCGAGGGTGACCATCAGCTCGGTCTCGCTGTCCTTGACCTGGAATTCCAGTTCTTCCAGCGTGTAGAGTGGATTGTAGTTAACAACAATGCCGCCCGCTTTGAGTATTGCGTAATAATAGATAATGAACGTCGGACAGTTTGGAAGAAAAAGCCCAACCTTCGTGCCCTTTTTTACGCCCAGTTTCTGCAGCGCGGCAGCCGCTTCTTCAGATGAACGGGCAATTTCCGCATACGTAAGACTACGGCCCAGGAAGTTGGTGCACGTCAAATCGCCGCTGTTCCTAGCAACCTCGTCGAGAAGCTCGTATAAAGGTCGAGCCTTGAACGATTGATCCCAGGCCACATCTTTCGGATAATGCTTTAACCACGGGCGCGCGGATGTCGGCCGATCGGCCTGCACGGCACTCGGATTGGTCATGCGTCTTCTCCCCGCAGATCGGTTGTCGCGGCTAATGGTAACCACGTAATTGGCGGCGCTTTGCCGCAACAACATTGAACACTTTTTTTGGGCATGTGACCAGTATTTGACGAAAGCAAAACACTGGAGAATGTTTCCGAAGGAACTGCTAGGACACGCGAAATATTCAAGTAGAAAGCCCGGTCAACCACGCAATCCTCGTGGCTAGGCCAACTGGACTTACAGCCAGTTTAAGTATATGGAGCGCCTCAGCTTGTGGCTCCCCTGGGCCTGACCTAGTTAGAAACGAAGTAACACGCATCCTGCTGAGGGTAGTTGCAGGAGTTGGAGAGCAAAATGGACGAAGTCGCAACAAAGATCATTGAGATACTAAAGAAGCACATGAAGGAACCGCAGGACGACATCGGCCTGCAAACTGCTCTCACAGACCTCAAGATCGAATCTCTGGATCTGGCGATGATCGTATTCGATATTGAAGACACGTTTGGCATCGAGATTCCCTACAATGCAAATGAAGACGTCGAAGACTTCAAAACCGTCGGCTCCGTTGTGGACCGCGTCAAGTCTCTGATGTCTGACGGCCCGGCCGCAGCCAAGGCGTAACGCGCGGCATATTTGAGTCGCAAGCCGGCGGCGCTCATTCAAGGAGCTAGGCCGCCGATTCCGCGTTGCGGCGTATCAGGATTGAGTTATGACAAAAACAAACGGCACGCGCCGGGTGGTCGTGACGGGCATGGGCGCAGTGACGCCCATCGGCACGACGGTTGATGAATTCTGGGCTGGCCTGAGGGCTGGCAAATCCGGCGTTTCGGAATTGGAAGGATTTCCTCCGGAAGACTTGAAGGTCTTGATTGCTGCGCAGATCAAGGGTTTCGATCACCGAGCGCGTCTTCGCCATTTCCAGCGCGACAAGATCATCCTTCACGCAGACCGCTATTCGTGGTTCGCCGCCGCCGCCGCCGACGAAGCGGTCAAGATGTCCGGCCTCAACGTGCCGTTCGACGAGCCCTACAACGCCGCCTGCATTATCGGCTCCGGCGCGGGCGGTCTGGTGACCTACGAGAAGGCTTACCGCGACCTCTTTATCGAAAACAAGCGCGCCACCCACCCGCTGACGCTCCTGCGCATCATCGGCTCATCGGCGTCGGCCCACGTCGGCATCGAGTTCGGTATCCGCGGTCCCACGTTCGCGACATGCTCGGCCTGCTCGACGGCAACACACGCCATCGGCATCGGCCGCGACTATATCCGCCACGGCATGGTCGACGTGGCCGTCGTTGGCGCCTCCGAGTCCGTGATCAACTATGGCACCATGAAAGCCTGGCAGGCTCTTCACGTTCTCTCGCCGCAAGGCATCTTCCCGTTCGCCAAGAAGCGCAACGGAACGGTGCTGGGCGAAGGCGCTGGTATTCTGGTTCTGGAAGAGCTGGAGCACGCGAAGGCACGCGGCGCCAACATCCTGTGCGAACTCGTCGGCTACGGCATGACGTCGGATGCGAAAGACATGGTCAACCCAGGTGTTGAAGGCCCGCGCGAAGCGATGCGCTTGGCGCTGGACGACGCCGGCATCCCCGGCACGGAGATCCAGTACCTGAACGCCCACGGCACCGCGACGGCCATCAACGACGAGAACGAGACCAACGCAATCAAGGACCTCTACGGCTCTCACGCTGAGAAGCTGGCGATCTCGTCCACCAAGTCGATGCACGGCCATCCGCTCGGCGCGGGCGGTGGTCTCGAAGCGGTTGCCTGCATCAAGGCAATGCAGGAAAACTGGGTGCCGCCGACGATCGGTCTGGATGAGGCCGATCCCAAGTGCGACCTGGACTACATTCCAAACGTCGGCCGCGACCTTGAGGTCACCTACACGATGTCGAACTCGTTCGCCTTCGGCGGCCTCAACACGGCCCTCGTCTTCGGCCCATCACCGGCCTAAGCCGGGAAGATGCGATCCTGTGTCAAAATGCGGCCGGAGCCTTTCAAGGCCCCGGCCGTTTCGCATTCTTAACCGATGCGCCGCCGAAGGGGGGCGGCCAGCCGCTGTTTGCTGCTAAACTCACTGCCATGCCCACGAACCTTTTCCGAAATCAGAATAGTAGCCTATCCGCCGCCGATGCCCCGCCGGAGAGCAAAGGCGAAAAGCGCACGATCCGCGTCGAGATCGGAGCGGTGAGCTTCACCGCAGTTTTGCTGGACACCCCCGCCGCCAGCCTCATCTGGTCTGCCCTGCCGCTCTATTCAGCCGCTCAGACATGGGGAAAGGCGATCAAGTTTGATTTGCCGCTGGAGCTTGGCCGCGAAATGGGCGCCACGCCCTTCGCCGAACCAGGCCACCTCTATTTCCAGAGCCACGAAGACAACGTCATCATAGCTTTCGGCCGTACGCCAATCTCGCTGCCCGGCGAGATGCGCTTGCCTGCCCCTTGCAACGCCTGGGCCGCAACCGAAGCCGACCTCACGGTACTGAAAACCGTCAAGCCCGGCCAAAAGGTCTCCCTATCACGGGCGTGATCCGTCGCCGCCTCGCCAAAGAGCCAGGGTCGTTGAACGGTCCTAGTGAAACGAGCTGAATTCCGGCAACTAAAATTTGCCTAGAAAAAAAGATCGCGCAATGGTTGAAGTATCCTTACTGAGAGGATGCATCCAAGGGGTCAAGTATGGGCTGGAAAACAACCAAAGGTATAAAAACGGAAGAAGTAAATCAGGGAAATGCCAAGTTTAGAGGCTTCCTGGTTGTGGCGGGCATCGTTGCGGGACTTATAGGTTGGGGCGCGATGAAGTCTGGTGAACCCGGCCGTGGCTTTTGGTTCATGGTCGGCGGTGCCGCAGCCATTTTTGTAGCCGGAAAAATCCCTGCCAAGCGTAGGCTAAATTCCAAGTCAGGAAGAATGGAAGATGTCACCTGGTGGTAGAACGGAGCCTGCGCGCTACTGCTAAGCTTTACATCCTTGGAGTTTTGCTGCGCTTTCAGCTTGGCATTCGGTTTAGTGTACAGCGCAATTGGCGAGCCAAGCTGACCGGCAAGATGCCGGGCTACAATTTGCCCGGCACCAAACCTCCTCAACTTTCGACAAACTGAAGCAGCTCAGCATTGATCAATTCGGGGTGGGTCGCGAAGAGACCGTGAGATAAATTCGGGAAGGTCTTGAGCTGGCCATTGGGCAGTAGCTTGATCGCCTTATGCGCAGAGTTACCGATAGGCACAATTTGATCGTCCTCACCGTGCAGCAGAAGGGTCGGCACGCTCATACTCTTCAAGTCATCGGTAAAGTCGGTTTCTGAAAACGCCTTGATTCCCTCGTAATGTGCCTTTGCACTACCGGCCATTCCTTGCCGCCACCAGTTTTGGATCAGACCAGCGCTAATGTCGCTTCCGGGGCGGTTAAAGCCATAGAAGGGCCCTGACGGAACATCCAAGTAGAACTGCGCGCGATTGGCGGCGAGTGCCGCGCGGAACTCGTCAAAAACCTGCAACGGGATGCCGCTCGGGTTGGCTTCGGTCTTGAGCATGATCGGTGGCACTGCACCGATCAAAATGGCCTTAGCGACGCGTCCTGGCTCTGCTTGCGCCACATACCGGGCGACTTCGCCGGCGCCGGTGGAGTGGCCGATGTGGACAGCGTTATTTAGGTTCAGTTCGCGAACGAGTGCCGCGACGTCGGCGGCATAGTGATCCATGTCATGGCCATCGCTAACTTGCTCTGAACGGCCGTGGCCGCGCCGGTCATGGGCAATCGTGCGGTAGCCCTTGGAGATGAAAAACAGCATTTGGGCATCCCAATCGTCGCCGCTAAGCGGCCAGCCATGGTGAAAAACGATCGGCTGAGCGTCCTTAGGACCCCAATCCTTGTAGAAGATTTTGACGCCGTCGGTGGTGGTAATGGTAGCCATTGTGGGCCTCCTTGTTTCGTCGGTTGCTTGACAATCGAAGGGTTGATGAGGGCCGAGATCGCTGGCCCTAATTGCGATGAGGCGGCCTGAAGTTCTGGATCAGAGCCCGCGGCATTCGCTATTGTCTGGACGAAGATGAGCCTTGCGTGGTGAGATCGGAATTGGCGGTTCTGACATTTATCGAGGCAATTCTGACAAATGGTCCGAAAGGCGTCCCCAGCCGGGCACATTGGCCTGCTGATCTACCCAGATTGCCAATTGGCCGCGATCTATGGGCTGACAGATCTGTTCCGCATCGCTGGAGAGTGGGCAAGGCAAGGAGTTGGCGACGAACCAGGGCCCTTCATCCGGGTTACGCACTGGACCGCAACTGAGGACTCTGGAACGGTCACCTGCACCTGGGACAGCCATCCTGGTGAAAAGCATCGATTGTCGCACGTCATCGCGCCGCCCAGTCTTGTGATGCCCGAACGGATGCGTGCAATGCCTGCCTCAGCAGCATGGATGAAAGAGTGTCATCGCGACGGAAGTACATTGGCTTCAGTTTGCGCCGGGGCTTTCGTGCTCGCTGAAACCGGTTTGATCGACGGGCGCAGAGCGACCACACATTGGGCATTTGCCGCGCAGCTTGCGGAGCGTTTTCCTGGAGTGGAGTTGGCGGATGCGCGCATGGTCATTGACGACGGGGACATCATGACAGCTGGAGGGATCCTGGCATGGACCGATCTCGGCCTCACTTTGGTTCAGCGCTTGCTTGGCCAGAGCGTAATGTTGGCCACCGCGCACTTTCTGCTGATCGATCCGCCGCGGTCCAGTCAGAAGCCTTTCGCACAGTTTCTGCCACGCTTCGATCATGGCGACGAGGCTGTTCGTCGGGTGCAGCAGGAGTTACATGCACGACCTAAAGAGGCGCAGCACGTCGGCGACCTAGCAACACGAGCTGGACTGGGTGAGCGCACGTTTTTACGTCGGTTCACAAAGGCGACGGGTTTCCGCCCAGTCGAGTACCTTCAACAGGTCAGGGTGGCAAAGGCACGCAAGGCGCTGGAGTTGACCAACACTCCAGTCGACCGGATTGCCTGGTCAGTCGGCTACACAGACCCCGCGGCTTTCCGAAAAGTTTTTCGTCGCATCTCCGGCTTGTCGCCAGGCGACTACCGGCGACGGTTTGGAGTTGCCCAGTGAAACTGGCAAAAAAACATGGTGGGCCCGCCAGGACTCGAACCTGGAACCAAGCGGTTATGAGCCGCTAGCTCTAACCATTGAGCTACGGGCCCTCTCTCAGGGCCCGCTTCTATAGCAGAGTCCGGCGAAATTGATAGGCCCCAAGACCGCTATCAAGATTGACGCGGGACATGTTCGAACACCGCCGGCAGTGCCGTGATCACTTTTCGGATTTCAGTTCCGGCTTCTCGATCTTGATGTCATCCGGATAGGTATAGACGGCCTTGAAGAACGGCTTATCGAGCGCAGTCTTGCGCGCGAAGATGCCCTTCACCGGCAGGCCGGTCTTCGCGTCGATGTACATGTAGCGTGCCGCTTCGTTTTCCGGTGCCGCCGGTCCGCCAGGCGTGACATCCTTCGGCTTGTCTTCCTTGCCCTGGTAGGCAATCAACTCCTCACCGTCGATTGTCGTCTTTCCAAGGCAGATCCACAGAGCAGCGTCCGTGTCTTCCTCGGCCATGGCTTGGTTGAGCTGATCGACATATTGGCCGGCTACGGAAGGCGATAGCTCGCCCCAACCCTCGCCCGCGTTGGACCAAGCCTTGGAGCCGATCACGATCGTTTCGACTGGCTGAGGGTTGACGGTCATTGTGATGGTCTGGTGCATGCGATCCGGCAGATCAAACTCGACAACCATCTTCATCGGGCCCTGATTGCTCAGCATGTCCGTTTCCATGCGGTACTTACCGGTCTCGCGCTGCTTCTTCAGGGCATCGGCCACTTCCTTGTGGCATTTCAGCTCTTCGGCGGTCGGCGGAGGCGGCGGCTTTGGCGCGTTCTTCGGCTGGCCTGATGGCGGAACGGCCGCACCGCCGGCTGGCGGCAGCTTGTCTTGCGGAACGACACCGGCGAAGGCGGGCGCGGATAGGGCAAGTGCGGCAATTGCAGTAGCGGCCAAACGGCGGATAGGCATCAAATCTTCCTCACCAGTTGCGCATGGCCGTTGGACCGGGCCACGCCAGGGCGTCCGGCACGGCGGGAAACGCGCGCAAGGCCCCGATTTATTTATGTTCTGGAAGGGTCTTAATGGTCTGAGGTTAGCCTTGGCAAGTGACCGATGCGTAATCCGTGCGGGCCTTAACCGGCTTTACGCGACCGCATGGCATCAACAAACCGGTCAAACAGGTAATGGCTGTCCTGTGGGCCGGGCGAAGCCTCCGGATGATATTGCACCGAAAAGACCGGCTTGCCCTTCAACTGAATCCCGCAGTTGGAGCCGTCAAACAGCGAAACATGCGTTTCCTCGACTGTGTCGGGCAGGCTCTCCCGGTCAACCGCAAAACCATGGTTCATCGAGGTGATCTCAACCTTTCCGGTCGTGAAATCCTTCACCGGATGATTGGCCCCGTGATGACCCTGATGCATCTTCGCCGTCGTCGCCCCAAGCGCCAAACCAAGCATTTGGTGGCCGAGGCAGATCCCGAACATTGGCAGGCCGCTGTCGACAAGCTTTTTGATTTCCGGCACCGCGTAGGCCCCTGTCGCGGCCGGGTCGCCGGGGCCGTTGGAGAGGAAAATCCCGTCAGGCTTGCGTTCCAAAACATCAGCCGCGCTGGACTTTGCTGGAACGACCGTGACCTTGCAGCCCGCCGACGCCAGACAACGCAGGATATTGCGCTTCAAGCCGTAGTCGATGGCAACGACATGGAAGTCCGGATTCTCCTGGCGGCCGTAGCCGTCGTTCCAAACCCAGCGGGTCTCATCCCAGCTGTAGCTTTGGCCGCTGGTTACATCCGGTACCAAGTCGAGCCCTAGAAGGCCGGACCAGCCGGCGGCGTCCTGCTTAAGCTTATCGAGGTCAAATTCTCCGGAAGGCTCATGCGCGATGACAGCATTTGGCATGCCCTTTTCGCGGATGCGTGCGGTCAGCGCCCGCGTATCGATACCAGCGATCGCGATGATGCCGCGCGTCTTCAGCCAAGCATCGAAATGCTCAACCGCCCGATAGTTTGACGGATCCGTGATGCCCGCGCGCAAGACAGCCCCGCGAACTCCGGAGCGCGCGGCGAGGTTCGATGTCTCGGTGTCTTCTGGATTGGCGCCAATATTTCCGATGTGCGGAAACGTGAAGGTGATGATCTGACCGGCATACGAAGGGTCGGTCAGAATTTCCTGGTAACCGGTAATCGCGGTGTTGAAACAGACTTCGCCGACTGAACTGCCGATGGCGCCCAAGCCCTGGCCTGAGATCACCGTGCCGTCATCGAACACCAGGCGCGCCGTTAAAGGCGCGTCGGTCCAAGGGCGGGGTGCATCGAATGTGCTCATGGGCGTGGGCTGCTCGGCAATCAGCGCGCACCGCGGGGCCGTCGGATCGTGACGGTTCGCTGGCCGCTGGGTTCGGACTGTGAAAACGGCCGGACCCTAGAAGAAGCCCCGCAGATGGTCAATCTGCACAAACCGCGGCATACGAGCCTTGCGGGCGCCGTGATGAGCGCTTAACCATCCCCAAAATACACCAAAAGGAGACGAACCAATGCGTGCGCGCATCAACGACGCCGTCAAGACGGCTATGAAGGCCGGAGACAAACCGCGCGTGGCGACCCTGCGGCTGATCACGGCCGCGATCAAGAACCAGGATCTGCAGCAACCCGCAGGGACTGAGCCTGCCGGCGACGCTGAGATCACGGCTGTCCTGCAGAAGATGCTCAAGCAGCGGCGGGAGTCGATTGCGATCTATCGCGAGAACGCTCGTGAAGAATTGGCCGCGCAAGAAGAAGCCGAAATCGCCATCATCGAGGAGTTTCTTCCCAAGCAGATGGACGATGCGCAAACGCGCGAAGCGGTCCAATCAGCAATAACGGAAAGTGGCGCGAGTGGCATGAAAGAGATGGGCAAAGTTATGGGCATCTTGAAGTCAAAGCACGCCGCAACGATGGACTTTGGAAAAGCGAGCGCCATGGCTAAGGAGTTACTAAAGTAATTTGCAATTGGAGAATGGTTCGGCGCATCTAGGCCTTATCCCGCGCTATTGCAGTGCGGGATAAGCAGCTGACATGAATTTCCTGTTGAATTCTTTATTATAACGCTTGCCAGCGGTTCACCTGAAGCAAGGTGTATGCTACAAAAGTAATATGTCTAAGTATCGGAGTTTGACAGCGCGTGAGTTTGTCAAGGAAGTCGAAGACTTTCCTTGGAAGAGGCATATTTGGCGGATTGATTTCCACGACACGCCAGAGCTTGCCCAGGGCAGCTACGAAGGCTTGCCCTCAATAGAGCTTCTCGAAAAATACGACATGTCTACGCGCGGTTTGAAAACGATCGCGCAGCACGTGTCCGTGGCGCCGGACGGTTCAATCTGGACTGGCCGCGATTGGAACGCGATCCCAGCCAGCATCGGTTTGTCGATGAGCCGCGGTGCCTTCATGCTCAAGGCGATCGGTCATTTCGAGCAGGGTTTTGACACGTTGGAAGGCGAGCAGCTGAACAGCGTCATCACCATCATCGAAAGCGTGCAGGCGCACTTTAAGCTGCCAGTCCAGGCTCTGCTGTTCCCGCGGGAAGTGCCGCAGCGCGATACTTGCGTCCCCGGCCCGAGCGTCGAGAAATCGAAGCTTCTGCGTGGCGTTCGCACCATGCGGTCGTCCGCTGGTTCGCCCGAGTGCACGCCGCGCGCGTCTTGTTAAGCCGCACCGGGCATCCCAACCGCGACAACGTCTGTCTCACGCTGTGCCGGCCAAGCCGCACGGCATATGCTGTAGGTGTGGTCTCTTAGGTGTGGATGGCCTGTGCGTAGCTCGGCCGGTGATCCGGCGCACCCCACCCGAATCACCTACTTCTGTGCTGTTAGACGAAGCACGGAAGACCCAATGCGTTTTACGCCGCACCTCCTGGACGAGATCCGCGCCCGGCTGCCTGTCAGCCAGGTCGTCGGCCGCAAGGTCGCGCTCAAGAAGAAAGGGCGCGAATGGGTTGGCTTGTCGCCATTTAAAACCGAGAAGACGCCATCCTTCACGGTCAATGATCAAAAAGGCTTCTATCATTGCTTCGCCACCGGCGAGCACGGCGACATCTTCACGTTTCTAATCAAGATGGACGGCTTGAGCTTTCCCGAGGCCGTCGAACGTCTGGCCGAAGAAGCCGGCGTCGCTCTGCCGAAACCGGAGGCGCGCGACGAAGCACGCGAAGATGAGCGCCAAAGGCATTACCGCCTTTTGGAAGCAAGCGCGGCATTCTTCGAAACACAATTGAACGGAAAGGCCGGGACGCAGGCGCGCGGCTATCTTGAACGGCGCGGCATTACGCGCGAAACGTTGGAGCGCTTCCGCATCGGCTACGCGCCGGATAGCCGAACAGCGTTGAAGGATCACCTGGCGCAGGCTGGTTTTAGTCTGGCCGACATGATCACGTCGGGCATGGTCATCGGCGGGCAAGACATCGCGACGCCGTATGATCGTTTCCGCGGCCGGGTCACCTTTCCGATCACAGACCTCAAAGGCCGCGTCATCGCGTTCGGTGGAAGGGCGCTCGACCCGAACGTGCCAGCCAAGTATCTCAACTCGCCGGAGACGCCGCTCTTCCACAAAGGCTCCACGCTTTACAACGCGAGCCAAGCGCGCGACGCAGCGCATAAGAAAGACCGCGTCATCGTCGTTGAAGGCTATATGGACGTTGTCGCGCTGGCGCAGGCCGGCTTCTCTGAAGCGGTGGCTCCGCTCGGCACGGCGCTGACCGCGCAGCAGCTGCAGCTGCTCTGGCGCATGACGCCGGAACCGACGCTCTGCTTCGACGGCGACAGCGCCGGCAAGAAGGCAGCGCATCGCGCCGTCGATACCGCGTTGCCGATGCTGAAGCCGGGCATGAGCTTGTCATTCGCCTTTCTTCCCGACGGGCTAGACCCCGATGACCTCGTCCGCCAGCAGGGGCCAGACGCGATCGAGCAAACTTTGGTCAAGGCCCGCCCGCTCGTAGAAGTCCTGTTCGAACGCGAATGGGATACAGGTGACTGGTCGACGCCTGAGC
>JBGTSB010000026.1:0-36007 GCA_041940525.1 Hyphomicrobium sp.
TCATTGTTGCCGGTTTTGTCCCCGGTCGTGATGTTCGGTGTGATCTACCTCATCGCTGACAAGGGTGCTGCCTTCTCGGCTGTTGGTGCCATGTTGCTCGGTGTGATCGTGACTGGTCTGTTCGTCGCTATCTCGATGACGTCCGGTGGCGGCGCCTGGGACAACGCCAAGAAGTCGTTCGAGGACGGCTTTGTTGATAAGGACGGCGTCAAGCACTTGAAGGGAACGGAAGCCCACAAGGCATCGGTTACTGGCGACACCGTTGGTGATCCATATAAGGACACGGCCGGACCGGCCGTGAACCCTGCGATCAAGATCACCAACATCGTCGCGTTGCTGCTGTTGGCGGTGCTAGCGCACTAAAGTGTGACAGCGAAACACAAACTTTTAAGAAAAGGCCCCGTCTTAGACGGGGCCTTTTTGTTGCCTGCTTGTCTCCCAGGTAACAACCGAATCTCGTGCTTTCTCATAACCAATTCGAAAGTGTTGTTGAGGTAAACCACACGCACAGAAAGGGGGCTTCCCCATGTTGAAGTCTGTTGTTGTTGCGTTTGCTGCAGTGTTACTCGTTGGCCAAGCTCGGGACAAAAGCCCAGTTCCACCGGCCAAGGGCCAAGGCGATAGGTCCACCAGCTTTGACGAATTGTCAGGTCTTGGTTGGGCGTTGCCAAAAGGCAAGCGGCGTGTGCATCGCGCGCCCGTGATCGAACTTTAAAACAATTTGCGGTTTTGCAGGCTCGTCCGGAGGATGAGCGACTACTCGCCGAACAGTTGCTTCTGGCCGAGGTTGCGGAACAGCTGCTTGAGAATGTTTTCTTCGCTTGAGCCCGGCGCCGGCGTTGTGCGTGAGTTGAAGTCGATCACCTTGCCATCGCGCATGCCGTAGTTGGCCACGCGCTCCACAGATCCCATCGGCGAAAAATATACGGCTACGACTTTGCGGTCGACTTCCTTCGGCTTGAAGAAGGCGGACTGCTTTTCCGTGCTGGAGATGTAGTAGTAAACCTTGCCCGAGCCGGTCGTTGTCGTGGTTGTGGGAGAGCCGAGCGCCATGCGGACCTGTTCCTGGCCCACACCCGGTACAATCTGCTGAATGTCGTTATCGCGCAGCTTTGTGCCGCGCACGGTCACTTGTTCCGCGCAGGCGGTGAGGGCTGCTACTGCTGCAATTGGCAACACAAAATTGTAAAGCCAGCCGGAGCGGCCCTTAGCGCGAGCGTGCTGTTGCGATGCCGGTGAAGAGGCCTTCTGCATGTCTGGGATCTCTTGCGGCGACTCGTTTTTCATTTGACCCTTGCGCTCAATTAGCTTCAACCCTTGCGGAACTCAACTGAGTGCTGCCGGTGATCCCCACCTGTGGCGGTGTATCTGGGATAAAAACGTGCTTAAGTGGTTGAAGACACGCCGTGAAGACCGTTGTAAAGCAAAGGAGCTTTATGGCCTGATCGTGACGGGCGCGCGGCAGCCGGCGTTTTACACCGAATGCGGCGTTCAGGACACGCCCGAGGGCCGTTTCGAGATGGTAGCCCTGCATCTTTTCCTGGTGCTGGAGCGGCTTCGTTCTAGCGATGGGGCCGAAGACAGGTTGAGCCGCTATCTTCTTGAAGCGTTCGTGACCGACATGGATGATTGCATGCGCGAAATGGGTGTGGGCGATTTGTCTGTCGGGAAAAAGGTAAAGCGCTCGGCGGCTGTGGCGTTTGCGCGGTTCGCCGCCTATCGGGAAACGTTCTCCGATCCGGTCGCGTTGGCTGGCGTGCTTTCCAAAGCCATGCCTGGGTGCGATGCGGCGCGGCTTGCACGTTATGCTATGGCGTCTCAAAAGGCCTTGGAGGGCAATGATGTGGCGGACATCCGAGCTGGCGCCGTGTCGTTCGCTGGGGCGATTTAGGGAGGCTGGTCATGGACGATCTGTTTGATTGGCGGGTCGCGTTGCGAGACATCGGTGCCAACGGTGTCAGTGGAGAGTTTACGGCAAACGCGGAGCAGTTGATTGAGCTGGCTCGCGTCGTCGACATCAAGTCCTGCGATCGCCTGGCCTTCACCTACAAGATCAAACCGTTGCGTTCCGGCATGTACCACTTGAATGGGCGCATCGTGGCAGACATCGTTCAGTCTTGCGTGGTGACGCTGGAGCCGATCAACAGCCGGATTGACGAGACCATAGATACCGAACTTCGTCCGGCGGAAATGATGTCGGAGGATGGGCCGACGGGCGAGGACATGACCGTTCTAGACCGGCCGGACTTCGAGCCGATTGAGGGTGATGAGATCAACATCGGCCTGATCGTGCAGGAACACATGTCCACCGCGATTGATCCTTATCCGCGTCTTCCTGGAGAGGAGCTTGATGTTCATGCCGCGGGGGATGCGGAAGCGGCCAACCCATTCGCTGTGTTGAAGAAATTAAAGAAATAGAGCGTGCACCACGGCTTTTTCGCGCAGGTGGGTTGTCTCCATTTGGCAAAAGGTTATTTTCCCGGCGAACCGAAGCAGGCATGGTCTGCTTTGGGCATGGGGCAAGGCAGACGCAAAAATCCGGCGCGGCAGAGGCGGCAAGCATGGGGCTATCTGGGGAGCAGGCTAGGACGGTTGCGCTCGATGCGATGGGCGGCGACCACGGGCCTCAAGTCGTCATACCTGGCGCTGCGATTTCGCTGGTCCGACATCCAGAGCTTCATTTTATTTTCTTCGGTGATGAAAGCCAAATCAATCCGTTGCTTGATGAGCGTCCGGATTTGAAAGCGCGTTCGCGCGTCGTCCACACGGCGCTGGCTGTCTCCATGCACGACAAGCCTTCTCAAGCGTTGCGGCGCGGCAAGGGTTCGAGCATGTGGCTTGCCCTCAACGCGGTGAAGGAAGGGGAGGCGAACGTTGCCGTCTCGGCGGGCAATACCGGCGCGCTAATGGCCATGTCGAAGCTCATTCTGCGGCCGATGACTGGGATTGAGCGGCCGGCCATCGCGGCGCTGTGGCCGACGATCAAGGCCGAATGCATTGTTTTGGACGTGGGCGCGAATATTGGGGCGTCGGCGCAGCAGCTGACGGAGTTCGCTGTGATGGGCGCGGCCATGGCGCGTGCCGTTTTCCATATTGAGCAACCCACAGTCGGCGTGCTCAACGTCGGTGTGGAAGAGATCAAGGGCATGGATGAGGTGCGCGAGGCACACGCTTTGCTGAAGTCGCATGACTTGCCATTGAATTATCGTGGCTTCATCGAGGGTGATCAGATCGGGCAAGGCATCGTCGACGTCGTGGTGGTGGAAGGGTTTGCGGGCAATATCGCTTTGAAGACGGCGGAAGGCACCGCCAAGCAGATTGGGCAGTATCTCAAAGACGCGATGAACCGGAGCTGGGCCTCGAAGCTGGGTGCTCTGCTGGCGCGTGGCGGCTTTAAATTCCTTAAGCGGAAGATGGACCCCCGGCGGGTCAATGGCGGTACATTCCTGGGGCTGAACGGCTTGGCTGTTAAGAGCCATGGCGGTACGGATGCGCTGGGCTTTGCCAGCGCGGTCGATCTCGGCTACGAGATGGCTGATAGTGGCTTGCTCACGCGGCTTGGGGCGGATCTTGACGAGTTTCACGACCGGCTCAAGAGCGCGGTTGAAGCGTAGGGGCTGCCAAGTCCTGGGCGCGTTTCATTCTTGTCCTGTTTGAGCCATCCTGCCGGGAGACGCCCGCCCAGGACTTTAGCCCAGCGGTAAGCGGGCCAAGAACTAAGAAAGGACCTTCCCGTGGCAGTTCTTCGATCCGTCATCCGCGGTGTTGGCGCTTATTTGCCAAAGCGCGTCATGACGAATGAGGACATCTCCAAGATTGTCGACACGTCCGATGAGTGGATCGTCGAGCGCTCTGGTATTCGTTCCCGCCATATCGCGGACGAGGGTGAACTGACATCCGATCTTGGCATTGCCGCCGCTAAGAAGGCGCTGGTGCGTGCGGGAATTGATCCGGTTGATATCGATCTGATCGTGTGTGCGACGGCGACGCCGGACAAGACGTTTCCGGCAACGGCCGTGCGCATTCAGGCCGGCTTGGGGATTACCAAGGGTGCCGCGTTCGACGTGCAGGCTGTCTGCTCCGGCTTCGTGTTTGCGTTGGCTGTGGCTGATAATTTCCTGAGGGCTGGGCAGTTCAAACGGGCGCTTGTTGTTGGTGCCGAGACATTCTCGCGCATTCTGGATTGGACCGACCGCAGCACCTGCGTGCTCTTTGGCGACGGTGCCGGCGCGGTCGTGCTGGAAGCCCAGACGCAGCACGGGACGCGCGAGGATCGCGGGATTTTGTCGACCCGTGTCCGCTCGGATGGGCGCTATGAGAATTTGCTTTATGTCGATGGTGGGCCCGGCTCCACCAAGACGGTTGGACACTTGCGGATGAACGGGAGGGAGGTGTTTCGCCACGCCATTCAGAAGATATCTGGTGTGATCGAGGAAACGCTGGTGACGACCGGTTACGCCGCCGACGAGATTGATTTGTTCGTGCCGCATCAGGCCAACGCGCGCATTTTGGACGGCATCGCGCGCAAGCTGGCGGTCTCGCCGGACAAAATTATGATGACGCTTGAAAAGCACGGCAACACGTCGGCCGCGTCCATTCCCCTGGCGCTCAATCAGGCGTTCGAAGAGCACCGGCTCAAGGAAGGCAGTCTGGTGCTGATGGAGGCGATGGGCGGCGGGTTTACCTGGGGCGCCGTGCTGGCGCGCTGGTAGGTGCCCCGCCCGATTCCAAGTTAAGCAGCGACGCGGGCCAGGAAGGCCTCGACTTCCTTTTCGATCTTGATCGCTAGTCCATCGACCGATTTGGCGGCGTCCGCGACGTATCCGGCAGCGGCCGAAGTGCGCTCGGTCGCGTCTGTCACCGTCATGAAGTGCGTCGTGATGTCATCGGCGCCGCGGGCGGCCTCGGTCACGTTTGATGCAATCTCATTGGTTGCGTCCGCTTGCTGTTCGGTCGCCGTCGCGATTGCCGTTGTCGTCTCGGCTATATCCCGCACCTGGCCGGTGATGCGGCGGATAGCGTCGACAGCTTGCTGGGTGGATGCCTGGACCATGTTGATTTGCTCGGATATTTCACCGGTTGCTTGGCTGGTCTGGTTGGCCAAAGTCTTGACCTCCTGGGCGACCACGGCAAAGCCTTTGCCCGCCTCTCCAGCGCGCGCGGCCTCGATCGTCGCGTTGAGCGCCAGCAGGTTTGTCTGGGCTGCGATCTCATTGATCAGGCCGACGACGTTGCCGATTTTTTCCGCTGTTTCGGCCAATGCAGTGATCTGGCGATCGGAGGTTTCGGCATCGGTCAGTGTCGTCTGCGACATTTCCTTGGCGCGGGCAAGCTGCGAACCAATCGAGCTGATCGAATGTGTCAGCTCAGTCGTTGCCGAGGCGACGGATGACACGCTTGACGAGGCGGCATTGGCGGATCCTGCGGCAGTGTCGATGGCACGCTGCGCTGACATCGAAACTTCGGACATTTCGCCTGCCCGGGCGTTCATGCCGCCTGTGTCATCGCGCAGAGTACGCAGCGAAGAGGATACCTGGGTACGGAACTCGGCGATGGCCTGGTCCAGCTCCTTGCGGCGCTGTCTTTCTTGTTCAGCTGCGGCCGCGCGCTCATGCTCAACCTGTTGGCTGTGACGGCTTGTTTCGCGCAGGATCTCGAGGGCTTTAGCGACGGCACCAATTTCATCATGGCGGTCTTGGAATTCGATTTCGCTGTCGAGGTCTCCCTGCGCCAGGTTTTTGACGCGTTGAGAAATAGCGCTCAATGGCCGGAACATGTGCTTGGCGGCAAGTCCGATGGCAAGGCAGGCGAGGAGTGCGGTAAGGACTATGCCGATTGAAACCGACGTCATGATGCCATTGTAGGAGGTGTAGAGGTCTTCGACCGGCATTCCGACGTAAAGGGCGCCGTTAACTTTGCCGTCGCCGCCGAATGTGGGGTGATAGATCGTGTAGAAGCGCTTGCCGAACAGGGTCGTGAGGCCCTTGTAGGCCTTTGCCTGCTGGAGCTGCGGAAAGGCTGGGCTGCTCTTCTTCAACACCGTTCCGACAGCGCGCCCACCGGTTTCGGTGACGACCGTGGTCACCTTGCGGGTATAGGCAGCTTTTTCCGGGTTGTAATCGAAGATTGTCGCGTTGCCGCCGGACAGGGCGACGGCATCGTCGACCACGGCGAAATCCTCAAAACCATTGAGGGATGGCGCCACTACGTTTCCTACACGGCCGCCAGCGATTTCCGGCACGGCACCTGCAACGCGGCGCGCGAAAACCAGCGCGAGCGTCTTAAGGTGCTTTTCGCCTTCCAGCTCCCGGCGCGCTTCCAACTCGGACCAGACCTGATGGGAGGTCACCATCCAAGTGATAGAGCTTGTTACCAGGATTGAGGCTATGACGAGGAGTGTGATCCTCTCTGAGAGCGAAATCTTCTTCATCATTGATTAATCTACCAAATCTGTTTCACATAGTTTCTTATCGGATGGTTCAGAATTGGTTACTGTGCATGCCGTGTCTGGCCGGTTTACAGGCCTTTTAGGCCTATAACGCACACTGAATAGATGCTTGCGCTGTACGGCGTTGATGTCACAACCGTGAAGATTGTGTCTTTGTTATCAGGTGCTTGCCGCGATACGTCGTTGACCGGATTCAATTCGCCCGGTACGATCCGCCCATAATGGAAGAAAATTTCTGAATGCTGGGAGGTTGGGTAATGGGTTCGAAGACGCTGACACGCGCGGATTTAGCGGAGGCAGTCGTCCGCAAGGTTGGATTGCCGCGCAATGAATCACAGGAACTGGTCGAGCTGGTGCTCAACGAGATTTCCGGCTCGCTGTCACGGGGAGAACCCGTGAAACTGTCGTCCTTTGGATCGTTCGGCATCCGCAGTAAAGGCGAACGGATTGGCCGCAACCCCAAGACCGGGAAGGAAGTGCCAATCACCCCGCGGCGCGTGCTCGTGTTCCGGCCCAGCAATATCATGAAAGACCGAATCAACGCTGGGTTGACTGGCGGCGGAAAAGAGTAGTCTGCCGGGAAAGCCGCGAATTTCGTTGAGTTCGCGCTTTTGCTTTCAGATCGCGTGAGACTCTGAAGCTGCTGCACAATTTCCAGCCGGCGTTTCGTCTCTTGCCACAAGTTTGTGCTGGTATGCATTCGCGTTGTGACGTGACGTTCACAACGCGCTATGATCTGTTTAGATTTGTTTGCAGCGCTCAAACACAATGAGGTTAGGCAGATGGGTAAGGCGGCTGAAGCTTTCCGGACGATCAGCGAAGTTGCAACCGAACTTGATGTTCCAAAGCACGTCTTGCGGTTCTGGGAAGGAAAATTCCCGCAGATCCGTCCGATGAAGCGCGGCGGTGGCCGGCGCTACTATCGCCCGGAAGATATGGAGCTGTTGCGCGGTATTCGTCACCTGCTGCACGCCCAGGGCTACACCATCAAAGGTGTTCAGAAGATCCTGCGCGAAGAGGGCGTTGACGAGGTCAAGGTCTACGGCCGAGACGAGATTGTTCCTGTCGCAAAGAAGCGTGGCCGCAAGCCGCTCGCCAGCTCCTCGAAGGGTCGCGCAGCCAAAGGCAAGGCCGCTGTTAGCATCGTTTCCTCGCAGCCAATCGCCCAGCCACATCGCGCTGCGATTGAGTCCGTCATCGCTGACTTGTCAGCTTGCCGGAAAATGTTGATGGCGGGCGTCGTCGCCAAGCAGCAGGAAGAAGCGCCGCGCGCGCAGCGGCGTGCCCGGCGTCGCGCTTAAGTTAACTGTTGATGGAAGAGACGGCCGCGCCTCGTATCGTCCTTGATGGCGTGCGGGCGTGGCTGGTTGACCTGACTGCGTCCGGTGATGGACTGCTTGCTCTTGAGGAAGAGGCGGCGCGTCTATCGGCTGAAGAGCTCGCGCGGGGTCGTGATTTGTCTGCGCGTGGCGATGCTGCGCGGTGGCTAGCGGCACATATTGCTTTGCGGCTTGTGCTGGAGCGGTTCGCTGGAGCGGCCGTTCGTCAGCGTCCATTTGAGCAAACGGCGCAGGGCAAGCCGTTCTTGCCGGATTGCGATCTCGGCTTCAGCCTTTCGCATTCCTCTGGGCATGCGTTGATCGCTATCGGTCCGTCTGGGCCACTTGGCGCTGACTTGGAATGTCCGCGCGCGATTAAGATGTCTCCTACACGGCAAGACGCGATTATGTCGGCCGCTGCTGACATGTCGGCCCAGCCGCTTCCGGCGGGCGCGCCTGACAAGTTTCTTCAAGCCTGGGTTCGTTTGGAGGCTCTGGCCAAGGCGGATGGCGTTGGCATCGGGCGTATCCTATCGCAGGCTGGTGCGTTCGGCCCGCGGCGCGGGCAGGGTGCTGTTGGGGTCAATCCGACGGGTCTTGTCGTTCGTGATCTAGCGGCGGGGGAGGGCCTTTTCGCGGCCCTGGCTTACGATCCCAAGATCAGCTTCGAAGGGTTGGCTTGGTGCCCGGCTGGCCGGGACGGGCTGCGTGCGTTTGGATCCGGAGAAGCTGGAGCGGATCAGCCCGTACGGCCAGCGTGTTAGGCCACCGCAGCGCTGCTTCAAGCGCGAGAAATTCTGGTTTCTGGCCGTTGACCCAGAGGCCGCGTCAGGGCACAAGGGTCGTCCGTCGGAGCGTAGCGCAGCCTGGTTAGCGCACCAGTCTGGGGGACTGGGGGTCGGAGGTTCAAATCCTCTCGCTCCGACCATTTCTCGCTTGCTGATTTTCCCTTGGGAGTGTCGCGACCTGGCTTGCAATGTCGGGCTTACCGGCCGACACTTGTTCGCAGGTTCGCGATAAGGGGTCTGGTGGTTGGTGGAATCGTATAATCCGCAGTTGCTGTCGGACGGTGAGCGCATGGCCCGTGCGCGTACTGCGTTGTTTTCCGCTCTTGGCCTCTTGGCAGCCGCGGTTCTTACGTCAGCGTGTTCTAACGGGTCTGGTGAGGGGCTTTCGCTAGCGAGTGGGTCGGGTGTGACCGGCTATGTTCCTGCCTCAGGTTTTTCGCGCATCGGACATAAAGTCAGTGGCCTAGACGGTGGCCGGGTTCGGGTTACGGCGACGGGTAGCGCGTCGACGCCGCGTGGCCGCGTGGAGAAAATCGCGCTGGCCCGTGCGGCCGAGTACGGTTCTCAGCAGAAGCACAGATATTTCCAGGCTACGCCAGCTGCGGTCGCCGTTGAGTGCGGCCCGCGGTACGTCGTTCGCAAAGGCGAGAAGGTCGAATTGCCAAAAACTGGATACGTTGTCGCGACCGTGGATGTGACCTACGCCAAAACTGCCACCGATGCGACGTTCCTGCCGACTAAGGATACCGCCGAAAGGCTGAAAGCCGAACTCGCGTCCGATCCAGCTCTTTCGGCGCCGGCAGCAACTGATCCGGAAATTGCCAGCCGGTGCTAGCGATAGTTTCGGCTTACGTGCGCCAAGGGTGGGCGGGCAGATCACAGACACCGATCGTCTTGACGCCAGCTAGGGCGACGGCGTCGTCGTTTTCCACGGTGCTTCCCGATACGCCGATGGCGCCGACGAGGACGCCGTCTTCGTCAACGATGGGAAGACCGCCAGGGAAGGTGATGAGGCCGTCGTTTGAATGCTCTATGCCGTAGAGCGGCGCGCCGGGCTGAGAGAGCTGGCCGATTTGACCGGTTGGCATGCCGAAGAAGACGGCCGTCTTTGCTTTCTTGATTGCGATGTCGATGGAACCAACCCATGCGTCGTCCATACGATGGAAGGCCTTTAGATTGGCGCCCGAGTCCACCACGGCGATGCACATGTGGGTCTTGAGGGCATTCGCCTTTTTGATCGCCGCCTTAATGGCTGTTTCGGCGTCTTTGCTATTCACGTGCATTGGGGGTGTGCTCCAGGTGCGAAAAATCCGATGTCGCCACACCATTTGGTGACGGGACCGTGTGTGTCAAGACTGATCATTACCCGTTAGCGATAAGGCTGGCATATCGGTTAAGTCTGTTGACTTGATCATCATCAATCACAATCTTCATAACGCTGCATCCATCGCATGAGAATGACGTGGGATTGGCTGATCGCGGCATGTTTGGCAATCTGCTGCGCAGTAGGGTGATGGGATGCTTTTGACATTGTTGACGCTGGCCGCTGGGCTGGTCTCGCTTCTCTTCGGCGGTGAGATTCTGGTGCGTGGCGCGGTGGCCCTTGCTGAACGCGCGCGGGTGTCTCCTCTTATTGTCGGCCTCGTCATTGTTGGTTTTGGCACCTCAATGCCGGAGCTGGTCGCTAGTTTAAACGCCGCGGTTGCTGGATCGACGGCTATCGCCTGGGGCAATGTCGTCGGTTCAAATATCGCGAATACGCTGTTGATCCTTGGCGGCGTCGCGATGCTGGCGCCGTTTGCCGTTCGTCAACAGGCTGCGATGCGCGACACCGGTATCGCATTGTTCAGCTCATTGGCTCTGCTCGGTATCGCTGCCGCTGGTCTTGGCAACCGGTTTCTTGGGCTTGCCATGCTTGCTGCGCTGGGTGCCTATGTTGCCTATTGTTACCGCGAAGAGCGGTTGGCGCCGGCTGTGCACCATAACGCGCCGTCCGACCGGTATGCTGCGACGGAGTTGAGAGAACGCGGGCTGCACGTGCCATCCGTTGGTTGGGGGCGTCCCATTGTTCTGACACTCGTGGGGCTTGCGTTGCTGTTGGTTGGCGGGCGCCTTCTTGTGCTTAGTGCGATTGATTTGGCAACGCTGGCGGGTTTGAGCGAGACGCTGATTGGCCTGACAGTCGTGGCTGTTGGTACCGCGCTGCCTGAACTCGTGACGTCGCTGGTTGCCGCGCGGAAGGACCATCCAGAACTCGCTTTCGGCAACGTGATCGGGTCCAACCTCTACAATATTCTAGGCATCGGCGGCGTGATCATGCTTGCCGCGCCGGATGCCATACCGGGCTCGCTGCTTCCGTTTGACTTAGGCGTGATGACTGCCTCAGCTGTCGCGTTGGTGGCATTGGTTTGGTTTGTCCAGTCGGTGCCCCGGCTGGCTGGTTTCGCTTTCGTTGCTAGCTATATTGCATTTTTGCTGCTTCTTGGCGCGCGGGTTTAGGCGGATGTCAACGCAACTTGCTTCAATTGGCTAAGCGTATCACACTGGTTTGTGAGAACGATCCAAGCGGACAGCAAAACCAGGATCGGGATGCCCGGTCTTTGGCGCGTTCGGGAGTTTGTGGAGATGCATGTTATTGCGGTCGTCGGCTTTGTGCTCCTGGTGCTCACCAGCGTCGCTTCAAGTGCGTTGCTATGCTTGGCTCAAGCATTCGATGACACAAACAAGCTGCCTTATGTTGCTGGCGCGCTGGTCTCACTTGTCAGTTTGGTTATTCTTTACGGCCCGGATGGCGAAGTGCCGGCGTCGGCGGCACTTGTGTTCGGTTGTCTGTTGACGATCTTCGGTGTTTATCGTTCGCGTGCGGCTGCGGGTTGGACTGGACAGTCTTTCTTCATAGTATTGGCCGGGCCGTTGTTTGCATTGATCGGGGCGCTGGGCTACCTCATCGTTTTATCGGCATTGGGCTGGCAAGTTTCGGCTGGCTAGTGCTGCACGTTGGACGGCGGCGTACTCTCAAGCATTTTTGGGCGTAAAAAGTAGCTTGAGGTAGGAGCGCAGGAGCATGACTTGCTCGGCCGTGATTTTAGGTTCCTCCAACGCACGCGCCATGACGATGCCGCCTTCGATGACGGCGCTTACCATGTCGGCGACGTGATCGAGGTTGGCGGCATCGTTGATCTCGTAGCTGGCCGCGATATCGTCGAGCATGGATCGGAATCGTTTTCTCCAGCCCAAGACAGCGAGCCGGTTGGCATCTCTCACTTTGCGGTCAAACAGGCGATCTTGGTATGCGGCGGTGGCGACGATGCAACCGGGATGCCCGCCGGGCATGTCTTCGATGAGTTCAGCCAATAATTTTAGGCCGATTAAAGCTCGTTGTAGTGGATCATCGGAAAGCTCTCTGGCGCGGCTGAAGAGGTCATCGAAGAGTTCGTCTTCGACTTGGATGTGGCGTTCTATCAAGGCTCGCGCGAGCGCGTTCTTGTCCTTGAAATGATAGAAGAAGCCGCTCTTGGTGATTTCGGCGCCGGCAACGATTTCGTCGATCGAGGTTGCGTCGAAGCCCTTTGCCAGCACGGCCTCTTGGGCAATGTCCAAGATCTTGTTACGCGTTTGCGTGCCGCGCGCCATCGCATACTCCATCAAGTGTACCGCTGGTCTAGTTTGGGACCTTGTGCAGAAGCGGCCATTGTCTAGTGACGTGTCTAGTTATTGAATTGGCACGGAAAAATTACATCACGTTACTGTACCGCAAGTCGGCTGTCGCCACCAGCGACTGGGCGGCATAAAGAGCGCCTGCCAAACATAATGCCTAGGAGCTTTTTTATGGATGATATCGACAAGCTGTTGACGGCGCGGAGGCCGTTTTTGACCGATGGCGGGTTTGAGACCTGGCTGTTCTTTCAACAAGGGTTTGAAGCGCCCGAATTCGCCGCGATCGTTCTTCTTGACGATCCCTCGGCGCAGGCCGCGATGCGGCGCTACTTTGAGGGGTTTCTGAAAATGGCGGAGACCTCGCGTACAGGTTTCGTTTTGGATACGAACTCTTGGCGTGGTGGCCCACATTGGGCTACTGCGCTTGGGCGATCTGAAGCGGATATGTTGCGTCTTAACGCGGCGGCGGTGGCTTTCGCCAAGGCGATCCGCGACGACTGGAAGGCGCGGGTGTCGCCTATCGTTCTCAATGGTGTTGTTGGGCCGGCCGGTGACGCTTACGCTCCAGGAAAGGTGCCGTCAGCCGCTGAGGCCTACGACCTTCATCGCCCACAGATCGAGGTGCTCGCTTCGCAAGGCGTGGACATGATCTCTGCGATCACCATGTCGAACGTTAATGAGGCGATTGGAATTACAAAGGCCGCCTCAGCGCTTGAATTGCCTGTCGTCATATCCTTCACGGTTGAGACCGATGGTCGGCTTCCGACTGGTCAATCTCTCGGCGATGCGATCAACATGGTTGACGAGGCGAGCGAACGTGCGCCAGCGTATTACATGGTGAACTGTGCCCATCCCGATCATTTTCGCGATACGCTCTCAGCTCGCGATCGTTGGGTTGAACGGATTGGTGGCGTTCGTGCGAATGCATCGCGATTGAGCCACGCGGAACTCGATGCCGCCGAAACGCTCGATGATGGAGATCCAGATGAGTTTGGCCGTCTCTACGCTGGGCTGGCCGGAGTGCTTCCCAACCTGCGTGTGATTGGCGGCTGTTGCGGAACTGATCACCGGCATGTCGGCTGTGCGTCACGGCACTTGCACGTGCCGCAGGCTGCTTGACGTTGCTGATTGAACGGCCCAGCTTCTCATGCTGAGCCGTTCAACGCTTTGTCTTATTTCCTGGATAACAACTTTTGTAATGGAAGCTCGGCTGCTGCCGCTTTCGGGCGGGACAGATAGAGTTCCGCCAAGAGCTGGCCTTTGGCTTCCTTGCCAGCTGGGTCAATGCCGCGTGCCACCAATTGCTCGATCATCTGCTCTTGTTCGTCCACGGAGGCAAACGTTCTTTGGAAAAACGTTTGGCCTTGCAGTTTCTCCGTAACGTATCCGTAGGAACTTAGGGTGTCGTCGATCGTGTCGAACGGGAATGATCGCAGAACGAAGTTGGCGATCCACGGAGCTTCGCTTTGGGTAACGGCAGGTAGGATGCGTTCGAAGCTTTTCTCAGTCATGTAGCCGACGCAGCCGGTGGAAATCACAAGATCGACGGACGCAAGCGTTGCGGCCAACGGCTCAGGGAGTTCTTCCTCCTCTAGGTTGATTGCAAGACCATGGTCGAGCAAACCCACCCTGGTGGCGAAGCGTATGGCATTTTCTGCTTGATCAATTCCCGTGACCTCAATGTCTTCATGACGGCCCTGAGTTCTCAAGTACATCTGGTCGTAGGATACAAGCTTGTCGAGCGATGCGGTTGCCAACGCGCGTGTGCGCCAATGGTCATAGAGCTCACTCATTGAGATATGGTGTTTCAGCAGCGCGGCGTTGACTCCGTAAGAGCAACCAAGATCCAGAACGTGGATTGGATTGCTTCTTGCCTGCTGGATCTGCGCAATCAGTGTTTGAAAGATTGGCTTGGCGACGTCTGGTATTGCGTAATCGAGTTTTTCGAGTTCGGTATAAAATCCTCTCGGATCGTTTTGATTGTAGATGTGGTTTAAATCGACTTTGGACTCATTGATTGCTTCGAACGCTACCTCGGATGTCATCAGACCTCCCTGATCTGTTGATCCGTCACTCAGATTCTTATTGTTGGGCGTGCGTGTCCGACAGTCCAAAAGCTGATGGGGAATGCTTGCCGGTTACAGCACCCGAAAGCGGCGGAAGTGACTAGAGCTTTTGGCGTGCACGTCACGTTACCATGTTGATATGACAATTGACACCGCTTGACTGGAGATGCGGTGCTTGGCGTTCAAAACATTTCGGCAACAGCACGAAACAAGCGTCTCAAAACGCTTGTGTTAAGCGGGGGTGACAACCCGGTTCACTTCATCGGCCCAGAGGAGCAAGCCGAAATACAAGATGAGAGCGATGATCCAGAGTCCAATGAACAGATAGACTTTATTTTGAAGATTGCGCGCGGCTGGTCCATAGCGACCGTCAGCGATATCGCGGGCCATGGCCCATCCTTGAGCGAGATCCTTCGCGTAGGCGCCGGTCGCGTTTTGCCGGTCCATCAGGGCGCGTCCACCGGCCGTCTTTCGAATGTTGGCGTGATACCACCATGACATCGCAGCCATCGGAAGGCACAACATTGCAAGCCCGCCCATGACATACCAAAAGTGAAACGTATCATTCTTGAAGAGGTCGAATAGCGTATTCATTGTGATGATGCTCAGCTGTACACGGCCGATCCTGTTGACCGCGCCGCTCGTCCGGTCCGATATTATAGGGCTTGGCGGTGTCGAGCATACCTGGAAGAGACGCAGTCGCGGTCTGATTATTGGGGGGATGTGATGGCACGGCAACCTACGAAGGTCTTTGCGGTCTTTGCCGTTTGGCTGTTGGGCGCAGCAGGCGCGTTTGCTTGCAATCCGGTTGAAGGAGAAACGGTTACTCTTACGAAGGGTACGGTCGGGGCTATCCAGCCCAGTACTGACTTTGATACCGGGGAAGCAATCTGGCTGATCAATGTGAGTTGGGGTAACAGCTCAAACGGCTGTCTGATCAACGATATCCTGGTCAAGAGCGAGCCGAAGACCTGCAAGATTGACAGCCGTTTCGAAGTGACTGGAACGTTACAAATTGCGGCGGACTACGATGGCGATACGTACACAATCGTCGCGCCGGAACTTGTCTGCCAGTAGCTGTGCGGTCTCGCCGTTACGAT
The DNA here is from genome assembly GCA_041940525.1 of Hyphomicrobium sp. Lineage (GTDB taxonomy): Bacteria > Pseudomonadota > Alphaproteobacteria > Rhizobiales > Hyphomicrobiaceae > JAKAXS01. The sequence continues at coordinate 15,379 of JBGTSB010000026.1, forward strand.
TTCTTTTTCTTGCGGCCTTTGTCGTCTTCCGCTGCTGGTAAGTCCCCGGCGGGGCCTAGGGCTGCACTGTCGCGGTCGAACAGGGCCGGGCTTTGCACGTAGACGCTGATAAGCCGCGCTAGGCAGATGAGCGAGTCCAAATGTACGCGCTCGTAGCCATGAGAGGCATCGAGGCCAAAGCAGATGAGCGCGGTGCGGATGTCGTTGCCTGCTTCCAAGGCTGCAGCAGCGTCGCTTCGGTAGTGGTTGAAGACGTCGCGGCTGTGTTCAATGTCGAAGCGTTTGCACAGACCGATGAGGCTGCGGGTTAAGTGCCAGTCAAACGGGCCGGTTGAGTCTTGCATGGCGATGGTTACGCCGTAATCGCACGTATACTGAACCGAAGCGATGGTGCCATTGTCGACGGACACCAGCTCTGCGACGTCGCCGTGTAGGATGTGCGATGCGCCAACGCCGACTTCTTCGGAAATGGTGAAGAGCAGATGGCAGTCCATCGGGAGTGGAACTTTTTTGTCCCGAATGGCCTTGGCGGCGGCGAGCACGCAGGCAACGCCAGCCTTGTCGTCCAAATGGCGGGAAACGATGAAGTCATTCTCGGTGTACACGGGGTCGGCGTGAACGGAAACGATATCTCCAACGTTGATCCCGAGCGCGCGCATATCCTTTTCGCTCGATACGCGCGCGTCTAGCCTCAGTTCAAGGTTGGTCCAGTTCGACGGTTGCGTGTCGATTTCGTCGCCGTAGGTGTGACCGGAGGCTTTTAGGGGTAGGATCGTCCCTGTCGTCGTGACGGAATTATCAGAATGGACGGTGACACGGGCGCCTTCAGCGAAGCGCGCGGACCAGCTGCCGACGGGTGAAAGCTTTGGCCAGTTGTTGGCGGCGTGGAAGCCTTTGATGACAGCGCCGAGGGTGTCGAGATGCGAGACAATCGCGCGGTCAGGCCGGTCTGTTCCGGAATCTTTGCCCTTCAGGTCGGCGCGGATAGCGCCGAGACGTGTCAGCTCGTAGGGGATCTCTAGTTCATCCAACTCACGGCGGACGTAGGCGACAGCCTCGTCGGTCATGCCAGTCGGACTTGGTATCTCCAGGAGTTCGAAAAGGACTCGGCAGAGGTATTCGCGGTCTATCTCAAGATTTTGCATCGGTTGTTGTTGTTTTCTCTTTGCGGGCTTTCTTGGCTTTTAACCGGGTCTCGGGGAAGAGCAAATCGATAAACTTCTGTGCTGTCGGCGCCGGTTCGTGATTGGCTAAACCGGGGCGCTCGTTTGCTTCAATGAAGCGATAGTCTGGGGCGGATGGTGACTCGACAATCAAGTCTAAGCCGACGACCGGCATGCTCAGAATATTCGCGGCTTCAATGGAAGCACGCTTGAGTTCTTCGTGCAATTCGGCGGTGACATCCTGCATTGTGCCGCCAGTATGCAGGTTAGCGGTTTTGCGGACCTGAAGTTCGACGTCCCTCGGCAGCAAATCCAACATTTGATATCCGGCACTCATAACCGTGCGTTCCGTTTCTTCGTCGAACGGGATCGAACTTTCATTGCGCGTTGCCGCTGCCCTTCGGCGCGACTGTTTGGCGATGAGCTCGATGATGGTGTGAACGCCATCGCCAACGATGGTCGCCGGCTTGCGGATAGCGCCCGCCACAACCTCGCCGCCGATTACAATAATTCGCAGATCATGCCCGGAAATGTACTCTTCGACTAGAACCTGATCGGACAGAGTGCGGGCTTGCTTAACGGCCGCGATAACCTCTGTCGGTGTCGAAAGGTCAACGTAGACGCCGCGTCCTTGTTCCCCGCTGGCCGGTTTGACGACGATGCGATCATGTTTTTTCAAGAAGGTGAGGGCTTCGGAATCCTTCTTGATCAGGGCCTGTCCTGGAACTTTGAGCCCGGCTTTGGCGAGCAGCCTGTGTGTGAGGGTCTTGTCGTCACAACGGCTTAGGGCGACGGCGCTGGTTAATTCAGACAGTGACTCGCGGCAGGCGACCGAGCGGCCACCAAGTGACAGGCAGAACAATCCCGTGGGTGCGTCTTCGACCTTCACGGCGATGCCACGCCGGCGCGCCTCATCCACGATGATCTGGGCGTATGGATTTAACGTCTCTTCGAGTTTGGGGCCAATAAACAGCTTCTCGTTCACTGGGTTCTTTTTCTTGATGCAATATGCCGGAACTTGCTTGAACCCGAGTTTGTCGTAGAGCGCAATCGCTTCTTTGTTGGTGTGAATGACAGAGAGGTCCATGAAGCATCGGCCCTCGTTGCGGAAATGGGTCGACAGGGCAATAACGAGTTTGCGCCCGACGCCGGGAATTCTTGTTCGCGTGTCAACGGCTAGCGCCCAGAGGCTGGAGCCATTGTCCGGATCGCCGAATGCCTTGACGTGATCGACTCCCATGACCACGCCGTGGATTTGCTTGTCGCTTTTATCCTCGGCGACGAGCACGATCGTGGCTGGCTGGTTGTCGAGTGAGGCTATGAAGCCTTCGGCTAGCGGCACCATACGGCGTGCTTCATAGATTGTGTCGATGGCAAGTTGGTCTTCCGGCACAGCGCGGCGGATCGTAATGCGGTCGTGCAGTTCTTCGGTTCCTGGCAAAGACTCCAAGTCGAGCCGGAACGTGTGTGACGGATCGAGGAAGAGCGCGTGCGGGGCCTTGGATAAGACGACATGCGGGTCGCGCACGTAGAGCGCCACGTCACGCTGGCCTTCGCGTTCCTGTTGGACGGCTGCAGCCAGATCTTCCGGCTCGGAAAAGGTTTGGCCAAAGAGGAGACGGCCCCATCCGCACTCTACAGAAACTTTCGAGCCGACCCCATCGGTTTGGAGGGAGTCTGGTCTGCCACCCCAATGTTTGAGAGATGCCATCTCTTCAGGGCTGGATGGGCGGGGTTTTTGGTCCGCTTCGATCATAGCCACCTCCGTGTGACGCCGCCAAGAGTGCTATCGGGTCGCTCGCGTTAAGGACAATGGTGTTGGAGCCATAGCTCTAGTAATGCGATCTGCCAGAGTTTGGATCCGCGAAGCGGCGTAATATGCGACTTCGGGTCTGACAGCAGAGTTTCAACATAGGCCGGATTGAACAGTCCCCGGTCGCGGGCTTTTTGGTTTGTTACCGCGTCGCGAACCCATTCCAGGACATTGCCCTGCAGGTATTTGAGCGCTGGAACCGGGAAGTATCCCTTCGGCCGATCAATGACTTCGTTAGGAATGACCTTGCGGGCGACTTTCTTCAACACGCCCTTGCCGCCGTCGTCGAGCTTGAAGTCCGGCGGTATGCGCGCGGCCAGTTCGACCACCTCGTGATCGAGGAACGGAACGCGGGCTTCCAGGCCCCAGGCCATGGTCATGTTGTCGACGCGCTTGACAGGATCGTCGGTCAACATGATCCGGCTGTCGAGGCGCAATGCGTGATCGACCGGGGTCTCCGCTCCGGGCGCACTGAAGTGCTCCTTCACGAAGCGGGTGCTGTGATCGTCGCCGTGAAAGGCTGGGCCAACGGCTTGGCAATACTCGGCGTGATCACGGTCGAAGAAGGCGCGGGCATAGTCGCGGACCGCGTCATTGCTGCCTGCCATGGGCGGGTACCAATGATAACCGGCAAAGATTTCGTCGGCGCCTTGTCCGGACTGGACGACCTTGACGTGCTTTGACACTTCTTCCGACAGCAGGAAAAAGCCGACATTGTCGTGGCTGACCATCGGCTCCGACATAGCGCCGATGACGTTCGGCATGGCGGACATCATGCGCTCGGAGCTGACGGGGATCTTGTGGTGCTTGGTTGAGAAGTGTTTGGCGATCAAGTCGGAGTAGCGGAACTCATCACCCTCCGTGTCGTCGACGCTGTCGAAGCCGACGGAGAAGGTGTTGAGGCCTTCCTGACCTGCTTCTGCGAGTAAGCCGACGATCAGGCTGGAGTCGACACCGCCTGAAAGCAGCACGCCGACCGGCACGTCGGCGATCATGCGGCGCTTGACGGCCGCACGCAGAGCATCGTGTACGGCGTCTTCCCACTCAGCTTGTGTCATCGCGCTGTCGCCTTGCTGACGCGCGTAAGGCGGGTTCCAGTAGACCTTATCGGTGCGGGTTCCGTCCGGCTCGAAAATTGCGATGGTGGCAGGCGGCAATTTGCGTACGCCGTTGAGGATCGTGTGCGGCGCTGGGACGACAGCGTGCCAGCTCATATAGTGGTGAAGGGCGACGGGATCGATGCTGGTATCGATGTCGCCAGTCGCGACGAGAGCGGGCAGGGAGGAAGCAAACTGTAGTCCATTCCCGCCGCGGATGGGTGCCAGGTAGAGCGGTTTGATGCCAAGACGGTCGCGTGCCATGACAACCCGGCCACTTGCGTGTTCCAGGATTGCGAAAGCGAACATGCCGTTGAAACGTTCAACGCATGATGGGCCCCAGGTCGCGTAAGCTTTCGCGATGACCTCGGTGTCCGACGTCGAGAAGAAACGGCGGCCCGCAGCCTCCAGCTCCTTGCGTAGTTCTGGGTAATTATAGATGCAGCCGTTGAACGCCAGCGTCAGGCCGAGTTCGGAGTCCACCATGGGCTGGTGGCCTTGTTCGGACAGATCGATGATGCGCAGGCGGCGGTGACCAAAGGCAACCCGGCCGCGGCTAACCGAACCGATCCCGTCTGGTCCGCGCGGTGTCATGACACCGGTCATTTTTGTGATGTTGGACAGCGACGCCATAGCGCCGTCGAAGTGAACTTCGCCGCAAATGCCACACATGCTTTGATGAGCCAGTTCTGATTGTGCTGTTCCGATGCAGTTGCCTAGATGACGTTAAACTCGTGCAACTGCTTGAGTTTTGGCGCACCGCAGCAATTCCTGCTAAACCCGGTTATTCCAATAGATTAAGCGTATGCGGCGGCGAGGGTTTAGTCAATCTGCGGCAGAATTGCCTGCCCTTAATCCATCCGAGCCACGATCTGCTCCAGACGCTCGATTTCTGACTTGAGGGACATGCCCTTGCGGGCCCGCTCCAGCGCTTCGGAAGCCATCTGTTTGGCTGGCGCGGCGAATTCGCCGGGACCAATGGCGGCCAATGCTTGCAGGGATTTGTGGAGACGGATCTGCACTTCGATGATCCCGGCGCCATCGCGGGCCACGGGTTGGAAGGCGTCCTCCATGAGTTCGTTGGCCTTGATGGGTGGCACGTAAATGTTGGGGAAGATGCTTTCCGTTTCTTTCTGGTCTTTCCAGATTGTGAGGATGCGGACGAGGCGGCCGAGAATGTCGATCGCGGTCCCCGGGTCGTTGACGGCTGGAGACAAAGCGCGGGAGGCAATCTCGGACAGGACGATCAAGCCGAACCTTGGGTCTTGATCGAACGAGCGTTGATCGTCGCAGGTGAACGCCTTGGCAAACGATGCCTTTGCCTCTTCGGACAGTTTGTCAGCCTTGACGTAGAGGAGCGGTTCGGCCGGATGCGCGAAGCTTCCCGGTACGGCAGTCAGCCATATCTGGGCATCATGCTCTTCGCCGCACTCGGCGATTGCGGGCATGTCGATGTGTTGAACATAGCCAATTCGTTCCGAATAGATGGGGATCGCATCATTTGGTGGAGGATGCGGCGGGCGTTCGCCGCCCATCAAAGGGTTCTCAACGCGGTGCCGCAAGGCTTGGGTAGCCGCGGCCTCCACACGATTGAGCGTGTCTTCCATGCGCCCAAAGTCCGTGAGGTGCGAGATCCAGCGCAGCAATGTAATGACGACGAGGGCCACCACGGCAATGGTTGTAACAAATAGGACCAGGCGCTCTTGCGCGCCGTACAGGCCTGCATTCAAGCCGATGATGCCGACAAGGCTAAAGAGAAAAGCGCCAATGAATGTCGCCAGGACGTTTTGTGTTGTGCCGTCTTGCTGCAGGAGACGGGTCGCCCGTGGTGTTGCATTTCGGGCTGCGTTGGCAAAGGCCATGACCGCGATCGACAACGAGAAGGTCACGACAGCCAACATTGATGAGGCGAGGATGCCGAGGATCTGGTCGGCCGCTTCTGCGCCGATCTTGCTGCTCAACGAAGCCGGGATGAGCGGAGCCAGGGCCTGAGAGGCGAAGGCGGCTGCCACGCCCAGCAAGCCGATTAAGGCTGCGCGGACCCACAGCTTGCGCATGAGGTTCAGAATTTGCCATTGAGTCTTCGAAATCATGCCAGCGTGTCCGATCCACTTTCTTTCAAATCCGTAGCATGGCATGGCGTTCCGGTCTTTCGCGGCAAAGGCTGTCATGTGGCAGTGGCAACCTGCTGTCTGATGTGGGTTGACGCTATGGGTAGACCCCCTATTTTCAAGGGGCCGGGATCGATCAGCCGCTTCGGGGCGGCGCGTATGCTTCTTTGTTGAAGAAGCGAGAGAGAGGCAAGCCTTTGATGGCTCAGAAAAATCGCTCACTCGTCTTGTTGAGCGCTCTGATGTTGTGCTGCTCGATCGTTGTCTGGCTGGCTGCTAGCGGCGCTGCCGTGGCCGCCAATGATCCCCCTGTCACCGTTGAGCCGGTTCGAAAGATGGCGCTGGTCAGCAAGCTTGAGCTGTCTGGGACTGTCACCTCCCGGCGAGTGTCGCAGATCTCAACTTCAGTGCCAGGACTGATTGAGGTGGTTCATTTCGATGCTGGTGGCAAAGTCAAAGCCGGAGAGGTGCTGGTCGAGCTGGATGCCAAGCTGGAAGAGATCTCCCGGCGTCAGACGATGGCGCAGATCGACGAGGCAGAGGCGCAACTAGCCGATGCCTACCGGCGGCTGAAAATTGCCGAAGGTCTGGCGAAGCGCGAATACGGTCCGCAAAACGCAGCTGACACGATCAAGACGGAAGTCGCGACCCGCAAGGCGATCATCGAACGGCTGAAGGCAGAGAAAGCTGCGTCAGAGGAACGGCTGGAACGCCATACCGTTCGCGCACCGTTCGACGGGATCGTTTCTCGAAAGCTTGCAGAGGCGGGCCAGTGGATCGTGCCGGGCACAGCAGTGTTCGAACTCGTTGAGATGAGCCGTTTGCGCGTAGAGCTGCCGGTACCCCAACAATATTACGCGCAGATTTTAGATGGCGTGGATGTCGACTTGTTTTTTGATGCGTTGCCCGATGCCAAGGTGCGCGGGAAAGTCGATGCTATTGTGCCAGTCAGCGATCCGAATGCACGCACGTTTACATTACGCGTCGTTCCAACGAAGACTGACATTGCTATAACGCCGGGTATGTCGGCCCGGGCGAGCGTGAGTTTGCAGACGGGGCGTGAGGGCTTGGTTGTGAGCCGGGACGCGCTGCTTCGTCAGCCGGACGGCCGCATCACTGTTTGGGTGATTGAGCCGAACGGCGACAAGACCATGGTGCGCGAGCGGCGCGTTGAGATCGGCTTGTCATTCGATGGGCTGACGGAGATCCGGTCGGGGCTGAAGCTTGGCGACAAAGTCGTGGTTCGCGGTAACGAAACACTCAGCGAAGGCCAGTCCGTCCGTTTGGCAAGCTGAGACTTGAGCCGGCGCCGGAAACGGCTGCGGGCAGTTTAGGATTGGCAAGATGTTCGACGCCTTGATCAAACGCGGGACGCTTACGGCGGTGGTTGCGCTGATCGTATGTGTGATCGGTATTGTTGGTGCCACGCGCATTCCTGTGCAGATGATCCCCGACTTGGATGTGCGCACGGTCACGGTTCAGACGCGCTGGTCGGGCGCGACGCCGCAAGACATCGAAAAAGAAATCCTCATTGAGCAGGAAGAATACCTGCGCTCTATCCCCAGTCTTGAGCGGATCATTTCGCGCGCTTCGAGTGGTAGCGCCGAGATCGAGCTGGAGTTTCCTTACAACATCGATCTCAACGAGACACTGATACGCATCAATAATGCATTGAGCCAAGTTCCGTCGTACCCGGAAAACGTGGATCAGCCGCGGATCTTTGCCAGCTCGTTCAGCTCGAACTCGTTCATGTATTTCCGCATCTCGCCGCTGGAGGGAAACCCCAACCAGCTCGACATGGACATGATGCGCGATTTCGTCGATGACAACGTGCGTGCGCGTTTGGAAAGCGTGGAGAATGTTTCGCGCGTGCGTATCGGCGGAGGGGCCGAAAAGCAGGTGCAGATTTTGGTCAATGCCCCGGCGTTGGCCGAGCGGCAGCTGACACTGGTTGATGTTCGCAATGCGTTGCGATCGCGAAACCGCGACACGTCAGGTGGTGAGATCGAGACGGGCAAGCGCCGCTATCTCTTGCGCACGATTGGCCGCTTTGACGATCTGGATGGACTGCGCGATCTGATCGTCGTGCGGCGTGGCGACACCGTCATTCGATTGCGTGATGTGGCTGATGTTCGCTTGGATCATTTCGAGATCTTGCGGCGGGCTTACGTTAACGGCCAGCCCATCATCTTCATGTCGATCCGGCGGGAAGCGGGATCGAATGTCATCGATATCAAGCGAAAGGTGATGGCTGAACTGGAGGTCATCAATCGCAATGTCTTGAAGCCGGCCGGAATGGTGATGGAACGCACGGCCGACGATGTTGTGTACGTCGAAGCGTCAATCGCGAACGTATGGACGAACTTGGCGCTGGGTGCATTGCTGGCCACTGCCGTCATGTACCTCTTTTTGCGGTCCGTGCCGGGCACGCTGATTGGTGTGATTGGTATTCCGGTTTGTACGATCGCAGCGTTCCTCGGGCTTCTCGTATTCGGGCGAACGATCAACGTGATCTCGTTGGCGGGTGTCGCCTTTGCAATCGGCATGACGGTCGACAATTCGATCGTGGTTCTGGAGAGCATCGAGTTTGAAAGGCGTAAGGGGCTCGACCGGTTTAAAGCCGCTGTCGTGGGCGTTCAGAAAGTCTGGCCGGCCGTCATTGCCTCGACGATGACCACCGTGCTCGTGTTCATCCCAATCATCTTCATCAAGGAAGAGGCCGGGCAGCTTTACTCAGATATCGCGATCGCCGTTTCGGCTTCTGTTCTGGCATCCATGCTTGTTGCGATTACCGTGATCCCGACGGCTTGCGCGCGCATCAATATCGCCGGCCGCCGTAAAGACGGAAGCGATGGCTCTTCGGGACCGGGCCGGCTTGCCAGGGGCGTAGGTTGGATTGTTGCATCGCGTTTTCGCGCACTTGCCTGCATCGCGTTCGTTGGGTTGATGGGGGCGGCTGGTATCGTCTACCTGACGCCGCCGGCCGAGTATCTGCCTGAAGGTGAGGAGCCGAAGGCGTTCGCGCGGATGAATGCGCCGCCAGGCTATAACCTGGAGACAATGCATAAGATCGGGCTGGAGCTGCAGAAGGATATGCTGCAGTACGTCGGCAACGATCCGCAACGGTTTAAGGACGGTGAAACAGCCTTTCCCGCGCTTAAGTACATGTTTCTTACGGTGGAGGCGGAGGGATTGCGGATCATCGCCGAGACGATTGATCCAGGCGAGATTGATCAATTCATCAAGCTGATATCGGAGAAGTACCGGACTTACGCGGGTATGAAGGCGTTTGCTTCGCGCGGCTCAATCATCACCAGCAACGATGGCGGGACACGCAGTGTCAGTCTCGATATTTCTGGACCGCGTCTGGAGGACATCTTCGCGGTGGCGACAGCGGCCTACCGTAGGGCAGAAGAGGTGTTTGATGGGCCGCGCATTAAGGCCGACCCGCCGACATTGACTTTGTCACAGCCTTTGATCGAGGTGCGGCCGAAGTGGCAGCGTGCGACAGAGCTGGGTGTGACGGCCGACAGTCTTGGCTTCACTGTCGCGTCTTTAACGGATGGTGCTTTCACCGGGTATTTCTATCAGAATGACGAAAAGATCGACATCTACTTCTATGCGCGCGATCCGAAAAAGGTGTCGGTCGAAGACTTGACCAGGCTGCCGATCTATACGCCCCAAGGTACGGTCGTGCCGTTGTCGGCCTTGGCCGATGTTCGTGAGACAGTCGACACGAGTACCATCCGGCGCATCAACGCCAAGCGCACGGTGACGCTTAATATCATCCCGCCGGATGCTGTCGCGCTTGAGACGGGTGTTGGTATCGTCGAGCGAGATGTAGTCGGTCACTTGCGCAGCACTGGGCAAATCCCGCAGGGCGTGAGCCTGGATATCTCAGGGGCAAGCGACCAGCTTGACCGCACGCGCGAGGCATTGAGCGGCAACTATCTCGTGGCCATCGTGATCATCTATTTGCTGCTCGTGGCGGTGTTCAGTCATTGGGGATACCCGCTTCTCATCATGACGACGATCCCGCTCGGAATTGCCAGCGGCATTGTCGGGCTGGCGCTGATGAACCTGGTTGGCGCCATTCTGCCGTCGATCGGTGGGACGGGCTTCCGTCAGTCGTTTGACATGATCTCGATGCTCGGCTTCCTGATCCTGATGGGCACCGTGGTGAACAATCCCATCCTTGTCGTGGACCGGGCTGCCTCGAACGTGAACGAAGGGCTCGATCCGCGCGAGGCTGTTATGGAGGCCGTGAACTCGCGCCTTCGCCCAATCGCGATGACCACGCTGACGACGATTTTCGGACTAGCGCCGCTTGTATTTATTCCCGGAGCCGGAACGGAGCTCTATCGCGGCGTGGGCGCAATTGTTCTGTTCGGCATTCTCGGTAGCGCCGTGGTGACGCTAACGTTCCTGCCGGCAATGACGTCGCTGGTGTTTCAGCTGCTGGGGCGGCGTTCAAAGCCGGTGGATTTGCCTGGCGGCGCCTCCGCCGGGCAGCAAGCGGCTGAGTAGGTTCAGCCGCTTGCGACTTGGGTCTGTTGCTAGCGAACTGCTGTTAGCAGCTCATCGGGACATTTTCGGCGTCGAACACTTGGCCGGTCAGCTGGCGGCCTTTGCGGCTTGCCAAGTAGAGCGCGAGAGATGCGATCTCGGGCTCGGACGCCAGGCAGTGACCGGACGGTTCGGCACCGCGCGGGCCGATCGCGTTGATGCGAATACCTTCGTCGATCCATTCTTCCGAAATGCGCCGCGTGAGTTCGGCGAGCGAGGCGCGGACCAAGCTGGCAGCGGCGCGCTCGCGCGCGGTTTCGGCCGGTGCCATGGAAACGACGTTCAAGATTGAGCCTTCGTTGTGCAGCAAGCGCATGCGGTTCGCGGCGACACCGGTGACGAGTGTTGCCGGAAGCAAAGTCTCGGAAACGTAGGCGCTCAGTTCGTCGAAGTCGGCCAAATCGGGGTCTGGCTGCTCGGCGGCGATGAAGTTGATGACGACATCGAACCCGCCAAAGTCCGTTGCGGCCCTCTGGGCGAAGCGAACGGCAGCATCCTGGCTGGTCAATTCTGAGTCGTACAAGCGCACGTCACAGGCTTGCTCTGACAAGTGGGCTGTCAGTTCGACGAGGTCTTGGGTCAGGTCAGGTGTGTGGACGATCAAGCGTGCCTTGTGGTCGGCGAAAGCCCGAGCCACGTCGACACCGCCCTTGGCGGTCAGGCCAGTGATGAGTACGCGCGCACCCGCCAGCTCGCCGTAGACTGAAGATACGAGGTCCGGCTCTATGACGCTCATCAACATGGGAATGCTCTCCTTCAAAACTCAACCAGACTTGAACACTTCCCGCCTGGCCGAACGATACCACGCCGATTCGGCTAATGAGAACTAAACAATGCTGCGATTCGGGTTTCGAAGAGGCCGTCCTCGGCCGGGTGCTGATGCGCGGGTGCATCTGTGGAAAACTGAATTGGTGGTGAAACGCCCATCCTGCATGATCTTTTCGCGTTTGTTGCCGGCCAGCCACGCCTCGATTTGTCCCCCGCAAATTTTTTGTGGCTCGGATCGGATGGATGGCGCTGATGCAACCCGGACGATCCGATTGGCAGTGCTCATAGCAGAGCAAGAAACGGCAGTGTTTCCGAGGGATATGGGGTGAAAGGTGGGGAAAGTGGCCGCCTTGCAATTGCAAACAGAGCCCCGGGCCGGAATTCTGAATCGCAAATTCGAATCGTGTCGTATCGGAAGCCAAACATATGAAGCGTAGACCAGCAGCATCTCAGCGCGGCCGGCCAGCCCGGTCAGCAGGCAAAGGCGGGACAGGCGATCTGTTCGTCGTAGTGGCGATGGCAATTGTCTCGGTCGCGCTTTCAACCGCGCTCCATCTACAGATGGGTGTGGAGATCAATTTGGCCTTCGCCATCGGCGCGGTGTTTTACGGCCTTGTGCTTTGCTCTCATGTTGTGAAACGGCGGCGTGGAAAGCCGGCCCGCACAACATTGCGCGATGAGGATCAGGATCCCAGCTTCGAGGCATTTGAAGCCGTGCATGACCGGCTGTCTCAAGAAGCCGGTCCACCACCGATGCCTGGCGGCTCGCGATCGCTGGAATTGGAACATGGTGGCGCTCACCGCCCACGGCTGAAGGTGGCTCAGGTCTCGCTACCGCCGCTGGCGCCACACGTTGACGCGGGTGCTGCACCGGCGGCGCGTTCCCAGCAGCGCCCGGCTGCTCAGCCGGCGGCGCCGTCTTTGAGCGTGCCGGCTGCCGCAAAGCCTTTCGAGCCGCAGGCGCTGCCGAAGGTTCCTCCGCCACCGCCTGCTTCGCAGACCGGCGGGCAGGACGGCAGCTCACTCGACATGGATGTTGAGCGCATTCAAGCGCTCGTGAAGAAGCTGGCTTCTGAGGTGGGCGATACGCCCGCCAAGCCAGCCAAGGCCCGCCCGCCCCGGCTTCCGGCCGAGGCTGCGGTTGATGCCTCGGTTGGCGCGCTGCGCCAGACGGTCGATGGCATGCGCGCGGCCTCCAAGTCGCCGCCGCCTGCTCCGCCAAAACCCGGGAGCAAAGGTGCTCCGCCTCCGCTCAGCAAGGCGCAATCGAAAATCGCAGCTGTGGCGGACTCACTCGTGGCGGGCCGCGTTGATGTCGAGCTGGAGCCCATCATCAGTTTGGTGGATCAGCACAACAGTCATTACGAGGTTGCCGTGAGCGTGCACGGTGCCAATGGCGAGCGTTTGGTTGATAACGCGGGTTTTGATGGTTTGAAGGGCACGGGGCTGTTGCCACTGTTTGATGGCGCGCGGCTAAACCGCAGTGTCAGCATCGCGCAGCGTTTGCAGGAGCGCAGCAAGAAGGGCCGGGTGTTCTCGTCATACAACGGGGAGAGCTTGACCAACCCCAGCTTCATGTCTGACGCGCGCTCTGCCTTGAAGGACCGGCCGGGCATTGGCGCTCAGCTTGTCTTCGGCTTCCAACAGGGCGGCATTGACGTCTTTACATCATCGGACTGGGCGGCGATTGCGGAACTCCGCCAGCTACACGCAGTCTTCTCGATCGAGCAGATGTCGCATCTGGACATCGACCTGAAACAGCTCGTCTCGTCAGGCTTTATGTTCTCTAAGGTGCCGTGCGCCCGCTTCCTTGAGGGACTACGATTTGGTGGGCGGCCAGTGCAAGGCAAGGAACTGGTGAAGTACATCACCGGGGCCGGCATGACCTTGATCATCGATCAGATCGACAACGAGCAGCAGGTGCAGGCGCTGGCTCACTGTGGGGTTCAGCTTGGTCAGGGCAAGGTGTTCGGTGGCCGTCGTGCGGTCAAGCTCGCCGCAACGCCCAAAGCAGGACATGCGGCTTAACCCGGGGTGTCACTGACACCGGATTTGGGTTAGCTACGGGGCATGTCAGATTTCGATCAGGCGGGCGCTCAGGCCCCCGCGATTATTGAAAGCATCAGGGCTGTCTTGGACGGTCACGCCGCTTGGCTCACCGACATTTGGGGAGTGATGCACAACGGCGTGCGTCCGTTTGAGCAAGCCGTTGCTGCGTGCCAGGCGTTTCGAGAGCAGGGCGGCTTGGTCATCCTATTGTCGAACGCGCCCCGTCCTGCCGCGGCGGTCGCGGAGCAACTTGCCAAAATCGGCGTCGCGGAGAGCGCTTGGGATACCATCATCTCCTCAGGTGACGCGACCCGGGCGATGCTCACGTCCATGGACGGGCCGGCTTTTCATCTTGGGCCCGACCGGGACTTGCCGCTTTATGATGGGTTGTCCGTGTCGCTAGTCGATGAGATGTCCGCGCACTGCGTCGTCTGCACAGGTTTATTCGACGACGAGACGGAAACGCCTGCCGACTATCTGCCGTTGCTTCACCGGTTCCTCTCTAACGGCGCACCGATGATTTGCGCCAATCCTGACATCACCGTGGAGCGTGGCGGCCGCGTTATCTACTGCGCAGGAGCGATCGCGGCGGAATATGAGAAGCTTGGTGGTCGCGTGACGTATTGTGGCAAGCCCCATAAGCCGGTCTACGATATGGCATTTGCTTGGCTTTCTCAGCGGATAGGCCGCGAGCTAGCGCCATCGCAGGTCCTGGCGATTGGGGACGGTGTAAAAACGGACATTGCCGGGGCCGCGAACCTCGGCATTCCATCGGTTTATATCGCAAGCGCAGTTCACATGCCTGCAGGTGCGGATCTTGATCAGCCGACTCTGCTGGAATTGTTTCCCGATGCTGGCCGCCGGCCTCAAGCGGCTATGACTGGGTTGTCGTGGTGAGTCTCGCCGGCGGTTAGACCGTTAGAACGATCTTGCCGATGTGATCGCCGGATTCCATGCGCTCATGCGCGGCGGCGGCTTGCTCCAGAGGGAAGGTGCGATCAATCACAGTCGTGACGCTTCCGTCGGCGAACAGGGGTATGACATGCTCGGCTACGGCTGTCGCTATGCCTTCTTTCACCTCACTGCTGCGGATGCGCAGGGTTGAGCCGGTTAGCGTCAGGCGCTTCAGCATGACGCGCATTAAATCAACCGTGACTTTCGAACCGTTCTGGTAGCCGATGTTGACGATGCGGCCGTCTTCGGCGGCGCACTTGATGTTGCGCTCGATGTAGTCTCCGCCGACCATGTCTAGGATGACATCGACGCCACGTCTCGGTCAGGCCTTTGACGACCTCAACAAAGTCTTCCGTTTTGTAATTGACCGCGCGGTGTGCGCCGAGCCGGACTGCGGCCTGGCATTTTTCCGCCGAGCCGGCGGTGGTGATGACTTGGGCGCCTTTAGCTTTGGCCAGCTGAATGGCCATAACGCCGATGCCGCTCGTGCCGCCGTGCACCAGCAGCCACTCTCCGCTTTTGAGTTCACCGCGTTCAAAGACGTTGTGCCAGACGGTGAAGGCCGTTTCTGGTATGGCGGCTGCTTCCGTCAATGTGATGTTGGAAGGGACCTGCAGGCAGGAGCCTGCTTCGGCCAAGCAGTATTCGGCATAGCCGCCGCCGTTTACGAGTGCCATGACGGCGTCGCCGGCTTTCCATTGGCTGACCCCTTCGCCAATGGCTGCGATCTCGCCGGCGACTTCCAGGCCCGGCAGTTCAGAATGGCCTTTGGGTGCCGGATACAGGCCTTTGCGCTGCAATACGTCTGGCCGGTTAACGCCAGCGGCAGCGACCTTGATCAGCACTTGTCCTGCCCCGGGCTCATAAACAGGGACCGTCTGCCACTGCAGAACCTCAGGTCCGCCTTTGCCTTCGATGACGACTGCGTTCATGGTTGAGGGAATTGCGGCGCTGGTCAAAACCTTCTTGTCCTTCTTTCGGATCTGTCGCCTTTTCATGCCCCACTAGCCACGGGTGTACAAGCGAGGCAGCATGGCGCAGCAGCAACTATTAGGAGGCCCGGAAGATGGATTGGGATGATGTCAGGAAGCCGGCGGCTGGTCTAACGGTTGGCGAGCCGATCGATACGCTGTCCGTTGGCGAGCTTGAGCAACGTATCGGCTTACTTGAGGCCGAAATTTTGCGGATCAAGGCAGAGCTCGAAAAGAAAAAGGCTCACGAGGCAGCGGCTTCGGAACTTTTCAAACGTTAATTCTTTGTCTGCCTTACGATCACCACGGACGTAACGGCTTGTAGGGATAATTGCTGTTCCGTCGAAGACGCTCGTGCTCGAAGTTGAAACGTGCCGGTATCGACAGTCGCATGCAAGCGCGAGAGGTGTTTGAATTACGGGGACTTGAGGTTTGCACGGTCTTTGCACCGCTTCGGGTAGGCGGAACAAAGCGTCCCGTTTTGAAGCAAAGCTCGATTAGCTGGCCACTGAAGGCTGGTTTGTGTTATTAGTTGATGAAGGGTTACGTCCCGTGTCGAACAGAGTTGCGAGTGATAGTATGAGTGAGTTGGGTCAGCGGGGCGTTACGGTCTCGTTCGGAGAACGCTTTCAGGCCTCGGAAAACTTCGACGAAGTTTTCAAGTATGGCATGGGCCTGGTTGAGCGCACGGCGGCCTACCTTGATGGCGAAGGTCGGCGCGAGAGCAAAGGTTTGCCGCCTGCGGTAACCGTCCTTTACGCAACCGAAAGCATGCGCCTCACCACGCGCCTTCTGGACATGGCGTCTTGGTTGCTGATCCGCCGCGCTCTGAAAGAGGGCGAGATTTCGGACGAAGAGGCCATGAAGAAGCGTGAGCGCGTCAAGCTTCAGAGCCTTGGCCGCCCGCAGCACATCAAAGGTTTTGAAAATTTGCCATCCGGTTTGCAGGGTCTGATCGGCGACAGCTTCGCCTTGCATGATCGGATCGTGCAGCTCGACCGCGCTATGAATGTCGCGTCGGAAGAGGCGGATGAGGCTGCGCCGGCCACAAATCCAGTTGGCGCTCACATGTCGGCGCTGGCTGCCGCGTTCCCTGGCAAGCAGCTATCCTAAATCGCGCTGCCCTAAACATCGCATTTAACAAAAACGGCGGGCCAGATTGGCCCGCCGTTTTTGTTAGTCGCACGAAGCTCAAGAGAAGCTCGCTTAGAAGATGCCTTCGAACTTCTTCTTGAAGCGGGCCACGCGGCCGCCACGGTCGAGAAGACGCTGGTCGCCACCCGTCCAAGCCGGGTGGGTCGTCGGATCGATATCCAAGGTCAGCGTGTCGCCGTCCTTGCCGTAGGTCGAAAAGGTGGTGAATTCGGTGCCATCGGTCATAACCACCTTGATCTGGTGGTAGTCCGGATGCAGATCAGAATCTTTTTTCATCGTGGAATCTCAGCGGTGTTGTGTTGGTAAACAGGCTCGCCGCGGCGGCAGTCGCTATCGCTTCCGGGCAGCACTGCCCAGCCGCGCAAGGCCCGGCAATTCGGCAAGGCGCCTCTATAAGGAAATCCGGCCGTTCTGACAAGGCCCAGCGGCTTGGCCAGGGCGGGTTTTGCCAGGTGTCATAAAGTATCGTTGGCGGTCCCTTGTGAAGGGGCCCCGTCTCGGGCATGGTCGGGCAAGAAAAACGGGCGCAAAGCCCTGAAAAACCTGACTTCGTGAGACTGATTTTGCAACCTGGTTCGAGTGCTGATCGAAATTCCAACATGACCGCGCCGGATGCCGCCGATCGCAAGGCCCGGCCAAATCTGCGGCCGCTTCTGGCGCTGAAGCCGTATTTGTTGCGCCACCGGTGGATGATTGGCGCGGCTTTGACCGCGCTTGTGATCTCGGCAATGGCGATGTTGGCCGTGCCGATGGCTGTAAGGCGTATGATCGACGCCGGGTTTGGGTCCCGTGACGGTACGCTTATCAGCCAGTACTTTCTGATGCTCATTGTCATTGGGCTTGTCTTGGCCTGTGCGTCTGGCGCCCGTTTCTTTTTTGTAAACTGGCTTGGTGAGCGTGTGGTCTCGGATTTGCGCCGGGACGTCTTTGCGCATCTCACCCGGCTCGGGCCGGCATTTTTCGAAAAGACCCATTCCGGTGAAGTGATGAGCCGGCTGACTGCGGATACGACGCAGATCAAGGCGGCCGCTGGTACGGCTCTGTCGCAAGCGCTGCGTAACACGATCATGCTCGTTGGCGCGCTCATCATGATGTTCATCACATCACCGTCGCTATCGATGCTGGTGCTACTGGCGATCCCGGTGATTGTATTTCCGCTGATGACCTACGGCCGCTACGTGCGCAAACTGTCGCGTGGCGCGCAAGATAGTTTGGCGGAGGCCTCTGCCTATGCCGCCGATCATCTTGCGGCGGTGCGCACGATGCAGGCGTTCGGTTCCGAAGCGGACGTGTCGCGGCGGTTTGCCGGTGCAGTGGAAGAGGCGTTTCGTGCAGCGCGTGCGCGGCTGAAGGCGCGGGCCGGGCTGACGACGCTTGCGATCTTTCTCACCGTGGCCAGCGTGGTTGGCATCTTGTGGTATGCGTCGTCATCCGTGATCAGTGGTGACATGACAGGCGGGCGTCTCGGCCAGTTTGTTCTCTACGCCGTGTTTGCGGCTGGCGCCTTGGCTGAACTGTCAGAAGTTTGGGGTGAGATGAGCCAAGCAGCCGGCGCCTCGGAACGGTTGCTGGAATTGCTGGCCATTCAGCCAGAGATCCGCTCGCCTGATCAACCGGTGCCGCTGCCTGATCCGGCGCGTGGCGACGTTGCGTTCCGTCAGGTCAGCTTTGTCTACCCCGGTGGCACCGAGGGTGACGCTGCCGGGGCTGCTTTGGAGGGCGTTTCGTTCCACGCGGCTCCAGGAGAGACCGTGGCTTTGGTTGGACCGTCCGGTGCTGGCAAGACGAGTATCTTCAATCTCATCTTGCGCTTTTTTGATCCGCAGTCGGGATCCATCGAAGTCGACGGCGTTGACGTCAAGGACTGCGATCTTGAGGCGTTGCGTGCGCGCATTTCAGTTGTCCCGCAGGACGTAGCGTTGTTTGCCGGTTCGGTGGCCGACAACATCCGTTATGGCCGCCCCGATGCGGATGCTGCGGAGATTGAACGGGCGGCCAAGGCGGCTCAAGCCGATGGGTTTATCAAGGCCCTGCCGAAAGGCTACGACACGCTGTTGGGTGAGCGCGGGATAACGCTGTCCGGCGGTCAACGCCAGCGCATTGCAATCGCGCGCGCGTTGTTGAAGGATTCGCCGATCTTGCTGCTAGACGAGGCGACCAGCGCGCTGGACTCAGAGAACGAGGCGCTGGTTCAACAGGCTCTCGGTCAGGTGATGAAGGATCGGACGACGCTCGTCATCGCTCACCGCCTTGCGACGGTGTTGGAGGCTGATCGTATCCTCGTGCTCGACAAGGGCGCAATCGTGCAAACCGGCACGCATGAAGACCTGATCGCCAAGAGCGGGCTCTACCAGCGCCTGGCTGAGCTTCAGTTCGGCCGGGAAGCAGCCGAATAGCTTCAGCTGCTTTCTCCACCTGAGTTAGCTACACCAACAGCCATGCGTTGCAGGCGTTTCTGCCGCGCTTATAGTGGCGCGCCTCATAGCATTCGGCTATGAGGAGCTATGTTATTACATAAGCAGAGCAAGGCATGTTGAGATCTATCCGTCAGTCGGCGGCATCGCTTGGCGGCAGCCCGCACCGGGCTGTACCGCTTAGTGTTCTGCTGCAGGCCAGTATGGCCTCTTTGCTTGCCGCGCTGATTGTGATGGGTGGGGTTTCAGTTTGGAGCATTTATTCTGCGGACAGCTTCTTGTCGCGCGCGAACCGCTCCTACAACCAGCTCGATCTCGTCAATCGTATCGAGGCGGACTTCAATCACTACCTATTGCTGCAAGTCGGACGCTCAGCAGATCCGTCGTTTGGGCAAACGCATGACATTTCTCATGACAGTATCGACCAAAAGCTCGAGGCGCTGACGCGGTCCATTCAAGCCGAGATTGAATTGGAATCGTCGGAGGCCAAGCGGGCTGAGATCGCGGAAGAGTTTAAGACGGCACAGGCGCTGAAGGCCCTGTTCCAGGATGTGTATCGCAAGATTGAGGACAATCGCGCTGCACCGCCGTTGGATGATATCGCTGCGCTTCGCCGGTTTTTTCGCGAGGTCATTGATGACTCGTTGAAGCGGTTACGCAATGTAGTCGGCGCGGCGTCGTTCGGGGAAGAGGCGGAGGCCGCCGCGGTGATGGGGCAGATGGCCGATCTTCGTCGACGGTTGATTGCGAGCGCCGCGGTGATCGGGGCGTTGACGGCTATTGGGGCACTACTTGTGTCGCTGTTGGTTTACCAGGCAATCATGCGGCCCGTTTCAGCGTTGGCCGCGGGTGCGAAAGAGTTTGGTCATGGCAACTTGAGCCACCGTATTGAGGTTGCGAGCCCGCCGGAGTTTGTCGCGCTGGCCAACCGTTTCAATGGCATGGCTGAGGATCTTGATGAGCAGCGGGGGCTGTTGCAGCGCTCGCACGACGTGCTGGAAGATACGGTTCGCGCCCGGACCATGGATTTGGAAGCTAAGACGCAAAAGTTGCGTGAGATCGATGAAAACCGGCGCCTGTTTTTTTCCAAAACCAGCCACGAGTTGCGCACGCCGGTTACGGTTCTTATGGGCGAGGCGGAAGTCGCGTTGCGTAACAAGAATGCGGATGCCGATACTTATCGCGAGGCGCTTACGCATATCGTCGCCAGCGGTGGTTTCTTGCGCCGCCGTTTGGAGGATTTGATCCGGCTTGCGCGCTCGGAGGATGGCAAGGTTACGCTCGAGCGCCAGCCGGTTGATCTGTCTCAATGCGTGCGCGAAACGGTGGGTGCGGCCGAGGCATATGCGCATGCCAGTGAGGTGTCGCTGGTCGATGACATCAAGGCCGGGCCATTGGTGATCGAGGGAGATCCGAGCTGGGTAAAGCAGGCGATTCTGGCGGTGATCGACAACGCCGTAAAATTCTCACCAGCTGGAGGCGAGGTCGTCATTTCCGTGGAACAGTCTGGTGCAGCTGGGGTCGTCGACATTGCGGATGCTGGTCCGGGGGTCGAGGCAGAGGCACTG
>JBGTSB010000027.1:0-34454 GCA_041940525.1 Hyphomicrobium sp.
CGGCTCGACCACGACGCGGCGGATCTCGCGCTCGCCGGAGAAGAAGCGGGTGCGCAGCGCGAAGCCGCTCTCGGGCTCGATCGCGAGCTCGATGCGGTCGAACGGCAGTCCGCGGTTTCGCGCGATCCCCTTCACATCATCCAACGAAAAAACCGCCGCGGCATTTGCCCGGCGGTTTTTTCGTGTCTTTCGCACAGTCTTTGCACGAGTCGATGTGCCCAGCCGGGTTTCAATATCAGGCGGTCCGGCTAAAACCTCATCGGAGGAGCTTTAATCGCGAGACGATCCGAGCATGAGCAAGCCATTCCGCTGGAGTATCGAGAAACGAGAGCAGCTGGGCGGGTTGCTTGCCAGCGTGCCCAAGCCGAGGCTGCGCCGGGGCTGGTTTCTTCAAGAGTTGCGCGAGACAGCCGCAAAGGTCTTGGCGATGTCAGGCGCGGCAGATCTGGCCTGGATCGGACGCACCCCGGAGAACTTTTACGATTATTTGTCTGGCGCGTTCTGCGGGATCGGCGGCGCGCCCCGCCAGCACCTCGTGCAATTCTCGATGCGTTGGGCGGGAGAGAGCGGCGTGAGAGGCATCGATCCGGAAAAGCTCGAAGGGCTTTTTTCCTACCTCCGAAGCGAAGACCTTAATTCCGAAGCGATCGCTAAGCGCGGCCGCTCTCTGGCTCTCGTAGATTTCGTCGCTTACGGCGGAACGATGAAAAACTTCGTGCAACTCCTGCACCTGCAGTGCGAGCGCGAATGGGACGATTGGCCCGCCGTTCAGCGCCGGCTGCAAATCATCGGGCTGCGCGTGAAAACGAAGAACAGCCCGAACACGTGGCGCTGGCAGCAGAACCAGCATTGGCTGACGCTTATTCCGGATGCCGTCATCAAAAACGTCTCGGCGTCGTCGAGCTTCCTATTTTACATTGCCAACGATCAGCCGAAGGTCACCCGGTCTTTTCATGCTGGGCGATGGAGCGGGGACGAACAAAGCGCGCCGGGCGGCATCAGTGAAGACCAACTCAAGGGCCTAGCCTTTGCGGCCGAGCTCTACGATATCGGCCAGTCTCGCGAAGAACGTCTGGCACTAGCCGCCGAAATCGCTCGCCAACCGCAAATGAAGA
Source organism: Hyphomicrobium sp. (assembly GCA_041940525.1). GTDB lineage: Bacteria > Pseudomonadota > Alphaproteobacteria > Rhizobiales > Hyphomicrobiaceae > JAKAXS01. The sequence goes on from JBGTSB010000027.1 coordinate 1,116, forward strand.
ATCCTGCCATCCGGGCTCTCGCGCTAAAGCTCAAGCGCGGCTCATAGCTTAGTTCCGAAGCTTGCCGCCTTTTTCAAGCCGGTTCCTAAGCGTCTTGCGAGCCGTTTTACGCGTCTGACGTTGCATCCTGAGATCTCTCGACCGCGGAGACTGCTCTAGCAGACTTTGGGCGCGTGCGAGCTCGCGGCGGGAAACCAAATAGGCCGCGACTGTCGCCAGAAGAATAAGAAGGCTGGATCCGTATATTAGCACATCAGTCTCCTGACACCGTTTCCAGTTTTACCGCAGAGTTGAAAACCTGAAAGGCGATGACGGTCAAAAAACATGTAGAGAACAGCGATGATACCATCAGCACAGCGGTGCCCCAACTCTGATTGCCGGTTGGTTGCAGTCCTATTGAATCTGCTAGCGGTGCCAGAATGCCGGCAGCGAATATCACTATTGCGGCATTGCCCAGGAAGTTTGCTAAGAATTTTTGTCGTTCAGCTTGCTGCGCAGATGTCATTGGATCTCATTTCAGCCGACCGGGCAGTCAAAGAAGACTACAATGGATCAGACTACAGATCAAACGCTTCCACAAACTCAAATACAGCGGCCGCCGTCGACTTCCATGCATACGCCGGTCACGAACTCCGATGCCGGATCCGCGAAAAAGACCGCGGCGTTTGCGATATCTGATGGCCGCGACATGCGGCCAAGCGGAATTCCAGAAACAAATTTGGCGCGGTTCTCCGGCGTATCTGCCGAGCCCATGAACTGCTCAAGCATGCCCGTTTCGCCGATCACAGGGTTGATGGCGTTGACGCGGATGTTCTTGCTGGCAAGCTCAGCCGCCATCGACTTCGTCAAAGTGATCGCGGCGCCTTTCGAACCGTTATACCAGGTCAAACCTGGACGTGGCCGAACGCCGGCAGTCGAGGCAGTGTTGATGATGACGCCACCGCCGCGCTTTTCCATCTCCGGAACGCAGGCGAGTGCAGCGAGATAAATCGCCTTCACGTTGACGGCGTAGATCCGGTCGAACTCCTCTTCGCTGACATCCAGTAGAGGCTGGTTCTTGTGCGTCACGCCCGCGTTGTTGACCATGATGTCGAGCCCGCCAAACGCGCCGATCGTCTGGGCGACCAGTGCGTCGACATCAGCCTTGCGCGAAACATCACAGGCGACTGAGATAGCTTGGCCACCAAGCGTTTCGGCAAGTGTCTTTGCCGCATCGCCTGAAATATCAGCGATGACGACGTTAGCACCTTCTCGCACATACGCATCCGCTATCCCGCGTCCAAACCCAGAAGCCGCCCCGGTTACGATCGCGATCTTATCTTTCAAACGCATTGCTTCAGCCCTTCGGCCCAGAGCGCTTGCCGGCCTCGGCGCGAAACGGACTGGCTGGATAAGTCCCTAGAACTTTCACTTCGTTGGAGAAGAAGGCGAGTTCCTCCAGCGCGAGCTGGACGGGGCGCTCGGAAGGGTGCCCATCGATGTCAGCAAAAAACATGGTTGCCTTGAAGGTGCCGCCGGTCTGGTAGCTTTCCAGCTTGGTCATATTCACTGAATTGGTCGCAAACCCGCCAAGCGCCTTGTAAAGCGCGGCCGGAACGTTACGAACGCGAAACAGGAACGTGGTGATGACATGTCCGTTACCTGGCTTGGCGTCTTCTTGCTTGTTGGAAAGAATGACGAAACGGGTGGTGTTGTGAGACTCGTCCTCGATATCGCTCTTGAGAATTTTCAGTCCGTACGTTTCCGCCGCCAGGCTGGAAGCGATCGCGGCCAGGCTGTCGTCGTCACTCTCGGAAACCATGCGCGCCGATCCCGCTGTATCCGCTTCCGGCACAGGCTGAAGCCCAAGCTTGCGCAGGGTCCCGCGGCATTGGCCTAGCGCCTGCGTATGGCTTAACACCCGTTTGATCGTCTTCAACGTCGCGCCGGGCTTGGCCATCAGCTGATGGCGCACGCGCAGGAAGTGCTCGCCCGTAATGAACAGACCCGCGTCAGGCAGCAAGTGATGAATATCAGCGACGCGTCCGGCGACAGAGTTCTCGATCGGGATCATCGCATAGCGCACGTCCCCTTGCTTCACCGCCACCAACGCATCTTCGAACGTCGGACACGCTACCGGTTCGAATTTCGGAAACGCTTCGGTGCAGGCCAGATGCGAGTTGGCGCCTGGCTCGCCTTGATAGGCGATGCGATTGCGCCCACGCCGGCTGCCGGTCTTGGTTGAGTTTGATGTTGTCATAGAGTTCGCCGGTAGAGGAGACGCGAGAGCGGTCATCCAGAGATGAGCTTACGCGCCTTATCAAGATCGGCCGGAGTATCGACACCCAGTGGAACGGTGTCAACGACGGCCACGTCGATCCGCATGTTACCTTCCAGCGCCCTTAATTGTTCGAGCTTTTCGCGCTTTTCCAAGACGGACGGCCGCAAATCGATAAACCGTTCAAGGGCGAAGCGCCGGTAAGCATAAATGCCGATATGGTGATAGAGCGGGCCTTCGCCATGTGGGGCGGCGGCGCGCGTAAAGTACAAGGCACGCATCCGGTTCTCGGCAACCGGTGTCCCAACAACTTTTACCACGCTCGGGTTGTCACGCTCTTCGTCGCTGCGGATTTCGGCGGCAAGCGTGGCAATGTCCGGCCCTTTATCTTCCAAAGGAGCGAGGCACTCGGTAACGAGCCGCGGTTCCAGCGTAGGCAGGTCACCCTGCAGGTTGATGATGAAGTCAGCGTCGGCGTCGGGATCGATCTTGGTGACGGCCTCGTACACTCGATCGGACCCGGAGGAGTGGTCCGCTCGCGTCAAGACAGCTTCGCCCCCTGCCGAACGGATCGCTTGCAGGATCTCCTCCGAATCAGAAGCGACGATCACGCGGCCGACCTCGGCTGCGACGGCCTTACGCCAGACGTGCACGATCATCGGTTCGCCGTGGATATCCGCCATGGGCTTGCCCGGCAGACGGCTGGCCTGCATGCGGGCTGGAATTACGACTAAAGTCTGTCTCATGGCGTCCTGGAATAAAAAATGTCTGCGTCTGCAAGCCGATAGATAGATGGTGCCCGTATACAAAAGCGCGGGCACGCGCTCCGGCCAAAGACCGGTAAGTGACAAATAGTCCCGGCGCAAGACCCCGCATCCGGGCCCCGGCTGGTTTCCTTAGCCGTGAGGATCACATATAGAGAATGCACAAGATTAACGCGATGCGCGAAGCGGGACCCGATGATGGATTCATTCGAAATTTCCAAGATTGCAGCTGGCGTGTTACTGGCCTTGTTGGTGATCGTTGGCTCACGGACGTACATCAATTCCCAGCACGATCATTACGACGCGAAAGAGGGCTACACCCTGCCGGTTGACGTTGCAGGCGGTGAAACGCCGGGCGCTGGACCAGCAGCGCCGTCGTTCGACCCGGCAAAGATCGTCGCGATGGTCGCGACAGCTGACCCTGCGGCCGGCGAAAAGTCGTTCAGCCTGTGCAAGTCGTGCCACACGAACGAAGCGGGTGCCGCCAACAAGACGGGGCCCAATCTTTGGAACATCGTGAACCGTCCGCTGGGTGGCGTGGCCGATTTTGGCGGCTACTCGAAGACCATGAAGGAAAAGGGCGGCAATTGGACTTACGAACATTTGGCTGCCTTTCTGCACAAGCCGCGCGATTTTATCCCGGGCACCAAGATGGGCTTTGCGGGCATCAAGAAAGAGGCGGATCTGGCGAACATGGTCGCATATCTCCGTACGCTGGCTGATAGCCCAGCCGCCTTGCCAGAGGTGAAGGAAGAAGCAGCGGCTCCGGCTGCTGCTGAAGGCGAAACGGCCGCTGAGCCGAAGGATAAGCAGGCCGAAGACGCTCCGGCGGCCCCTTAAGGTGGCCAGCTAACCAATATTTAATTCGCGGCCGGTCGCCTTTTACCGGGCCCGCATCTAAACTGCGCCAGCTTTTTAAACCTGGCGCAGTTTGTTTATGCGCTTAGCCGTTCTTCGGACCAGGCGAGGAGGAGTTGGAACCATTGCGGGCCGCGTTTGATCGCATCAGTATCCTAACCGCTGCACTCTTCGCGCTCGGGCTCAGTCTGGCGCTCCCCACACTAGCCGTCGGCGCTGCTTCTGAAGGTCAGAAGCGCCACCACGCTTTGTCTCTCGTCGGCGAACCGAAAATGCCGGCGGACTACAAGCATTTTGATTGGGTGAATCCGGAAGCCCCGAAAGGCGGGCTGCTGAGGTTGGCAGTACCCGGTGGTTCGTTCGACAGCGTGAACCCCTTTACTACGCAAGGTGATCAGGCTGCCGCCGTCACGATGATCTACGAAACCCTGATGACCAACAGCCCGGATGAAAACTCAACCGAGTACGGGTTGCTCGCCGAATGGGTGTCATACCCTGATGATTTTTCGTCTGTGACTTTCAAGCTTCGCGAAGGTGCCAAGTTTCACGATGGGCACCCCATCACTACGGAAGACGTCATTTACAGCTTGTCGGCGTTGAAGAAGGCTCATCCGCTTTTCCGGCTCTACTACAAGAACGTCGTCTCGGCCGAAGAGACCGGCCCGCGCGAAGTCACGTTCCGCTTCGACGTGAAAAATAATCGCGAGCTGCCGCAGATTGTCGGCCAGCTTATGTTCGTTCTTCCTAAGCACTTCTGGGAAGCCAAGGGCGAGGACGGCAAGAAACGCGACCTGTCGAAGTCCAGTTTGGAGGTCCCGTTGGGCTCCGGCCCGTATCGCATTGGCGCGATCGATCCTGGGCGCTCGATCACCTACGAGCGCGTGAAGGACTATTGGGGCAAGGATCTGCCGGTAAACCTCGGCCAGTGGAACTTCGATCAGATCCGATACACCTACTATCGCGACAAAACGCCAGCCTTCGAAGCCTTCAAGGCAGGCGCCATCGACTATTGGCGGGAAACCAAGGCCAGCGACTGGGCAACAAAGTACGTAGACCTGACAAAAAACGGCCAAGTGAAAAAGGAAGCGATCCGCACGTACAGCCCTTGGAGCATGTCAGGCTTCGTCTTCAATATGCGCCGGCCGCAGTTTGCCGACCCACGGGTCCGCCGCGCGTTCAACCTTGCCTTCAATTTTGAGCGCATCAACAAGATGACGTTCAACAACATGTATCTGCGCGTTGGCAGTTTCTTTGATGGAGGAGAGCTGGCGGCCAAGGGTCTGCCGACGGGCCGCGAGCTAGAGATCCTTAACGAAGTGCGAGATCAGGTTCCCCCTGAAGTCTTCACCGAGGAATGGAAAAACCCGGTCAACGACACCCGCGAGGATTATCGCCGCCACATGGCCAAGGCCATGAAGCTGTTAAACGAGGCAGGCTGGACCTTGCAGGGCAAGCGACTGGTCAACAATAAAGGCGAACAGTTCAAGGCCGAAATTCTTGTGGCGATGAGCGAGATCGTCGGCGTCATTGATGTCTACGTCAACGAACTCAAGACGCTTGGCATCGACGCTAGCGTTCGTGTCGTCGACAGCTCTCAATATCAACGCCGCGAACGCAATCGTGATTTCGACATCATCATAGATCGGCTTGCGCAATCGGCGTCGCCGGGCAACGAACAGCGCGAATTCTGGAGCTCGCAAGCAGCCGATATGCCTGGAAGCCGCAACAACATGGGGCTCAAGGATCCCGCCGTCGACAAGCTGATCGACAAGGTCATCTTTGCCCAAAGCCGGGAGGAGCTGGTTGCCGCAACCCGTGCGCTCGACCGTGTCCTACTGTGGCACCACCTCATCGTGCCTCACTGGGACTATCCATTTGAACGCCTGGCCTATTGGGATGTCTTCGGACGCCCCAGCAAGATCCCGTCTCAGTCGGTTTCGGCATCGCGCACCTGGTGGTTTGATCCCGAAAAGAAGAAGGCTTTGGCTGATGCCAGGGCGAAGCAAGGATGGTGATGCGCGTGGCTTGGAAACGTCGAGCCATGCTCGCACTCGCGCTCGCCGTCGGTATACCTGCCGCAACGGCCGTCGCGGAGTTTCGACATGGGCTGTCAACGTTCGGCGAGTTGAAGTACCCGGCAAGCTTCCAGCACTTCGACTACGTCAACCCAGACGCCCCGAAAGGCGGCACGATCTCGCTGATTGGATCGAGTGGTGTGACGAGCTTCGATACCTTCAATGGGTTCATCCTGAAGGGCGACTCCGCCGAAGGGCTGGGTTTGCTCTATGACAGCCTGATGGCCGCGTCTGGTGATGAGCCCGCATCCGCTTATGGCCTCCTTGCGGAAAGCGTGGAAGTCGCCGAAGACAAAATGTCTGTGACGTTCAAGCTGCGCAGTAACGCAAAGTTCGCCGACGGTTCGCCGGTGACCGCCCAAGACGTCGTGTTCTCGTTCAATATATTGAAGGAGAAGGGCCACCCGATCGCCTTTCAGCGCAGCCTCCGCGATGTGACGTCGGCGACAGCCCTTGATGACCTTACTGTCCGCTACACCTTTCAAGGCGAGCTTGTTCGCGATCTACCCTTGATCGTCGCTGGCCTTCCCGTGCTGCCCAAAGACTGGTGGAAGGATCGCGAGTTCGATAAGACCTCGCTTGAAAAACCATTGGGCTCTGGCCCCTACGAGATCGATAGCTTCCAGCCTGGCCGCTACGTCGCCTATAAGCGCCGCGAGGACTACTGGGCGAAAGACCTGCCGGTCAATCGCGGAAGCTACAACTTCGACATCATCCGCTACGAATATTTTCGCGATCGCAACATCGGCCTGCAAAACCTATTGAACGGCACGTTCGACTTCCGCGAGGAGTTTATCTCTAAGGACTGGGCGATGTCCTACAACGTGCCCGCGGTTCAGGATGGCCGCATCCAACGGCTTGTGGTGCCGGACGGCCGCCCCTCCGGGGCGCAAGGCTTCTTCCTCAATCTGCGCCGTCCACAATTCGCTGATAGCCGCGTGCGTCAGGCAGTCGGCCTGGCGTTCGATTTCGAATGGAGTAACCGCTTCCTGTTCTTCGGACTCTACAGCCGCACAACGAGCTTCTTCGAAAACTCCGAGATGAAGGCGACCGGCAAGCCATCCCCCGAAGAGCTGGCTCTGCTCGAGCCTTATCGAGACCAGTTGCCGCCGGAAACATTCGGTGAGCCTTACGTGCCGCCCAAGAGCAATGGCCTTGGCTACAATAGGGAACAGCTGCGCAAGGCAAGCGCGTTGCTTGAAGAAGCAGGCTGGACATTCCTAGAAAATGGGGATGGCGGCTGCGCCTACTTCTGCCGCCTCGAACATGCCATGGCCATGCGCGACAGCGCTCCGGTGCGCCTGCGCCGTAACAGCAAGGGCGAAACGCTTCGCATAGAAATCCTGCTGTACGAACCGTCCTTCGAGCGCATCATCATCCCCTACATTCAAAACCTTCGCAGCATCGGTGTTGACGCGAACATCCGCCGCGTTGATGGTGCGCAGTATCAGAAGCGGCTGAAGACGTTTGACTTTGATATCGCGATCCAGCGCTACGTGATGGGTCTAACGCCCGGCCTCGAGATCGAGAATTACTGGGGTACCGCGTCTGCCAAGCAGGAGGGCAGCCCAAACTTGGGCGGCATCTCCAACCCGGTCGTCGATGCCTTGGCCGACAAGGTGATGGCGGCTCAATCACGCAAGGAACTGGTCACAGCCGCCCGCGCGATCGACCGTGTTATGCGGGCTGGTCACTATTGGGTGCCGCAATGGTACAAGGCCAGCCACAACATTGCCTTCTGGAACAAGATGTCTTGGCCGGAAACAAAACCCAAATACGCGCTAGGCGCGCCAAGCACGTGGTGGTACGACGCGGAAAAAGCGGCCAAACTGCGCGCCAAGGAAAATATGGCTGACGAAGAACCGGCGGCCGTAAGCGCAAACACAACATCGAGTAACTGAGGAGCTGCCGGCGTATGTCCAACTATCTGCTGAAACGCCTGTTGCTGGTCATCCCGACCTTGTTCGGCATCATGCTGATCACCTTCCTGCTGGCCCAGGTCATGCCGGGTGGACCGGTCGAACGCGTGATTGCGCAGTTGACGGGAACGGAGTCATCCATCTCGCAGCGCATCGGCGGTGGTGGCAGTGACTTGGGGCCCGGCCAAGGTGCAGGAGGCGCGGCCGACACCATCAGCTCGAAGTATCGCGGCGCCCAAGGTCTCGAACCGGAATTCATCAAACAGCTGGAAAAACAGTTCGGCTTCGACAAGCCGGCGCACGAGCGTTTCTTCAAGATGATGAAGGACTACGCGACCTTCAACTTCGGCAAGAGCTATTTCCGCGACACGCCGGTGATTGACCTCATCAAGGAAAAGCTGCCCGTCTCGGTCTCACTCGGTATATGGATGATGCTGATCACCTATCTGATCTCCATCCCGCTCGGTATCCGCAAGGCCGTAAACGACGGCGAAAAATTCGATACATGGACGAGCACGGCGCTCATCATCGGCTATGCCGTGCCAGGCTTCATGGTGGCAGTGTTCTTGCTCATCATGTTCGCTGGTGCGTCGTTCTTCCAATGGTTCCCATCACGCGGCCTCTTCTCTGAAAACTGGGACGAGCTGTCGCTGATTGGCAAGATCGGTGACTACTTCTGGCATCTGACGTTGCCGATTGTCGCCATGTCGCTGGGCGCTTTCACCACGATGACGTTCCTAACCAAGAACTCGTTCTTGGATGAAATCCGCAAGCAATACGTTCTGACGGCGCGGGCCAAGGGGCTCGATGAAAGGCGTGTGCTCTATGGCCACGTTTTCCGCAACGCCATGCTGCTCATCATCGCCGGTTTCCCGGCGGCATTCATCGGCGCCTTCTTTACGGGTTCGATGCTGATTGAGCAGATCTTCTCGCTCGATGGTCTCGGCCTGCTTGCCTTTGAGAGTATCGAAAAGCGCGATTATCCAGTCGTGTTCGCATCACTCTTTGTCTTCTCGCTGATTGGCCTGGTCGTGAACATCGTGTCCGACTTCGTGTACACCCTGGTCGATCCGCGAATTGATTTCGAAAGCCGGGAGGTCTGAGGCTGTGGACGCACAACTCAACAAAGACTCTGCCGCCGCGGGCCCATTGGCCAGCGCACGCGCACCCGGAGGCTGGTGGAGCGGCCTGCGTGAGCGGATGCAGCTGACACCACTGAACCAGCGCCGCTGGCAGAACTTCAAGAACAACAAGCGCGGCCTGTGGAGCTTGCGCATTCTGCTTGTTCTGTTCGTGGTAACGGGCATGGCGGAGTTCGTCGCCAACGATAGGCCGCTCGTCGCGTCGTACAAGGGTGAGATCCTGTTCCCGGTTTTGAAGGACTATCCAGAATCCAAGTTCGGTGGGTTCCTGGCGGAAACGCAATACCGTGACCCGGCCATTCAGAATGAGATCAACGAACACGGCTGGATGATTTGGCCGTTGATCCGTTATGGCCACGACACCGTCAACAAGGACTACCCGCGCCGCAAGAACGCGGAGGGTATCTGTTTGGGCTATCCGGCGCCGCCGCCATGGTCATCGTCCATGCCCTATTGCGACGTCGATAAGGCGCAGCTCGACCGCTACCAAACCTTCGGCAATACGAACTGGCTCGGACTGGACAGTCAGGGTCGCGATGTCCTGGCGCGAGTGATCTACGGGTTCCGGCTGTCGCTACTGTTCGCCATCATCTTGACCGGCTGCGCTTCTGTCCTCGGCATCACCGCCGGTGCCGTGCAAGGCTACTTCGGCGGCAAGGTCGACTTGATCGCTCAGCGCATGCTGGAGATCTGGACGTCCGTGCCCTCGCTGTTTGTCTTGCTCACTATGTCGGCTGTTCTGGAGCCAGGCTTCTGGACGCTGCTCGGCATCTTGCTGCTGTTTGAGTGGGTCTTCCTGGTGGGCGTTGTCCGGGCTGAGTTCTTGCGCGGCCGTAACTTCGAGTATGTACGGGCCGCACGCGCGCTGGGTCTTTCGGACGTCAGCATCATGTTCAAACACGTGCTGCCCAACGCCATGGTCGCAACGTTGACATTCCTGCCGTTCGCACTGTCCGGCAGTGTGTCTGCGCTCACCGCGCTGGACTTCCTCGGTCTCGGCCTGCCGCCGGGATCGCCGTCGCTCGGCGAACTGCTGTTGCAAGGTAAGAAGAATCTTGAGGCCCCCTGGCTGGGCTTGACCGGATTCTTCGTTATCGCAACCCTGCTTTCTCTGCTGATCTTCATTGGCGGTGCCGTGCGCGACGCGCTCGATCCGCGCAAGACCTTCAAATAGAGGCCGCCCGTGACAAGCCATCAAGCACTCATCAACGTCAAAGACCTATCGGTTCACTTCAAACAGGGTGATACCGTCACGCGGGCCGTGAACGGCATCTCCTTCAACATTGGCCGGGGCGAAACCGTAGCACTCGTCGGTGAAAGCGGATCGGGCAAGTCAGTCTCCGCGCTTTCGATCCTGCAGCTGCTGCAGTATCCGGCGGCCTCCCATCCCACCGGAGAAATTTGGTACGAGGGCCGGGATATCTTGAAGATGACCCCGCGCGAGCTGCGTGGCATGCGCGGCTCCAAGGTGTCGATCATCTTCCAAGAGCCGATGACGTCTCTCAACCCACTGCACACCATCGAAAAGCAGGTCGGCGAGACGCTCAAGGTTCACCGTGGCATGAATGAGAAGCAGGCGCGCGCCCGCACGCTTGAGCTCCTTGAAAAAGTTGGCATCCAAGAGCCTGAAAAACGCCTGCAGGCGTATCCGCATCAGCTCTCGGGCGGCCAGCGACAGCGCGTCATGATTGCCATGGCGTTGGCAAACGAGCCTGAACTGCTGATCGCGGACGAGCCGACAACGGCCCTGGACGTCACCATCCAGGCACAAATTCTGGAGCTTCTGGCCAGCCTGCAAAATGAGCTCGGTATGGCCATGCTGCTGATCACGCACGATCTCGGCATCGTCCGCCGGATGGCCGAGCGCGTCTATGTCATGCAGGCCGGCCACATCGTTGAAGATGGCCCGACGGAGCAGATCTTCTCTACGCCGAAGCATGCATACACCAAGCAGCTGCTGGAGGCGGAGCCAAAGGGCGAGCCGCAACAAGCCAAGCCCGACAATCCCATCGTGCTGGAAACGGATAACCTCAAGGTCTGGTTTCCGATCTACAAAGGTCTCCTCCGCTCCGTCGTTGATCACGTGAAGGCGGTGGACGGGCTGTCGCTGAAGCTGAGGGCAGGCGAAACACTCGGCGTCGTCGGCGAATCCGGGTCTGGCAAGACAACGCTTGGCCTGGCGCTATTGCGTTTGATCTCGTCCGATGGCCCCATCGTCTATCTGGGAAATCGCATCGACAATCTCGACAGCAAGGCCATGCGGCCCTTGCGCAAGGAAATGCAGATCGTCTTCCAAGATCCGTATGGTTCGCTCAGCCCCCGCTTGTCCATCTTCCAGATCATTGAGGAAGGCCTGGATATTCAGCAGCCGCACCTGACGTATCAACAACGCCGGGACGCTGTGATCCAAGCTCTGAAAGAAGTCGAGATTGATCCGTCTGGAATCGATCGGTATCCGCACGAGTTTTCAGGCGGGCAGCGTCAGCGCATAGCCATCGCTCGCGCCATGGTGCTGAAGCCAAAGTTCGTGATGTTGGATGAACCGACGAGCGCTTTGGATATGAGCGTGCAGGCGCAGATCGTTGATCTGCTGCGTGATCTGCAGCGCAAGCACAACCTGGCTTACCTATTCATCTCGCACGATCTGAAAGTCGTGCGTGCGCTGTCTAACCACGTGTTGGTGATGAAGGGCGGCAAGATTGTTGAGGAGGGCTCCGCCGAGGAGATATTCTCCAACCCGCAGGAAGACTATACCAAGGCTCTGCTGGCTGCTGCCTTCGACCTGAAGGCAGCCCATGAAACGGCGGTGGCATCGTAAACCAGACTTAAGCTATCCCGATTATTTTTAAGGGTAGTCTATGATCGCCACGTGCGCTCTGCGCGGTCTCCAACTATAGTCGGAGCCTTGCTGTTCTTGCGGGGAAGGGGAAAAACATCGCCAAATGTCAAAGATGATGATGATCCCTGACGACGTCTATCAGCAAGACTTCGAGAATGTTGTTGCGCAGATGCGCTACTGGGCGCCGTCGATTGCAGATGTCGCGAAAGTTGAAGAGCAAGAGGGCCCAGGCTATCGGATCTTCCGGTTTTCGTCGGCCTACCCCGGCGGGTGTCCGTTCGAATTCGTGATCCGTCACGACCAGCTCTACGACCTGCGCGTCGCTGGTGAGCACTACATGGATCAGCCAGCCCGGAACCTGATGCGTTTTCACAGTCTTTCGGAAGCCATCGTGGAGGGCCGCGTTTGCCAGCTGTACTGGCATTCCATCAAGACGGGCGTTCTTCGCGGAATTCAAACTCAGGTCCAGCTCGCCGACGGCTCGCTATGGCGGGAAGGCACGCCTGAACCGGAAGAGTGCGAAAGCCGCACGCGGTATTTTCTGCCCTACCGGCGCTGAGTCCTAAATCGCTTGCGGTCCTGATGCGCCGAGCGCGGGAAGCCGCCGGATGGCGCGCAGCTTTGTTCCCGATCGGGCGATCCGCTCGATCGCTTCCGGCAACGTTTCCACGGTTACGGCCATATGGTGCGCGTTGGCATGCAACAGCATCAAACCGTCGGCCATGATGCCAACATGCCCATCCCAGAACAGCAGGTCACCGCGTTTCAAATCCTCAAGGCTGGAGTTGGGCGGAATAGGATCGCCGACTTCGGCCTCCTGCATGTCACTGTCACGCGGGCAGCCGATGCCAGCCGCGGCAAGCGCGACCTGCACCAGCCCCGAACAGTCGATGCCAATCCGGGAGCGGCCACCCCATAGATAGGGCGTTCCAATCAGTGTCTCGGCAATCGTCACGAAATCACGTGCGTACCTGCCGATCGGTGCGGTGTGACGCGTATAGACAAAGCCTCCGGTCTTGAGCACGCAAAACGTCTCGTCACTTTCAGCCACGCTCAATTGCGCATTGAGGCTGAGATGCATGACCGGCGGCGCTTTGATGTCCGGAACGGGATAAAGAAATGTCCCGGCCGACCGTACGCGATGCGTCGCCTCGTGAACCTCGCTACCAAGCGTGTCGGCTGGCAGGTATCCAACATACCCATCACGGTCTAGCTGAACCCACGCCCAGCCTTCGTTGACGTCGAACACCGTCAGCGTTTCGCCAAACAAGGCTTCAGTATCTAAAGCAGCCGTGGCGGCGGGCCGGCGGCGCACGGGCACGGAAGCGCGCATCACCTGTCGCCGCTCGCCTTCGACATACTGAGGCGCATCAACTTTCCCGGCCAACGAGGCAGCCGCGAGATCGGACCGGAAGGCATGACGGCGAGGATCAAGCCCCACCGGCGCTGGCTTCTCCTTTGCCGGTGCAGCCGCTTCCGGAGTTTCGCTGTCCGGCCGGGCCCCAGACAACGGAGGCGGCGTCACTGGCGCATCGTTGCTCATGCTAATTGTGCCTCACGTTCCAAAGCCGCGAAAACCGCGCGCGCCGTTTGTGGCTCTCCGCCTTTCGGACCAAGCGGCCGCGGCGCTGGGCGCCAGCCATACAAGTCGAAATGGGCGAAGCGGCGGGCCCGCTTACTAAAGCGCTTCAAGAACAGCGCCGCAGTAATCGCGCCCGCAAACGGCGTGTCGGAGATGTTGTTCATGCTGGCGACAGGGCTGTCGAGATTGCGGTCGTAACCGGGCCAGAACGGCATGCGCCAAACCGGATCCCCAGCCTTCAGACCTTCATCCGAGACCGCCTGCGCAAACGCATCGTCATCGCTGAAGAACGCCGGCAAGTCCGGACCAAGCGCAACGCGTGCCGCGCCGGTCAACGTGGCAAAAACGAAAATTGAATCCGGCTCTTCCTCGTCGGCCAGCGCGATCGCATCAGCCAGCACGAGGCGGCCCTCCGCATCCGTGTTGCCAACCTCAACGGTGTAACCCGCTCGCGTCTGCAAGACATCGCTCGGCCGGAAGGCGTTTCCGGCTATGCTGTTCTCTGCCGCCGGCACTAGGATGCGAAGCCGGATATCAAGCCCTGCGCCCATGATCAGGTGGCCGAGCGTCAGCGCGGCGGCTGAGCCCCCCATGTCCTTCTTCATCAAGACCATGCCAGCCGCCGATTTTATGTCGAGGCCGCCGGTATCGAAACATATGCCCTTGCCGACGAGCGTGATGCGCGGCGCGTCTGTGCGTCCGCCTGGCTTCTGCCAGCGGATGTCGATCAGCCGCGGCGCGCGCGAGCTGGCGCGTCCAACCGCGTGGATCATTGGAAAATTCTGCTCAAGAAGCGCCGTGCCGGTGATAACGGAGATTCCCGCGCCAAAGCGCTGAGCCAATCCCCGCGCAGCGTCCTCCAGCTCTTCAGGCCCCATGTCGGACGCTGGCGTGTTGATAAGATCGCGCCCGAACCACACGGATCGCACAGTATTCAACAAGCGATCAGCGTCTACGCCGTCAGGAATGCGCAGCCGCGCGCGATCCCCGTTTTTGCCGGCTGTCTTGTATCGTTCAAACCGGTAGGCTCCCAATCCCCAAGCCAATGCTGCGAGTTCCGCATTTTCGCAGCTTTCGTGCAGGGTGTACGTCTGTGGCGGAAGCACCCCCGGCAATTGCCCACAAAGCAACGCCGAAGGTCCGCACGGCTCGCCCATTTTTCCGTTGCCAAGCCCCAGAAGAACATTGCCTAGACCACCATTGTCATCCGGCACGAGCAGCTGGCGTTTGGCTGACGGCTTGAAATTGGTCGCCGAAAGCCAAGACTGCTGAACCGGGCCGCCGATCTTTCCGGTGTCTGCGTCATCACCGAGTAGCCAAATCGGCGTGTCGCTGGACTCTTTTGCTCCTTGAGCAAAAACCAGATCCGGATCTGCGGCATCTTGTATGGGGCGATTGTCTTGCATCAGAAGGTGGAAACCCCGTTCAATGACCGTTAGTAGGATAGGGAACGCGTCGTGCGCGGCATTATCCGCAACGCTGCGAAAAACTCAATTCGCTTCGGGAAGAGAACCACATGCCACCAGCACATTATCGTTTGGTCATTGGCAACAAGAAGACGTCGAGCTGGAGCTTGCGGCCATGGCTTGTCATGAAACGACTTGCAATTGAATTCGATGAAATCCGGATCAATCTGCGGGATCCCGACGCCAAGAAGCAAATACTTGAGCATTCTCCAGCCGGCAAGGTCCCAGTTCTTTGGGCTGGTGAGCTCATGATATGGGACAGCCTGGCCATTATAGAGTACCTCGCCGACAAACATCCACACCTTGACATTTGGCCGGCCGATCCAACCGCGCGTGCGATCGCGCGGTCCGTGGCATCTGAAATGCACTCGGGCTTTGAGCCCTTGCGGGCCGAGTGCCCCATGGCCGTCACCTCTGACCGCCGCCGTGACGAGTTCCCAGAGGATGTCGAACGCAACATCCGGCGAATCATCACGGTCTGGATTGAGACGAGAAAGCGATTCGGTACGACCGGCCGCTTCCTGTTTTCTAAGTTTTCCGCCGCCGACGCCATGTACGCCCCAGTGGCCTCCCGGCTACGGACGTACGTGCCGGATTTGGCGGATTTCGGTGATGACGGCACGGCAAAAGCCTATGTCGACACGGTTTTGGCAATGCCCGAAATGGAAACCTGGACGGAAGGTGCGCGGGCTGAGATTGCTGAGGCCTAACAAGCACACAGATAAAGTTAAGCATTTCTTGACGCGCGTATCAGAAACTGACGACCTTACTGTTTGAGGGAATCGGGGTGATTGATGCCGGGTTGGTATAAGGCAGAGAGGAACAGCGGGGCTTTGGCGCTGACGCGCACTTTGCTATTGGCCACGACTGCGCTGGCCGTATCCGCATGCTCTGAAACCATGCCCAATTTGGATCTTGGTCTGGGCCCAAACACGGAGAGTGACGCGCATCTGAGCGATCTCGAACGCGCCCAGAAACAATACGCCAAAGCGCCCCACGAGCCCGCCAAAGCGCTGACTTACGCGAATATTCTCAAGCAGAATGGACGCAAGACAGATGCCTTTGCAATCCTTGAGCGGGCCCACCAAGCCAACAAGTCCGACCGTGCGATCATGTCCGCCTATGGCCGGTTGGCCTTGGAGTTGGGCAAATTGAGTTTGGCTAAGGCCTTACTAGAGCGGGCCGACGATCCATCAAATCCGGATTGGCGTGTCCTGTCTGCGCGCGGCGCGGTATTGGCGAAGCAGGGTGATCACAAGGCATCGATTCCGTTCTTCGAGCGCGCGCGGCTTTTGTCAAACGACCACCCGTCCGCCGTCAACAATCTAGCACTGGCTTACATGATGAGCGGGGAAGCCCAACGGGCAGAGCCGTTGTTGCGTCAGGCCAGTATGGCAGATCCCACGAACGTGAAAGTCCGCCAGAACCTGGCCCTGGTCCTCAGCCTGCAGGGCCGCTACAGCGAAGCTAAGGCCATTGCGTCGCGCGACCTTTCTCCCGAGGCGGCAGAGTCAAACGCCGAACTGATGCGCAAGATCGTGCGCATTGAGCAAAAGCCGCAATCAGCCATGCAGTCTGTGGTTGCCAGTTCAGGGTGGGAGACGACGGCGGACGACAATCCGCCTAAACCTGCCCGGCGCACGGCCGCACGCAAACCGAAGCCCAAGGCACCCGCGCCCGTAACGGCAAAGGCCTCTGCGCAGCCAACACTGCGTGGCTCGGCAGTTGAAACATCCAGTACGAACTAAAATCAGCCCGGCTTCACTCTATACATGTGTCTCCACACAAGTGGCAGGTGAATAAAAGTCCGCTAGCCTTGGATGTAACCTAGAACCATCGGCGCGATGATGATCAGGAATAGTACCGGCAGAAAGAATATGATCATGGGCACGGTAAGCTTTGGCGGCAAAGCGGCCGCCTTCTTTTCAGCCTCCGCCATGCGGATGTCGCGATTCTCTTTCGCCATCAGCCGCAAGGCCTGACCTACCGGCGTGCCGTAGCGCTCAGCCTGAACCAGCGCCATACAGACAGCCTTTACGCCGGGCAAGCCCGTACGCAAGCCCAAGTTTTCATAGGCCTGCCGCCGATCCTGCAAATAGGCCAGCTCCGCCGTGGTCAACGACAGTTCCTCGGCCAGTTCAACCGACTGCGAAAGAATCTCCTTTGAAACGCGCTGGAACGCTGCCTCTACCGACATGCCTGACTGAACACAGATCAACAGCATATCAAGTGCGTCGGGAAAGGATTGCTTGATGGCTGCCTGCCGCTTGTCGGCGAGGTTTTTCACGAACAAGTTCGGCAAGTAGAAGCCCGCGACCGCCGCCGCGCCAGCCATCAGCAGTTTGACCACTGGCGGATGCGAAGTGACGCCCATTATGAACAAATAGAAGAGTGCGATCAGAAACACGACGGGCGGGGCGACCATACGGAAAAAGATGTAGGTGTAGAGCGGCCCTTGACCGCGCAGACCAGCGGTCTTCAAACGGTTACGCAGAGCTTCGGTATCGAACTTGGCCCGCAGGTCGAATTGGTCGACGAGGTTCTGCATGAAGCCCTTCGGCTTGCCACCGCGAAGGCTGACGCGCGGTGAGTCAGTTTTTCCTGCCTCACTTGCACGCTTGGCGCGCATGGCATTGCGCTCGAGAGCCATCGTCTTCATGCGCTCAGCCCCACGGTCTCTGGAAAGCAGAGGCATGACAAGCGCGAACACCGTTGCAAACGCAGCGATAGCCGCAAGCACGGTTGCCAAAACAGGCGGGCTCATCAATGTGTCGGCAAAGCTAAACATGGCACCCGTCTAGTACTTGAAGCTGATCATTTTCTTCATCACCAAAATGCCCATCAGCATCCAGAGAAGCCCGGCAAGAATGATGACGTTTCCCATTGTCGTGTAGAACAGCGGTACGAGATACTTCGGCGAAAGGAAGGAAATCATAACGGCGACAGCAGGAGGCAACGAACCGAGGACCATCGCGCCGGCCTTAGCCTCGGCTGACATTGCTTGAACCTTCATCGCCAGCTTTGCTCGGTCGCGCAGCACACCGGCGAGGTTGCCAAGCGCCTCGGACAGGTTGCCGCCGGACTGCTGTTGAATGGCGATGACGATTGCGAAGAAGCGCGTTTCGGGGATCGGCATGCGAGACGCCATGCGATCAAGTGCTTCGGCCATCGTCACGCCCATTCGCTGCTCGTTGACGACTTCGCGAAACTCACCAGCGACGGGTTCCGGGCTTTCTCTTGAAATAATCTGCATGCATTCGTTGAGAGGAAGCCCCGCCTTGATACCGCGCACAATCAGGTCAACTGAGTTCGCGAACTCGGCGGTGAACTTCATCGCACGCTTCTTGATGCGGCGGTTCAGCCAAAAGCGCGGGATGCCAAAGACACCGGCGAACAGGCTGAGCGGAACAAAGATGAAAGCCAGGATCGACGGCGGCAGGAAAAAGTAGACTGTTCCGGTTAATACAATCCCGAACACCACGCTCCAGACCCAGTATGCCGCGGGCGTCATCGTAAGGCCCGCGCGTTGTAGCTTGAGCTTCAGCGTGAGACGCTTCTTAGCCTTGTTGCGATCGTCAATGTCCTTCAGCGTTTCGGACACAGCTTTGCGTCGCGTCGCGGTCGCTTCAGTGGCCGCGCGCGCCGCAATCCGCGAAGAGCGCGACTGCGTAACCTGGCGTTTGCGCTTTTGCTCCTCGTCCTCGCCGGCAAGCATCGGCCAAACGATCGCCAGAACAACTCCGATGACTGCGAGCGCCGCGAGCAAGGCAGCGAACATGGGGGTAGACTGTCCATCAAGCACAAACATTACACATCACCCAATGGATTACCGTTCTCATCTACCTCTTCAGCGGAAGCGAGGGCTTCCCCAAGACGGTTGTCTTCCTTGTAGTACTGAGCCCGTTCCCAGAAGGCGGGCCGGGCAATGCCGGTAGAACGATGGCGGCCCAATATGCGGCCATTGTTGTCCTCGCCAGTGATCTCATAAACGATCAGATTCTGAAGGGTGATTGTCTCGCCCTCCATGCCCACGACTTCGGAGATGTGCGTGACACGGCGCGAGCCATCGCGCATGCGCGACGCCTGGATGATGATATCGATGGACCCGGCCACCATCTCACGGATTGTGCGAACGGGCAGATTATAGCCGCCCATCATGATCATGGACTCAAGACGGCTGATGGCCTCGCGCGGGCTGTTGGCGTGCAGCGTGCCCATAGAGCCGTCATGACCCGTGTTCATCGCTTGCAGAAGGTCGAATGCTTCTGGTCCGCGAACCTCGCCGACGATGATACGTTCTGGGCGCATACGCAGACAGTTTTTCACCAGATCACGCATGGTGATCTCGCCTTCGCCCTCCAGGTTCGGCGGGCGCGTCTCCAATCTCACCACGTGCGGCTGCTGTAACTGAAGCTCGGCAGAGTCCTCGCAGGTGATGATCCGCTCGTCGTGATCAATACACCCTGTCATACAGTTCAAAAGAGTGGTCTTGCCCGAGCCGGTACCGCCAGAGATCAAAACATTGCAGCGAACGCGGCCGATAATCTGCAGCACAATTTTGGCTTGTTCGGTGATCGAGCCGAAACGCTGCAGCTGCTCTAGCGTCAGCCGGTCCTTCTTAAATTTACGAATTGTCAGCGCTGGGCCGTCGATGGCCAGCGGGGGCGCAATCACGTTAACACGCGATCCGTCAGGAAGGCGCGCGTCGCAGATCGGGCTGGCTTCATCAACGCGACGGCCAACCTGGCTGACAATGCGCTGGCAAATGTTCATCAGCTGCTGATTGTCTGCGAACTGTACGCGCGTTTGCTCAACCTTGCCGGCAACTTCGATGTAGGTCGTGTCTGCGCCGTTGACCATGATGTCGGCGATGTCATCGCGCGCCAACAACGGCTCTAGCGGGCCATAGCCGAGGACGTCGTTGCAAATGTCTTCGAGCAGCTCTTCTTGCTCGGCGATCGACATGACGACGTTCTTGACCTGAATGATCTCGCCAACAATGTCGCGGATTTCCTCGCGCGCGGCCCCGGAATCAAGCTTGCCAAGCTGTGTCAGGTCAATGGTGTCGATCAGCGCGTTGAAGACGGTCGTCTTGACGTCGTAGTAGTCTTCCGAATGCCGCCGCCCGCTGTCTTGTGGCAGCGGCTGCGGAGCGGGAGCGGGCGGAGGCGGTGCTGGTTCAATTTTCTGAGCTGCTGCAGCTGAAGAGGCTTGAGCAGGCGCGGGTTTCTGCGCGCGCGGGGCTGGTGCGCGAGGCTTTTGAGCATCCAAGCTGCTGCGTTTGCCAAACATTGCTCAGTCCTATCGCCTCAACCCGAAGCGTTCCAGCAAAGGCGCCAAGCCAGCCTTTTTATCGGAACGTTCTTCTTTGTGCGCCAGCGCCAGCGCCAGCTGCCGGAAAGTCGGAGCAGACTTAGCCTTCGGGCTCGCTTCCGAAATCATCTGGCCATTGTTTGCCGCTTGACCGAAGGTCTCGATGTCAAAATCGATGATCGTCGTCGCTTTCAGATCCAGTGCCGCTTCGAATTCCTTGACTGCGATTTCCGGACGCTTGGGCATGTTCACGGTGTTGAGCACCAAACGCGGCGGGTTATCGTTCTTGCGCGTCTGGCGCAGCAAATCGACAATGTTCTTGGTGTTTCGCAGGTTGGCCAGATCTGGCGCCGCGGTGATGATCACCTCGTCCGCCTGTAGCAACACCTGCTTACTCCACGACATCCAGGAATGGGGCATATCAACCGCGACGAACGGTACGTTCTGGCGCACGACATCCAGGACTGTCTCGCAAGTATCGGTTGAGATGTCGTATCCGCGATCAAGTGTTGCCGGCGCCGCGAAGATCGAAAGGTGTTCGGAGCACTTCGTCAAAAGCCTGTCGAGCAGAACCTCATCAAGGCGCTCCGGAGTGGCTAGAGCGTCGCCGATGCCTTGAAGCGGATCTTGGTTGAAATCGAGGCCCGTCGTGCCGAAAGCCAGATCAAGATCGGCAACAACGACGTCGGTCTTGAGAGCCTCGGAAAGCGCCCAGGCAACGTTATGGCAGACTGTGGATGACCCAACACCGCCTTTCGCGCCTATGAACGCGTGGATATGGCCAACGGGGTCGGTATCTGGGTCATTGTAGAGGCTGGAGACGCTCTCCATAATCTGCCCCGGTGTCACCGGCGTGACCAGATATTCGCTCACACCACGCTTGAGCAGCTCGCGATAGAGCAAAACGTCGTTTGTCCGGCCGATTACAATGACCTTCGTGCCCTCATCACAATGCTCTGCGAGCTGGTCGAGTTCAGACAACAGCTGGCCCGCGTCCGCGCTGTTCTCCAAGATGATGAGGTTCGGCGTTGGGTTCGATCCAAAGTGCTGGATCGCTGCTGGGCAGCCGCCCATCTGCAGGTTCACGTGCGTCTTGGAGAGCCGCCGGTCAGCCGCTGCGTCCTGGACCGCTGCAGCTGACTCCGCTGACTCGCAGAACGCCTGGATGGAGATCCGTGGAACAGGCCGCGCGTTGCTTGGTGCCGACAGGAGATCAGCATCAAATCGCGAGTCCGACATGGATTCTTCAAGGCCATCGTCAATATGTTCTAGTGCGGGGTCACTCATCGGAACTTCTCTAATTTTCGTTTACGTCGCTTCGCTCGTCTGTGCTGCGCTCAGCCCCGGTCGGTTTTCCTTGGGTGTAGTTTTCCCAAGCCGTGTCGCGCCGTTCGCCTGAGCGCTCTGTCTCGGATCTGGGCTCGACGAGATCACCCGGATTGGCGACTTGGTTGGCGAAGTTGCGTTGCGTGGCGCAACCAAAATTCTCGTAGGGAATATTGTGCGTTTCGCGGGCTAGATTGGAAGGCCAATAACCACATTCCGGCGCATGCGCGACGTAGCGGACGAACGCCATGCGAACAGGAGGGCGAACCTCACCATTGGCGTGATAGGCCTCAAGCCCAATTGAGGAATCAGCGATGCCGCTCTGCCCCAACAAATAACGGATCTGATCTACGGCGCGTGCCGAAGACACCTCGTTCGGTGATCCAGCCGGCGATGCGATAACAATCTTGGTATTGCCAGCATCGGCGGCGCGCGCACGCGCCGCGAAATCGACAACCTGCGCCCGCTGCTGCGGAGACAGGCCACGAGAACTGCGCGAAACGCGAAGGGCCATCTGTTCAGGTTCGCGCGAAACGCGGATCGCATGACGTTGCGCCGGATCTATCATGGACCAGCCAGCAACACGTGCGTGTTCTTCATCACGGCAGGCTGATGCCGATAATCCGATCAAAACCAGCGTCGCGGCAGCCGCCACGGCCTTTAGCCCAAGCCGCTCATTTGAATGCGGAACGCTGTCGACTTTCGGGATCATATGGTTCTCCAACAGCGTCACTCGATGATGTATCCGTAATCGCCTTTAAGGTCGCCGGCGGGCAGATCTCTGCCACGGCCATAGATCTTATTGACGTGCCCTAGGAAGTTAGCTTCGCGGTCCGCCGCATCACCAAGGCCATCAAGCGGCCGCGATAGCTGGCGGCGCTGCGTTGGCCGCACGGTGTACGGCGTAACGATAATGACGAGCTCCGTTTCTTTCTTGATGAAGTCCCGGCTGCGGAAAAGCGTGCCAAGAACGGGAATGTCTTTCGCGCCGGGGAACCCATCCATATTCTGGCGCGTATCTTCCGAGATGAGGCCCGCCAAAGCGAGCGAACCGCCAGACGGCAGCTCGACCGTCGTCCGGGCCTGACGCTTGTTGAGCACCGGGCTTCCGCCAACGTACTCAGCGATTTCACTGACCGCGGTATCGATCTTCAGACTGATCCGGCCCTCTGTCATAACAACAGGCGTGAACGCGAGCTGAACACC
This sequence comes from Hyphomicrobium sp., assembly GCA_041940525.1. Classification (GTDB taxonomy): domain Bacteria; phylum Pseudomonadota; class Alphaproteobacteria; order Rhizobiales; family Hyphomicrobiaceae; genus JAKAXS01. The sequence continues at coordinate 23,863 of JBGTSB010000027.1, forward strand.
GAATTCCTTATACTCAACCGTACGCGCGCCAGTGTCGCGATCAATCCCGGTTACGAATGGGATTTCACCACCGGCGAGGAACTTGGCAGGCTCGCCGGAGATCGCAGTCAAGTTAGGCTCGGCCAAAGTCTTGACCAAACCATCCCGCTCCATAGCGCGAATGGCATGCGAGATCTGATCACCGTTGCCGTTGGCCCATTTTCCAGCCAAGCCCGAATTGCTCACGCTCCCGTTGCCGAGCGCATCTAGGTTGTTGACAAGGTTGTTGGTGCTCGGAACCACACCCGGCACGGGCAGATTGCCAAGAACGTTGCCGGTTAGCGGCAAACCGTTGGCAGCCAGAATTGCGGTTGTGAAATTTCCAGCGTTAATGACCGCACCAATGTTCACGCCAAACTGCTTGAGCATGCTTCGCTGAACTTCGGCAACCACGACCCGCAGCATCACCTGTTCCTCCGCTTCAACGGAAAGAAGGTTGATGACAACGCCTTTGGTATCTTCGCCGGCGTCGGTCCCAGTGATTGAAGCTGAAGCCGCGGCCGAAACGCCGCCGGAACTGTCCGTGGTTAGGGCGGCGGTCGCAGCGGCGAATTGTTTGGCAATCGTAGTGGCCCGGTTAGAGTCTGCTGGTGTGCGCACGGTCCCGGTGAGAACAATCGCGGTGCCGGCGATTTCCGTTTTAATCCGCGAGCCTGGTATTAGCCGCGCGAGAAGTTCGTCCACGCGCGCCAAATCAGCACCTACAGAGATCTCCAAAGTGAGGATCCGATCGCCGTTGACATCAAAGAAAAAGGCGTTTGTCTGCCCAGGTTTCTTGGCGATCAAGAATACGCGGTTGGACGTCTGAACGACGGCATCAACCGTGCTTGGGTCGGCGACCAAAACATCGCGCAAGTCAAAACCAAACTCGACCATCATTGATTTGCTGACGCCAAGCGAGACCTTGCGCACTCGTCCATCACTGCGCGTATTGATCTTGAGGACGGAACCGTTGCTCTCGTAGCCATGAGCGGACTCATAGGCATCCGCCGCCTGTCCCGCGAGCGGGAAGACGAGAGCCAGCGCTAAAGCGCATGCGCACTTCCATAACGTATTCATCAAACCCGCCTGACAACGACGACTAGAACGAACGCGTACAACTCACTTTAAGAAACTCGTGTGGGAACGCTCGCCATAACGCAATACACGCACGAAATGTCCCTGCTGGCGCTTGCCAAGGTTGGCTTCGGCGCCTGTCTTACCATCCCTCTTGGGGATGTCGGCGATGGATCTCAAGGTAAGCGAGATATCGCCAATCGAATTGGCTTGCGCCAAAATTTCAGTTTGCCGCGGCGTCAGCTCCAGCGTCGCGGTGTCGGCGGAAGCGGAGGATGCTTTCTCGCCTTCCTTGTTCTGCAACTTCTGCCCGATGGCCAGCACGCGAACATTGCTGAAGAGCGTGTCACTAAACACTTCTTCCTTGCCGCCTGGCGCGCGGATGCGCCGGATGAGCAAAACGTCCACATGGTCGTTCGGCAAAATAAGCCGGCCGACCGCGGTAGCCTCCGTGATCTTCGTCGATATAGCGCGCATGCCAGCCGGCAAGATCGCGGCTAGTACGCCGCCTTGGCCAGCCTTGATCAGCTTGTCCTTGGTGATTGGCTCGCCAGGTAGAAACGGCGCGCGAACGACGGATCCGTTGATGTCTTCAATCTGCTTGCGCGGCGTGGAGCGGGTGATGAACGACGGTGACACAGCCGACTTCGGCCACGTCTGCCAGCGAAATAGACCCTGGTTGGCGATCGTACCCAGATCGATGGACGAGGAGGCCACCAGAACTTCCGTGGCATCAACAGTCACTTCCACCGTATCGCGCTGGACCGGCTGGTTTACAATTCCCCTCATCAAGGAGAATGCACCCAGTCCTGCTATCCCAGCAATCGCTATTCCGAAAAGTTGCGCCTTCTTCATCTCGCATCCAATTGAACGGCACGGCGCACAACGCACCGCGCACGCAAATAGTGCGGGACAAATATCTATGATTCTTTAATTCGCGTGTCGGAACGGAACTGGGAAAGAGCGCTTATCCAGTGATTCCTTAGGCCAAGGCCTTGAATAATGGCGTATAAGGAAAAACAAGAAGTCCAGCGGCTCCAATGGCGATTCCGTAGGGAATTCCAGTCTTTGAGTGGTGTAGTCGCGCGGCCCAAGCCGGAAGTGGCAGGGCAGATGCCGGGTAACCGCGATATGCAACCAGAGCTAACATAAGTACGGCGCCAACAACTCCAGTGATAAGGAGGAAGGTTGCTAAGTTGCTCAGGCCAAGCCACAGGGCACCGGCCGCCAGCAGTTTCGCATCGCCGCCGCCAACCCATCCCATAGCGAACATGCCGATACCTGCTGCCAGCATAAGAACGCCCGCAGCGACATGAGCAAAAACAACATTTGCAGGAAGGCCAGCCCAAAGAGCAGCGCAGAAAAACCCAGCGATCATCGCCAGCGAGATGCGATTGGGGATTGTCATTGAGACGAGGTCCATCGACCCCGCGAATGCCATGGCTGCCGGAAAAAAGAGCAGAGCTAAGGAATCTACGGCGAGCATTACTCTCCTCCAGTTGCGTCGGCGGCGCCCGACACACCGGTGGCTACAGACGAGAATAACTCGCCAAGCGGGGTACCGATCAAGGCGAGGGCAGCAACAGCGGCGATGCTGACGATCCCAGCAAGCAGCGCGTATTCGATGGAGGCGGCACCCGAACGATCAGAAGAGAAGCGAAGTAGCAGTCTCACAGCATCTAATCCCCTGGCCGATAGTGAAGCATGCCGACGCGGCCTAGGCCGCGCCGGCATCATGTAGAATTCTAGCCGCCGCCGCCGCCGCCGCCGTTCGCGGTCGTGAGTGCCGTTCCTACAGCGTTGAAGATGGTCGTCAGCTGAGGGCCGATAACCTGCAAGCCGGCAATGATAGCGATGCTGACGAAGCCAGCGATAAGGCCGTATTCGATGGCCGTAGCGCCCGACTCGTCGTCGACAAAGCGCTTCATGAAGTTGGTCATGTCTATACTCCTAACTTGACCGCAAGTACCTGTGATCCAGCCCGCGCTGGACCAGTGATCGTCCGCGGCGCTGAGCTAACGAGGACCATAGCAGCGAGGTATTAAGCGCAAGTAAATCAGGGGGCTCTCCATCAAGCGAGTGCCGTAAACCACTACCAATACATGTATTCATAAGAAAAAATGAGCTAACAAAAAGTTTTTTCACATAGAGGACTTGAGAATTGGTGCAATTAAAGTTCGAAACATAGGTCAGGATGGAAGAATTTATTTGTACCAGCTGCCGTTAACCACTCGAGACTTGCGATGAAAATACTTTGAGGCTTGTTCTTTACGCTTGCTCAACTTCAAGACAGGAGGGTGGACCAGCCCGACAGTGCCCGCGAATAGTGCGGGGGATTTCGGCGAAAACGGCCAAGGCCGCCGTGCCTGCGCCAGTTTCAGTCGCGCGTTGGTAATTCCTTCACCACTTCCGCAGCAAGCTTTCCAGGATTGATTCCCCGAGGAAGCACGCAACATGCCCACGAAAACAAAATCGCGCGCCGCAGCCTTTGTTTTATTCGGACTGATGGTGGCGCTGCTATTGGTTCCTTCGCGGCCTGCGCTGGCAGGTGATTTGATCGTGAACTACGATCAGTCCAGGCTCATCCGTCTGCCCCGTCAAGTTGCCGATGTTATCGTTGGCAATCCCTCGATCGCGGACGTTGCGGTCCAAGGTGGCAAGCTGCTCGTCGTGACCGGCAAGACATTCGGGATCACAAATATCATCGCGCTTGATGGCGACGGAAAAATCATAAGAGACCAGCGCATCATTGTAGAACGGGACGAAAATCGTATCGTCAATGTGCACAAGGCGGGCGTTCGCCAGTCGTATAGCTGCACGCCAAACTGCTCTCCGACACTGACCATCGGCGACGACAGCGATTTCTTTAGCATGGTTCAAAAGCACTCGGCTGCTAAGTCCGGGTTTTCAAGCGCCGGTGCGGCTGCGACTGGTTCGGTCACACCGCATTAACCGCTGGCTAAGCATGCCCCTTGGGATGGCTCTGCGAAATTACCGGTCATTAACGGGCAAGGTGTACAATCCTCTATCTGTTATAGAGGGTGTTTACCACCATGTTGCGTCAGCGTTTGCCTTGCGCCATTCCAAATCGCTGGAGCCTTCTCCGCCGCTTCCGCCGTGACACGTCAGGCGCGACGGCGATTGAGTTCGCGATGGTTTTCACGCCGTTCCTAATGCTGATTTTCGCGATCTTCGGCGTGTCCCTATTCTATATCTCCGAGACAATCCTGGACCGGTCTCTGACGGCAGCTTCGCGCCAAATTCGCACCGGGCAGAGTCAGAGCGCCAATCTCAGCATCGTCGAATACAAAAACCAGATCTGCAATAACTCGGGCGGTCTCATCGATTGCGCCAAGCTCTCCATCATGGTCCTCAACGAAGAAAACTGGGCCGACATCACTCCCCCATCCTGTATCGATGACGATGGCAACTTAGTCGGCTCCAGTCATCAGGATGATGCTGCTGTTTCTGAAGGTGCAGGTGGACGAGAACGGGTCGTTCTCGTCGTGGCATGCTATCCCTGGCCACTTCTGGCGTCGCTTCCGTATTTGGGTCTAGGCAATGTAAATGGCAACCAGGCCCAATTGATTAGTGCTGTCACTGCCTTCAAGAGTGAGCCTTACTGATGGCGCAACCCATGACAAGACGTGGCCGCCGGACATTGAAACGGTTGTTGGGATTTAAACAGGCCAACGATGGCGTAGCAGCCATCGAGTTCGCCTTCATCGCACCTGTCATGTTGATCATGTTTCTTGGCGTTTTCGAAGTCGGTCGGGCGTACTCGATGCATCGCCGCTTCGCTGACGCTGCCAACATCATCGGCGATCTTGTGACACGCGAGCAAGAGATCAATGCATCTGGCCTAGAAGGCATCTATAGGCTCGTTCCTACAGCTTTGGCCAAATTTGGTTCAACGTCAGCAAATATGACGATCGAAATCATTCCGATCCATATGCCTATCACGGGCGGTGAGCGTCAGGTTCGCGTCTATGCCCAACCGGCAACCTACGCAAACAAGACTTCTCCACCTTCGTGCGCACCGTATACAGTGTCTAGCGACACCGAAGATGTTCTGAGGAACACATCTTTCGGATTGGTCATTGTGAAGGCGACTTATACCTATCAGCCGCTGTTCAATTATCCGGTTCTCGGCTTGATGATTTCGGGCGCAACCTGGGAACACGAGGCCGTATTTGCGCCGCGCCAGTCCTGCGTCGCCTTCCAGCCCAATAACGGCGCTGATTTCCAAAGCTGCAATACGCCCTGCGAATAGCCGGCAAGGCAAGAAAGCACCGCCCATTACGACGCTTGCCACAACATTGTTGCGGCTTTATCGCCAGTGAAGAATATCTATTATCCTTCATCTGCCGAAGGTCCGTCTCTTTACTCCGTTAAAAGCGGAGCTTATGCTGACGATCAGTTTTGTTTGTAATTTTATTTAGTCATATGAGGCGCCAACGATGGGACGCCGTCCTTCTGATAATGCCGGGGACCTGCGCAAGCTGATACTAAAAGCATCGACAGAATTGATCGAGGCAAACGGCCTGTCGGGCCTGTCCGCGCGCGAGATCGCGCGCCGCGTAGGCTATTCTCCTGGCACGATCTATAACGTCTTCGAGAACCTAGACGACTTGATCTTGACGATAGAAGGCCAAGTCCTCGATCAATTGGAACAACGGCTGCGCGCCGTCGCCGAGGCCCCCCACGCCGCCGCCGCGGACCACGTGCGCAAACTTGCCGCCGAATACCTGCGGTTTGCGCAAGACAATCCGAAACTTTGGAACTTATTGTCGGGCCACCAACTGCCTGCCGGCAAAACCGTGCCAGACTGGTACCGGCAGAAGCTGGATGACATCAAGGCGCTGATAGAAGAAGCGTTGCTGCCGATACTGCAAAAAAAACCGGACCTGCCGAACCAGGTCTCGGCGTTTTGGGCGGGAATACATGGCATCTCAGCATTGGCGACATCTGACAAGTTGCCGATCGCGCCCGCCGACAGTGCTCCAGAGCAGGTTGAAGACTTGGTCTCCTCCTTCCTGCGCGGACACGGGTCGACACCTGGTCAACTCGCCAACTAAATTATCTGGCCATTGCCAGAAGCCATTACGGCGTAACCGCTGCTGGTCCAGTTGATGGCACAGTAACCGGCACTGCCTCTTTCGACTCCGGCATCGACCATTCGACTGCCGGAGCTTTGTTGTCCCCGGCCGATGATGACGGCGACTTGTCCTTTGATACAGAGCCGGTCGTGATGTCGCCCGCGCCCGCCTTGACCGCATCCGGGTCGGCAGCGACGGCGGTTTCCCGCGTCACGGGGAACACGCCGAACCATTTTTCTTCCGGAAGCAGCTTCGCGTGCAGCTCTGTCCAAAGGTCGCGCGAAGAGATGCCCTGGACAAACGGATGGATAGACGGTGCCATGAATGCCATCAACAACGTCGCGACCATCATGCCAGCGGTGCCGGCTGGATAGCGCCGATCATAGAGTTTCAGCGCCGTGCCGAACGACGCCTTGATACGGCGATCCATGATGTCGACTGAGTACATTTCATCCAAGATCAGGTGCGTGCAATAGCCGATGAACAAGAAGCCGGCGGCAAGCCAAGAAACACCGTCATGCCGTCCCAATACGTACCGGAAGACAACCGCCGTAATGATCGCGCAGAAAAGTCCGGCAAGGACGGAATGCCAAACGCCCCGATGGACGGCATAGCGGTGAAACACCCCGTGAAGTCCGTAGCGTATGAACGCCATTGTTCCCAGCCACATGATCCATAGCTCGGCAATGGATCGCGACATCGCGAATGTAAATAACACCGCGAACGAGAAGAATACCGCCAGTCCGGAGAACATAATCTTGCTGGGCCGCGACTCCTTCAAATCGATGTCCGGCAGAATTGACCCAAGCACGCCCGCCATCGTAACGGCGACCAGATTTTCCGGAGCGATAACATCGGCGGCGAGCGTCAACGTGGCTAAGCCACCCGCAACCACCGTTCCTACACCAATGTGCGTCGCGAAGTTGGCCACGGTCGCCTCCTGTGCCCGATGGGATTTCCATCAACCACCCATCAGATTCGCTCCACTCGTGAACAGCCTCCAACGACGCTAAAAGTGTGGAAAAGCACGCTTTGGCGAAACAACGATAAAGTTGTCCGCAGCGGCAATTTACGGTGGTCATCAGGCGCCAAGTCTGGCAACAGGAGCCGTCAGTGAACGTCTGTGGGAGGGCTGGCTGTGACCACAGGACAGGACGGCGATGCCGTCTTTCAGCGCATCCGCCGCACCGCTTATGTCAGCATTGCGATCTCGATTGCGATCCTGATCCTCAAGTATGCAGCATATGCAATCACAGGGTCGGTCGCGCTTTACTCTGATGCGCTGGAAAGCATCGTAAACGTGTTGACCGCGGCAGTGGCAATGGTTGCCCTCCGCGTTAGCGCAATTCCGGCCGACAAGAACCATCCGTTTGGACATGCCAAGGCCGAATATTTCTCGGCCGTGTTCGAGGGCGTTCTCGTTGTGCTCGCGGCCGTGTTGATCTTTCATGAAGCGGCACAAGCGTTTCACGCGCCTCGGCCATTGGAAGAACCCGGGTTAGGTCTGGCCATAAATGGCGCAGCCAGTGTGCTCAACGGCGCTTGGGCAGTTTATCTCATCCGGCGCGGTAAAGCCTGGCGCTCGCCCGCACTCACAGCAGACGGCTGGCATCTCGCCACCGACGTGTTCACCTCGATTGGCGTCATAGCCGGGCTCCTTCTTGCACAGCTCACCGGATTTCTCTGGTTGGACCCGCTGCTCGCCATGGCCGTTGCCATCAATATTCTTTGGGCCGGTTACAACATCATAAAACAATCGCTTGGGGCACTGATGGACGAAGCCGTTGATGCCGAAACCGCCGAACGCATCAAGGAGGTGATCCGCGATAGCGGGCACGGCGCCCTCCAGGTGCACGACATTCGCGCTCGCCACGCTGGCCGCATGACCTTCATCGAATTTCATATGGTCGTCCCCGGCAATATGACTGTGGCCGATGCGCATGACATTTGCGACCGCGTCGAAGAGGCGCTTGAGGCTGCTCTGGAAGCGACGGATGTCTCTATCCACATAGAACCGGAAGAAAAAGCGAAACCCAAAGCAGCGGTGGTGTTTGAGACGTGAAGACTCTCTCCGATAACAGTGTGGTGACGGTGTCTAATGGCCGCCAAGTCGGCCTGGCTTGTTATGGCGCTGATAACGGCTTCCCCGTGCTGGCCTTTCACGGCACGCCGGCGTCGCGCCTGATGTATCGCAAGGGCCATCAGGTGGCATCCAAGCTAGGCCTGAAACTCATTGCGCCCGACCGGCCGGGATACGGCCTGACACCGCTGGACCACAATGCGTCGCTTGCCTCCCGCACACAGCTCAACATTGCGATCGCTGATGCGCTCAATCTTGACCGGTTTGCGCTGATCGGCATCTCCGGCGGTGGGCCTTACGCGACCGCGCTGGCCGCCAAAGTGCCCGGCCGAGTGACGGCACTTTCTCTTGTTAGCCCCATGGGCCCAGTCGCGGACTATATAGCCGCCGGCCAGCCGCCGCTGCCACTCATGCAACGGCGCTTTTTCATGAAGCTGTCTCAGCGCCGCCGTGTGCTTTCGAAGGGAGCGAAAATGGCGGTCTCTGCTTTCCATCGGGCGCCGCTGGCCATGTCGCGCGCATTCCGGATAGCGCTTGGCGGGGAAGACAGACGCCTCCTGTCCGACGCGGCTATTCGCGATAGCCTGATTGAGATGACGGAGGAAGCCGTCCGATCAGGCCCTGGCGGCGCCATTGCGGATTTCGGAATCTTCGGCAAGCCGTGGGATATCAATTTTGACGCGATTACAGCTCCTTCGACGGTCTGGGCCGGCACCGGCGACAAAGTGGTGCCAGTTCCCGTCTGCCGCTATCTGGCCGAACGCATCTCAGGCTGCAATTACCGGGAGGTGCCTGGCGCCGGGCACTTCTGGATTTTGGACAGTATCGGTAGGGTGCTGGGCGATTTGAGAGAGAACATCGATGGCGCCAGCGCCCACGCTGCCGCCCGGCGCGCGGATATGGTGTGAATGGAACCGGAGGCGGCCAATTTGCCCCGCCAACGCAGCTTGACGGGCCAACCGCGCGGTGGTCTTGTCCCCCAGCATGAACGACACAGTTTCTACGGACGGCACGGTCCTCATCATCGATTTCGGCAGCCAAGTCACGCAGCTCATCGCGCGCCGCGTCCGCGAGGCTGGAGTGTACTCGGAAATCGTGCCCTTCCAATCGGCTGAAGAGGGCTTCGAGCGCACCAAGCCGGCAGCTGTTATTCTGTCCGGCAGTCCGCATTCGACGGTCGACATCGGCAGCCCCCGCGCGCCTCAGAAAATCTTCGACGCCGGCATTCCCGTGCTCGGCATCTGCTACGGCCAACAAACCATGTGCGCGCAGCTCGGCGGCAGCGTCGAGGCCGGGCATGAACGCGAGTTCGGCCGCGCATTCCTGGATGTCCAGGAGAGCTGTGCTCTCTTTGACGGCGTTTGGGAAGCTGGCAGCCGCCATCAAGTTTGGATGTCACACGGTGACCGCGTCAGTGCCATCCCTCCGGGATTCCGTATTGTCGCCACCTCAAAGGGGGCGCCCTTCGCGGCTATCGCGGACGACAAACGAAACTTCTATGCCGTGCAGTTCCACCCGGAAGTGGTGCACACTCCGGACGGCGCGAAGTTGCTTCAGAACTTCGTACACAAGATTGCCGGGATCAAAGGCGATTGGACCATGGCCGCTTATCGCGAACGCGCCGTGGCGGCCATCCGCGCCCATGTCGGAGATGGCAAGGTCATCTGCGCTTTGTCAGGCGGGGTGGACTCCTCCGTCGCGGCACTACTGATCCACGAAGCTATCGGCGACCAGCTCACCTGTATTCTCGTTGACCACGGCTTGATGCGGAAAAACGAAGCCGCTGACGTTGTGGAGATGTTCCGCCAGCACTACAACTTGCCGCTCATACTGGTCGACGCGTCGGACCGCTTTGTCTCCCAGTTGGAAGGCGAGGCGGATCCGGAAAAGAAGCGCAAGACAATCGGCCGGCTCTTCATCGAAGTATTCGAGGAAGAAGCGGGCAAGCTCGGCGGCGCGGACTTCCTCGCCCAAGGCACGCTCTACCCCGACGTCATCGAAAGCGTCTCGTTCTCCGGTGCGTCGTCCGCCACGATCAAGTCGCACCACAATGTCGGCGGTCTGCCTGAACGCATGAACATGAAGCTCGTCGAGCCTCTGCGCGAACTCTTCAAGGACGAAGTGCGCGAACTCGGCCGTGAGCTCGGACTGCCCGAACACTTTATTGGCCGCCATCCCTTCCCGGGCCCTGGCCTAGCGATCCGCTGCCCTGGCGGGATCACACGGGAGAAGCTCAACATCCTGCGCGAAGCCGACGCGATCTATCTTGATGAGATCCGCAAGGCCGGGCTGTACGACGCGATCTGGCAAGCGTTCGC
>JBGTSB010000028.1:0-34089 GCA_041940525.1 Hyphomicrobium sp.
AGGCCATCAACTTCGGCATCATCTACGGCATCTCCGGCTTCGGGCTCGCCCGCCAGCTGTCGATCCCGCGCGAGGAAGCCCAAACCTACATCAAGAACTACTTCGTGAAGTTCCCCGGCATCCGCGACTACATGGAAACAACCAAGGCCTTCGCGCACGAGAACGGCTACGTCACGACCATCTTCGGCCGAAAGATGCATTACCCGGAGATCAACACGCGCAACCCGCACACGCGCGCCTTCCTGGAGCGCGCTTCCATCAACGCGCCCATCCAAGGCTCCGCCGCCGACATCATCCGCCGCGCCATGATCCGCATGCCGGACGCCATCACCGCGGCCGGATTAAAGTCCGCGCGCATGCTCCTACAGGTCCACGACGAACTCGTTTTCGAAGTCAAAGAGAGCGAAGTCGAACAGACCCTAAAGGTAGCGAGAGAAACCATGGAACGCGCCGCTCTCCCGGCAATCGCTCTAAGCGTCCCGCTCCAAGTCGACGCCAACGCCGCCGACAACTGGCAAGCCGCGCATTAGTGTGACTTGCCTATCCACGCGGCAGAGCGTGCAAAGGACCCCTAATGGCAACCGATAAAGACGTCGCGTTCTGGAACAAAACCGCCGCAAAGTACGCGCGCGACCCCATCAAGGACATCCCCGGCTACGAAAAGACCCTGGACCGCACCCGTCAACTCCTCCAAACTTCGGACACCGTTCTTGAAATCGGCTGCGGCACAGGCACAACCGCACTGAAGCTTGCGCCGTCCGTGAGGCGTTTCATCGCGACGGATGCGTCTGCGGAAATGATCGCCATCGCGAAAAATAAAGCGGAGACGGAAGGGTGGCGCAACGTCTCCTTCGAAGTCTCCAACTCCGCCAGGCCAACCAGCTCGAGCCTCACCTACGACGCTATCTTGGCGTTCAACGTGCTCCACCTTGTCGATCGAACCGCAGCTTGCGCACGTTCATACCGTCAGCTCAAGCCAGGCGGTTACTTCATCTCAAAGACGCCGTGCATCTCAGAGATGAACGCCCTCATCCGCTACGCTGTGCCCATTGCACAGATGTTGGGAAAGGCGCCGTCCGTCTATTTCTTTTCGGCACCGCAGCTTCAGGCAGACATCGCAGCGGCGGGATTTACGGTCATTGCCAGTGAGCGGCACGGCACAACAGGCAAGGATCCCCGCATTTTCATTGTTGCGCAAAAACCGGCCGAATGAGCACCACAACCAGCGATCAAAGCAGCGGACTCGACGTGAGGCTGTATAGCTGAGATGCTGCCACTTCGAGAACCAACGGAGCAGGACTATCAAGCAGCGCGCACTCATCATCTTATGTCTCATTCTCGCGGGTGAGGCTGTGTTCGCGCTCCCGTTCCACGTCGCGCGCTTTTTCCGCTCCGCCACGTTGGAAGTCTTCGACCTATCGAACGCAAACTTGGGGGATGTCTTCGCCGTCTACGGCATAACGGCGATGCTGGCCTATTACCCCGGCGGTCTGATTGCCGACCGCTATTCACCTCGCGGCCTCATTGCATTGTCTCTGATCGCCACCGCGGCGGGCGGCTTCTACATGGCAACCATCCCGTCGATGCTTGGCCTGTCGCTTCTGTTCGCTTATTGGGGCGTCACGACAATCCTGCTGTTGTGGGCGGCGTTAATCCGCGCGACACGCGAGTGGGGCGGGGACGACGCACAAGGCCGGGCCTTCGGTCTGCTCGACGGCGGGCGCGGGCTATTGGCCGCCGGCCTTGCAAGTGCCGCCGTACCTGTATTCGGAATCATGCTCGCAGATAGCGCCTTGTCCGCCGGGCCGGATGCAAAGCGCGACGCACTCGTCGCCGTCATCACTTATTATTCTGCGATCACCTTTGCCGCCGGCGTGCTTGCCTGGCTCGTCATTCCCGATGCACCAGCGACGACAAAACAAAAGCAGCGGCATGCACCGGCACACATTGCGGGCGTTCTGCAGCGGCCCGTCATCTGGCTGCAGGCGCTCATCGTAATCGCGGCGTATTGTGGCTACAAAGGTCTCGACAACTACTCGCTCTACGCGGTCGAAGTGATGGACATGAGCGATGTCGACGCGGCCGCCTTCACGGCCGGCTCAGCCTATCTACGACCTGTCGCCGCCATCGCCGCTGGCCTGCTGGCGGACAGGCTCTCAGCGAGCGGTGTCATGACAACGACCTTCGCGCTGCTCACCGCCAGCTTTGGCGCCCTCGCCGTCACGTCATCAGCGAATGCCGCAAGCCCGCTCGTGTTCGCCAATGTGATGATCAGTTTTGCCGGTGTCTACGCTCTGCGCGGCGTCTACTTCGCACTAATGGAAGAAACCAGCGTGCCACCACACATGACGGGGTCGGCCGTCGGGCTCATCTCCGTTGTTGGCTTCACACCTGATATCTTCTTCGCCTCTATCAGCGGACGCATCCTCGACGCCGCACCTGGCACCGCTGGACACCAAAACTACTTCCTTCTGCTCGCCGCCATCATGGCCGCCGGCACTATCGCGACCGCTATCCTCATGGCCCTATCCCGCCGGCAAGTCCAAGCGAAGTAGCCGCGGCGTCCGCAAACAGAAACGTACTCAGCCCGACCAGGGCTTCCCTCCCCCGACGAACGAAACGAGCAGATAACAAACTATTCCCCTATCAGCAGCCCAGCAACAAATCCAACCGTGCTGGACGGGCTGCGCGTTTAGGATAAACCGACAAAGCATCATCACTGAACAGCACGGAACTTGCCGCTGTTGAATGCGAGCGGCTATGCTCATGATCAACAGCAGGGTGAAACAGGGAGACATCAACCCATGCGCGGCCTTCGTCTAGCACTTGCCCTCACACCCGCCTTTGTCATGCTCGCCACCGGACCAGCCTTCGCCGAATGGAGCTACTTAGTGCCAGATGCCGGCGGGCAACCGGTTCATCGCGCCTTCGCGTTTGCGGACAAGAGCGACGATAGGATCGAATTTGCCTGCACGACCGGCCGGCGCGACCTGTTCTATTCCACTGAACAAACAGTGTCAGACGCGGGCCTTGCAGAGCTTAAGAGCGGCAAGCCGACAATCCTTGTCCGTCTTGATGGAGTTGGCGTCGTGCCTTTCCCCGCAGGCGACGCTTACCAAAAAGGTGGCCGGCTGTACTTTGTCACCGCGGTCTCGGCCGCACTCATTACCGACCTCGGCAAGGCAAACCAGCCCGTTGCCGCCGGTATTCAGGCCAACAGCAAAATCCTGCAGCAAAGCACATTCTCAACAAAAGGCTTGGCCGCTGCCATGAAGGGCTTGGCAGCCGGCTGCGGATTTTAAAGCGGTTCAGATTTCGTCTACCCATATCACGAAGTCTCATTCTGCCGGTCTGCATCAGCGCATTACCACGCGCAACCAAGCCAAACCTGAAGGGTTCTAGGCGACGGAGAGCCAGTCATGATTGCTGCAACGATCCCGCAATTCTTCACCAGCGACATGCGGCGAACGCTGAGCCACTACAAAACGCAGCTTGGCTTTGAAACCCAGTTCGAATACGGCGATCCAGCCCACTACGCCGGCGTGATCCGCAATGGCCGCTCAATGTTCCTTCGTCACGTCGGCCAGCCACATCCCTGGCCGGACGACAAATACACAAACGAACTTCTGGACGCCTACATCATCGTCGAAGACATCCCAGCGCTGTTCGCGGAGTATCAGGCGCGATCCGTAACCTTTCACCGCGAACTCCAGGCGATGCCATGGGGCTTTAGCGAGTTCGTTGTAAAAGACATCGACGGACGGCTGCTCTGCTTCGGACAGTTCACAGACGATATCGGATGACCAAAGGGTTCAGCCGCTGCCAGCCCAGTCAGAAAGCATCGTCATCAGCGTGAACCTCAAACGGGCGGCCCAGAGAATCCACAGCGTAGACGATGAGATCCGGCCGCTCGCGGGCGAGGCGCACGGCGAGGGACTGGCCAAGCGTCACGTGCGCGTCGTGCTCTTCCGGGCTCCATAAGCTGACTGCGGGATTGTCGTGATCGAGCGAAGTGTCGAACGCATCAGCCCAAGCAATCAGATCGCGCGCCAGCTCAGGCGAAAGACCCAGATCGCCCGGTGGCATGTTGCTCGAAAGGTCTGGGCCAGAAACCCACAACGCTTCACAATAATGGTCGGCCATCACCTTGACCGATGTGGCACGGGATAAATCGAGCGGTGACGCATCCTCTTCCCACGCGTCCTCGCCGGCGTCCTGGTCCGCATCCGCCGCGGCACCGCCGCTGTTCTTCCAAACGTAAGCCAACAGCGCGGCGACCAGCACAGCCGGTATCACAAGCACGGGCCAAGACGCCTCGCCAACGCTCATCAAGCGTCCATCGCCAAAAGCCCAGACAACAAGTGCCGTGACCACGAGATAGATGACAAACGCATTGGTGCTCTGCCGCCGCCCAGTCGCGTCAGGCGGCTCCGCCGCGTCGAAATAGCGGGGCGCTAGATAGAAGAGATAAAGTGCCTGTCCCAAGGCCGACGCAAGAAACGCCCAAACCGCGACATCGAGCAACACCAAGAGCGTTGCCCCGCTCGCCATGAGCAGCACCGAAGCGGCAAGCAACCAGTACGCTTTCAAGACATCTTCACGGGCGGGCTTGTCTAACGTAATAGCCGCAATCGCGCGATCAACAAGAAGCGACATCACGCTGGCACGGGCAGCCACAAAGGCACCGAACACGTAGAAGGCGCCAACCAGGCGCAGCAAAACATCAATTGCGTCCATGTGTATCTGACACCAGCGCTCAATCGACTGCGAGAGACGCGCCCCCACCGCCAGTCCGCTTCACACCTGCAAACCTACGGCCCCTCTCTTGGCATGGATCAAAGGGCACCGCCAGCTCACCCAGGCGCCTTGCGGCCCAGGTAGATCGTCTGCGTAAAGGTACGGTCCTGGAGCGGCACGTCGAACGTCACCGGCTCCGCGGATGCGGAATGAAACACGCGCTCCAGTTTCGTCATGAACGCGTCATCGGCTGCATCGTCGGACCAGAGGCCGAACACACCGCCCGGCTTCAAATGCGCTTGCACCTGCGCCAGCCCTTCGGCCTCATAGAACGCTGCACTATGCGGCGCCAGAAAGCGGTCCGGCGCGTGATCGATGTCGACCAGGATCGCATCAAACTGGCGGCCGGGCTTATCCGGATCAAAACCATCGGCTGAACCGGACATACCGAAGAAGTCGCCTTGGACAAAACGGCATCTCTGATCCTGACCAAGCTCTTCGCCAAGCGGGATCAGCCCGGCGCCGTGCCAATCAATGATGGCCTCCAGCGCTTCGACCACGATCAAGCTGCCAACGCGGTCATCTTTCAACACGGCCTGCGCGGTGAAGCCCAGACCAAGCCCGCCAACAACGACATCAAGCCGATCGCCCTCAACCTGCGCCAGCCCGAGCCGCGCCAGCGCCACTTCCGACGCCGTAAACATGTCCGACATGAGATGCTCGTCCCCGAGGATAACCTCAAGAACATCGACACCAAGCTGAAGATGCCGCCGCCGCCGCAAACTCAGAACCCCAAGCGCGGTCTCCCGATAAGCCAGCTCTTCAAACAGTTTCGGCACACGTTCTCTTTCGTAGAGGAATTGGCCTAAGTCACCGGCGGCCGCTGTAGCAGCAAACGTTGCAGCTCGTCATCCGGCTTAGTCTCCAAGTCTAACACCGCCAGAAACGGATCACCCAACAATCCCAAAGCTTCGGCAAAGGCAGGCTCGGTCTTGATGCCGCGTTGCTTCAATCTCCGGACGTCAGAACGAAGAGTTGGGTCAAGCATCAGAAGTCTCTGTTCGACCCGAAAGTGGCGCACGCCCCATTGACGCTCTGTGGGCACGCCCTGACAAAACAATTCCAACGCCCAGCCCTGAGCCCTGAAGGATGCCAACGCCGTTGGCTCGCCATTCAACTTGTAACAGCTCAGCCGAAAATTCTCGAAATGACCGAAGGCCTCTCTTACGACGTCGCTAAATCGATCCAGATTTTCGGCAGAGCATACGATGTCAACATCGCTTTGCTCGGTATCAATACCCAGCGGCGGCGTTCCAATCACCTCCGGGCGGAACTCAGCCAGCCGTCCGAGCAGATCCAGCGCCTCAATGACGGTCTCGTAATCGGGTTTCATCGGCAGACACGAGTGAAACGAAAGAACATCGCGGAGGCCCCTTCTAACGGTGTGAGCCCTAACCCCCAACCTTCTCGCGCGCCGATAGCACACGGCTCATGTTGGCCGTTGCCCATTGGCGCATGGGTTGAAGCGCGCCGTTCAGGCTGCGCCCCAGTGGCGTCAGCGAATATTCCACGGTAACCGGCACAGTTGGGAACACGCGGCGCAGAACGAGACCGTCGGCCTCGAGCCCGCGCAGCGTTTGCGTCAGGATCTTCTGCGAAATGCCGTCGATCTCGCGCTTGAGCACGCTGAACCGCGCCGGCCCATCCTCCAACAACCCGAGCACCAGAACCGTCCACTTGCCCGAGATGCGATCCAACAACTGCCGGGTCGGGCAAGCCGCTGCGTACGGGTTCCACTTCATGTCAGGCACCTGTATAGGTTTCCATTAGGTACCTACCTTACAGAAAAGTGCCTTCTTCACAAGAGAAACCATGAGGCCTAGATCCCTTCACCTGACGTCAGACGCAACCGATGACATGAAGGAGATCCACGATGGTCCAGGCACTTTTCTCAGCTGCCGTAATCGCCGCCAGCACCGCGGCCGCCATGGCAGTCTTGCCAGCCAAAGTCCTGGCGGACACCAAACCCGCAGAAGCACAAGCTGCCGAACACAACGACCCCAAGGCCGTGCTCGCCGCCCTGGGCGAAACCGTGTTCGCGAAGAAAGATTTCTCGCAGCTGCCCCAACTCATGCGGGAGGATTACATCCAGCACAATCCGCTCGTGCCCGGCGGCCGGAAGGGCTTCCAGGAGTTTTTCCAAGCCTGGTTCGATGCCTCGCCGGACTTCAAGTACGAACTCAAACAGATCGTCTCTGACGGCGACATGGTCTGGGCTCATGGCACCTACTCCGGCACGCATAAGGGCGAGTGGCTCGGCATTCCCGCGACTGGGAAGCCGTACAGTTTTGATGCCGTTGATATTTTTCGCGTTGAAGACGGCAAACTGGCAGAACATTGGGACGTGCTTGACACCTACACGCTTTTCAAACAGCTCGGCACGCTGAAACAGTGACGAATTAGTGGGGAAAGTGGCTAGATGTGGCTGCTTTCCCATCACACACGTGCCGTATTCCCTGCCATACTCCGGCCCCGAGATTGGCGTTGCCTGCCGGTCTGATGAAACGGGGGATTCGGATCGTTTACACGATGTTTACCAGTCGCGACCCACAGTGGCCCATGCACCAGGGGGATTGTGCATGCGTTTAATATCGCCTGGAAAAACCGCTATTGCCTGGCTGAAGCTGGCCCTTGCCGCTTGCCTTGCGCTGACTGCTGCCGGCTGCGTGACCGGCCCAATCATCATACCCCCGTCCGAACAGCCCTTGTCCAAGGAGTCTATGATGCTCCTCGGCAAGAAAGGCATGGAAACCCACACGCCGATCTTCATTCGCATCTTTAAAGAAGAGTCCGAGCTGGAGATCTGGAAGGCCCGGTACGACGGCCGCTACTATCACTTCAAGACATACCCGATCTGCAATTGGTCCGGCGAACTCGGCCCGAAGCAGAAGGAAGGCGACAAGCAGGCGCCGGAAGGCTTCTATTCCGTCACCCAGCAGCAGCTGAACCCGAACTCCAGCTACTACCTGGCGTTCAACCTCGGCTTCCCCAACGCTTACGACAAGGCGAAGAACCGCACCGGCAAGTTCCTCATGATCCACGGCAAGTGCAAATCGGCCGGCTGCTACGCCATGACTGATGCGCTCGTTGAGGAAATCTACGCGCTCGGCCGTGACGCCCTGCGCGGCGGCCAGCAAGCGATCCCAGTCCACGCCTTCCCGTTCCGCATGACGGACGAAAAGCTCGCCCGGCATAAGAAATCAGAATGGTACAAGTTCTGGCGCGTACTCAAAAAAGGCTACGACGTCTTTGAAGAGTACCGCATTCCGCCCACGGTCGCCGTGTGTGAACGCCGCTACGTGGTCAACGTGCTGATGCCGCCATACGCGAACGTCGACCCAGTCGGCCGATGCCCGCGCTTCGCCAAGCCCGTCATGACGCCTTTCATCGCCGGCGGCGACGAACAGCAGATCGCCTCGGAACGCATCACCGTCAACGGCTTCAAAAAGCGTAACGCACCGGAAGGCGCACAAGCTCCATCCGGCAATGCGCCGCTCTCATTGCCTCCGGCTGACCTTTCCGGCGGCGTGGCTGTACCGGCACCGCAGTTGGCTCAGCCTTCGTCCCTGGGTTATCGCTAGTGAGCAAAGGCAGCGACAAACGGCGCTGGTCGTGGAAGGGGTATACCGTCCTTGCCACGCTGGGCGGCATGCTCGCCGCCGGCGCTTTCCTGATCAAAAGCATCCCCGATCACGACCTCATCCGCTTTGAGCGCTGGCAGCGGGTCACCTATGCCTCCATGGGCTGGACGTGGCCAGGCACGCCTGACTACGGCAGTCTTGACGAGCGTCTGAAAAAGATCGGCGCGAAGGTCGGCTCGCCGATCTTCATGCGCATCTTCAAGCGCGAGTTCGAGCTGGAGGTCTGGCTAAAAAGCGGCGGCAAATTCAAGCACCTGACGACGTACCCGATTTGTAAATGGTCCGGCCGACTCGGCCCCAAATTGAAGCAGGGTGATCACCAGGCACCAGAAGGGATCTACGTCGTCTCAAAACGCTCGCTGAATCCCAACAGCCGCTGGCACCGCTCGTTCAATCTAGGCTTTCCGAATCTTCACGATCGCTCGCACAAGCGGACAGGCAGCTATTTAATGGTCCACGGCGGCTGCTCGTCCGTTGGCTGCTATGCCATGACCAACGATGGCATCACCGAAATCTGGAAACTCGTAACGGCCGCACTCAATGGCGGCCAGAAACGCTTTCAGGTTCAGGCCTTCCCCTTCCGCATGACGGACGACAATCTCGCCGCCTACCCGCCGGAGGCCAGAAACAACGCCTTCTGGCAAGACTTGAAGGCTGGCTACGATCTCTTTGAGGAAAGTCGCGTCCCCCCGCGCGTCAGCGTTTGTGGCAAACGCTATGCCTTTGAGGCGTCCACAGACAAAAAGGACGGCAGCTACCCGCTGCGCAAGCACTGCCCGGTGGATGAACAAAACGGCCCTGAATCCAGTTAGAGCCATTAAGCACGCCATCATTGTGAACGTTTTCAACACTTAACTGGCAGTCTATTGCCTATTGGGGGTGTCGATCCGCCGCCCGGACTCTGTAATAGTGTCGGCTATAGTTTGGTCGTCCCAGGACCGTGACGTGAGGAGTAACCGCCGCATGACGAGATGGACCGGCCAAACGAACTGCCGCCGCCGGGCACCACTTCGCCAGTGCGCCTCAGCGCTAGCCGGTCTCGCCACGCTATTGTTACTCCCCGCCCACGTATCAGCCCTGTCGATCGAGCTGAAAGACGTCGCCGCCGACCGTATCGAACGCCAGCGCTCCGCCGCGCGCGGCGAGATCCCTCTTCCCAACACACCCGACGTTGGCCGCACCGAAGCGCGCCTGGAAGACAAAGGCTTGGCATCCGGCAGCCCGGTGATGTTGCGCATTTTCAAGGAAACATCGGAGCTTGAGCTCTGGATGGAGAATGACGGCGTCTTTGTCCACTTCGCCACGTATCCGGTTTGCCACTGGTCCGGGTCACTCGGCCCGAAACTGGCGGAAGGCGATAAGCAGACACCCGAGGGCTTCTACACGATCACAAGACGCCAGCTGCACCGAACTGGGCGCTGGCGCCGTGCACTGAACCTCGGCTTCCCCAACGTCTACGACCAATCGCACGAGCGTTCCGGTTCCTACATCCTGGTCCACGGCGGCTGCTCCTCGATCGGCTGCTTCGCCATGACCAACCCTGTCATATCGGAAATCTTCAAGCTCGCCTCCGCTGCGCTCTATAACGGCCAGAAGCACATCCCGGTGCACGTCTTCCCATTTCGCATGACGGACGAAAATCTCGACCGCCATCGCTCCACCGAATGGCACCAGTTCTGGATGAACCTCAAGGAAGGTTACGACACCTTCGAGCGCACGCACCGTGCGCCACGCGTCTCTGTCTGCGAAAACCGCTATGTTATTCAGGAAGCCGGCCCCCAGGAGGGGGCCGCTCAGGGCCCTTTAGAACCGTGCGCGGCAACGGCCGCGCGACTAGCCGATTTGGCGCGATCAAACGGTCCTGCCCATCAAGCGAATTCGCGACAGCGGGGGAAAGCAAAACGGCACACTAGCCGTTACAGCTGCAATCCCCGGCTGGCGAGCTGCCGCAAATTCATGGCACTGCGCAACAAGGTCGCAAATCGCCACAATCGCAAAGGCCGGCGAACGGCTGAGCGGCGCCGCTAACTCCAGGCATCCAAACGCAAGTATGTGAAGAGCCCCTGCGACGGCCCGTTTCTTGCTCCCAGCCACCCTGGCATGCCATACACCCCTTGGGATTAACACGCAGTATTTGTGTAGATGGGGGCCTGATCGCTCATGTGGGATAAGTACACGCAGCTCGCCGAGAACATCGTCGAGTACATCGTATTCGCGTCACGCTGGCTGCTCGCTCCATTCTACGTCGGTCTCGCCATTTCCATCGTCGTGCTCCTCATCAAATTCATGGGCGAGCTTCTCCATCTCGTAACTCACGCATTCACCTCCACCGAGGCCGAAGTAATTCTCGGCGTCCTCGCATTGGTTGACCTGGCGCTTACCGGCTCATTGTTGATCATCGTGATATTCTCCGGCTACGAAAACTTCGTTTCGAAAATCGACCACACGGAGCATAAGGATTGGCCCGAGTGGATGGGTACGATCGATTTCACGGCTTTGAAGCTGAAGCTACTCTCATCCATCGTCGCGATTTCGGCGATCCAGCTCCTCAAGCAATTCATGTCGGTCAACAGCGTGACCGATAGGGACATCATGTGGTTGGTCATCATCCACGTGGTCTTTGTGGTGTCGAGCGTGCTCTTGGCACTATCGGACCGCATCGCCGCTCACGTTCACAGCAGCAAGAACAAGAAACCTGGAACCAGCACACCCCAAGCAGAAGGAAGGAGCGACGCCGCGCATTAGCCCATTGCGTGGCCGCATTGCGCACGTTGCCTAGCGAAGCATGGCTCGCGTCTTAATCGTCGGGGGGTACGGAGCGTTCGGTGCCCTGGCCGCGGAACGCCTCGCACGAGACGCCAGCCTCTCTGTGATCATTGGCGGCCGCGACGCGGTAAGAGCGGCAACCGCAAGAGATCATCTGGCTGGACGGTTCCCCAAGATGGCCGTCGAGGCGGCTGTTATTGATGCCACAGCCGAACCCGGCAGAGCCTTAACTGCTATTGCACCTGACATCGTCATAAACGCCTCAGGTCCGTTCCAGGAACACAAGTACACGCTTGCGCAAGCCTGCATAGCCTGCCGGGCACACTACATAGACCTGGCGGACGCCCGCTCCTTCGTGACAGGCATCACCCGGCTGGACGATACCGCCCGCCATGCCGGCGTCTGCGTAATCAGTGGCGCCAGCACCGTCCCCGCGTTGACATCCGCCGTCTACATGGAAGCGAAAAGCAGCTTCAGCCAGCTGAGGTCGATCGAGACTTACCTTTCGCCTGGCAACCACTTCAATCCCGGCGAAGCAACGACCCGATCCGTCCTGTCCGGCGCCGGCTGTCCACTAACGGTCAGGCGCAACGGCCGAGCGGAAACCGCTTATGGCTGGATGGATTTGAGCCGCCGCACGATACCCGGCATCGGCGCGCGCTGGTTCGGCAATGTCGATGTGCCGGACCTGGACCTGTTCCCGCAAGCCGAACCAGACATCGCAACAGCAACGTTTCAAGCCGGCGTTGAGGTCAGCGTCTATCATCTCGGACTGTGGGCACTGGCCGGGTTAAAGCGCACGCGGCTACTTAGCTCTGTAGCGCCGCTCACGCGTCCCTTGATGGCAGTCCGTCGCGCCTTACCGTTCCTCGGCTCTGACCGGGGCGGCATGATGATGGTGTTTGAAGGCCTCGGCCAATCCGGCAAGCCGTTACGGCGAACCTGGTCATTGGCTGCTATTGCGGGAGACGGCCCCTATATCCCAGCGACTGCCGGCGTTCTGCTCGCACGCAAACTGGCGCAAGACAGCACGGCACTCCCTCCCGGCGCAAAGCCGTGCTTCGGCCTACTGCCACTCGAAGAGTTCGTAACCGAACTGTCGGACCTAAAAATTGCGACCCGCTGGGATTAGTCGAATTTGCCGTGGCAATGCTTGTACTTCTTACCCGATCCGCAAGGGCACGGCGCATTGCGCGGAACTTTGCCCCACGTTGATGGATCATTTGGGTCGACACCTTGGTCAGCAACCTTCCGCGATGACAGCGGCGCACGCTTCTCAACGTCGCCCGGCGCACGGCGCCCTGCTTGGGCGATCGCAGCATCCGCCATTTCGAACTCGTCCATGCCGGTCGACGGATCGATGTGATGGCCTTCCATTTCAGGAAGCTCAACAGGCTGGAGCATCGGCTGCTCTTCCGGCGGCGCCAACTCGACATGCATCAACTGGCCCGTCGTACCTTCTCTCAACCGGGCAAGGAGACTTTCGAACAACACGAACGCTTCGGTCTTGTATTCATTGAGCGGATCACGCTGACCATAAGCGCGGAAACCGATGACCTGCCGCAAGTGCTCAAGCGTCACGAGATGTTCACGCCATAGGTTATCGAGCGTACGCAGCAGCACTTCTTTCTCGATATGACGGAATAGCTCGCTGCCGAGTTCCTCTTCCTTTTCCTTCGCCTTCTTATCAACCGCGGCGATGATGCGCTCTTCCAGCTCGAGGTTGGCGATACCTTCCTCTTCCGCCCAATCACCAATCGGCAACTCCAAACCGAAAACGTCATCGACAGCCGCCTTCAGGCCATCGGTGTCCCACTGCTCGGCGTAGGCCTTCTCCGGAATATGACGCGCAACAAGTTCGCTGACCACCTGATGGCGAAGGTCCGCAACCGTCTCGGAAACATCGTCCTGGCCCATGATCTCGATACGCTGGTCGAAGATGACCTTGCGCTGATCGTTCATCACGTCGTCGTACTTCAGGATGTGCTTACGAATGTCGAAGTTGCGTGCCTCGACCTTCTTCTGCGCCATCTCCAAGGACTTGTTCATCCAGGGATGCGTAATCGCTTCGCCTTCCTGCAGGCCAAGCGTCTTGAGAACGCTATCCATGCGCTCTGAACCGAAAATGCGCATCAGGTCGTCATCGAGCGCCAAATAAAACTTCGAACGGCCGGGGTCACCCTGACGGCCAGAACGGCCACGCAGCTGGTTGTCGATGCGCCGGCTCTCATGCCGCTCTGTACCGATCACGCAAAGGCCGCCGGCCGACAGCGCCTCTCGCTTTTTCATATCGACATCGGCTTCGATTTCAGCGCGGCGCTTGGCGATCGCATCCTCATCCGGCGGCGTCTCTTGCTCGGCGATCCAATCGCGCAGCTGATACTCGGCGTTGCCGCCCAGCTGAATGTCGGTACCGCGGCCGGCCATGTTAGTGGCAATCGTCACCCCGTGCGGAACGCCAGCCTGCGCGATAATGCCAGCCTCTTGCTCGTGGAAGCGCGCGTTCAAAACCTGATGCGGAATGGGATCGGAATTCTTCGCCTTGGCGCCGATCTCGGTCAGATAAGAGCCAATGTCTTCCAAGTATTCCTTGAGTTCGGCTTCCTTGCTGCTCGTCAGCTTGGCGGCATAATCCCGCGCCTTGCGGCCTAGGTCCTGAATATACTTTTTGTCCTTGAGAAGCGTCGAAAGCAGCTCGGATTTGTCGATCGAGGTCGTGCCTACCAGAATAGGCTGACCACGCTTATAGCAATCGGCAATCATGGTGATGATGGCCGCGTATTTTTCATTCTGCGTCCGGTAGATCTCATCGTCTTCATCGTGACGCTGAACCGGCAAGTTGGTCGGGATCTCGACCACGTCCAGACCATAAATATCCATGAACTCGCTGGCTTCAGTCGCAGCCGTACCGGTCATGCCAGCCAGCTTGTCATAAAGCCGGAAGTAATTCTGGAAAGTGATCGATGCCAGCGTTTGGTTCTCGGGCTGGATCGGCACGCCTTCCTTCGCCTCAAGGGCCTGATGCTGCCCTTCCGAATAGCGCCGGCCCGGCATCATTCGACCAGTGAACTCGTCAATGATGACGACCTCGCTGGCCTTCACAATGTAATCTTTGTCGCGCTGGAACAGCTTATGCGCACGGAGAGCCTGGTTGACGTGATGAACCAGGCTGACGCTTTCGATGTCGTAAAGCGAGCCGTTCAACAGACCTTCTTCGACCAGCAACCGCTCCATCGTGTCGTTGCCAACTTCCGTCAACGAAACCTGGCGCTGCTTTTCGTCGAGCTCGAAGTCCTCCGGGCCAAGCTTCGGGATCAGTTTGTCGATCGCGACATAAAGATCCGCGCGGTCTTCGATCGGCCCCGAGATGATGAGCGGCGTCCGCGCCTCGTCCACCAGGATCGAGTCAACCTCGTCGACGATCGCGAAATAGTGGCCACGCTGAACCATCTCATCGCGGCTCATCTTCATATTGTCGCGAAGGTAGTCGAAGCCAAGCTCGTTGTTCGTCGCATAGGTGACGTCACAAGCGTACGCCTCCTTGCGTTCGTCGTCGTCCATGCCGTGCACGATGACGCCAACTTTCAAACCGAGGAACCGGTAGACCTGCCCCATCCACTCAGAGTCGCGCGAAGCCAGATAATCGTTCACGGTAACAACGTGAACACCCTTGCCAGCCAGCGCATTGAGATAAACCGCCAAGGTCGCCACGAGGGTCTTACCCTCACCGGTCTTCATTTCGGCGATATTGCCCTGATGCAAAACCATGCCGCCGATAAGCTGAACGTCGAAGTGCCGCTGTTTGAGGGTGCGGCGCGCGGCCTCGCGAACGGTCGCAAACGCTGGAACAAGCAGACTGTCCAGCGTAGCGCCATCGGCGATCTGCTGGCGAAATTCTTCAGTGCGCGCCTTCAGCTCTTCGTCGCTCAGCGCCTCCACCTCGGACTCAAGGTCGTTGATAGCGTCCACGTTGCCGCGAAACCCTTTCACACGCCGGTCATTCGAGGAGCCGAAAATCTTTGCTGCGACCGAGCCAAACGAAAGCATGAGTATTCGTTCCTTGCGTGCGAAAATGGGGAGTAGTCCAAGCCCACGCGCAGACAACGCTTGAAGGCCGGGAACGCTCCCAAGATGGATCAACTGGGCTAACCTACCCAAATGTTTGACAAAATAGCCATCCAGCGCGCTTTTCCCAGCGCCGCGCGGCTAATCGCCAATTCGGGCTGAGACATAAGGATTGGTCACCACAAATGTCAACGCGCTGAGAGACGCATCATTCAGTAAAAACCACCGCCAGCGCTTGTAAAATTTCAGGAAAATCTCTCGAAATCTTAACTTGGCAGGCCCGGTCAGCTTGTCTAACCATGCCCCCGAGATTTGGGCCGGGCTCCCTCGCCTTATTTCAGGCCTCCATAAACGCCATGTACAGGCTCTGCACGGCAGACCAAAAACAAGGATCATGATCAGTGAAGTTCTTTAGGCGCTCTAATTGCATCGCACCGGCCATCGCCGCGGCCGCATTTATCACTCTTTCTCCCCTCTCGGTCCAAGCGGACGACAAGGTTTTGGCGAAGGTCGATGGAAAGGCCATCACCGAAGACGCACTCGCGTACGCTGAGGAAGAAATCGGTGAAGGCCTGGCACACTTATCGCCCGGCCAGCAGCGCCGCTACCTCACCGAATACCTTATTGAAATGCAGATTTTCGCTGAAGCCGCGGAAAAGCAGAAGCTCGGCTCCGGCAGCGAGTTTGATGCCCGCATGGCCTATTGGCGTCAGCACGCGCTCAAAGATAGCTACTTGGCCAAGGCCGTCGCCGACAAAGTAACCGAAGCTGAGGCAAAGAAGTTTTACGAAGAGCGCGCCAAGCAAATGGCGACTGAAGACGAAGTGAAGGCGTCGCACATCCTGGTCGAATCTCAGGATGAAGCGAACAAGATCGCCAAGCAGCTGATCGACGGCGGCGATTTCGCCAAGCTGGCCGCCGAGCATTCAATCGATCCCGGCTCCAAGACCAAAGGCGGCGAACTGGGCTTTTTCGGCCGCGGCCAGATGGTCAAGGAATTCGAACTCGTCGCTTTCACTATGGAGAAAGGTGAAACGTCTCAGCCTGTAAAAACGAAGTTCGGCTACCACATCATCCGCGTCGACGACCGCCGCAAAAAAGATCCGCCTAAATTCGATGACGTGAAAGGCGAAATCCTCAAGCGTATGGGTCAGCAGAAAAAAATCGAAGAGGCTCAGTTGCTGCGCGCCAAGGCCAAAGTCGAGTACGTCGACCCGGACGTGAAGAAACAGGTTGAGCAAGACAAGGTCGCCGCGGAAGCGCGCAAGAAGGCGATGGAAGCGCAGATGAAAGCTCAAGTTGAGCAGATGAAGTCCAAAGCTGACGCTGACGCCAAGAAAGACGCAAAACCGGCGGAAGAGAAGAAATAGCTTTCAGCAAAGCTAGCAAACACGTTAGAGACTGACCCGGCGGGCCGCTGAAACCTTGCGGCCCGTTCTGCTGTCTGGCCAGCCTCACAATAACAAAAAGCAACGGCTAAACCCGGAGTTTGCCAATGGGCCACGCTGCCCCAGTCTCACCATTTGCCCCAGCAAACCTTCCAGCGTTGCCGGTCTTGGAAGGCGTGCGCTTCGCAACCGCTGAAGCAGGCATCCGCTACAAAGACAGGACCGATTTGCTCGTCGCTGTTTTGGACGAAGGCACGACCGCCGCCGGCGTCCTGACACAGTCCAAGACATGCTCCGCGCCCGTGCTCTGGTGCCGCCAGGCTTTGAAGCACGGCAAGGCCCGCATTCTGATCGTCAACTCCGGCAACGCAAACGCGTTCACCGGCATGAAAGGCCAAAAGGCCGTTGACGTCACGGTCGAACACGCCGCAAAGGCGGCCGCCTGTGCCGCCGAAGAGGTCTACGTGGCATCCACGGGCGTGATCGGCGAACCGATGGACGCGGAAAAGTTTGCGCACCTCCTGGGTTCACTTGCGCAGTCCGCCAAAGCAGACGCCGGCGAAGCCGCGGCACGCGCCATCATGACCACGGACACCTACCCAAAAGTGGCAACGCGCCAGACGGAGATCGGCGGCACCACGGTAACCATAAACGCGATCTGCAAAGGCGCAGGCATGATCGCGCCCGACATGGCGACGATGCTGTGCTTCATCTTCACGGATGCAGCGATCCCGCCCGCCGTATTGCAAGACCTTTTGAACCAACACACCGCCACCACGTTTAATTGCATGACCGTAGACGGCGACACATCAACGAGCGACACATGCTTGCTCTTCGCCACTGGCACCGCAGCCAAACGGGGCCAGCCCGAGGTCACAGCAGCGGACGCCGGGACGATCGCTCCATTCAGCGCCGCCTTGAAAGATCTGATGCAAGATCTCGCCATCCAAATCGCCAAGGATGGAGAAGGGCTAAGCAAATTCGTGACGATCAGCGTCGCCGGTGCCGAAAGCTGGGCCGCTGCGCGCAAAATTGGTTTGGCATGCGCCAATTCGCCAATTCTCAAGACGGCGATTGCAGGCGAAGACCCCAACTGGGGCCGGGTCGTCATGGCCGTCGGAAAATCCGGCGAAGCGGCTGACCGTGACAAACTCACGATCTCCTTCGGCCCGCACACAGTGGCATTCAACGGCGAACGCGCGCCTGCGTACGACGAACAGACTGTCGCCGCATATATGAAGAACAAGGAGATCGATATTCACATCGACGTTGGTGTGGGCGACGCGTCCGCCACCGTTTGGACGTGCGATCTAACGCACGGATACGTCTCCATAAATGCAGACTACCGCAGCTAGTAAAGGCAAGAAAACAATGCGCAGTTTGGCAATTATCGCAACAACAGCCATCGCCATCGCAACAGCAGCCCCAGCTTTAGCCGAACCCACGCAGATGTGGGAACTGGATGGACTAAAGAATCCGGAGTCGGCGCTGCCTGACCTGACCTCTGCCGTTATCTTCGTTTCCAACGTTGACGGATCGCCTGTCGAGAAAGACGGAAAAGGCGCCATCTCCAAGGTTTCATTCGACGGCAAACTGGTGGAAGCCGAATGGATCAGCGGCCTCAACGCTCCTAAAGGGATGGCTGCGCTAGATCGTAAGCTCTACGTCGCCGACATTGACGAACTCATCGAGATCGACATCAAGGAAGGCAAGATCACCAATCGCTACCCGGCAAAGGACGCAAAGTTTCTCAATGATGTCGCCGCCAGCTCAGTCGGCCACGTCTACGTCTCCGACATGTTGACGAACAAGATCTGGCGCCTCGCCGACGGTAAGTTCGAAGTCTGGCTAGAAGACGAAAAGCTGCTCAATCCCAACGGTCTCACTGTTCTGGGTGAAAAGCTGATTGTTGCCAGTTGGGGCAAGATGGACGGCGAAGGTTTCTCCACTTCGATCCCGGGCCACTTGCTGGAAGTATCCATCCCGGACAAGTCGATCACGGCGTTAAGCGAGGGTAAACCAATCGGCAACCTCGACGGTCTCGAGGCAACCGACGAAATGCACTTCCTCGTGACAGACTGGATGTCCGGTGGGCTCTTCCGGGCGAACACCGAAACCGGCGAGACGAAGAAAATTCTCCCGCTTGGACCAGGCAGCGCTGACATAGGGTATCTGCGGGCAACCCGCACCATCTTCATTCCGATGATGAACGATGGAAAGCTTCTGGCCTACAAGCTCGACAAATAAACGCCGCTATCACTTCAATCCGCGTTGCAGGCGCCAAACTTCCTCCTGCACGCGGATGTCGGCGAGCATTCGGTCGATCAGCAAACACGTCCGCTTGAAGAGCTCCGAACCGCGCCGGTAGTCGGCCGGCGCGAAGAAATCACAACGGCCAGCTTTGAAGAGTTGCGTGCACTTAGTCTTCGGCTTGCCGGGCGGATAGACGGCCACGGCGTGGCCGCCATTCTTGCGCATCACCGCCATGGACGGAACGTCGGTATCCCCGTCCCCAAAATAGATCATGTTGGAGAACGGAATCGGCCGCTCGCCCTCATCCATGTGATCGTTGATGTTCTGCTTCAGATCCTCAATGCCCTTGTTGATCCGGAACAGGTACTGCGTCTTGCCGGTGTCGGAGATAACGCGCTTCGGATAAGGCATGTCGTACGCCTCGAACCAATATTCCGAGGCAAAGACATTGTGGAACCGGTCGTAGATGCTCGTCCCCTCAACGATCTCCGTCAGACCTGACGAAATGAGGTAATGTCGCAAGCTCACGCCGTGACTTTCCGAGCGGATCTTCACGTACTCATCGATGGCGTCGAACCAATCCTCAACGCCGTGGAAATACTCAACGGACCGCCCCTGCGCGACAAGGTCCTCGCGATCAACGCGAATGCCCTTCTCTTTCGCCTTCTTGTAGAGCAAGTGCATGTAGGTGATGAGAATGTCCGCGCCGTTGTCGCGCGCGATGCGATTACTCTCGGCCCAAAACTCTTCGGCGTTCGCGCCGATCTTCGGCAGAAACGCGTATTCCTGCATGGGCCGGGGTGAGAGGGTGCCGTCGAAATCGTAGACGAGCGCGATCGTCTTTTTATCAAAAACCGCCTTGGAGCTTTTGCCGGCGGTCTTGCGTTTCGCCTGCGCTTTGCCGCCCTTACCGGCTGCCGAGCGCGTTTGACTGGTTTCGCCTCTGCCCCGCTCTAGTCCACCCTGATCCACCTGCTGCTCCTCGCCTCGCGGCCGCTTCAAACCTTGCAGCAACCACTGTGGTGCGATTCGCATGGCCGAATGAAGACCCCGCCGCGGATGAGTGGTGGACGTTCAATTTTGAAAAGCAGGTCTGGCCGGGCAAAAGCCCAGCCAGCGGCATGTTCTGCTAATGGCGGCCGGAACAGCCTTAGTCGATGCTGCCCGTTTCTTCGGGCGGAGCGTTCTCTGCCACTTCCGGGTTCTCAGGCCCCTCACCCTCAGACACCTTGTTTGTGGTGCCAGGCATCGGCATCGCCTCGATCTCGGCCATCACAGCCGGCGGAATCAGAACGGTATCAATCAAATGAATGATGCCATCTGAAGCCATAATGTCACCGCGCACGATGCGACCCTCGTCAACATCAACACCCCGTTCACCGGCGTAAACCTCAATCTCGGTGCCATCAATCGCATCTACGGTGTAGTTGCGAACGCGCGCATTCAAAAAGCGCTCCATGGGATATTCACCCATCAGAACGTGATGAAGCAAAACTTCGGTCAGCAGACCCACGTTTTCAGGAGCCAGAAGCTTCGCGCGAACGTCCGGATCTAGCGTGATGAACGCGCAATCCGTCGGAGCAAGAAGCGTCAATGGACCAACATCGACATCTCCCCGGTCGAGACCGGCCAGCTTGGTCGCCGCCGTCATGTGCTTCAGCACACCAGTCTTCGCGGCAGCCTGCTTGAGTGTTGGTAATTCGTCATTCGCGTATGCGGCGGCGCTCAGCGCAGCCATGCCCGCCATCGTGAGCGCGAGCGTTATCATTCGATGCAACCTGCGCATCGGATCCCCCTTCAACCGGATTGTTACCAGAACATGCCCTTCAGCTCTGCAATCACGGAGAAGTTGGATCTGCTCTCGGTTGCAGGCCTGCTCACGACCTGCAGATAGAACAACAGTGTTCGCTCACACTTTCAACTAAGAAAAGTCGCTGAGTGTAAGAATTGGCTGAAAATCTATCCCAGCAGCTGCAAACGCCTCCTGTGCACCCTCCTGTCGGTCGACAACAGTGACTGCGCGCAAGATCGTTGCGCCTTCTTCACGCAACGCATCAGCCGCTTTCAACGCTGAACCGCCCGTCGTCGTCACGTCTTCGACGATGACGAGCTTCTTGCCACTCATGCTGTCGCCCGCTGGCAGTCCCTCCACGAGACTGCGCGTGCCATGCTCCTTCGCTTTCTTGCGGACGAAGAATGCGCCCGTCGGCTGGCCGCGCGCCTGGCTCATCGCAGCCGTGGCGCTAGCGATCGGCACCGCGCCCATTTCCAACCCGCCGACAAGATCAGCCTTGAGGTTGGCAATCGCCTCCAGAACCAGGTTGGCGATTAGGAAACTTCCCTCGGCATGAAGCATCGTCGGCTTCATGTTGAAGTAGAATGTCGATTTGCGGCCCGATGCGAGGGTCATCTCCGGCCCGGTCTGGAAGGACAGGTCCTTGATAATCTCAATAAGGCGCCCACGTCCGGCGGCGGCATCGAATGTCATTGTATTCCCTTATAGAAACGCTGCCTGCCCGGGGTTCACCCTACCGGCCGCTTTGCTAACGGCAATCGACATCCACCCCGCAGCTTTCCCTGTCAAGACCGGCATTGCCGCCGTATGCTGCCCGTCACGCTGGCCAACGCCAGACTTGAGGAGACCGCATGTTCAATCCCGAAGCCCCGCCCGCACTGCAAACATCCCGTTGGTTCAATGCTCCAGACCCGCTGTCGCTGGAAGGCGAGCTAGGGCGCGTTGTCATGATCACGGTCTTTCAAGCGCTTTGCCCAGCCTCCCTCAATCACGCGCTGCCGCAAGCCCAGCGGATTGCCAACCGGTTCAACAACGACGAGGTGACGGTGATCGGTTTGCACGCCCCCTTCGAGAACCAGGACAAACAAACACCCGGCGCGGTCGAAACGCTCATCAAAGAGCGCAACCTGACCATCCCGATCGCGATAGACAAACCGAACGTGAAAAAGCTGCCGCGCACCTTCGCGTCCTACGAGCTGCACGGCACACCAACAACCCTTCTGTTCGACCGCCAGAGTCGCCTTCGGCGCTGCTACCTTGGCCAGGTCGACGACCTGCGTCTCGGCGCCGAGATCATGGCCTATACTCTAGAGCCACGCACTGCCCCGCGCGAAACCTCAATCGCCATCGAACAAGCGCTGGCTATGGCTCTGGTCGAACCCGAGCATCATGAACACGGCGAAAACTGCGGCTGCGGACATGACCACAGCCATGATCACGGACACCATCATCACCATGATCACGATCAGGCGTAAGAACGGGGCCCAGCGATTATAATCACTGCCCCGATGAGGCAGATTCCACCGCCAATGATATCCCATCTGTCGGGCTTGACGCCTTCGATCACCCACAACCAGACAAGCGAGCTTGCGATATACACCCCACCGTAAGCTGCGTAAGTACGTCCGGCAGCCGCGCTATCAACCAGCGTAAGGAAATACGCGAACAAGGCCAGCGATGAGAGGCCCGGAGCGAGCCACCAAATCGGCTTGTCCAAGCGAAGCCAGGCCCAGAAAGCAAAGCATCCAGCGATCTCGGCAATTGCAGCACCAATGTAGGCAGCGACGGTCGGCATACCAACGTCCTAATCTATCACGTTTGGAGACTGGGGCTTGGTCCAGGCGAATCAAGGCCCTCAAGACAAGAGGGCAAACTGGGAAGCCGGCGATACACCGCCTAATGCGGAAGCGGCGCTTCCCAAACGGTATAGTGCTCGGTCTCGGTGCTGGTCATGGCCGTGATGACGGCATCGTTGTCGAAGTTCGATAAACGGATCTGCATCGCCATCAGCAGCTCGCGCTCTCCGACAGCGCTAATAGGCACCGCAAGGTACTGCGACCGATCCCGGCTCAGCAGAAGCCAGAACACGTCATCGCAGCAATCAACCTCGCCGGTAATTGCAACCGTGACACTACCCAAGTTGTCCCAAGACATTGTGCCCGACTGGCCGTCGGGCTGATAGAGCCGGATGGCGCTGTTGTCGAATGTCACCGATACACAGCCCGGCTGTGGCTCTGGACAAACCATCGGCGGCTCGTCATCCAGCGCCAGAAAGCGCTTCAAATTCCTTAGCACTTACTCCCCCAACAGCAATTGGGCGCCAATCAACGGGGATCAGGCCCATACGCAGCTACCGGGTCATAGTGCGACCCGATGACTGCGAAAATGCGGCAGGAGGCAGAAAATCGAAACAGCGTTACTCCGCGGCCTCATTGTGATGCATCACTGGCCCGGAGTTCAGGACGCTGGCATCGACGTGCGCAGCAAACTTGGCAAAGTTCTCCGTGAACATCCCCACCAGACGGGCAGCAGTCT
This sequence comes from Hyphomicrobium sp., assembly GCA_041940525.1. Taxonomy (GTDB): domain Bacteria; phylum Pseudomonadota; class Alphaproteobacteria; order Rhizobiales; family Hyphomicrobiaceae; genus JAKAXS01. The sequence continues at coordinate 23,241 of JBGTSB010000028.1, forward strand.
CATCGTAAGCCCTCGGGTCACTCCAAGTGCTGCGCGGATCAAGCAGTTTGGACGCAACGCCCGGCAGCCCGGTCGGAACAGCGAAACCGAAGACCGGATCAATGGTCATCGGGACCTGCTTCAAGTCGCCAGACAATGCCGCGTTGAGCAGTGCACGCGTCACCTTGATCGGCATTCGGGAGCCGGTGCCATACATGCCACCGGTCCAACCGGTGTTCACCAGCCAGCAATCCACGTCGTGCTCGGCTATTAGCTCGCGCAGCAAGTTGCCATAGACGCTGGGATGGCGCGGCATGAATGGCGCGCCGAAGCAAGCCGAGAACGTCGCTTGCGGCTCGGCTCCCATGCCCTTTTCCGTCCCGGCAACCTTCGCGGTGTAACCGGACAGAAAGTGATACATCGCCTGGCTTGGCGTCAGCTTTGCGATCGGAGGAAGTACGCCAAACGCATCCGCCGTCAGCATGACGATGTTCTTCGGATGGCCGGCGCGTCCAGTCTCGCTGGCGTTGGAGATGTAATGCAACGGGTACGCCGCGCGCGTGTTTTCCGTCAGTTTTGCATTGTCGAAGTCCGTCTCGCCAGTCGCTGGATCAAGCACAACGTTTTCCAGAACCGTGGCAAAGCTCGATGAGGCTGCATAGATCTCCGGCTCTGCTTCCTTCGACAACCGGATCGTCTTCGCGTAGCAGCCGCCCTCGAAGTTGAAGACACCATCGTTCGACCAGCCATGCTCGTCATCGCCAAGCAATTCGCGGTTCGCGTCGGCCGAAAGCGTGGTCTTTCCAGTGCCGGACAAGCCAAAGAACACAGCCGTCTGCCCATCGCCGCCAACGTTCGCCGAGCAATGCATCGGCATCACGCCCTTCGACGGCAGCAGGTAGTTCAAGAACGAGAACACGCTCTTCTTGATCTCACCGGCATACGACGTGCCGCCGATCAAAACGATCCTGCGCGTGAAGTCGCAAGCAATCACCGTTTCCGATCGCGTGCCATGATAAGCCGGCGTCGCGCGGAAGCTCGGAAGGTTCACGACGGTGAATTCTGGCTCGAATGTCGCCAGATCCCGCGACTCTGGGCGGCGCAGCAAGTGGCGGATAAATAGAGCATGCCAAGCATACTCGCAGAAAACGCGCGTCGGCAGGCGGTGCGTCTTGTCTGCCCCAGCGTAAAGATCCTGAACGTAGAGCTCCTTGAGCTTGGCGAACGCTAGGAAGTCTTCCAGCAAGAGCTCGAAGTGCTCCTCCGACATCGGCTTCGAATTTTCCCACCAGATCGCGCCGTTCGTCTCAGCATCCTGAACAATAAACTTGTCCTGGACCGAGCGTCCGGTGTGCTGCCCGGTTTCAACGACAAAAGCCCCGGATTGAGCCAACCGGCCCTCAGACTTGCGAACCGCGGATTCAACGAGTTCCGCCGCGGTGTTGTTGATATGCAGCGCCCTGCAGGCGTTCAGTGGGAATTTCTCGATCGTCATGTTCAGCTCTAACAGTTCACTAGGCGAACGGATTATACGCCCGCCTCGGCGGAGTTTACTGCGTAGACTCAACCATCATTTGGCATCCCTATCGCATCATTTGAATATCTTATAAGGTGGTTTTGTGAGTCTATTCAAGGCTGCTGTGTTGTTTAACTGTTACAAATGATGCATTCCAGCCAACTTAAGTCGGACAGTCACAGTCGCGCCTCAACCCTCACTGGCGACAGAGGCCGACCTTGCATCCTTCACTAGACGGATCAAAGCCTGCCGGGCCTCACCGGCGTCGCTGACGCGCCGATCGAATTCAACCCGGGCCGAAAGGCCAGCCGGCGCCATCAGGTCAATCCCTTCCGGATCAATCCCAGTCATCTTCCAGCCGGCGGCAGGCGCCCCCTTCAACTCCGTCGCGTACAGCTGGACCGCGTCCTGGTGATCTTCGTTCATATGCGAAACGATCTCGTCTTCCGCCGTCGCCAAGCTTTCAGCCCCGGACAGATCTACAAGCATCTTCGAACCATCCAAGGTCACGATCCGCCCAAAACCACCAATAAAATGGGCCTTTTCGACACTCATCTCGTAAAATGAAAAGTCAGCAAACCCGGCATAACCGGCCGCCTCCGGATGTCTGGCGAGAAACCGAGCGCGAACACGATCGCAGTCCACAGGTCGGGCATGCCCGGACAGAGATACCCGGCCGCCGGCCAGTGGATCACCGTCCTCGGACGTGCCATCGATCAACAAACTGCAGCGGGCATCCGCCAAAAGGTTTTGCGTGTGGACAGCGAGCTTGGAGATCAAAAACGTGGGCGCACCGTCCAGTTTTGTCGCGACCGTTATCAAAGAAACATAAGGAGCCCCATCCTTCTCCAGTGTCCCCAGAAAACCTTTGCGTGCACTGCGGACCAAGCGACGGGCCTGCAAATCCACAGGCGGCTGATTTTCCGTGCTTTCTTGGGATTTCTTGGCTGGTTCGTTAGCTGGATTTACGGTCATCGGCGCTTGCCCTGCTGTGATGTGTCGCCTATTCAGATGGGGTTCAGGCGGAGCCCTCGACAGTACTCTGCCACATTTGATTCCGGTTGAGGCCTTAGAGCGCTCTCAGCTCAGTGCCTCAGAGGTTAGGGATGAAGGACAAAAGCACAATCGCGCTCGTCGATGATGAGCGCAATATTCTGCAGTCGCTTGGAATGGCGCTCGAAGCCGAAGGCTACAAAGTACGCACGTACAATGATGGCGCCTCGGCTCTCGAAGCCCTGACAGAAGACCCTGCCGACCTCGGTATCTTCGATATCAAGATGCCGCGAATGGATGGCATGGAACTTCTGCGCCGCGTGCGCCAGCAGTCGGATATGCCCGTGATCTTTCTGACGTCGAAAGACGAAGAAATCGATCAATTGTTTGGCTTGAAGATGGGCGCCGACGACTACATCGCCAAGCCGTTCTCCCAGCGCCTCATCATCGAGCGCGTGCGAGCGATCCTTCGCCGGGTGCAAAACAGAGATGGCCAGACGGCGCAGACGGAAGTGGCTCACATCCTGGAACGCGGAAAGCTCAAACTCGATCCCGAGCGCCACACCTGTCATTGGGACAGCAAACCCGTTACGCTCACCGTCACCGAATTCTTGATCCTGCAAGCCCTGGCAACGCGCCCGGGTGTCGTCAAAACCCGCGACGCCTTGATGGATGCGGCATATGATGATCAGGTCTACGTGGACGACCGGACGATCGACAGCCATATCAAACGCCTGCGTAAAAAGTTTAAGCAGGTCGACGATGAGTTTGACGTCATCGAAACCCTTTACGGGGTCGGCTATCGCTTCAAGGAAGCATAAGCCAAGCCACCAGACGCGGTGGCGAACGCGCTAAGCGACGGAGGAAGAATGGCGCTCGGCACGGAACGTGCTCTGGCCGAGAACGGGCTTTGGGCCCGCATCCTGCATTGGTCGGCTCTCGCAGCCGCCCGAGCGGCCGTGATTCTGAGCATCATCGCCAAGCACTTCCTTTTGATCCTCGCAAAGCTTGCCAGGCAATTGGCATCGCCGTTGGCTTATGTCACCCACCGCGTAGCACCGCTGGTGCAATGGCTGGCGCGCCGCCCTGTCATCCGTTTCTTTTCACGCAGCCTCTTGCGCCGCATCCTGGTCACAAACTTGATCGGTCTCGTGATCGTGATTGGCGGCATTCACTACATGGGTCAGTACCACGCCTGGCTGATCGACGCGAAACGCGAGTCCCTCAAAATTCAGGGCGAGATTATCGCCGCCGCCATCGCAGCCAACGCCACGGTCGAACGCGACAGCAGCGTCGTTCTCGATGCCGCCAAGCTTCCCGACCGCAACGTGACCCCGTTCTTCAACGACTTCGCCTCACTGGAACTATCGATCCGGCCAGAACGCGTTACCCCAGTACTTCGCCGCCTCATTCAGCCAACGCAAAACCGCGCCCGGATCTATGGCCGCGATGGCACTTTGATCGTCGACACGGCACGCCTTTTGTCACGCGGCCAGATCACCCGCGGCGACCCCGTTTTGAAAAACGCCAACGACACGCCGAAGACAAAGAACTTCTGGACCCGGCTTAAGGCCTGGCTGATTGACAAGGAACTGCCGGTTTACAAGGAAATTGGCGCCGCCAAAGGCACTGCCTACAAGGAAGTGCGCGCGGCCATGCAGGGCCAGTCTACCGCCATGCTCCTATTGAACGAGCGCGGAGAGCAGATGGTCTCGCTGGCTGTTCCCATCCAACGCATGAAAGCCGTCCAGGGCGTCCTATTGCTTTCAACCCGCCCTGGCGACATCGACCGCATCTTGAGCGAAGAACGCTCGGTCATCTGGACCCTGGCAGCCGTGGCAGCACTCGCCACCTTTGTGACGTCTTTGCTTCTGTCGCGCACCGTTGTCGACCCCATGCGGCGCCTGTCAGCAGCGGCCGAGCACGTCTCGCGGAACATTACCGCGCGCCATGAACTGCCCGAATACTCTGAACGGTCCGACGAGGTTGGCCAGATGGCCGGTGCCTTCGGCAACATGACCAGCGCGCTATACCGAAGGATCGAAGCGAGCGAGAACTTCGCCGCCGACGTGGCACACGAGCTCAAGAACCCACTGACCGCCGCCCGGTCAACCGCTGAAGCACTGGCATACGCCAAAACCGACGAACAGCGTTCCGAACTCGTCACCCAAATCCAGGGCGAGCTGCAACGCTTGAACCGCCTCATCACCGACGTCTCCGCCACCTCAAGGCTGGACGCCGAACTGGCGCGGCAAGAGATGGACCCCGTCAACTTGACGGAAGTGCTCGACAACGTCGTCAAGATTTTCCGCGAGATTCTGCAAGCGAACACGCGTAGCGTTTCCCTGGATATCGAGCCGACTAAAATCGATAAGGAAAAGGCCTTCGTTGTCTATGGCAACGACAGCCGGCTCGGTCAGGTTTTGACGAACCTCATTGACAACGCCATCTCATTCTCGCCGGAAGCTGGCGTCGTGCAGGTGCGCGCCCGCCACATTGGCCGAATTGTCGAAGTTACCGTCGAAGACCAAGGACCAGGCATCCCTCAAGACCGGCTCGAAATCATCTTCGACCGCTTCTACACCGACCGGCCGGAAACAGAGTCTCTACGCGGCAAGAACTCCGGCCTCGGGCTTTCCATCTCCCGAGAGATCATCCGCTCGCATGGCGGCGAAATCTTCGCTGAAAACCTCACGACCAGCGACGCTGGCAAAGCCGCCGGCTCCCGCTTCACCGTGCGCTTACCCGCCAATACCAAGTCTGGCTCGCGCGGAGGCACCAGTGGTGGACGGCGAAGCTGAGAACGTTCACGCCTCGGCAATTGCCCTAGATAGCGCCGCCGCACTTTTCAGGGGCCCGCCAGGATCCGGCAAGTCGGATTTAGCATTGCGCTGCCTGGCGCTGAGCAACGGACCCGGTTGGTCTGGGGCACCGCAACTCCTGGCTGATGACCAAGTCTTGCTAACGTTAGAAAATGGCTGCCTAACTGCGAGCTGTCCGGCCCCCATACGCGGCAAAATCGAGGTCAGGGGCCTTGGGATCATCACCCTGCCCTTCATCCCCTCCGCCACCGTGCGGCTGGTCATTGATTTGGTGCCAGCAGATCGAATCGAACGCCTCCCCGAACCCCGCACCACCGTTAGCCTCCGGGGCGTCGACGTGCCGCACATGCAAATTGCTCCTTTTGAGCAATCAGCCCCCATTAAGGTCCTTCTGGCACTATCGGGACAGACCAATGCCTAAGAAGTGCGGAAAACAGCTTGCGTTGAGCAGCAAGCCTTGTAAGTCTCCGGCCTCGCGGCGCACACGTGAGAGTGAATGTTCGTGACTTCTTTGCAAAGCGTATCAGCAAGAGATCTTAAGGCCAGTGCCCTGGCGGTTTGCCCGGGCACCCAACTGGGCAAAAAGCTGACGCGATGATCGGACTTGTCATCGTTACGCACGGCGGACTAGCGGTCGAATTCCGGCTCGCTCTTGAGCATATTGTCGGACCGCAAACGCAACTTGAGACGATCTCAATCGGCCCAGAAGACGACGCCAGCGTGCGGCGGACTGAAATCTTGGACGCAATTCAACGTGCTGACTCGGGCGAAGGCGTTATCGTCCTCACCGACATGTTCGGCGGCACGCCCTCCAATCTGGCGATTTCGGTAATGGATGAGGCAAACGTCGAGGTGATCGCCGGGATAAATCTCCCGATCTTGGTAAAACTTGCATCATTACGCGGAGAAACGGCATTGTCTGAGGCCGTAACGCTTGCTGGCGAAGCGGGCCGCAAGTACATCAAGATTGCTAGCCAAGAACTATCCGGCTAGCGCAAGCCCAGGTCGCGCAACAACCATGCCTGAAATCGAAAACTCATCACGGCCTGAAGCCGTCGTAACAATCGTGAACCGCAAGGGCCTGCACGCACGTGCGTCCGCCAGCTTCGTCAAATGCGCCGAGACCTTCGAAGCATCGATTACAGTCACGCGGGACGGCCAGACCGTGGGCGGCACGTCAATCATGGGCCTCATGATGCTGGCGGCTGGCCCGGGCTCCACGCTGCACATCACAGCCGAAGGACCGGACGGCCCTGAAGCGCTGGCGGCTCTTGTAGAACTCGTCGAAGCTGGCTTCGGCGAAGAACTAGCCGAAGAGGCTTAGCAGCCAGCCCCGACGCCAACAAACTTATTCCGCCAGATGAAGTGACATCGACTGCTGGCCGATGGTTGAATAGACGTTCACGAGCTCTTCTCCGTTTTCCGGCTCAAATGCATGATCCTCCGAAGTCGCGCACTTCTTGAGGAACTCTTTTGCGTCGGTGTTCAGCCGAAACCCGACAGTGTAAATCTCTATGCCAGCCGCTTTCATGTTCTTGCAGAGTTCTAGCGCCTGTTCTTCGGATCTACCGTTGATCGGCTTCCTTGTACTTTTTGACTTGTAGCCGTTTGCTGCGAACTGAACATTGTAGTTGCCGTCCGTCATTAGTACGGCCACTTTACGAACAGACTTATTTTCATAGGGAACAGGATCAGAGCCGGAACCCCAGATGTTTTTCCATTTCGGTGAAAGCGTATACCACGCCCAAGCCGTCCCAAGGTGTCCCGCCGTATTGCCATCAGTGACCAAACCGTCAATGGCCGACACCAGTTTATCTTTGTCGTTTGTCAATGGCACCAGCTCAATCGTGGGGCCGGAAGAACAAGCGTAGGTGCTTTTGTCTGAGTGCCGTCGTTTGATTGGCGAAAAATATTTGCCGGGCCGTGGCGGCTCGTCGGTATAGGCGGCTGAGCCACCGCGTTCCGAGACACAAGGAGTGACGTAGGTACCGGAACTCCACTTTGGTCGCGATTCAATGACCTTGTCTTGAATCTCTCGCGACAACCGAACACCATCGGCGAACGGCACGATCGCGACTCGGCTTTTAGAATTGGGCTGACTAAGCAAACTCCCTACGAAGGCCTTGGCTGCCTCCTTCAGCGAACCCACCCGTCCGCTCATAGATGATGTCACATCCAGCATGAGCGAAACTTCGTAGACCGCGTTGCTCCCAAATGAAGCCTTGCTCTTGCTAGACAGCGGCAGGTCCGCCCTCTCAACGACACCCGATAAGATCGTCAAAAGCCGCGGCTGACCCACGGCCGAGACCATGGTTCCGTTCACCTCAAAATCGACATCACCTTTGATGTCCTTGCCGAACTTGGTCTTGCCGATGTTGAGAGCATAGACGGCCCTTGCAGCTTCAAGCGCTCCAGCCTCGTCACCCGCATTGGCCCGCAAGCGGGTAGCGCCTGCTAGAACCCCTGCATCAAGAGCCATCTGCAGGTCATTTTGAGCGATCACCCACCGGCCCAGCTCCATGGCAATGGCAACAGCCAGCAACAGGACTGTGATGCTCACGGCAAATATGGGAGCGATCGCCCCACCCTCATGGCAGGCGAAACGCGCTCTAAGTGCGTGTGGCGTTACGGACTTGAATTGACGGCAATTCCGCAAAAGCATGTCGAAGAGATCCTATGCACGATACATGCATTAACTCTGACATACGTCCGCCATCTGAGCAATTATCCGGTAGAAATGAGGCTAATACGGAGTTAATTGCTGGGCCCAGAAACCGCTCAGGCCGGGCCACCGCCGGCGCAAATGCGCAACCAGCAACACAAGCACGAACGGACGGTTGGGGTGAGTACCAACCATCCGTTCAAATACAATCTACAAAGAGAGGATTATAAATCCGTTAAGGGTTCGAGAGCCCTTAGTGAGACAAGTGGAGCGATAGCACCCGCTCGCCAATGCCCTTGAACACTCTTACGAGCTCAGCACCGGAGTTCGCCAGAAAGGCATGCGAAGAACTGGTCGCGCAGGTCCGCAGCATCGTCGCCGCCGAATTGCTTACTTCAAAGCCGACCGTATAGACCTCGATGCCCTTGGCCTTCATGCCAGCGCACAACGCAAGCGCCTGATCTTCGGAGCTTCCATTGGCCGGCGTCTGATAGGCACGGGCCCCAACACGGTAGCCCTCGATTGAAAACTGATTGTTGTAGTCGCCGTCAGTCATAAGCACGGCGATCTTGCGAATGGTCTTGTCACCCGGCTCTGGATACTCAGCCGGATTATCGGCCGAACCCTGCCAAACAGTCTTCCAATTCGGTGAAAGCGTGTACCAAGCCCAAGCGGTACCAAGCTGACCTGCGGTGCCGCCCTTGGCCGAGAGGCCGGAAATAGTGCTGACAAGCTCGTCCTTATCATTTGTCAAAGGCACAACGACACTGTCTTCGCCGGGGCTGCAACCAAACTCGACCGGAGTGCTATCGAGCAAGCTGCGCCCTTCACGCATAGCAGTCAAAACATATTGGCCTGGCAGCGGACGCTCATCGGTGTACTTCTCTGATCCCGTACGCTCCGCAACACATTCGGTCGGGTGATAGTAGTAGGAATTGGTTTGATACTCCCACTGTCGGCGCCTGCTGTTATAGACCCAACCGCCCTCGGTATACGTCCGCACGGCAGGCGGCAGCCCAGCCGCTCGCATACGCTGAGTACTCGGCAAGCGAACACCATCGGAAAATGGCACGAGCGACATGCGCACGCGCGAACGCAAGCCTTCGTTTGCCAGCATCGTGTTCACGAGCTGCGTTGCTGCACTTTTCATGGCATTCAGCTTCGTAGCGCTCGAACAAGGCTCATCGTTAAGCCCCGGAGCCCGATCACACATCGAGCCCGTGACATCCAGCATCAAAGCCAGTTCGAACGTGCTGTTGGTGATCGTCGCTTCGCTTTCGGTGTAAAGCGGAAGGTTCGCGCGCTTCACGATATCAGACATCAACGTAGACATATCAGCATCACCGACCGAGACGACGGTCATGCCGCGCACTTCGAAATCAATTTGCTCGTCGGTGTACCTAGCCCATTTGCTGTTCTGACGGTTGAGATTGAAGACCGCCCTAGCAGCCTCGACCGCACCATCAGAGTCCGCCTGGTTAGTCTGCAACCGCGCGGCACCTGCCAACACCCCAGCGTCAACCGCAGCCTGAAGTTCGTTTTGGGCGATCACCCAGCGGCCCAACTCCATGGTAATCGCAACTGCAAGGGCCAACACCGTGATGCCGACAGCGAAAATGGGAGCGATCGCCCCTCCGTTATGCCGGGCGAACCGCGAACAAAGGCTACATTTGTGCAACCAGCCGGCAAAGACGAGACGTACTGACATCGAAGACACCCAAAGCATTCCACTGCCACATATTGGAATTAACCTTGCCACTTCTTCGAATTCGCTTCAAATACAAGATAAATAATAGGAAAACACAAAGTAAACTTAACGCTTCATTAGGCATAACCTAGCCAGCAGAACGCGACGCTAATCACATAAAGATTTGTTTATATGTTGTTGCGTATCGCCGCTGAGGACGGTATACGACCCTCAGATATTCGCCCGTCACCCGCCCGCCTGAAGCGTGCCGCGTGGCGTGCGAGACGCTAGACAGCCCATAAACCAGCATTCAAGAGGACATGAGAGACGCATGGCCGGCGCCGAAAAAGATTACATTGTCAAAGACATCAGCCTCGCGGACTGGGGCCGCAAGGAAATCTCCATCGCCGAAACGGAAATGCCGGGCCTGATGGCCACGCGCGAGGAATATGGCGCATCCCAGCCGCTCAAGGGCGCCCGCATCGCCGGCTCCCTCCACATGACCATCCAGACAGCGGTCCTTATCGAAACGTTGAAGGCCCTTGGCGCGGACATCCGCTGGGTCTCTTGCAATATCTACTCAACGCAGGACCACGCCGCGGCAGCCATCGCGGCCGCCGGCATTCCTGTCTTTGCCTGGAAAGGCGAAAGCCTGACCGACTACTGGAACTACACGCGCAAGCTCTTTGAGTGGAGCGACGGTGGTATGCCCAACATGATCCTGGACGATGGCGGCGATGCCACGCTGTACATCCACCTCGGCGTGCGGGCCGAAGGCGGAGACACCGCATTCCTGGACAACCCGGGTTCCGAGGAAGAAGAAGTTCTGTTCGCCCTGATCAAAGACACGCTGGCCACCAAGAAGAAGGGCTGGTTCGGCGAAGTCGCAAAGTCCATCAGGGGCGTTTCAGAGGAAACGACGACGGGCGTGCTGCGTCTTTATCAGATGCAGAAGGAGGGCAAGCTGCTCTTCCCCGCCATCAACGTCAACGACAGCGTAACCAAGTCGAAGTTCGACAACCTCTACGGTTGCCGTGAGTCCCTGGTCGACGGCATCCGCCGTGGCACGGACGTCATGATGGCCGGTAAGGTCGCGATGGTTGCCGGCTTCGGCGACGTCGGCAAGGGCTCGGCGGCCTCGCTGCGCAACGCCGGCTGCCGTGTCATGGTCTCGGAAGTCGATCCCATCT
>JBGTSB010000029.1:0-33780 GCA_041940525.1 Hyphomicrobium sp.
ACGAGCACATGCTGGCCATGAAGGACAACGCCATCGTCTGCAACATCGGCCACTTCGACAACGAGATCGACACGGCGTACATGCGCAAGAACTGGCGCTGGACGGAGGTGAAGGAGCAGGTGCACCAGATCTTCCGCAGCGACGATCCACACGACTACCTCATCCTGCTCTCGGAAGGGCGCCTGGTGAACCTCGGCAACGCCATGGGCCACCCCTCGTTCGTCATGTCGGCGTCCTTTACCAACCAGACGCTGGCCCAGATCGAACTGTGGACCAATCCCGACAAATACGAACGCAAGGTCTACACCCTGCCAAAGCACCTCGACGAGAAGGTTGCGATGCTTCATCTCGACAAGATCGGGGTCAAGCTCTCAAAGCTCAGCGACGAGCAGGCCTCTTACATCGGCGTCAAGCCAGAAGGCCCCTTCAAGCCGGAGCAATACCGCTACTAAGGGCAAGGCAAAATCAAACTATCAAAGGCCGGGGCTCCCCCGGCCTTTTTTTGTGAGACTGGCCACCAGCACAAGGAAATCGGCGAGCCGCACCAATGCGACGGGTTGCATCACCTCTCTGGCGTGCAAACTCAGCGTCTATCTGTGGCTTGGCTGCGCTGGCCAGCGATAGACGCGACCTCCATAATTCAAATGATTCGCCGCACTCTGCGCGGCCACCTTTCCGCGCCTTAGGCTCTCCCGTCTTCGCGTACCAAGTCCGCGGTCCTTGATTTGAATTCGATCGCCGCTTGGCACCGGGAGAAGATGCGGACGGGCGCTCTCAAAGACCAGATCCATAACATCCGGCGCGAGCTTGGCTTGCTGCTGGCCGTTAGCGGTTTGGCCGTCGTCGCCCTCGTCGCTGGCATCATGCGAGGCCCGGCACCACAAAGCGTCGCCACCGGTAAGTTCCTGGCCGTGGCTATCGCCTTGGGGGGTGCGGCACTCGCGGCCTTTGCCGCCTTCTCTCTGATCCGCTCCAGCCGCAACACCGCCACGTCCACTAAGAGCGAGAACCGGGAGCTACGACGCCGTCTCGCCACATCGGAAGCACTGATCAAGGCCGAACCGCAGATCCTGATCCATTGGGAAGACGGCCAGGCCGCGTCCGTCATCACACATACACTCGCAGACATTCCAGGGCTGCCCGGCACGACGAGCGAGCTGCTGCGCTTCGGCATGTGGCTCGAAGAGCATTCGTCCTCCGCGCTGAAAGCGGCATTGGATAACCTCGTGACCGAAGGCCGGGGTTTCTCGATCGTGCTCCGCACGCTGTCGGAAGGCTACGTCGAAGCAGAAGGCCGCGCTTCGGCCGGACGTGGCATTCTTCGCCTGCGCGACGTCGCCGGCCTGCGGCGCGACATCACGATGATTCTCAATCATCAAGAAACGCTGACACGCTCGATCTCTTCAGCAAGAGCCCTGCTCGATGCGCTCCCGATGCCGGTTTGGTTCAAGTCCTCCGATGGCCAGCTGACCTGGGTCAATGCCGCCTACGTGCGCGCGGTCGATGCCGCCAGCGTCGAAGAGGTCAAGGATCGCCAGATCGAACTGCTGGAGACGCGGCAGCGCAAGAACGTCCAAGACGCTCTCACCAGCGGCGATGTCTATCACAACCGCCTGCCGTTGATCGTCGGCGGCGAACGCAAGTCCCACGATGTCATCGTGCTCCCGCTAGACGACGCAATCGCTGGAGCTGCAATCGACGTTGCCGCACTCGAAATCGCACAAGGCGAGCTGGAACGCCAGATCGCATCCTACGATCGCACGCTCGACCGCGTCGCCACCGCCGTCGCGATCTTCAACGCCGAGCAGCAGCTCTCGTTCTTCAACGAAGCCTACGTAAAGCTCTGGGGCCTCGATCCTGTCTGGCTAAAGACGCGGCCGCCGGATGCCGCCATACTCGACCGCCTGCGCGAAATGGGCCGTCTGCCTGAAGTCGTAAACTACAAGGAATGGCGCTCGCGTCTTCTCGCAAGCTACCAAACCGGCGTTGGATACGAAGATCTCTGGCACCTACGCGATGGACGCATGTTGCACGTCATGAGCGAGCAACGGCCTGATGGCGGCGTGACCTACCTCTACGCTGACGAGACGGAACGCTTCGCTCTAGAGAGCCGGTTCAAGACGCTTATTAGCGTGCAAAGCGAAACGCTCAACAGCCTCACAGAAGGCGTTGCGGTGTTTGCCACCAATGGCCGGCTGCAATTGTTCAACGTCTCATTCTGTAGCATCTGGAAGCTCTCGCGCCGCGCTCTGGAAGCCAACCCGCACATCGACGAAATCATCAAAGACGTCGACCCACAAGGCGACGATCACGAAATTTGGCGTGGATTGGCGCGCATGGTCACCGCCTTCATGAGCGAGCGCGAAACCGCCGAAGGCCAGATGACGCGCAACGATGGCACCGTCATCGACTACGCCGCCACGCCACTCCCGGACGGTGCCACGCTGCTCACCTTCGCCGATGTCACCGACGCCCGCCGCGCCGAACTCGCCCTGGTGGAACGCAATGAAGCGCTCGTTGCCGCAGACCGCCTAAAGACGCACTTCATCAGCCACGTCTCATATGAGCTTCGCACACCGCTCACGAACATCATCGGCTTCTCGGAATTGCTTGCCAATCCGCGTGTCGGCGACCTTAGCGACAAGCAGCGCGAATACCTCGACGACATCACCTCGTCATCCAAGACGCTCCTCGCTATCATCGACGACATCTTGGATCTGGCGACCATCGACGCTGGTTCATTGGATCTGCGTTACGGCCCGATCGACGTGCGCGCGATGATCCGGACAGCCATCATGGGTGTCCGCGACCCGGCAATCCGAAACAACCTGATGCTGGACATCGCCGTTGCCGACGACGTGCACTCGTTCATCGCCGACGAAGCACGTGTCCGCCAAGTTCTCTATAACCTACTGTCGAACGCCGTTGGTTTCTCTAAGCCAGGCGACGTCATCCACCTGTCGTGCTGGCGCGACAACGGCATGGTTGCATTCATGGTCCAAGATCAGGGCCCCGGCATTCCTTCGGGCCAACAAAACCGTGTGTTCGAGCGTTTTGAGAGCCGCACCCAAGGTTCAGCCCACCGCGGCGCAGGCCTCGGCCTTTCAATTGCCAAAAGTCTGGTGGAACTGCATGGGGGAGACATCCTCCTGCAATCGGAACCGGGCAAAGGAACCCGCGTAACGGTGCGATTCCCAGAACGCGGCCGCAGCTACGGTCGACTGGACCAACGGACCGTGGCAAACCTGCGCTATGACGAAAAACGAATTCAGAGCCGATGACGCCAGCGAGGCAAACGCCGCGCTCTTAGCCCAACGCATCGCCCTGAAGCTCAAACCCGGCGATACAATCACTCTTTCTGGAGATCTCGGTGCGGGCAAAACCACGTTTGCTCGAGCGCTTATCCGCGCGTTGCTGAACGACGCGGATGCGGAGGTGCCGAGCCCCACGTTCTCGCTCATCCAAACCTACGACGCTCCACGCCTGACACTCGCACATCTCGACCTCTACCGTCTGACGGAAGAACAAGAGGCCTACGAGCTCGGCCTTGAAGATCTGTTGGTCACCGGCGCTGCAATCATCGAATGGCCAGAGCGGGCACTGGGCATCGTCTCCAGAGACCGGCTCGACCTCCAGATCACGGAACGCAGCGCAGACACAAGAGACATCACGGTGACCGCGGATGGCACATGGATTGAGCGCCTGGACCGCATCAAAGACATCACGTCCTTCAGCGCGTTCGATCCGGTCTGGGCCAATGCCGGGGTCGCTTACTTGCAAGGCGATGCATCCGCCCGCGCCTACGCCCGCCTCACATCGGCCGATGGCACACGTGCGATCCTGATGGACTCGCCCAAAGTTCCCGATGGCCCGCCCATTCGCGACGGGCTTCCCTATAGCCGCATCGCACATCTGGCGGAGGACGTTGCCCCCTTCGTCGCGATCGCCGGCGCCTTGAAAGACGCCGGCCTGAGCGCACCGGAGATCTATCACGCCGATTTGGAACGCGGCTTGTTGCTGCTGGAAGATCTTGGCGATCGTGTCTTTGGCCGGGAAGTTGAGAACGGTGCAGACCAACAGATGCTATGGACTGCGGCCACGGATGCCTTGCTTGCGCTACACCAGCAACCGGTCCCGGAACGGATTCCGCTGGCGAACGGGACGCACTACACCATCCCAAAACAAGACCGGCGCTGCCTGCAGATCGAAGTCGAACTCCTAACCGATTGGTATTGGCCCGCCCTATTTGGCTCACCCGCACCCGACGATGTTAGAGAAGAGTTTCTTGAAGTCTGGAATAGCGTCTTCGATATCCTCTTGGAGTTGCCCGGAGGATGGATCTTGCGGGACTTTCACTCGCCCAACTTGATCTGGCTGCCAGAACGGCACGGCGTTCGAAAAACCGGCATCATCGATTTTCAAGACGCCCTATACGGCCCACCGGCTTACGACCTCGTCTCGCTACTCCAGGACGCGCGGATTGATGTGCCCGCGGATCTTGAGGCAGCCACGTTTGAACACTACTGCGCCATAGCCGCAAAAGACCAACCCGCATTCGAGCGCGAAGCCTTTTCGTTTGCGTATTCCGCTTTAGGTGCACAACGTAACACCAAGATTCTGGGGATATTTGCCCGATTGGCTCGCCGGGACGGAAAACCCGGGTATCTTCGTCATATCCCCCGGCTATGGCGCTATCTGGAACGAGATTTAGCGCATCCGGGGTTGGGAGAATTGCGAACCTGGTTCGACCGCCACATTGATGCTGACGACCGCGCGCGCAACATCGAGGCTTGATGACGACATCCGCAAAAGCACAAACGGCCAGCAGCAGGCCTACGAAGGCCATGGTGCTGGCAGCAGGTTTTGGCAAGCGCATGATGCCGCTAACCAAGACCATGCCGAAGCCGATGGTGGCATTCCGGGGCCGCCCCTTGGTGGATCACGTACTCGACCGCTTGGCCCAAGCAGGCATCACCGAAGCGATCGTCAACGTCCACTATCTCGCCGATGAGCTCGAGCGCCACGTCAACAAGCGCACCAGCCCTAAGATCACCGTCTCAGACGAACGCGACGCGTTGCTCGACACGGGCGGCGGGGTCACGCGCGCACTTCCGCTGTTGGGTGAAGATCCGTTCGTGATCCACAATTCCGATAGCGTCTGGGAGGAAGGGATCGGCAATAACATCGAGCGCTTACTCAATCAGTGGCAACCCGAGCGCATGGACAGCCTTCTGCTGATGGCGCTGACATCTCGAAGCATTGGCTACGAAGGCAGCGGCGATTTTGTAATGGACGCTGAAGGCCGCCTGCAACGCCGCCAAGAAGCGCGCCAGGCACCATTCGTGTTCGCGGGTGTTTCCATCGCCCATCCACGTCTGTTCGCCGATGCCCCCGACGGGCCCTTCTCGCTGAACCTGCTTTGGGACCGGGCCATCAACAAAGGCCGCCTGTTCGGTGCACCCCTCGACGGCACATGGATGCACATCGGAACACCGCAAGCCTTGGCGGAAGCGGAAAGGTGGCGGGCCGATGCGCCAACGGGCTGAACGCAAGACAACTCAATCTGAGGGCGCGCCACCGGGCAATCCCGGCGAACAGCTGGATTTCCTGCTTGGTCTCAACGGCGATCCAGACCCGCAATCAAGCACGGCACCCAAAGGCAAGGTCTACACCGTACCGCCCGGCCAACCGTTCCTGGACGCACTAGCGCGCGCCATTCTCGACGGTAACTTGCCACGTGAAGGCGGCAAACCGCCCAGCCCCATCGAACTGCCCGGCATCACCTTGCTAATGCCGACCCGCCGCGCCACGCGCGCGCTTCAAGATGCATTCCTGCGCGCAGGCAACGGCCGCGCGATGCTTCTGCCCAAAATCGTGCCCATCGCTGAAGGCAACGAAGACCTCACCCTGCTCAGCGGCATCGCCAGCCTCGACACGCTAGCGACAGGCACGAGCGCCATTCCCCCAGCCGTAAGCACGATGGAACGTCTTCTCGTTCTCATGCAGCTCGTGATGCGCTGGTCCAAAGCGATGCGCAAACCATCCACGGACACCATCACTGGCATGCAGGCTTATGCGGCGGCGGGAAGCAACACACCCGCCCAGGCCGCGCACTTGGCCGCCGAGCTGGCACGCTTGATGGACATGGTGGAGACGGAGAACGTCAGCCTTTCCGAACTCAAGGACTTGGTGCCGGAAGAATTCTCCGAGCATTGGCAGAAGACGCTCGAGTTTCTGCGCATCGTAACGGAGTTCTGGCCGATCCATCTGCAAGAACGCGGCTTCGCATCACCGTCGCAACGACGAAACGCGCTGCTGCTGGCCGAAGCCGAACGGCTGCGCAGCAATCCGCCGAAAGAGCCCGTGATCGTAGCTGGCGTAACTGGCTCGATCCCGGCAACCGTTGAGTTGATGCGCGCTGTCGCGGCACTTCCCAACGGCGCCATCGTGTTGCCCGGCCTTGATCTCACACTGGATGACGCGGGCTGGACCGCCATCGCACCAGCCGATGACGGCGGCGAAGCCCATCCCGAACACCCGCAACACGGTCTCAAGAAACTGATCAGCGGCTTAGGCATGACGCGCGAAAGCGTGGCCGATCTGCCGGGCACCAGGCCGGGCAGCGCTGCCATCGCACGCGCACGCATCGTGAGCGAGGCCATGCGCCCCGCATCGACCACGCAAAACTGGCACCGCTTCATCGCTCAAGCAAAAGAGGGTGCGCCAGAAGCAATCAAGGACGCACTCCACGGCCTAAGCCTTATCGAAGCACCGTCGTCCCAAGACGAAGCCGAAGCCATTGCACTCATCATGCGCGAGGCCGCCGATACGCCAGGATGCCGGGCAGCCCTCGTCTCGCCCGACCGATTACTTGCGCGGCGTGTTGCGATCCGCCTCGAAACCTGGGGCATCACCGTAGACGACAGCGCTGGCCGCCCCTTCGGAAAAACCGTGCCAGGCGCCTTCCTTGATCTCGTCATTGAAGCCGCCGCGAAAGATTTCGCGCCCGCCGAACTCATGGCCTTGCTCAAGCATCCGCTGACACGACTTGGCCTCGATCCATTCGCCGTGCGACGAGCCGGGCGCGCTCTGGAGCTGGCGGCTTTCCGCACAGCTTATCTCGGGCGCGGCCTTGATGGCGTCGAACAAGCACTCGAGCGCGCACAGGCGGACGTACGAAATCGGTCTGCCGCTTCACAGTCTCCCGAAAACGAGCAAAGCCCTGAATCGGCCAACGTCGGCCAATACCGGCACCCAGCTGTGCGCCGGCTGTTTGACGAGGATTGGGACGGCGCCCGTGATCTCATCGCACGTCTCAAGCAAGCGTTCGCGCCGCTCATCGAAGCTTACGCCGACAAATCAGAACGCCCTTTGAGGGTCTTCGCCCAAGCTCACCTCGATACCGCCGAAGCGATCGCCAAAACGGAAGCCAAAGACGACGACAGTGAAAGCGGGACACCGGCACCTTCCCCACTCTGGTCCGGAGAAGCCGGCAACGCCGCTCTCGCGTTCTTCACCGGCTTGCTAGACGCGAACATGCCAAGCCCCGAGATCCTCGCAGCCGATTACGCGGATCTCTACCGTGGCATGATCGCGCGCGAAAATGTACGGCCACGCGTCCCCGTCCACCCAAGGCTGTCAATCTGGGGCCCGTTCGAAGCACGTCTGCAACAAACCGATGTGATGATCCTCGGCTCGTTGAATGATGGCACCTGGCCGGAAGCAGCCGACCCTGGCCCCTGGCTCAACCGGCCCATGCGCCTGGCTCTTGGATTGCCGTCACCGGAAGAAACCATCGGTCACGCCGCCCACGATTTCACCTCGTTCCTTAACGCCCCACGCGTTGTTCTCACACGCGCCGAGAAATCCGACGGTGTACCGGCCGTCCCATCGCGTTGGCTGCTCAGGCTGCGCGCATTGCTGGACGGCCTGGGCGCGCAAGACTCGCTGCATCCCGACAAGCCGTATCTCGAATGGGCACGCCAACGCGACGCCATCGAACGCATGACGCCCATCGCAGCGCCCGAACCGCGGCCGCCTGTCAGCCTGCGGCCACGCCGCATGAGTGTGTCGCGCGTAGAAACGCTCATTGCCAACCCCTACGCCATCTTCGCCAAGGACATCCTGAAGCTCGAAGCGATGGACCCGCTCGGCACAGCACCTGGCCCGGCCCTGCGCGGCAGCATCATTCACGAGGCACTGTCTCGTTTCGCCAAATCACATCCGACCACGCTGCCTCCGGGTATCGCAGACGAGTTATTCGCAATCGCTCAAAACGTCTTCGCCGAATACCGCGCGCATCCCCGCGTCGCCGCTTTCTGGCTGCCGCGCTTCGAACGCTTCGCGCAGTGGTTCGCCCAGACCGAGGCAGAACGGCGCGAGCAAACAAGCACCATCGCGGCCGAAGTCAGCGGCAGTCTTGTTCTAAGCGCGCCCAACGGCCCCTTCACCTTGACGGCCCGGGCCGACCGCATCGACGTGACAGACCAGGGCTTGGTCATCACCGACTATAAAACTGGAACGCCACCGAACGACAAGCGCGTCACCTCCGCCGAAGCGCCACAGCTGCCGCTTGAAGCCGCCATTGCTATTGGAGGCGGTTTTGCCGGTGTGCCAGACGCCCCTGTGCTTGCACTGCGCTATATAACTGCCTCCGGCGCCGAACCCCCCGGCAACGATCACATCGTGCGCACCGACGATGTCGCGGCCTTGGCAGCCGGATCGCTGGAAGGCTTACAACGCCTGATCGCGTCCTTCGACGATGAGGCAACAGCCTACCGCGCCCTGCGCCGTCCGCGCTTTACCTATGACTACGACGACTATGCGCATCTGGCTCGCGTGGCTGAGTGGTCGGCACCGGCAAACGAAACGGGTGAAACATGACAGCCGCGCCCTCTATCGACGCTGAGCTGAAACGCACCGCCAAGGCACAGTCTGACGCGGCAAACCCTCTCGGCTCGGCCTGGGTATCGGCCAACGCCGGCACCGGCAAAACGCACGTACTCACGATGCGCGTACTCAGGCTGCTGCTTGCGGGCACGTCGCCAGAACGCATCTTGTGTCTCACCTACACAAAAGCCGCTGCGGCCGAAATGTCCAAGCGTGTGTTCGACACGCTGGCCAAATGGGTCACAACAGACGAAACCTCACTTGAGGGAACACTCCAGACGCTAACAGGAACGCGGCCAACCCAAGCCGAAACCGAAAGGGCACGCACGCTGTTTGCCCGTGCCATCGAAACACCGGGCGGCCTCAAAGTTCAAACGATCCATGCCTTCTGCGAACGCTTGCTGCAACGCTTCCCCTTGGAGGCAGGCATCCCAGCCGGCTTCACTATTCTCGATGATGACACTGCTCGGACCCTGCGCCGCGAAGCCATCGATGAGGTTCTTGATCGCGCCAGCCGCGCGCCATCATCCCCACTGGGCGAAGCGCTCACGTTCGCCGTAACCTACGCTGCTGGCGACCGGTTCGACGAAGTGCTGGCCGAGGCGTTGCCGCACAAGGACTGGCTAGACACAGCCCTGCGTCTCAACGGTGAGGCCGATGATCGTTTCGAAGCCGCCGAGGCCCTGTTCCGTCGCGCGTTCTCCGTTCGGCCCGGCACCACCATCGATGAAATTGAGGAACAGCTTGCCGAACTCCTATCTCCCGGAGACTTATCGAGGGCCATTACAATTCTTTCCGGCGGCTCCTCCAATGATGTGAAAGGCGCGCAAAAGCTCAGCGACGCAATGAAGGCTGGAAACGCCGCCAGCAAATCCGATGCGCTGACAAGCTTTTTCCTGACGAGTGACAGGCTACCGCGCCGCTCATTGCTTACGAAGGCGCTCAGCGAAGACAATCCGGACCTTCAGGACATCCTTGAGCGCGCGCAAGGCCAATGTCAGGCCCTCGCTCTGGAGCGCGCCAGCCTGCAGGCCGTAACAGCGACGATCGCGCTCCATCGCTTGGCAAACGCCGTCTACCAAACCTACGAGGAAGCCAAGGGCCGACGCGCTGCTCTGGACTTTGAAGATCTGATTTCCCACACCAGCAACCTGCTGGCCGGGCCCGGAAATGCTGCAACCGAATGGGTGCTGTACAAGCTTGACGGCGGCCTCGACCACCTGCTGGTGGACGAAAGCCAAGACACCAGCCCAGCGCAATGGGATGTTGTTGAAGCCTTAGCGCGTGAATTCTTTTCAGGCGAAGGCACGCAATCCCTTCCACGCACACTCTTCGCTGTGGGTGACGAAAAGCAGTCGATCTACTCCTTCCAAGGCGCCGTACCGGAAAAGTTCGCCGAGATGGGAAGCCGGTTCGCAGAGCTGGCACGCACGGCGGAACAACCGTGGAAAGCCGTTCCGCTGGACGTGTCGTTTCGCACCGTCTCGCCAGTCCTGCAGGCGGTCGACGCCGTCTTCGCCGAGAAAACCCGCACGCCTGGCGTCACCAGCGCGCAAGCACCTCATCATATCGCCAAACGCGAAGGCCAAGCCGGCCTGGTCGAGATCTGGCCCACGGAAGCCGACGCCGACTTGGTAGCAGCAGATGTCTGGTCGCCGTTCGATGAAGGCGCAACAGCTCCGCCCGCACAACGCTTGGCCGCAAGGATCGCGAATACGATCGAAGGCTGGCTGAAGAACGGAGAACGCCTCGTCTCGGAAAATCGGGCCGTCACCCCCGGCGACATCATCATCCTCGTGCGCAAGCGTCTGCCGTTTGCATCACCGATGGTTGCCGAGCTCAAAAAGCGAGGCATCCCCGTCGCGGGTGCCGACCGCCTTCAGCTTTCCGAACAGATCGGCGTGCAAGACCTGCTCTGCCTAGGCGACTTCCTCACGCTTCCGGAAGACGACCTGGCGCTTGCAACCGTCCTCAAGTCTCCCATCTTCGGATTGGACGACGACGACCTGCTCACGCTGGCACCTGGCCGCAAAGGGACGCTTTGGAAAGCCCTGCTTGATAACGCCGCCCACAATGAGCGGTATCAAATTGCCGCCGGAACGTTGAAGCAGTGGCGCAAGACCGCCGACTTCCTGCCACCTTATGAATTCTTCGCCGACCTGCTCGACAATCAAGGTATGCGCCGACGGCTTTTGGAACGTCTCGGCCCCGACGCGGCCGACGCGATCGACGAATTCCTCAACCTGGCACTGACATACGATGACGGCGCCTCGCCATCACTTGCAGGCTTCATGCATTGGCTGCGTGATGACACCCGCACAGTGAAGCGAGACATGGACCAGGGCCGCAACGAAGTCCGGGTCATGACTGTGCATGGTGCCAAGGGCCTAGAGGCGCCCATCGTGTTTCTGCCGGACACCTGCACGACAGCGTCCGCTGGCCGTTCAGCTGGCGGACCCATCGCCCTGCCAACCATGGAACGGCCGGAACAAGCTAGCCCGCCCTTCGCCTGGCAAGTGAAAGGGATGAGCAAGCTGCCGCCGATCGCCACCGCGAAAGCCGCGCACGATGCAAAGGAAAGGGCCGAGCGCGACCGTCTGCTCTATGTTGCCATGACCCGCTCCCGCGACCGGCTTTACGTCGCTGGATTCGAAGGCAAGCGGGGCCGTGACAAAGGCTGCTGGTATGAACTGATCGTAGACGGGCTCGACGGCCTCACGACTGAAACCGAAACAGAGCAGGGCACAGTCCATCGTCTCGAAAGCAAACAAACCGGTCCTCACGAGGCCTCGCGCGCAGCACCGTCAACGGGCAGGTCTGACATAGAGGTGCCTGATTGGATCAAGCAAACCGCTCCGCGCGAACCTCAGCTCACCGTTCCATTAGCTCCCTCACGGCTGGCGCCTTACGAAACCGACGACGAAGGCGAACCTAAGCCACATCAGCCGGCGGTCGAAACGATCGCTGAACCACCTCCGCTGACACCATCGGCCCTGGCCGATCAGAGCCGCTTCCTGCGCGGAACACTGACCCACGCCCTGCTGGAGCATTTGCCGTCTTTCCCATCGAAAGACTGGCCGAAGCTGGCAAAGGGGTTCATTGAGGAACGCGGCGCCGGCCTCACCCAGCGCACGAAAGACAGCATCGTGAAAGAGGCGCTGGCGATCCTCGCCGATGCCACGTTTGCTCCGCTGTTTGGCCCCGGCAGCTCCGCCGAAGTCCCGGTGGTCGCAGAAATTCCACGCCCGGAAGGGCACGGCCCAGCCCTCCGCCTCACCGGGCAAATAGACCGGCTCGTCGATTCCGGACACGAGGTTTTGATCGTTGACTACAAGACCAACCGGCCGCCGCCACGAGCATTGGAAGAGGTTGCCGATGCCTACATCTACCAGCTAGCCGCATACCGCTTGGCGCTGGCCCGGATATTCCAGGGCAAACCGATCCGCGCCGCCATCTTATGGACTGACGGCCCACGCATCATGGAAATTCCTCAAGATGTCTTAGACGCCTACGAAAAACGCTTATGGGCACTGGACAAACAAGCACCTTGACGCTGCGTTCAGGCATTCCTACGTTCCGCTTCGACTGATGAGAGGCAGCTCTTTCAAAGCGCCGCAACCGGAGAATTTCAATGGCAACCCCCCAAGTATCTGACACAACGTTCGAAGCCGAAGTTTTGAAGTCCAGCGAGCCGGTGCTCGTCGACTTCTTCGCCGAATGGTGTGGCCCGTGTAAAGCCATGGCTCCGGCTCTCGATGCTGTCGCCAACGAGCTGAAGGGCAAGGTGAAGGTCGTGAAAGTCGACGTGGACCAGAACCCATCTGTCACCACCAACTATGGCGTGCAGGCGATGCCTACGCTGCTGTTGTTCAAGGACGGCAAGGTGGCCGCACAGCACACCGGCGCAATCGTTCAAAAGAAGAAGCTGGAAGACTGGCTGAACGAATCCATCATGGCCTAAGCGGCCAGCAGCACCCAATGCATTCAAGGGCGCTGGAGCAATCCGGCGCCCTTACTGTTTTCCAAACCGAAGGCTAGACTTTGGCGATCCGCGTTGGCAGATAGCGCGGCCGGAAGCGCTTTGCGTTGATCATGATGCGCGTGCCCTGCGGTACGGGCTCCTGTTCGCGCGTGACAAACACAATCGACAGCCCGCTATCGGTCACGAGCTCTCCCCAGAACGGTCCCCACTCCCGTATCACGCCTGTAAAAGAGTGCGTCTCAGGCTCGAAAAGATCGGCGTCGTCCATCCCAGTCTCCAGGTCTTGAATTTTTGAGCCGCTCCGCGCCGGCCGGCGCTCGACTGAGCGGAACCACGCGGATGGCGAAATGCATTCCTGTCCTACAAGACTATTTGTAAGCTTATTAGATCTCAATCAGACCGAAGCACAACGTCCCTCGGATCAATTGGCCCATAGGGTTAGGTTCGGCAGCAAACATGGCTAATTTGGACCAAGGCTGGATTATTGGGCTCGTGCTTGGGCTTAGTTGGGCTGGGCCGCCACGCCGTCCTGCAAGGCCAGCACGTGGCCAGCCAGGTATAATGACCCGCAGATCAGCACCCGCTTCGCACCAGGGTGCTCCTTCTCCAGCGTCATCAGCGCCTCGTCGACCGAAGCGCAACTGCTCGCCGGTATTCCCACGCTCTCAGCCGCCGCTGCGATCACGTCGGGTGCGTGAGTATCTTCCTGCGCCCCCGGGATTGGCACGGAAACCACTTGCCGTGCCAAGCCATTGAAAGGCATGAGGAAGCCTGCGGCATCCTTCAGCGCCATCATTCCCGCGATCAGATAAAGAGGCTTTGGCGCCCGCTCTTCCAGATCAGCCAGCGTCTGCGCAACCACCATGCCAGCGGCCGGGTTGTGCCCGCCGTCCAGCCATAACTCCGAGCCAGCGCCCAGTAAGCTCGGCAGCGGCCCCTTGTCGAGCCGTTGCATACGGCCCAGCCAGGAGACGGTGAGCAGCCCCTGTTCGATGGCCTCTGACGAAAGCGCGTTGTTGGAAAACTCCATGGCCGCGACCACGGCTGTCGCCGCGTTGACGACCTGATGCCGGCCAATCAGCCCAGGCATAGGCAAATCCAGCAACTCATCCTCTCGCTGAACAGTCAACCGGCCACGCTGCTCGTAAGCATCAAACCGTTCGCCCCATGCGATCAGATCGGCATGAGCCCGGCCGGCCTCGCTGCGAATGACATCCAGAACCGCCGGATCCTGTTGGGCAACAACGCAGGCCACGCCGCGCTTCAAGATACCAGCCTTCTCGCGCGCGATTAGCTCCAGCGTATCGCCAAGCTTGTCGGCATGATCAAGTGAGATCGAGGTGATCACGGTCAGCGCCGGCTTCTCAACAACGTTGGTGGCATCCAGTCTGCCACCAAGACCAACTTCAAGCAGCAGCACATCGGCATCATGTTCGCTAAACGCCAGGAACGCCGCCGCGGTCGTGATCTCAAACTGTGTGATGTCGTCACCATCGTTCACGGCCTGCGTGCGCGACAGTACGTCGACGAGTGCATCTTCAGCGATCGGGCGCGCCTTGCCATCCGCTCCCGCCAGCTCGATGCGCTCATGAAAGCGAACCAAGTGCGGTGACGTGTACACGTGCACGCGCAGTCCAGCTTCCTGCAAAATCGATTTAAGATAAGCGGTGACAGAACCCTTGCCGTTCGTGCCGGCGATATGAATCACTGGCGGCAGCTTGGTGTGCGGCAAACCCAGTTTTGCAAGCAAACGCTCCACACGGCCGAGCGACAAGTCGATCAGCCGTGGGTGAAGCTGTTTCAATTCTGCCAGCAGCTGATCGCTTGTAGGCATGCGGTTTGACTTTGCTCGTGAACCTATACCCGTGTCCTTACGGGCAATCCCCCGACAGAGCGCTTTCCGGCCATGCCGTCAACATCGAACACCAAATAATCTAGAATTTGAACGCAGAGATTAAGCCGGTGGCGTATCCTTGCCCTGCGACGACTCCGGCTGCGACGTACCTTCGATCTCCGTCACATGGTCACGGTCTCCATGTTTGGCGTCGAAGCGTTCATCGTCGGACACCGGTTCGGCGTCAACGACACCGTCATCCGAACTGCGCGCCGCTTGCTCGATCATCGGCCCATCAACCGCGTGGCCATTGAGCTGCGCCTTGGTGCCGTTCATCTTCTTGGCGGGCCGTATGAAGTCTATTTTCTCAGATTCCTGCCCGGACAAGATCGAAGCTACGCTCGCCAGCGTATCGCGTAACTTATGGCGGTGAACGACCATGTCGATCATACCATGCTCAAGCAGATACTCTGATCGTTGGAAGCCTTCTGGCAGCTGCTCGCGAATGGTCTGCTGGATCACACGCGGTCCAGCAAAACA
Organism: Hyphomicrobium sp.; assembly: GCA_041940525.1. Taxonomy (GTDB): domain Bacteria; phylum Pseudomonadota; class Alphaproteobacteria; order Rhizobiales; family Hyphomicrobiaceae; genus JAKAXS01. The sequence goes on from JBGTSB010000029.1 coordinate 15,246, forward strand.
AATCAGCGCCCCAGGTTCCGCGATGTGCACGTCACCCAACATCGCGTAGGAGGCGGTAACGCCACCCGTGGTCGGGTCGGTTAAAACGACGATGTAGGGAAGCTTTGCGTCACGCAGTTTTTGCACAGCGATCGTTGTTCGCGGCATCTGCATCAACGACATGATGCCTTCCTGCATGCGCGCGCCCCCGGAAGCCGCGAACAAAATGAACGGAGCGTTCCGCTTCACCGCATGCAGCATGCCAGTGATCACAGCTTCACCGGCAGCCATACCGAGCGAGCCGGCCATAAAGCGAAAATCTTGCGCAGCGGCGACGACCAGCTGACCCTTTAACAAGCCTTCGCCAACCAGAACCGCGTCTTCCAGTTCCGTCGATGTCTTGGCATCGCGCAAGCGATCGATATAGCGGCGACCGTCTCTGAATTTCAGCGGGTCTTGCGCGACACCATCAACGGCGACACGCTCGTAGACACCTTCGTCGAACATGTGCGCGAGACGAGCTTGGGCGCCCATGCGCATGTGATAGTCCGAGCCGGGAATGACGAACTGATTGGCCTCCAAATCTTTGTAGAAGACCATCTGCCCAGTTTCCGGGCATTTTACCCAGAGGTTATCCGGCACCTCACGCTTCGTCGTAAGGAAGCTGCGGATTTTCGGCCGGACGATATTGTTGATCCAGTTCACGCTCTCAGAACTCCTGCCCGCAGTGCAAAAATCAAAACCTTCTAGCCATGGATTACGCCTGCGCAGCCCTCAATGGAACAAACTTAGAGATAATGATAGTACACTGCGGTTAAAACCGCCCGAAAATAAGATTTGCCAAGCAAGCGGTTAATCTTGTCGCATCCCTCGCCGCCTCAGCTCGGGCGCAAGGCTTGGGCTAGACTTCTTACCAGATCGAGCACGGCGGCAACGGTTTTGTCAGTGGCTCGCCCATCATTATCAAGACTTTGCTTCACCGCGTCGACAAGCGCTGAGCCTACAACCACTCCGTCAGCCCCTTTCGCAATCGCAGCAGCCTGCTCCCCTGTTCTAACACCAAAACCGACCACCACGGGAAGCTCCGTAGCCGACTTAATCCGCGCGACCTGCTGATGAACGTCGTTTACCACAGGCGCCGCCGCACCCGTGATACCAGTGATCGACACGTAGTAAACAAAACCCGACGTGTTCGTCAGAACTTTCGGAAGCCGCTTGTCATCCGTCGTCGGGGTCGTCAGCCGAATGAAGTTCAGCCCCTTGGCCATCGCGGGCAAGCACAGCTCGTTATCGGCTTCCGGGGGAACGTCGACGATGATGAGCCCATCCGCACCCGCTTCAGCAGCTGCATCGACGAAATCCTCTGTCGGAAAAACATAGACCGGATTGTAGTAGCCCATCAAAACGATGGGCGTATCCGGGTCCACCTTCCGAAAGTCAGCGACCATTTTCAGCGTCTTGCGCATGTCTTGGCCGGCCTTGAGCGCGCGCAACGAGGACGCCTGAATGGCAGGCCCATCCGCCATGGGATCGGAGAACGGCATGCCGACTTCGATCACATCCGCTCCCGCTTCCGGCAAGCCAGCGAGAATCTTGCTGAACGTTTCAGCGTCCGGGTCGCCGGCCGTCACGAAAGTCACCAACGCGGGCCGGCCCTCAGCCTTGAGCGCCGCAAACCGGCGATCGATACGGGAGTCTTTTGTCATGGAAGCGCTCAAATCGTCATGCCGAGGTATCCGGCAACAGCAAATACGTCCTTGTCGCCGCGCCCACACATGTTCATGACCAGCAGATTATCCTGCGGCAGCGTCGGTGCGAGCTTGGTGACATAACCCAGCGCGTGAGCCGGCTCTAACGCCGGAATAATACCCTCAAGCCGGGCACACAACTGAAACGCATCAAGCGCTTCTTTGTCGGTGATCGGTACGTACTGCACGCGGCCGCTATCCTTCAGCCAAGAATGCTCCGGCCCAACGCCCGGATAATCTAAGCCTGCTGAAATTGAGTGACCTTCCAGGATCTGCCCGTCGCCATCCTGGAGCAGATACGTCCGGTTACCGTGCAGAACGCCGGGCTTTCCACCGCTCATTGAAGCCGCGTGTCCGTTGTCAACATCAACACCATGCCCGCCAGCCTCTACGCCATAGATCGCGATACCATCATCATCCAGGAACGGGTGGAACAAGCCGATCGCGTTGGAGCCACCGCCAATGCACGCAACAAGCGTATCCGGCAAACGACCTTCGCGCTCCATCATCTGTTCGCGCGTTTCCTTACCGATGACGGACTGAAAGTCGCGAACGAGTTCCGGATAAGGATGCGGCCCCGCCGCTGTGCCGATAATGTAGTAGGTGTCTTTGACGTTGGTGACCCAATCTCGCAACGCCTCGTTCATAGCGTCCTTCAAGGTCCCAGCGCCGCTGGTGACCGCATTCACCTTAGCGTTCAACATGTGCATGCGCGCGACGTTCGGCGACTGCCGCTTCACGTCCGTCGCTCCCATGAAGATCTCACACGGCAAACCGAACCGCGCACACACCGTTGCAACCGCGACGCCATGTTGGCCCGCTCCAGTCTCGGCGATGATCCGCGTCTTACCCATACGCCGCGCCAACTGAATCTGGCCAAGGCAGTTGTTGATCTTGTGAGAGCCGGTGTGGTTCAGCTCATCGCGCTTAAAATAAATCTTGGCGCCACCCGAGCCACCCTTTGATGCCGCGAGCTGGCGGAAGTGCTCAGTCAAACGCTCAGCATAATACAGCGGACTCGGCCGCCCCCCATAATGCGTCATCAGATCGGCGAGCTCAGCCTGAAAACCTGGATCAGCCTTAGCTTCGTTATATGCCTGCTCCAGATCAAGGATCAGCGGCATCAGCGTTTCGGCTACGAAGCGGCCGCCGAACAACCCGAAGTGGCCATCGTCATCCGGTCCGGTCCGGTAGCTGTTGATTTTCGCCTCGCCCGTCATGTCACTCCGTTCGCCAAACCGGCGCCTAGTCTCACGTAAATTTCAACGCGCCTCATTAGCGGTCTTTGCCGCCTGAAGGAAGCGCCGTATCAACTCTTCGTCCTTTTGGCCCGGGCTTAACTCAACACCCGAGGACACGTCTACCGCCAGCGCGCCCGTCTGCCGGATAGCCGAGGCTACATTATCGGGCGTTAAACCGCCTGATAGCATATACGGCAGCCGGTCTTTCACGGATTGAAGCAGCTGCCAATCGAACACCTCACCGTTGCCACCTGGAAGTTTTGCTCCTGCGGGCGCCTTGGCGTCGTAGAGGATCACATCAGCGATGCCGGCATAGTTCAGAGCCTGGTGCGCATCCTCTTCCTCACGCACCTTGATCGCCTTCATCACGCGCCGCCCCGTCAAAGAACGGATGGCCGCAACCCGCTCAGGCGTCTCACTGCCGTGCAACTGGATGACTTCCGGCGATACCGTCGCGACAACCTCGTTTACAAGCTCATCACTCGGGTCAACAAACAGCGCGACAACATCAGCCCGCCCTCGGGCCAAACCCCGCAAGGCTTGCGCCTGTGCCAGCTCGACATTGCGCGGGCTCGGCGGAAAGAACACCAAGCCAACGTAGTCCGCGCCGGCATCAAGAGCTGCCTGCATCGTTGGCCCGGTCGTCAGACCGCATATTTTCACTTGAACAGACATAAGGATTTCCGGCGGGTACCGCCCGCAATAGCAATCGAAGCGCAGGTTCGCGAGGACGGCGGCTTAGCGGCTTGACGTCAACAGCGCCTTGTCGGCAACCATGGCATCGCGCTCGCGCGTCAAACGATCGGCCTCCGCATGCCAGCGCCGGGCCTCGTGCGTTTTTACGCGGGCGGAACGACGCCAATGCCCTTGCGTCATCCACGTTGCGACGCCACCCAGCACCACGCCAATCAGCAGCGCACCGAACAAATAGGCGTAGAACGGAAGCATTAGCGACAGAACAGGATCGTCCGGCCGGAAAGGATCAAGCACAAGCTGAACCGAATGCCGATTGGCAATCGCCAGGGTCACCAGCAAAACAGCCGCGGGAAACGCGACTATGGTCCATGCGATCCGTCGCAGCACGGTACGCCCTCCAGTGTAGAATGCTCGAATGAGTTACGCCGGAACCTGTTCGGACTCGGAATTGAGCCGGTCGCGCAGCTCCTTACCTGTCTTGAAAAACGGAACGTACTTCTCCGCGACAGGCACCGGCGCACCTGTTCGCGGGTTCCGGCCTTGACGAGCAGCCCTATGCTTCACCGTGAATGCGCCGAAACCACGCAGCTCCACCCGATCACCTCTTGCGAGGGCATCGACGATCTCATCGAAAACAACGTTGACGATCCGCTCCACATCGCGGTGATAGAGATGCGGATTGGCGGAAGCAATTTTTTGAATCAGCTCTGACTTAATCACGATTGGCCCCGAGGAAAGTACTGTAATAGCTTTACTTTTCGGAAGGGTGCCAAACCGAGAGAAGCCCGTCAAGACCAACTGTGCCAATCCGGCCATCTCCAGACAGCGCTTCAGCGATGGCACCGCCAGCCTCTCCAAAGGCGCTGCGGCCCAGACGGGCCAGCGCGCCCGCCCCCCAAAGGCCGGTCGGATCGGCCGAAGGCTTCCACTCAACCAGCTTAAGTTCAGCATCAACCCCTTGAGATTTCAGCCAATTTAGCGCCTCTTCCTCGCCACCCACCTGGTCGACAAGCTTGTGTTGCAGAGCCTCCCGGCCAGAATAAACCCGCCCTGAGCGTAAGCCTGGTATGGCGCTGGCCCGAATTCTGCGCCGGTTCTCGACAAGCGAGACAAACCAGCGGTTGCTTTCCTCGATCATCTCCCGCGTAACTTGCCGGGTACGCTCGTCCATCGGCTCGAATGGATTGGGAGACGCCTTCAGATCACCGCTCTTGATGGTGTGCATTTTCACGCCGATCTTTTCCAGCAGCTGGTCGACCTGCGGCCACTGGATCAGAACGCCCACCGAGCCCGTGATCGTATTGCCACGCGCCACAATATGGTCGGTGCCCAACCCCGCGATGTACCCGGCTGACGCCGCCACGGTTCCGAACTGCGCGACAACCGGCTTTTTCATCGATACATCGCGCAAAGCCTCAAACAGGCTCTCGCCGCCCGTCGTCGTACCGCCTGGGCTGTTAATGTAAACAAGGATAGCGCGAACGTTATCCGACTTCCCTGCCTTCTTTATCAATTTGAGCTTATCGCGATCCTCGGTAATCGCGCCCTCAATGGAAACGCGTGCAATATGCGGCGTTTGCGTGAGTTCGCCCAAGGTCTCGTTACCCGCGAGCAGTCCGCCCACCACCAGCAGAACCGCGATCACGCCTAGCGTACGCCAGAAACTCAAGCGGCGGCGCAGGCGGCGCCTCTCCAACAAGGCTTCGGTTTCAAGGCTCATCAATAACTCCGGATCAGGACATAAGGCACCGATAGAGCCAGCGTCGCAGCCTGTCGGCACCCTATCAACATAGTAGCCTGAGCCCGCCGCCTTCAACTCCCAAAAAAACGAGCGCCGGAAAGGTTCCCCTCCCCGGCGCCTAGATCGTGATTAACCGTCGCTAACGCTCTCGCTTACGACTGTTCCTCATCGTCGGCGTCATCATCACGCTTCTTGATGGCCGCCTTGAAGATGTCACCAAGCGAAGCGCCCGAGTCCGAAGAACCGTACTGAGCCACGGCCTGCTTCTCTTCGGAAATTTCAAGCTGCTTGATCGAAACATTGATGCGACGTGCCGCTTTGTCGACACCAGCAACAGCCGCGTCGACCTTCTGGCCGACCGAGAAACGTTCCGGACGCTGTTCGGAACGGTCACGCGACAAGTCAGAGCGCTTAACGAACGTCGTCATTTCAGTATCGGCGATCTTCACCTCGATACCATTCTCCTGCACGGCAACGACCTCGCAGGTGACCTGATCGCCCTTCTTGTACTTGGCCAGCTCATCGGCTGGATCGCCGCCAAGCTGCTTGATGCCAAGCGAGATGCGCTCCTTGGAGCTGTCGACATCAAGAACGATGGCCTGAACGTTGTCGCCCTTCTTGTAGTCCTTGATGGCTTCCTCGCCGGCCTTCTGCCAATCGAGGTCGGACAAGTGCACCATGCCGTCCACACCGTTATCCAGCCCAATGAACAGACCGAATTCAGTGATGTTACGGATCGGGCCTTCAACGGTGGAGCCCTTCGGATGCTGAGCCAGGAACGCATCCCAAGGATTGTCCTGCGTCTGCTTCAAGCCAAGCGAAATACGGCGCTTGTTCGGGTCCACTTCAAGAACCTGAACTTCAACCTGCTGGCTGGTCGAAACGATCTTACCAGGGTGAACGTTCTTCTTGGTCCAGCTCATTTCCGAAACGTGGATTAAGCCTTCAACACCAGGCTCAAGCTCAACGAACGCGCCGTAGTCAGCGATGTTCGTAACCGTGCCCGTGAAGCGCGCGCCAATCGGATACTTCGCTTCGATCGCCTGCCACGGGTCAGCCTGCAGCTGCTTGATGCCAAGGGAGATACGCTGGGTCTCCGGGTTAATGCGAATGATCTGCACCTTCACCGTGTCGCCGACGTTCAAGATCTCGGATGGATGGTTCACGCGACGCCAAGCCATGTCGGTCACGTGCAACAGGCCGTCGATGCCGCCAAGATCGATAAACGCACCGTAATCGGTGATGTTCTTGACCAGCCCTTCGATAACCTGACCTTCCGCAAGGCGCGCGACGATGTCGGCACGCTGTTCGGCGCGGGTCTCTTCCAAGACAGAGCGGCGGGAAACAACGATGTTTCCGCGACGGCGATCCATCTTCAAGATCTGGAACGGCTGTTCCTGATGCATCAACGGGCCGATGTCGCGAACAGGGCGGATATCCACCTGGCTGCCCGGCAAGAAGGCGACGGCACCGTCGAGGTCAACGGTGAAGCCACCCTTGACCTTGTTGAAGATGACGCCCTTCACCTTCTCGTTCTTCTCGAAATTCTTTTCAAGGCGCACCCAGCTCTCTTCGCGGCGAGCCTTGTCACGAGACAAAACCGCTTCGCCAAGAGCGTTCTCAACACGCTCCAGGTAAACCTCGACTTCGTCGCCGATCGTGAGGCCACCATCCTTCGCCGATGGCGAGAACTCGCGTACCGGAACGCGGCCTTCCATCTTCAGACCGACGTCGATAACGGCCAGATCCTTCTCAAGGCCAACGACCTTGCCTTTAACAACGGTGCCTTCAAACACATCGTCCTTCGCCAGGCTTTCAGCCAACATGGCGGCGAATTCTTCGCGCGATGGATTGAGGTCTTTTGCTACTTCAGCGCTCATTCGTGCTCCTAATAAATACAGATGCGCGCCAGCGGTGCGTGACGCGCCGGCGCAGGGTTTGTTCAGTGATGCTCATGGGGTATGCGGGCGCTCAGTGGCGGCCGCAGTTCACCTGTCAGCAAGTTCGGTTGATTTTGGTCGCGTCCGCTGGATGAAGCGCTTTGGCCCCGCCAGTACAGTTTCGGGATTGTCAAATCCCTACTGGCCGATCTTCCTCTTGATCAATCCGACAGCGGCGTCGAATGCGGCTTCTATATCCAATGCCGTGGTATCGAGCAAGTCAGCATCGTCAGCCATTTTCATCGGCGACGAGGATCTGCCAGCATCACGCTCGTCACGCAGGCGGATATCAGCCAGAACCGCCTCATAAGTGACTGGTTCTCCAGACAATTCTAATCCGCGCGCCTGGAGTTCCGTAAACCGGCGCTTGGCCCGCTCTTCCGTGCTCGCGGTAACAAATATTTTTACATCCGCACCCGGACAGACCACAGTTCCGATATCACGGCCATCTAGAACTGCCCCCGGCAACTGGCGGGAAAACGCCCGCTGATAGGCCAAGAGCGCCGCGCGGACATGGGGAATTCGGGCAACGATCGACGCTGCGTCGCCAGCCCCGCGCCCCCTCAATTCAGGATCATCAAACGTGAATGGATCGAGCGCCCGCGCATAACAAACGCCGGCCCAGCCATCATCCAGCCGCCAGCCCTTGGCCGCCACATCCCGCGCCACGGCCCGGTAGAGCAAGCCCGTATCAAGCACCGGAAATCCGAAGTGCTGCCCGATCCGCTTGGCCAGCGTGCCCTTGCCGGAAGCCGCCGGCCCATCAATCGCGATCACAATGCCAGCACCGGGCGGACGTTTGCCCGCCGCCTCAGACATAGGCCGCCCCAAGGGTCTCCATCAGGCTCTTAAACTCAGGAAAGCTCGTCGCGATCATAGAAGCGTCATCAATCCCGATTGGAGCCTCGCTAGCCAGTCCCATCGTCAAGAACGCCATGGCGATCCGATGATCCATCTGCGTCTCGACCATGCCGCCGCCAGGCACCTGCCCTGTCCCCTCGACAATCAGCTTGTCGCCGTCCGCACGCGCGACCACACCGTTGGCAATCAACGCTTCCGCCGTGGCTGTCAGCCGGTCGCTTTCCTTCACCTTGAGCTCTTCCAGCCCCTCCATCCGGGTCGCCCCCTCCGCATAGCCGGCTACGGCCGCCAGAACAGGGTACTCGTCAATCATGCTGGGGGCCCGCTGGGCCGGAATCTCGACGCCCTTTAGCGTAGAGTAACGCGCGCGAATATCCGCGATCGGCTCGCCACCCTCCTCGCGCTCATTCTCGAATGAAACGTCGGCGCCCATCTCCTGCAAAGTCGTGTAAAAGCCCGTTCGCGTCGGGTTGACCAGCACGCCCTCGACCAAAATATCAGAACCTGGCACGATCACAGCGGCAGCCACCAGAAACGCCGCCGAACTCGGGTCACCCGGCACTGTTACGTCCTGGCCCGTCAGCTCGGCATCACCTGAAACCGTAATCCGCTGCCCGCCGCCATCTTCCGGCTCAACGGAAACATCGGCCCCAAAGTAGCGCAGCATGCGCTCGGTATGATCCCGCGTCGCCTCGCGCTCAATCACAGAGGTCTCGCCCGCCGTTCCAAGCCCGGCGAGCAAAACGGCGGACTTCACCTGCGCCGACGGCACCGGCAGCTCATACGTGATCGGCACCAGCCGCGACGACCCCGTCACAGTCAGCGGCAACGTTTCTTGATTGCCTGCCGTCTGCAAACCCATCTGGCGCAGTGGCTTGAGCACGCGGCTCATCGGCCGGCGCGACAGTGAGGCATCGCCCTGAAGCGTCACGGTCATGTCGTGCGCGGCGATCAAACCCAGCATCAGACGTGTCGACGTGCCGGAATTGCCAAGGTCCAACGCGCTACCCGGCTGCTGCAAGCCGCCAACACCGCGGCCCTTCACCTCCCATTGCGCCCCGGATCTTTGCGCCGGCGCACCCAGCGCCGTGACGGCCGCCGCCGTGTTGAGCACGTCCTCGGCTTCAAGCAGCCCCGAAATCCGCGTCACGCCAGTCGCGATCGCGCCGAACATCAGCGCCCGGTGCGAAATCGACTTATCGCCGGGAACACGGGTTCGGCCTTTCAGTGGACCGGCCTTTTTGGTGGATAGGGGTTTGGGCTGCGGCGATTGGGACAAGGTCTGCGCCTCTGCGGTTATTGGCACGCTAAAATCTGATAGCGCCCAGCTTTTTCAGCTTGTGCCCCCCGGCATAGACCCGATGCGCCGATCTGTGTCAACGCCACCACACAATTCGAAGCACTCATTTTGGCAAATGCATTTTGACAGCGCCTTTGGCATATGGCAGACCGCATTCAAATCTCTGAAATTCGAAGGTCACCAGCATGTCCACCAAGCAAGCGCGCGGGACGAAGCGCACCTGCCAAAGCGCCGAATGCGATGCACGGTTCTATGATTTGAACCGTGATCCGATCATTTGCCCAATCTGCGGCACCGTCTATGAACTGGCCTCCGGGCCCGTTCCCACGCCAGCCGACGAAAAACCGGCCCGCAAGCCGCCGAAAGCCGACAGCCCGCCGAAATCCGAAGACGAGACGGATGATTCGGAAGAGGATACGCTGGACGATATCGATACCGGCGATGACGGCGAAGATATCGCCGACGACGGTGACGAAACGTTCCTGGAAGAAGACGAAGAAGAAGGCGGCGACGTCTCTGGCATCGTAGCCGTGAAAGACGGCGACGAAGACGAGACCTAATCGAGGCTTGCGCCACGCAAAATTCAAGGCCGGGAAAGCTCTAGACTGAGCCAAAAACAGGCTTGCAGTTTGGCCGCTCCCGGCCTAATGAAACGTCTCTTTTTTCGGGCCGCCAGTAAGGCCGCCCGCATCCCAAGGTTCGGGGCCGTAGCTCAGTTGGGAGAGCGCTACAATGGCATTGTAGAGGTCAGGGGTTCGACTCCCCTCGGCTCCACCACTCTTATGGCAAATCGATCTCCCATCAGGTGCAAAAGACGCAACAACGTGGCCTGAGAATCGTTTGCTGTGTCGCCGAAGTGCCGGCTGGTCTCAGGGCAAGGCAATATAGGCTTTCCGGCTCAAGCGAATGCTGGCCGGTTTGCGATGGCTCGAGGGCATTGATAATGGCGAGCATGCGCTCCGCAGCAAACGCGGGTGCAAACAGTTGACTGAAACGGCTGGGACAAGCCGCTGTCGACGGCGCCAGGGTATAGCCAGACGCAAGTGGGGAAAAACTCTAAGCTTGTGCTCATGTTCTCAATCTCGAAATAGCGTGGCGTCCTTTTGTAACTAACGCGAACTCTGCATGCGCTCCCAAGTCATGTTCAAGACGAGATCATTACAAATCATCCACGCCTAAAACCTATCTGCCGTGCGAACGTAGACATGGGTGTCGATAAAAACAGATCAGGAGCACGACCCATGCACAAGTCAAAGTTCGCTTTCTCACTTGCCGCCGCTGTCCTTGCCGGCGCAGGTCTCGCTTCGTTCGCAAACGCCCCAACAGCTATTGCTGAGAAGGCCGTCACTGTTGGTGGCGCGCCAATGTATGCGTCCAAGAATATTGTTGAGAATGCATCCAAGTCCGAAGATCACACGATCTTGGTCAAAGCTGTGAAGGCAGCCGGGCTTGTTGATACGCTATCCAGCGATGGCCCGTTTACTGTATTCGCGCCAACGGACGCTGCGTTCAAGAAGTTGCCGGAAGGCACACTTGAAAACCTTCTGAAGCCTGAGAACAAGGCGCAGCTGCAGAAGATTCTCACCTACCACGTCCTTAAGGGTAAGGCCCCGTCCAGTTCAGACATCAAGCAGATGACCAAGGACGACAATAACGCTCACTCGGTTTCGACAGTCGCCGGCGAGAGCGTGACAACCATGCTTGACGGCAGCGATCTCAAGATTAAGGACGCCAGCGGCAACGTCGCGACCGTTACGATCCCCGACGTCAAGCAGTCGAACGGTGTCATTCACGTGATCGACACGGTCCTCCTTCCCAAGTCGTAACTCTTGCACGTGAATGGGATTGGGCCGCGCGAATTATCCGCGCGGTCCAATTGCTGCGTGGCTCTGCCTACCTCATCGCAAAGTGAGAACCCATTGGACAAGGATGATAATCGCCAGAACTAGAGAAACGCATTTCCAGAAGGTCAATGGATCACGATCTTTCAGCGCAACGTGGGAGCGCTTTGACGCAGCCCAAGCGCCAGGACGTTTTAGGTCTTCAAAGAATTCGGACATCGCCACGTAACGATTTGTGGGATCAGGCGCGACGCAGCGTTCGACGGCGTAGTCCAGCCAATCTGGAATGTCCTTACGCAGGTAGCGCGCGGGCTTATATGACCAGCCGGAGAACGTTTTTGGCCAGCGCCGGCCGCTTGGATCCAGCTCGTAAGGTACGCGTCCACTCAGCAGTTCGTACGTGATGCAGCCAATTGAGAAGAGGTCCGATTGCGTCGTCGCACGCTGACCCAGAAGCGTTTCGGGGGCGACGTAGTCAACCGAGCCTTTTGCGAACTCGCCGCTGCCCGACTGTGCAATGTCCGCCAGTCCCGGCACCTGCACAGTGCCGAAATCTATAATTTTAAGGCTGCCCTGCTCGGAGATGATGACGTTTTCGGGCTTCAGGTCGCGATGGACCATCCCGGCCCGGTGCAGCACGCGCGTGGCTCGAATGAGATCGCCGATGATTTCGCGTACGCGCGCGAGGGGAATGGTTTGCGTATCTTGCATCCACTGGCGCAGTGTTCTGCCGTGGAGGTATTCGAACAGCATGTAGAGATACTTGCTGCTTTCCGGCGGCACGCAGGCCTTCATCAGGCCAGGATCATCGAATTGCCGCGCCACCCACATCTCGCGGTGAAACTCTTCAAGATAGTTCAGGTCATCTTCGAAATTCGGTGATGGTGCCTTTAGCACAAGCCGCTCACCGCTTTCGCTATCGCGAACCAGATAGACTAGGCTTTTCGTGCCGGAGTGCAGAATTCGCTCGACGGTATAACGGTCGATTTTCTGCCCGACGTCGAGCGCGGGCGGGAACTTGCGCTGACTCAGCCGGCGGTGCGCTTCATCAATGTTTTCGGTCGTTAGGTCTTCGACGCGAACAAACAGCGCGCTGCGGTCGTCCTTGCTGCCATTCGCCCCGGCCAACGTGCAAAGTTTCTTGGCCGAGTGTTCAAACTCGGGGCGTGAGCTAACCTGGCACTTCTCGATAAACTCTATCAGATCGTCTTCGGAAACATGCTGGTGCACGCCATCCGTTGCCAGCAAGAAGAGGTCTCCTTTCTCAATCTGGGTCTCCTGATAGTCGACATTGAGGTGGAGTTCGAAACCCAGCGCCGACGTCAGCAGCTGCTCGTTCTTCGCGATTGTTCTGACGTGATCGCGAGTCAGGCATTCGATCTTGCCGGATCTGTAGCGATAAACACGGCAGTCTCCAGAATGCAGGATGTAAGCTGTGTGGGATCGCAGGATGAGTGCGGTGAACGTTGTGACCAGTGCATCATACTGCGCCGTCGACTCCGGAGCCTGCGCCAGCATCCAGCGATTGAGACCAAGAAGCACGCGGCTACCTGCGTCGCGGACTGTCCACGTTTCCGGCGTGTCGTAATAATCGTTAGCGAATTGGATGACAGCAGTCTGGCTGGCTTCGTCCGCCCGGTTGCTGGTTGAAATGCCGTCAGCGATGCAGGACACAATGCCTTTTAGGCAGCGCTCCGATTCGGATTCAGGAATGCGGGCGGTGAAGGCGTCGCTGTTGCGGCCGCTGGCACCCGCGGTCGAATAGCCCCCGACAACGGCCGTAACTTCTCCGTAGCGGGCCGGAAGGGCCGTCCCGCTGTTCGCTGGCCGTTTAGCTGCCTTGGCAATAGCGCTCACGCCGGTCTTAATCCAAATCAATGCAGTGGGCCTGAGGCGGCCCACTGCAAATGCTTGTCGCTTATAAAGCCCATGGCCGAGGGCGGCTAGGCGCCGACCTTGATCATGGTAACGGAACCATCGTCGTTGTATTCGGCAATCTCACCTTTCGGCTCGTCGAGCATGAACAGCATGGCGAGACCGAGAACGGCCGTTGCGGCGATGACCCAGAAGAAGGTCGAGGCATCGACCATCGAGTAGATGATCAGATAGATCACCGCGCCGACGTTGCCGTAGGCGCCCGTCATGCCGGCGATCTGACCGGTCAGGCGGCGCTTGATCAGCGGCACGACCGCAAACACTGCGCCTTCACCCGCTTGCACGAAGAACGAGCAAGCCATGGCGGCAATCACTGCCAACCATACCGGCCAGGACGAATCTACGAGCGCCATGCAGGCGTAGCCAAGTGCCAGACCTGCCGTCAGCACGATCAATGTGGACTTGCGGCCGAACTTGTCGGACAGCCACCCGCCACCGGGGCGCGACATCAGGTTCATGAAGGCATAGGCCGAGGCGACCATGCCAGCGACGACGGCGGAAAGACCGAACGTGTCGGCGAAGAACAGCGGCAACATGGAGACGACGGCCAGTTCCGAGCCGAACGTTGCGAAGTAGAGGACGTTGAGAACCGCGACCTGCTTGAACTTGTATTTGTGGATCTCGGGAACCTCTTCCTTGAAGACGTTCGCGTTTGCCCGGATAGCCAGGAACGCGTCATAGGCATACAAAGCCGCCAAGCCAGCATAGACACTATACGCCATCGTGGTCGAGAGCATGTCGACATTGGTCAGCCGCCAGGCCAGCAAGCCAAGCGCGATGTACAGAGGCAGTTTCATGATGAGCAGGAAGAACAGGTCGCCCTTGCTGGTGACTTCCATCGCCGTGGTGTTGCGCGGCTTGAAGTAGCGCGAGCCTTTTGGCACGTCGGTGACGCTGAAGTAATAGATGAAGCTGAAGATGAGGCTCATGAGACCGGTTACGGCAATGGCGTAGCGCCAGCCATCATCACCGCCAAACCAAAGCGCAACAGCCGGAAGGGTGAAGGCGGCCGCGGCCGAACCGAAGTTACCCCAGCCGCCGTAAATGCCTTCGGCCGTGCCGAGTTCGTGGGCCGGGAACCATTCCGACACCATGCGGATACCGATAACGAAGCCCGCGCCAATCAGACCAAGAGCGAAGCGCGCGATTGCCAGCTGCGTGAAGTTGTCCGCGAAGGCGAAGGCAAAGCAAGGAATGGATGCGACGGCGAGAAGCGCTGAGTAAACCCGGCGCGGGCCGAAATGGTCTGTCAGCATCCCGATGAGGATTCGCGCCGGTATGGTCAGTGCGACATTGAGGATCAAGAGCGTGGTGACTTGGGCTTTGGAGAGCCCGAAGGTTTCCTGGATCGCTTTCAGCAGCGGCGCGAGGTTGAACCAGACGACGAAGGTTAGAAAGAATGCGAACCAGGTGAGATGAAGGACCTTCATCTTACCCGTGAATGAGAAAATATTGAACTTCTCAGCAGACATTGAGGTTTGCTCCTTCCGCAAATACCTGTCGCATCCGGTTACCGGGCGACGCCAAAGATCCAAAGTTTGCAAGACAGCGTGGCTGCTTGCGTTGGGTGCCCATGGTCCCGCACGTGAGACCATGACTTCCTTTCCATGATTTGGACCGGCGCCGTTGCCAGTTCAGGAGTGTTATAGCGCTCCTTCGTTGGAGCCTCGTATTCTCATTGTGAGCCCGGTAAACGGGACGCCACTCTGATCGTCTCTCGTTTGTGCCGCCGATCGTCCTAGGGACGCGGCTAGACAGCCTTTTCGACGGCGCGCTCATGAATAATCCTCTTCAGCTCCGGCCGGCAGGAGCCGCAGTTTGTCCCGGCCTTCAATGCCGAACCGACCGCTTCGACGCTGGCGCAGCCGCCAGATGTAACCGCCTCGACAATGTCGTTGAGGCCGACCTCAAAGCAGGCACAGATCGTTGGGCCCCGGTCGCGTTCTTCGGCGCCCGCGCGGCCTGCAAGCAAACGCGCCCGTTGCTGATAGCTGGAGAACGTGGTTGCGAAGGCATCAATCGCGTAGTTGCGCGAAACGATGACCGGCGTTGGCGCAATGAATACCGCCCCTTCGAGATGCTCGCCGTTGAAGCCCGCGAAGCGATAGATGCCGGCGTTGGCATCGCGGTAGGAAATGACCTCTAAGGTGCTGCCTTCATCCGACATCAGGGAGCGGGCCCAGGCGTCCCAATCTTCCAGAGGCTGGCTGCCAGCGAGTTCCGTACGCCAGCCCTTCCTCGTTTGCGCCGTTGCCCAGTAGGCAGTGTTTGCGCAGACACATGGCCGTTCGCGCGTCACGGCAAAACCGTACCAGTTCGCGCAGAAGCGGGAGACCGCGACGGGTGTCGCCTTGAACTCAGGCTGGCCGGAAACCGGATCGGTGGCGCGGGAGACCAGCGCGTCAACGCGCGCTCCACTGGCCAGCTGATCCGTCCAATGCATAGGCACGAAGATTGAGCCAGGACGCTGCCGGTCCGTGATCAATGCCCGGACCAGAACCTTGCCGCGCGGGCTCTCCACGGTGACGAGATCGGCATCGGAGATGCCAAGCGCCTTGGCATCATCCGGGTGCATTTCCGCGAAAGGCTCTGCGATATGTGTGTTGAGTGTTGGCGCGCGGCCCGTTCGCGTCATGGTGTGCCACTGATCGCGGATACGGCCCGTGTTCAAGACCAGCGGAAAGTCTGGGTTGGTAGCGTTGGCGACCGCCCTAACAGGCGTTGCAACGAAACGCCCGCGCCCGTCTTCAGTGTAGAAGCGGCCACCGGCGAAGAAGCGCGACGTTTCCCGCGGCTTACCGCCTGCGGGTTGTGGCCACTGGAAGGGTTTGAGATTTTCATAGCTTGCGCGATCGATGGCGGCATAGGCGCCGATATCGAAGTCGCGCGTTCCATCGTTTTCGAATGCAGCAAGTGAAGCGTACTCGCTGAAGATTTCAGCTGGGCCCCTATAAGAGAAATGTTCCGTCCATCCCAGGCGCTTGCCGACTTCGGCCAATTGCCACCAGTCTGCCCTCGCTTCGCCTGGCGCAGGTATAAATATCCGTTGCCTGGAGATCCGGCGCTCTGAATTGGTGACCGTGCCGTCTTTTTCTCCCCAAGCCAGAGACGGCAAAAGCACGTCAGCGGTGGCAGTCGTATCCGTGCGGCGCTGCACTTCCGAGACGACGACGAAGGGGCACTTTGCCAGGGCGGCACGTACGGCGTTCGCGTCTGGCATGCTGTCAACGGGGCTTGTGCCCATGATCCAAAGCGCTTTGATTTTTCCGGCTTCCAGCGCTTCCAAGAGCTGGACGGCTTTCAAGCCCGGCCGTTGTGCGATCGCAGGCGAGCGCCAGAACGACTGGACAATACGGCGGTGGTCTTCGCGTTCGATATCCATGTGGCAGGCGAGCATATTGGCCATGCCGCCCACTTCGCGGCCGCCCATCGCGTTGGGCTGGCCTGTGATAGAGAATGGTCCCGCGCCGGGTTTGCCGATGCGTCCGGTCGCTAGGTGGCAGTTGATGATTGCGTTGACCTTGTCCGTGCCAGAGACCGATTGGTTGACGCCCTGGCTGTACATGGTGACGGTGCGTTCGTTGTTCAGGAAGAGCGCGTAGAAGGCATCACGGTCTTTTTCGCTGATGCCGCAGGTGGCCAGCACGTCATCACCTGACAACTCGCTAGCGGTGGCGAGTGCTTCCGGGAAACCGTTTGTGTTCGAGTCGATGAAAGTCTGATCTAGGGCTTTCCGGCGAGCGAGCTCGCGCAATAGGCCGTTAAATAGCGCGACATCCGAGCCTGGCTTGATGGCCAGGTGGAGATCGGCTTCCTCCGTCGTTGCCGTGGCACGCGGATCAATCGCGATTAGCTTCGTGCCGCGTTCTTCCCTCGCTTTCAGGATGCGCTGAAAGAGGATCGGATGGCACCAGGCCAGGTTCGACCCCACGAGGATGATCAAGTCCGCTTGGTCTAGGTCTTCGTAGCACCCTGGGACAGTGTCCGAGCCGAACGCCCGCTTGTGGCCGGCGACAGAGGACGACATGCATAGGCGTGAATTTGTGTCGATGTTGGCCGCGCCGATGAAGCCCTTCATCAGCTTGTTGGCGACATAGTAGTCTTCAGTCAGAAGCTGGCCTGACACGTAGAACGCGACGCTGTCCGGACCATCTGACTCGATGGCCGCGCGAAACGTGCTCGCGATTTTATCGAGCGCGTCGTCCCACGAGGCTTTCTCTCCACACACTTTGGGAAACAAGAGCCGGTCGTCAAGCGACAGCGTTTCGGCCAACGCCGAACCTTTCGAACACAGCCTGCCATAGTTCGCCGGATGCTCGGGATCGCCCGAGACTTCGACACGCAGGTCTTTTGAAACGGAGGCAAGGATGCCGCAGCCCACACCACAGTACGGGCACGTCGTGCGCACTGCCGGTGCTGGTTGCTTTTCAAGCTGCATTGCGTGCCGCCAGCAATGAGAGGTCCAAGAGGATATCGCCGTTCTCAATTTTTACGGCGTAGGTTTTAACAGAGCCGCTGTCGGCGCCTTGCGCCTCTCCGGTCTCAAGACTGATGACCATGTTGTGGAGCGGGCAGGTCACGGCCTCTCCGTGAACGATCCCTTGAGACAGCGGCCCGCCCTTGTGTGGACAGCGATCATCGATGGCGTAGACGTGATCCGTTGCCGTGCGAAACAGGGCGACGCAGCCTGCGGCTGTTTTCACGACCCGGCCGCCTCTCAGCGGAATGTCGTCCAGCTTCCCAATCTTGGCCCACGTTTGCGTTTGTATCAGGCTCATTCCGCAGCCTCCGGTACAGGCAGTTCTGCCATAGGTTTGAACTCGTGCTTGTCCAGGCCGGAGACGCGTTCCGACCATGGATCGACCTGAGCCGTTTTCTGCGAGAAGACGAAACGGTCGTAGTAGAAGCGGCGCTGTTCCAGGTCGTCGATGATGATTTCCTGAATGGTCTTCAGGCCGACCCGCTTGGCCCACTTGTAGATCCGCTCCAGGTAGCGGCCCTGTTCGCGATAGAGCTGGACGAGGGCCGCGACGACTTCGACAACTTCGTCTTCGGTGGCGACGTGGCCGAGCACCTCCGTGCCTTTGATGTCTAGACCGGCAGCGCCTGCGAAGTGGATGTCATAGCCGGAGTCGACGCACACCACGCCAACGTCCTTGCAGGTCGCCTCGGCGCAGTTTCGCGGGCAGCCCGAGACGGCCGGATGAAAAGGATGTCGACAAGGCGTTCGACTATCTGGAAACGATGATCAAA